>WRBQ01000008.1 GCA_009784445.1 Oscillospiraceae bacterium
GAAGTCGCCAAAGGCGCGGCGGATATGATCCTCACCGACGACAACTTTGCTACTATAGTGCATGCTGTGCAGGCTGGCCGTGGGATTTACGAAAACATCAAAAAGGCGGTGCACTTTCTCATCAGCTCAAACATCGGCGAGGTGGTTGCTGTGTTCACGGCCTCGCTGATGCGCCAGCCCACGCCGCTGCTGCCCATTCAACTGCTGTGGGTGAACGTGGTCACGGATTCTGCGCCAGCCATTGCGCTGGGCTTGGAGGACGCTGATCCGCACATCATGAAAAAGCCGCCGAAGTCCGTTGAGCAAAGCTTTTTCGACAAAACCATGGCGACCCACATGGCCATGGAGGGTATTCTCATGGGCGCGGTGACGCTGCTTGCTTTCATGCTGGGGCGGCGTATCTTTGGCATTTGCGGCGACGACGTAGTGCTGGGGCGCACCATGGCCTTCACCGTGCTGAGCTTTGTGGAGGTGCTACACGCCAACAGCATGCGTTCGTCGCGGCCGCTGTGGAGCATTGGATTGTTCAGCAACCGCCGCATGAACTTCGCCAATGTGCTATGTATTGGCCTGCAAGTGCTGGTGGTTACCCTGCCGCCGCTGCATGGCTTGTTTGGCACCATGGCCATGACCAGCCGACAGTGGTGGGCAGTGATTGCCCTTGCGTTTATCCCCACGGTGGTGCTGGAACTGGAGAAGGTGCTGGGAATTATGGCAAATCGTCAAAAGAAAAACCGCTCGCGGCGGGGCTCCTCGCTTCGCGCCTAATTCTTATAAATATAGCAAAACCCCACTCTTTGCGAGGCAGAGAGTGGGTCGTTGTTTTTTGTTAATCGTCCACCGCGAAGCGGGGAAAAGTTTTTTGCGCAACTTTTTTGAAAAAAAGTTGCAACGCGCTTAGCCATCCTCCATTTGTTTGCCAAGGAACGATGCTGCTACTTGAATGAGCTTCACATCGGTGGGGGAGGGCGGTGTGCCGTTTTCGTCTTGCAGCATGACCACACAGCCAGAAACATCGCCGCCGCCAATGATGGGGCAGGCCACAGCGGCATCGCGCTCTAAGCCTTCAATGGGGCGCAAACGCTCGCCGCCGGTGGAGTTGAAACTCGCACGATTTTCAATCAATGTCTCTAGGGCACTGGTCAGGCGGCGCTCCAATACCTCTTTTTTGCTTAGCCCCGCACAGGCAATCACGCGGTCGCGGTCGGTGATGAGCACGGGCAGGTTTGCGCTGCGGCACAGCACCTCGGCATAGGGCTTGGTGGCAGAGCTAAGCTCACCCACGGGTGAATATTTTTTAAAAATAACCTCACCGTTTGCGTCGGTGAAAATTTCTAGGGGGTCGCCTTCACGTATGCGCATGGTGCGCCGAATTTCTTTTGGTATGACCACGCGGCCCAGGTCATCAATGCGCCGCACAATTCCGGTTGCTTTCATCTGCAATCATCCTCACTTCAATTTGTGGTAACAAGATGTATTGTGCGCGAAAGCAGGAAAGTTATGCAAGTGTTTGCATGGCGATTTTTGGAAAATCTCGCTTGGTTTGTGTGTGTTATGTTTTTGTCCAAATGGCAATGCCCAGTGGCACTTTGCCTTGAATTTGAATGAACTTACAGTCATTAAAACCAACGCTTGGCAAAAATCGCGCAAATAATTCGCGGTCAAATTCAAACTTGGGCGAAAAACCTAGCAATTTGAAGATGCGAATATTAATTCGTCCCGGGCCGCGTAGATTTTTGATATAAGGTGTGGGCAAAATCACCAAGGATTTTGCGATACGACGTAATTCTGCGGCTGCTTTTTCGGGCTCGTCAAGTAAATTGAGCACCTGCGCTGCTACAACCACATCATAAGAACTGTCTGGCTGGCCAAGATCATAGATGCTTCGATTGGCAATGATGACGTTTGATGCTTTGCGCTTTGCGGCCTTTTTTTGTGCTTTTTTCAACATGTTATCACTTAGGTCTGTGCACAGCACGTGGCTGGCTTTGTCCGCAACTGCAAGGCTTATTGCCCCCGTGCCTGCTGCTGCCTCCAGCACGGACGCATCCGGAGGTACAAGCTCGCGCACAATGTGTAGCATTTCGCGGTATGCTCGTTTGTTGGCTTTTGCCCCCAAATCATAAAACGGTGCGCAAAAATCCCAAAAGTCCATGGCTGCCATTCCTTCCTGATTAATATGGTCTTTTCATCATAATGCTTCCTGTGCGAATATAATTTCCATCAGTGTAGCATACGCAAATTGAGAAGTCAAGCTAAATTATGAAAAGCAGCCAACATGGTTGACTGCTTTGTTTGCTTGGCAAGTTGATGTAGCGCACAGGCGGGCTGTGGCGCGCACAACGGTCTGCGGAATGCTGCTCGGTTCCCCGCCTGACATGGTTGGCAGTGTTGCGCCGCACAGAACCTGCACACTACATCAACTTGCCAAATTTTTCGCTATGCTGCGTTTTCGCTTCGGTCGTGTACCACGTACACTTCCCTTGCTCAAGCCTTGCCTAGCAAAAAATTAATACTATTTTCCGCAATGCTTTGTTTTCGTTGGTCATGCATCGCATACACGTCCGACAGAAAACTTCGCCTTGCGAAAAATGTAATTACTCTGCGGTGTAGGGCAGCAGGGCCACCATGCGTGCACGTTTAATCGCAGTGGTGAGCGTGCGTTGATGCTTGGCACAGGTGCCAGTCATGCGGCGGGGCAGAATTTTTGCCCGCTCGCTGATGTATTTGCTCAAGCGGCCCACGTCCTTGTAGTCGATGTGCTCCACTTTGTCTACGCAAAACGAGCAAACTTTGCGGCGGCGGCGGCGCTGTGGCCGGCGGTCATCGCGATCTTCGCGGTCACGCGAGTTATTGTAAGGCATAATATTTTCTCCTGTCAAATGTGAAATAGTTGATTAGAACGGCAGGTCGTCGTCGCCGGCAATTTCGTCAAAGTCTGCCGCGCTTGCGGTGGAGTAAGACGATTGCTGCTGGGCGTTGCCGCGTTCGGGCGGGGCTTCGGGCAGGGGAGGCTGATCGCGGAAGTTGCCGCCACCGCCACCTTGGTTGCGTTCGCCGGTGAAGTGGATGTTTTCGGCCACCAGTTCAACGGCTTCTCGCTTGTTGCCGTTTTTGTCATCATAGCTGCGCACTTGAATGTTGCCCATTACGGCAACCATGCTGCCTTTTTTGAAGTAACGGCTGAGGAATTCCGCGCTTTGGCGCCAAGCCACGCAACGGATGAAGTCTGTTTGACGTTCTTCGTTTTGGCCTTTGAAGCGGCGGTCAACCGCCACGGTGAAGGAACAAACCGAAACGCCGCTGCCTGTGCTTTTGAGTTCAGGGTCAGCCGTCAGGCGCCCCATAACCATCGCATAGTTCATGCTAGCCCTCCCGACGAATCACCATGCAGCGCAGCACGCCGTCGGTGATGCCAGCCACGCGCTCAAGCTCGGCGGGGAATTCCGGTGCCGAAGTGAACACAAACAGCATGTAGTATCCTTCGCTTTCGCGTTTGTTGATGAGGTAGGCCAAGCGACGTTTGCCCATGTCTTTGGTCTGCTCTGCATCCAGTGTGCCGTTTTGCTCAATGAGGGTTTGAAAACGCTCTTTGAGCGCGTTGATGGCTTCCTCGCCGGGCAGCATGGAAAACACCATCATCGCTTCGTAGTTGTGTTGTGCCATAGTTTCCTCCTTATGGACAGTGGACCGCGTTGTGCGGCCAAGAAGTTTTCCCTGTGCTGATGAGCATACAGGGCGCGGATAGTTCCCGCGACTTTATAGTATAGCATAGGTGCTTGGGCTTGTCAAGACATTTCTGCGGAATTTTGCAGTAAATCTTGCGCTGCAATTTCTCCGGCGGGCAGGGCTATTACTGTACCGCCTTGTTCCAGCTGCGCAACGGCAAAGCGAAACAGCGTAATGTATTCGGGAATGTCGCCCCAAAAACGTTCACGCACGTAAATATATCTATCTTCCACATGGTGAAGGTCGAGACTGCTGGTATATACTGTTGGCTGCACCTGCGCACGCACGCTGATGATACGCTGTTCCATGATATCATAAAATATCACGCCGGAAATTGCGCAGGTGTTGGGTTTGGCTGAGATAAAAGCAAAAAATCGATCATTGATTGCTGCCTCCAAAGCATACGTGAAGATAGGATACGCTTCGGTGGGATTAAGCAGCAAAGTGTACTGGTCGTTTTCGCGCAGCGCAATGCCAAACACGTTTAGCTCGGGGAAAAATTGTTCAGTTAGTACATGCCCTAGTGAAAGCTCAAATTGCACAATTTCGCGCCATGGCTCGGGCAACGCTTCTTCGGCGGCAGTGGTGGTGTGTTCCGTGGTGGTTTCGGTAGAGTTTGTCGGTGTTGTACCTATGCCGCACGCGGCAAGCAACAGTGCAAATACAAGCAGTAAAGCAAGCAATTTCATGGTAAAACCTCCTTTTGGTTGATTATATCACGCCTTTGTGCAAAAGTCCAGTTACAATGTTGTTACCTTTTGCAAAATTTTGCTGGACAACGCGCACACAACGTGATATAATAGAAAAAATATGACTGAAAGGTAAAATTTCCATGGAAAACAAGTTAAAACGCAAATTTGGGCTGACGATGGCCATGTGCATGGTCGTTGGCACCATCATCGGCAGTGGCATCTTCTTCCGCAACGAAGAAATCGTCGCCTACGCCGGCGGCCGCATGTGGATCGGCATTTTAGCCTGGGCACTGGGCGGCATCATCACCTTGGCATTTGCCTATGTGCTGGGCGTGCTATCTACCCGCCACGAAAAAGTGGGCGGCCTGCTAGACTTCTCCGACGTGCTGGTTGGCGACAGATTTGGCTACATGTTCGGTTGGTTCATGGCCACGTTCTTTTATCCATCCATGACGGGCATTCTCGCTTGGGTGTCGGCGCGCTTCACGGTGGAGCTATTTGGCTGGCACACCACCCGCGGCGTTAACCAGTTCTTCAGCGGCGAGACTTTTGCCATTGCGCTGGTTTACTTGGTTGCGATTTACGTCATCAACACCCTCAGCCCCAAAATCAGCGAAAAAATTCAGATTTCGGGCACGTTCATCAAGGTTATCCCGCTTATCGGCATGGGCATCATCGGCTTGATTGCCGGCTTGGCTAACGGTGTAACCCTCGAGAACCTCAGCTACGTTGCGGCAGACATCCCCGCGATTGGTGTGCAGGGCATTGAAATTGGCGTTTTGCCCGCGGGCAGCGCGTTCTTGGCGGCACTGACGGCGACCGTGTTCGCCTATGTTGGTTTTGACTGCGTAATGAACCTCAACAGCGAAATCAAGAATTCTAAGCGCAATTTGCCCATCGCCCTCACCGGCGGGTTGATTATCATCACCACCATTTATGTGCTGTACTTTGTGGGCATCTTCGGCGCGGCTGGCACCGAGGTTCTTGCCTCAAGCGGTGGCACACGCACCGCATTCACCAACATATTCACTGAAACCGGCGGCACAATCCTGTTTGTGTTCATCGTCATTTCGTGCTTGGGCACGCTCAATGGACTCACAGTTGCTGGGCAACGTGCATTCTATACCATTGCGGCACGCCAACGCGGTCCCAAACCTGCCATTTTTGGGCAGGTGGATGCCTCAACCAACATGCCCAATAACTCCGCCGCGCTTAACCTGCTGCTGATTGCCGTGTGGATGTTCATCAACGGTGCACAGCATGCTGGCTGGCTGGGCTACCTGAGCTTTTTGGTTCCGGGTGATGGCCGCTTTAGCTTCAACATTGCGGCGCTCATTCCCATCACCTTTAATGCGTTCTTCATCCCCATGTTTATCATGGTGATGGTGAAACAAAAAGACCTAGGCATCTTCAACCGCTTTATTGCGCCGGGCATTGCCACGGCCGGTGCCATCTTCCTCATCTATGCCGTGATTGACGGCCAACGCTGGATGGCTGCATACTATCTCGCGTTGTTCGTGGTTGTGATGGGCGTGGGCTGGGCGCTGCACAAAAAGAAAGAAGTGAAAGCGTAAAACAATACGGTTGCGGGCGGATTTGCATCCGCCCCTACAAGCGGCGGGGCTTCGGCCTTGCCGCTTGTTTATTTGCGCAGTGGTTACAAAACTGTAACTAGACATTTGCGCACGCGCGTGGTATAATAAGTGAAAAGGGAGGGCGTGTGATGAAACTTATCGCGATTTTGCTTGTGCTGCTTGTGCTGGCGGGCTGTGGCTCGGCGGCAACGGTGGTGGTGAATGGTGACTACGATGCCGAAACCACTACAGAGGTTATCACTACGACTGAAGAAACAACCACTACCATGCGTACGTCCCCGCCCAATGCGGCAGGCGTGCGAGTGGAGGCAATCGATTTACACGCGGCTGCGAATGCGAGGTTGCGGACTGAGATTGAAAGCATGACCGTGGGAAGAACGCAAGAAGTTGAACGGCGCTTGACGATGTCGGCAACACATACCGTCATTAACCGCGAAAGCGAGCCAAATCAACGTGGCGATACTATAAACAACATTTGGTTGCGCAATGAAATCACAGGCGAAGAAACTATGTTGATGACAGGGGAGTTTGGTGATGAATATCACGAGCACATGCACACAAGTCCATGGGCGCAGCAGGTCATCGACGAACGATTTTTTTGGCAAGCAAGACAAGCGCACGTGTTTTTTGCGTTTGAAAGCGTGTTCGATTTGCAACGCATGATGGCTATCCCCCTAGAGCGCATGATGGAAGGGTTTGCGCTTGAACGCAATGGGGTGCATTATTTCGTTTCGCGAGCATGCGGCTATTATTGTTGTGGGCGGCAATTGCATGTTCACACCGTAACGCTGGAGAATCTCGAAACTGTCGCCAGCATTGCCGTGGGCAAGAACTTGCTGGCAGATGTTCCTCAGGCGCATCTGGATGATTGTTTTCATCAAACTGCTATCGCGCCGAATGGACGTTATCTGGCGGCAGCCTCAGGCGATAATATTTACATCTTTGACCTGCAAGCGCAAGCCTTTGTTGCGCGTGTTCCCGCTGAAAATCTGTTGCAAATTCAATTTCGTGGCAACAATACTCTCGTTGTTTATCGCACAGACTGGGGCGTGAATGACACCCGCATTGCACGCTCCGAAGCCTTGCGAATCACTCTGCCATAAGGAGAACCCACATGACACTTGATCAACTGCAACACAACCTCGGCTACACCTTCCGCCAGCCCGAGCTGCTCGAGCGGGCGTTGACGCACTCGAGCTATGCCAACGAGCGCAAGCTGGCGCATGGCAGCAACGAACGCCTAGAGTTCCTGGGCGACAGCGTGCTGGGCTTTGTGGCCGCCGAGTGGTTGCACGTCAATCATCCCAACAAGAGCGAGGGCGAGCTCACCAAAATGCGTGCCGCCGCCGTGTGCGAGTCGGCTTTGTTCGGTTATGCGCAAGAAATCGGCCTAGGCGGCGCGCTACGGCTTGGCCGTGGCGAGGCTGCAACCGGCGGCGCGAATCGTCCCAGCATGGTGGCCGATGCCTTCGAGGCCGTGCTCGCGGCGATGTTCCTGGATGGCGGCATTGAGCCCTGCAAGGTGTTTGTGCACCGCTTTTTGCAGCAGGGTAGCTTCGCCATGGCTGACAGCAAAACCGAGCTGCAGCAAATCGTGCAGCAAAACCCGGCGGAGTCCGTGGAGTATGTGCTGGTGCAGGAGCAAGGTCCCGACCATGAGAAAGTCTTTTTGGTGGAGGTGCGGTTGCACTCCAACGTGCTGGGTGTGGGGCGTGGGCGCAGCAAAAAGCTCGCCGAGCAAGCTGCTGCTGCGCAGGCGTTGAAGTTGATGGGGATGGGGTGATGAAATGGATTGGAGAACGTTTTTTGCGTCAACCGGTGTTGCCTTAGTTATTGCTGCAATTCCGCTAGTCAAGTCGTTTATTGACAATAAAGCGAAAGCAAACGACGCAATCAAAAGTTTTCGCTACACGAAATTGCATGAAATATTGGTTGATTGGAATAAGAACGAAGCGAAGCTAAGTTTTAGAGAAACGAACACGAAAGATGATCTGCAGATTATGACAACGTGCAACTTACGTAACTTAGGCAACCTTAAGACGTACAGCCAAGCTGCGAGAGGGTTAATCGATAAAAAATATTCGGGGAGCTTAGACGAGCAACTTCAAACGCTATTTAAACTTCAGTCAGATCTGGTTAATCGAATGCGTGTAAAAGGACAAGCAATAACCTTAGATGTGACGAATGAATTTGCAAGAGAGCTTCATCGCGCAGAGGAATTGTTTGTTAAAGCTATCGAAGAACAAATGCGGGCGTTATTGAAATAACCCGCAGAGCATAACCTAACTTACATTCATTTTTGAGGAGCCCCCATGAAAAACCGCCTCATCACCCTGCACCCCGCGTGGCTGCCCCGCGAGTTCACCCGCATACTGGTCGTGCTGGGTGTGGGCACCGCCTTGCTGCAACTTGTGCTGTTTGCCACCAGCTTTCGCTATGGCTGGGGATGGATGCCATGGAATATGTTCCTCGCATGGCTGCCGCTGGTGTTTGCCTGCGGCGTGCTGTGGAGTGCACATCGCAAGTGGCGCGTGCTCACATGGATTTGCTGGCCGCTGTGGCTGCTGTTCTACCCCAACGCGCCATATCTCTTCACCAGCCTGCTGCACCTGAACAGCGTCAACTTCATCGACGGCCGAAATCAACAGTGGATTTTCCTTTTCACCACCAATCCCGCCGCCTGGTTCTCGCTGCTGTTGATGATCGCCGGCGTGGGCATGGGCGTGCTGTTTGGCTTTGTTTCGCTTGCCATGCTGCAACGGCAGGTCGCGCGGCGGCTCGGCCCAATCTGGGGCTGGCTGCTGGTGGTTGTGACATCGTTGTTGTCTGGTTGGGCAATTTGGATGGGCCGCGGTGCGCTGCGCCTGAACAGCTGGTATCTCTTCACCCAGCCGCTGCACACGCTTGGCGAGATTTTCAGTACCATGGACGAAAACGCCCTGCAACTGAGCCTAATTTTTGCCGCAATGTGCCTAGGCGGCTATGTGTTGGTGTGGGCACTGCTGCCGAAGGATAAGGAGTGTGTATGAAGAAAATCGCAGTATTGCTTATTGCGCTAGTGATGCTGGTGGGCTTCGCTTTGCCCGCATTTGCGCAGGAGGATGAAGCGCCTCTCACTTGGCAGGAGCAATATTGGCAGGTTTACTGGCAGGTGGCGGGGGCGCTGCACACCGGTGAAGTGGAAGTCGAACCATGGCAAATGCCTCTCGTTACCCTATGGGATATCAACAATGATGGAATTTTGGACTTAGTGATGCTTAGGGGAAACTTGTTTGCAACGATCATCGATGGTCAGTTGCAATATAGCACCGAACTGGATTTTTCGCGATTCACTCCTACGCACGACTTCCAAACGGACGAGTTGCGTTTGCTGCGCAGAAGTGCTGGTGTTACGGATGAAATGATAATCGATTGGGATGACCTTAGTTTGGTTGTGCAAAACATATATCGCCGTGAAATGCATAGCCGACGCCCTAGAATTCTTTTTCGCTACACAATACATTATGTTGCTGGTGTGCCTGTTAGCAGTGGAGAGTTTCGCCGATTGCGCAACGCCTTTGATGACGGCGCTCGTTTTGAACGATTGACCCCGCGCGACAATCTCACTTTTTTTCATGTGGTGCGCGGAGATATATACGACGAAGTGCGCGAAAACTTTTTCACCTTGATGGACGAGTTAAGCAATAGTGGATCGCTCTATGTGCAACCTATTGAGGGGCTATATCCCGCGACAATATTCATTGAAATTGAAGTGCGTGATAACGTGTGGCGTTGGTTCGGAATACTAGCAGATAGGCATTCGAGTTGGCTCAGCTGGTTGTTTTGGCTTTCCGTTTGTATCATGGGTAGATCGCGGTGCAAGCGCAAGCGCCAACAAGCCCCCCTCACCGCCATTGCCTGCGTGGACCAAAACTGGGCTATCGGCCACGAAAATCAACTGCTGTTTCACATTCCCGGTGATATGGGGCGTTTCAAACACATCACCATGGGGCACGTGTTGCTCATGGGTCGCAACACCTACGACAGTCTGCCAAAGTCGCCGTCTGGCTTTCCCAATCTGCCCGGGCGCAAAATTGTGGTGGTATCGCGTGACGCTGACTTTAAGCCGCGAGGCAGGCATGTGCATGTTTGCCGCACTCTGGATGAAGCCGTGGTTAAGGCGAAATCGCTGGGCAAGGTGTTCGTGATTGGTGGCGGGCAGGTCTACGATGCGTTGCTGCCGCTGTGCAACACCGCGCTCATTACCCAAGTGGATGCTGCCGCTGAACAGGCTGACGCATTCTTCCCCAACTTGGATAATTACCCCGACTGGAGCCTGACCAAAACAGAAGAATGGCGCACACATAACGGTCTAAAGTGGCGTCCGTGTGAATATAATCGTCAAAACTTGTGAAAATCAACAAAATAACCCTTGCAATTGTCATTCAAATGCGGTATAATGTAAAATAGGAACCCAATTTATTCCGGCGAGGGGGAAGTGCCATGGCAGGCGACCTGCATTGTCACACACGGCTTTCCATGGGATCTATGGGCATTGAAGACCTGCTTGCGCTAGCCAAAGCGCAGGGGATTACTCACCTTGCCATTGTGGACCAAGACTGCATGGCTGGCACCGTGCGCGCGCGCATGCTTGGTGAGCGCCACGGCATTCACGTGCTGCATGGCGTGGAGATTTCCTGCTCGACTGCTGATGGCCGCGAGCTGCACCTGTTGTGCTATCTTGCGGATAACCCTAGCCGTCTAGAAGGCTTGTGTCACCAGAACATCAACGCGCGCAAACAAACCATGCAACACATGGTGGCGAAGTTTTTGCGGCGTTTCCCCGTGAGCCTTGCGCTGGTGAAGGAATGCGCCAAAGGCAGCACCTGTGTGTATCCCCAGCATTTGATGCGCGCTCTAGTCGAAAGCGGCCTCACTGACCGTTTTTGCGGCGAGCTTTATCAAGAGCTATTTGACCCAAGCAGCCGCGATAATATCCTGTCTCCTGCGGCATTTCTCAGCCCGCAAGAGGTATTGCAGGCCATTCATCAAGCGGGTGGAGTTGCGGTGTTGGCGCATCCCGGCGAAAACACCTGTGCACTGGACATGCTTGACGAGCTGATTGCCGCAGGCCTTGATGGCATTGAAGTGCTGCACCCAGCCAACAGTCGAAACATACAAAAACAGCTGCTTGGCATCGCCAAACAGGCGGGCATGTTGGTCACCGGTGGCAGCGATTTCCGCGGTATGTACGGCACGGCAACCGTGGGGCAAACGCAAATGAACGATGCACAGCTAGCGCTATTGCTTGGCTATAAATCGCGCATGAAACGAAAACTGGCAGCGAAAGGTTAACGCATGGACACTGACATTAAAATCTTTGGGCAACAAGAAAACAACGAAAACTTGGACGAAATGGCGGCGCAGACCGAACAACTGCGCCAAGCTGGGTTGCTTGGTGCTGCCAAGCGGCTTGGGCGCGAGCTTGCCGGCATGTCGGCTAAATCGCCCGAGGTGATTGCCATTGCCGAAAGCTTCGGCTTTAGCCTTACCCCTGCGCGTGAGCAGCATCTGCAAGTGCTCATGGTGTACTCTGCCCAGCATGCCCTGCGCAAAGTGCTGCAACCCGCCTTGCTAGCCGAGGCTGCCATCACCACCATGAACAACACGCTCATTAACCACTCGCGTGATTTTTGGGCCACCATTTCCGACGGCAGCGCCTTCACGCAATATCTTCTCGCCAAGCGTGAAACGCCCGACACTACCAAGGCGCAGGTCATGGGCAAGGTCTTTGCCCGCGTGTGCGCGCAAGAAGACAACGCCGACCTGCACCGCTTGGGCGAAACCGTCTTCAATGCGGCGCATGATCTCGTGGCGGCAAAATGGGAGAATGCATGAGTACGCAACCGCGTGAGTGTGAAAGCCTCGATCCCCAATGGCTGCTTAAATTTTTGCTGGTTTGGCTGACATGGACAGTGCTGAGCCGAGTTCCGTTTTGGGTGAGCCATTGGATAGGGCTAGTCATTTTTTTCATTGCCTGGATTGGTCTGATTGTAGCGGCAGTTGTGCTGAAAAAATGGGAAGTGCTGTGGCCGACTCCGATGCATTACGTTGCCTCGCTTGTCGTGTTTGTTTTGGGGGTGGATTTGCTTGTTTTTGGCCATCTGCCCAGTGCTGCCAATACACGTCTTTATGTTGACATCATCTTGCAAGTGCTGTTTTTTGGCCTCATGCTTGCGCTCATTGCCCGCCATCAAGGTGAGCGACGCTGGTGGCGTTGGTCATACCCGGCACTGCTGTTTTGCGCCCAAACCATTAGATTCTCAATGGTTGCTTTTGCTGCCGGCTGGCCGAGACATTGGGTTAGTGTGGTTTACGAATTGCACGTCATGTTGTGTTATGTTTTTGCTGTGGCGCTACCTATTCTCTGGCTTTGGTTCAAACATCGGAACATGCATAAAAACACATCGCAGGCGGCTAACTGCCTCCTCACACGCGCCTGTAGCTCAGCCGGATAGAGCGTCCGCCTCCTAAGCGGAAGGCCAGGGGTTCGACTCCCTTCAGGCGCGCCACCACCTGCGGTGGAACTTGGTCGCTTCGCTGTGCATTGCGCCAGCCTGCGCGAGAGGCTCCTCGCTACGTCCTATGCCGGTTTCGTGTATAGGGCATCTTTTTTTGCAATTTTCCTTGACATTCCCGTCCAAATGCCGTATAATATGATGGAAAGGAAGCGTATCGAAGTGGTCATAACGAGCCGCACTCGAAATGCGGTTGCCCGCAAGGGCACGAGAGTTCGAATCTCTCCGCTTCCGCCACGCCTGCGGCGAGCACCCTCGCGCGCAGGCTTTTCATTTTATCTAACGATGCGACCCGCGACTGGGTGGCATCTTTTTTTATGCAATTGTTGCAATTCCGGCGGCGTGTGCGCTGCGCATAGATCGTTTCCTTTGTGAAAATTAACAAATTTTTCGCGAATCGTTGATAAACTATTGACAGAAGGTGTGCGCTTGTGTTATACTGGCTCTAATTCTAAGTTGATGAAGGAGAATGAACGATGAAGAAAACATTGCGTCGCTCGCTCAGTGTGCTGTTGGCCATCGCCATGCTGGCAAGTATGCTGGCCATTGGTGCTACGGCCAGCCCAACGGCGATCACACCCAACACGGCAGATGTAATCACCGCGCTTGCGCCGCCGTCGGTGGCCTTGCAGGTGCCCGAAACCCTGTGGCTGCAACCAAACATGACTAACGTTGCAACCATGGCCGGGCGGCAAACTGCTGTACGCGAGTGGACCAACTCCAACTTTGGGGCCGGTGCTTATGACGGCAGCGTTGCCCACACCGAGGCCTTTGCCCGCGTGCGTTTTCAAACCACAGCTCCTGACCGTGTCACCAACATCACCATCAACACGCAGATGTACAATCTTGGTGGGCGCAGTGGCGGCACCGGCGGCCTAGCGGGTTTCACGCAAACATACACCAACCGTGTGAACAACCCCACGCACCTTGATCGCGAGTTCCGTCTTACCGGCGGGCACATCACTGCTCCCGGTCTATATAGCCGCAGCTACGACCTGCTGCGCTGGACGGTTTCGTTTTACTTAGACGGCGTGTCTGGGCACACCATTCAGGCTTACTCCGTTGTGTGGGGTCAGTCGTTGATGGCTGGCGGCGCCAGCGTTGGCGGATGGAATGGTGCCAACCGTTCGCGCACCACATTTGCGGCTATCGGGCTGCACACAACGGCCTCCGGTCACCCAGGTGCAGAGGCCGGCTTCACTGGCGCGGCGGCGGGGCAACACCTTGTGCCGCACCGTCACACCAATCATTTGCCTTTTGATTGGCTGCGCGGTATCCCCAGTGACTCAGGAATAGCTTATACACAGGGACAATTTACGCATCCAGTAACCGGTGTGACAAGCACTGTTGCTTCTGGCACGTCGGGTGGGCCATTTTTGGCTGGCGCGCATCTTTATCCTGATCTTGGCGGCCGGCTTTACGGCAACATCGGCGACAAGAACAACTCAGGTCAAATCGTTGCAGGTAATCTTAATACCCATTGGGGCAGCATTACGGTCAACACGCGCTTTCAAGCGCCAGCAGCCGTGGGGCTTAGCTCACGCGGCGAACGTTTTACACCCGTAGGCAATTTAGCCAACGCACAAGCGGCGCACGCCATCCCCGATTTGGTCATTGGCTTCATGCAGTCGCGCGTGCATGGCGGTGACGCACGTGTCATTCTTGCGCATACAGATGGCGACGCTCCCGCTCTTGCAAATCGCTATGCTTACTTTGGCGCGGCGGCCACCAACTCACAATCGGCGCATTTCCGCTGGGGAGCAAGCAATGACAACAACCAAGCTCCCAACTCTGTGGCACTAACACCCGGTGCCAGCAATAATACTACACATCATCTTTCGGTCAATGCAACCCGCAACAACTTCCAATTTGCAGGCTGGTCGCGTGGGTTGAATGTGAACACATTGTCTCGCATGGCGGGTCACTTCACCATCAACTGGCGCGACACCGCTGCCTATCGTCAAGCAAGCTCTTCCTATTGGTGGAATTACTGGCAATCAATCGACAATTTTGTGCGCCCGGCTTATAATAACGACAACTACGGCCGCCTGCGCAACAATACCCTGCGCCTTGGTGTGCCACACACCAACTTCGCCGGCTGGAGTGTAGAATTCGGCGGCGCCGCACGCCGCACTGCACGCAATTACCGCAGCTTGGTGGGCAGCGTACGCGTGGAGCATGTGTATCATCCCACCGGGGCGTTGCTCAACGACCACGTGCAATACGCCGATGGCCCCGGTGCGGGCTATGCTTGGACGCGCCTTGACAATCTGCGCACCGGCGACCGCGTGCGGGTGAATCCCCTAGAAATTCCCGGCATGCGCCTACACGCCATGGTCATCCGCAGTTATCCCGGCGATGCTTGGCTGCAAACCGTCTATGCGGACGCAGACGGCAACCTACCTATTGACTATTGGCAAACCCACATTACCGCAGGCCGCATGGTGCGTTTTCATTATGTACAAGTGCCCGTGCGCATCACGCTTAACCCCCAAAGCGGCACAGTCACGCCAACGTTTGTAGACCGTGTGCAGGGTGCAGACCATGACTTGCCTACGCCTACCCGCACCGGCTTTGGCTTCCAAGGTTGGTGGACGACCCCGGCAACCGGCGGCGAGCAAAGGCTCAACACCACGCCCGTCACTAACATGACCAACCACACGCTATATGCACGCTGGTTGGGTAACCTGTACAACTTGAACTTCAACGCAGGCGGCGGTAGTGTTACTCCCGCTGATCGCCCCAGCCGCTTTGGCGACGAATTCGGCACACTGCCCGCCCCCACGCCGCCCTATGGCCACAGCTTTGGCAACTGGCGCATTGGCAGCACAACGGGTGAGGTCGCCGCAGCCACAACCGTGCACGACGTTGACGGCGACATCACGCTATTTGCGCATTACACAGCCAATGTGCACAGGCTCTACACCAACCTTGATTACGGCACGCACGCCAACGTGTTTGTGCGCGAAGTGACGTTTGGGCAGGTCTTTGGCGCGCTGGGCACACCCACCCGCGTGGGCTACACCTTTAGCGACTGGCGCACCAGCGGTGGCGCGCTGATTACCGAAACCGATACCCTTGCTGTGAATAGCAATGTTACCCTCTATGCACGCTGGGTGCCGCGCACCGACACCGAGTGGCGCATGCATGTGTATACGCAAAACGTCAACGGCACATTCACCCGCACGCAAGATGCACTGCGCACCGGCACCACCGGCGCGGCAATCACCCCGGCGGGTCATTACACTGTGCCCGATGCAGCTCGCTATGTATTCGATAACACACACACCGACAATGTCGTCACCGGCAACATTGCCGCCAACGGCAGCAGCGTGCTGCGCGTGCACTATGCCCGCCGCACCTTCCCGCTCACGCTTGATTTAGCAGGTGGCACGGGTCTCACCGCACCCGCGAACGAATTGCGATGGGGCTATGTGCATGACTTGGGCGCAGAACCCACGCGTTACGGTCACACCTTCACCGGCTGGAATATAACCCCCACCGACGCAAGTGCCACCATGACCACCATCACCATGGGCACGGCAGCCACTCACGCCATCGCACAGTGGCAAGCTAACACCCACCGCCTGATGACCCACCTCAACGATGGCGAACATGACTACGTGGACGCAGGTGCCATCACCTTTGGGCAAGCCGTGGGCAGTGTAATGCCCGCCGACCCATCGCGTGCAGGCTGGGACTTCGTGGAATGGCGCACTGACGATGGCTATGTGGTGGACGACGCTTTTGTGCTCGCCCACAATGGCAACCTAGAAATCTACGCCATTTGGGTGCCGCGTACCGACACCAACTGGGCAATTCATGTTTATCGCCAAGATGCCAGCGGCAACTTCACGTTGCAAAACGTGAGCGACCGCATCGGCGAAACCGCCAGTGCAGTGTCAGCCGCGGGCAATTATGTTTCGCCCAACGCAGACTGGTATGTGCTGGACCCAGACCATGCCAACCATGCCCCCAGCGGCTTCATCGCAGGTGACGGCAGCACTGTGCTGCGTGTGCACTATGCCCGCCGCACGTTCACGCTCACTATCGACCTCGCAGGCGGCACTGGCGTTGATGTGCTCAGCGTCACCCAAGCATGGGGCACGCAATATGTCATTCCGCAAACGCCAACCCGCGTTGGCTTCACCTTCAGCCACTGGACAGTGACCGGCGAAAATGCTTCACTCAGCGGCACCAACACCGTGGTGATGGGCACGGCGGCCACCACCGCCACCGCCGTGTGGACGCCGCGCAGCTTTACCGTTGCTTTTGATGCAAACAGCGGCTTGCCCGCCATGCAAAACACCACCGTAACTTTCGGCGGCAATATGGTGCTGCCCGCGCAGCCCTTGCGCACGGGCTACACCTTTGCGGGCTGGCACACCGTGAGCACAGCAACTGGCGGTGACGAAATCACCACCGCAACGCCGGTGAATGCCACCACCATCGACGCGGCGATTCTGCCGCCAGCTGCGGCCAACACTTTCTATGCCCGCTGGACGCCCAACACGAACACCGCTTGGGCCGTGCGTATTTACACGCAAAACGCCGACGGCAGCTTCAGCTATGCAGGCACTGCGCCGCAAACCGGCACCACCGGCGCAGCCATTGCCATCGCCGATGCAACCTATACCTCGCCCAATGCCGCGCGCTATGCATTTGACGATGATCATGCGCTCAATGTGCTCAGCGGTAATATTGCAGCAGATGGCTCCACTGTGTTGCGCGTGCACTATGTGCGCAACACGGTCACCCTCACCGTAGACATGGCAGGCGGCACCGGCGTTGGTTCGCCGAGCGACGCCATGCGCTGGGGCAGCCAATATACCCTCACCGGCACGCCGCAACGCTATGGCTTCACCTTTGACCGCTGGGAAATCACCACCGGCCAAACAGAGGGTGCCATTGTGGTGGGCAACGTAGTGACAGTCGGGCGCATCAACACCGTTGTTACCGCCCGCTGGACAGCAAACCTGCACCGCCTGTACACCAATGTCAACCACGGTGATGCTACAGATGCGTTCCTGCGTTCCGTTGCGTTTGGGCAAGCGTATGACGTGCTGCCCGCGCTCACCCGCGCAGGCTATATCTTTGACGGTTGGTTCACCGCATCGGTTGGCGGCGATGAAGTTACCGTTGCCACCACGCTGACGGTTAACGGCAACGTCACCGTTTACGCGCAGTGGACTGCCCGCGACGATACCCCATGGAACTTACGCATTTACACCCAAAATGCTGACGGCAGCTTTAGCCACGCAGGCACGGTGCCGCAAACCGGCACCACCGGCGCAGCCGTGGCCGTGGCCGACGCAACCTATACCTCGCCCGACGCAGCGCTGTTTGCCTTTGATGATGACCACGCCGGCAACGTGCTCAGCGGCAACATTGCGGCCAACGGCAGCACTGTGCTGGCTGTGTACTATGCACGCAACACCTTCACACTCACCGTTGATTTAGATGGCGGCACCGGCGTTGTTTCCCCAAGCGACCCACTGCGCTGGGGGCAGATTCACGCCTTGGCTGGCACACCCACCAAAACTGGCTACACGTTCAGCGGCTGGCAAATCACCGTTGGTCAAAATGACGGCGCAAGCGTGGTGGGCAGCACCGTCACCATGGGCGCTGTTGACACCACAGTCACCGCCAACTGGATACCCAACCAGTTCCGCCTATACACCAGCCTCAACTACAGCACGCACCTGCCGGCGTTCCTGCGCACGGTGACCTTTGGGCAAGTTTTTGGTGCACTGCCCACGGTCACTCGCCTAGGCTATGTGTTCGACACATGGCACAACGCAGGTGGCGATGTGGTGGACGCAACCACCATCTGGGACGCCGCAGCTGACCAAACTCTCTATGCTCAATGGAACCCCGACACCTTCATTCTGGTGTTCGATCCCACCGGCGGCACCATTGTGGGCGCAACCCAGTTCGACGTGCTGCTGGGCGATGATGTACCCGAACCCAACCTGCAATTGCGCACGGACTTTGTTTTTGGTGGTTGGTTCACCGCGCCCAACGGCGACGGCGTTTTGGTCACGCCCGGTGAGCCGCTTACCCTTACCATGCTCAGTGAGCTTAGCCAGCAAAACCCGGCAATACCCACCACGCTTTATGCGCTGTGGTTATACGAAGGCCAGTATATCGTACAATTCGTGCTCGGCGGCGGCAACATCGCTGGCAGCACCGCAGACGTGACCGAACAGGTATATATTGATGATACCTTGCCCGTGCCCACTGGGGTGTTGCGCACCGGCCACAGCCTGCAAGGCTGGAATACCCAAGAAGACGGCCTAGGCGACTGGGTCACCGCTTCCACCGAGGTTACAGCAACACTGCTCAGTGAAGCCACGCTTGAGGACCCCGCCGTGCCCACGCAGTTCTTTGCCATTTGGCAAGCCAACGAATACCGCGTGCAGTTTGAGCTGAGCGATGGCAGCTATGAAGCGTTCACTGTCACCTTTGGCGAAACCTTCACCTTGCCCGCAGCGCTCAGCCGCGTCGGTTATGACTTCACTGGCTGGTTTACCGCGGCCGAAGGCGGCACGCAAATCACGGCCACCACCATTGTGGACCACATCAACATTGACCCCGCCATTGTCTACCCCGGCATTGCGGCGACTTTCATGGCGCGCTTCACCCCGCGCAACGACACCGCGTGGACCGTGCATGTGATACTGGAGAATGCTGATGGCACCTTTGCCGACCCGATAGTGACCAACTTCATTGGCGGCACAACCGGCGTATTGGTTGAGGCATTTCCCAGCTTCTTCGATGACGCAAACTACGTGTTTGATGCTGACTATGCAGGCAATGTGCTCAGCAGCAACATCGCCGCAGACGGCTCCACGGTGCTTGTGCTGCGCTACCTGCGCCGCACCTTTACCCTCACCGTTGACCTTGATGGCGGCACAGGCGTTGTTGGCCCAACTGAAACCCTGCGCTGGGGCGAGCAATTCGACCTAGGCGGCAGCCCAACCCGCACCGGTTTCGAGTTCGCAGGCTGGCAAATCAACGGCGCAGGCACAACCCTTGCTGGCAATGTCGTCACCATGGGCACCGCAAACGCCACACTCACCGCCCAATGGACTGAAACACCATTCCGCATTGAATTGGTTGCCGACGGCGCAACCTACGGCACGCATGGTTATGTGACGCTCGGCACAACCGTTGGCGAACTACCCGCGCCTGCGAATATCGGCCCGAACTGGCACTTCGTTGGCTGGTCGCAAGATGGCATTTCCATGCTGCAACCTACCAGCGTGCTGCAAAACACAGATCCTTTTGTGGCGCAGTTTGTGCGCATTTATACCGTGTTGTTTGATGCCACCGGCGGCAGCATCACCGGTGAGGGCACGCCCACAACCACCCGCAGCGCAACGTATACCCACAACTTTGCTGTGCCCGCAGCCACTCGCGCAAACCACGTCTTCCTGCATTGGTACGTAAACCTAGGCGGCAATAGCATCATTGTCTCTAACGCCACCGAGGTTTGGGCGCTCAACAGCGCGCCGCGCAATCCTGCAGCCATCTCCGCTGCGGCCATGCCGTTTGCCGATGGCGCCGATGGCAGCTACCTCACCGTTTTCGCTGCGTGGGAAGAAGTAGACGGCAACGATGGCATCAATTGGGGGCGCATACTGACCATTGTGCTGGGCATTATGTTCGGCATTGCTGTGCCGCTGCTGATGTTCGCAGGCGGCAGGCTGGCAGGCACCTTGTTCTGCTGGTACCTAGAAAACTGCGCCTAATTCATCGCTAATACTTTCCTGTGTCCTATGCCGATTTGGTGCATAGGACACTTTTTTGTTATCCCGCAAAAAAACGCTTGACATTTGTGCCCATTTGTTGTATAGTATAACGTGAAAACTGCTACGAGGGGGCGTGCGTGTGTATTGCAAAAACTGCGACCGGCTCATCGATCACAACGAGCGCATTTGCCACCACTGCAACCAGTCCTCGCGCCGCCGTGTGCAGGCAACGCAGCGCAGCTCTGCCACACCCGCACAGGCGGGCGTGTTTGCGGTTATCCTAGGCCTTGTTGCGGTGGGTATCGCAGTGGTTGCGGCAGTTGCCATCACGCATTCCCCACAGCCGCGTGTGATATACTCGCCTGCTGAGCGGTGGGTGGTTGATGAGTGGCACGAAATGACCACTGTGCCGTGGTTGCCAGAGTACGAAACCGTGACACTTGCTCAGCTGCGCGAAAACCCGGACTGGTTCGAGGGCATGCATGTGCGTGTGATGGGCGTGGTGGTTGAGCTGGAAACTCGCGTTAACTTCAATGGTTCTACCATTCCCACGGGCAATGCAGTTATCGAAGATGATGAACTGCAACTGTTCGCACACGGCGACTTTTGGATATTCAACCCGAATATTTCCCTCTGGTTTTACGGCGTATTTTCTGATGCTTCAATCATCGTACATAATGTTGTGCCTGTAGACTAACATAGAATACCTAGCGTCTAACGTCTAGCAATGGAAGGTTGTAGATAATTGGAAAAAGATATCATCATTGACTTGCGCAACATTAACATTGCGCTGGGCGGCCAGCCCATTCTTCAAGATTTAAGCCTGTATATTCGCAACAAGGAGTTCATCACGCTGCTGGGACCCAGCGGCTGTGGTAAAACAACGACCTTGCGGATTATTGCAGGCTTTTTGCAACCCGACGAAGGCCAAGTCATCTTCGACGGCAGCGACTGCGCTGGCGTGCCGCCGCACAAGCGGCAGGTCAACACCATCTTCCAGCGCTATGCTCTGTTCCCGCACCTCAATGTCTACAAAAACGTGGCCTTCGGCCTCAAATTGGCCAAGCTTTCTAAGAAAGAACTGCACGACCGTGTGACCGAAATGCTGGCACTGGTGAACCTCACCGGCTTCGAAAAACGCACGATATCTTCGCTTTCCGGCGGCCAACAGCAACGGGTAGCCATTGCCCGTGCGCTTGCAGTGCGGCCGCGCGTGCTGCTGCTGGACGAGCCCCTCGGCGCGCTGGACCTCAAGCTGCGCAAAGACATGCAGGTGGAGCTGAAAAACATTCAGCAGCAGCTGGGTGTTACTTTCGTTTATGTCACGCACGACCAAGAAGAAGCGCTTTCGATGAGCGACACCATTGTGGTGATGGACGAGGGTGTGATTCAGCAAATCGGCACGCCAAAGGATATTTACGACGAGCCCAAGAACGCCTTTGTGGCGGACTTCATTGGCGAAAGCAATATTATCGACGGCATTATGCTGGCAGACTTGAAGGTGAAATTCGCAGGCATGACTTTCACCTGCGTGGACAAAGGCTTTGCCAAAAACGAAAAGGTTGACGTGGTCATTCGCCCCGAGGACGTGGACATTGTGCCTGCGGCCCGCGGCGTGTTGCCCGGCACTATCACCAGCGCAACGTTCAAGGGCGTGCATTATGAATACATTGTGGATGTGCAGGGCTTTAAGTGGATGATTCAAAGCACAGATGCCTATGCCGTGGACGACGTGATTGGCATCATGATTGACCCGCAAGAAATGCACGTGATGAAGAAATCGAAGTACTCCGACCTCATTGGCGACTACTCCAGCTTTTCAGACGAGTTTGACGAGCTGAGTAATCCGGAGGAGGATGACGATGAATAAGCGCAAACTCCCCATTGGCGCTGCCTTGCTCAACGCGCCATTCACGCTGTGGATTGCGATTTTCGTGTTGGCGCCGCTGGTGCTGGTGGCTTATTTTGCGTTTACCGGTAATGACGGCCGTTTCAGCTTGGAATGGTTCGAGTATATCTTCCACCCTGCCCGGCGCGAAACCTATCTGCGCATGTTCGGCGACTCGCTGTTGTATGGCGCAACGGCCACGGCCATCAGTTTGCTGCTGGCCTTCCCGCTTGCGCATTTCATGGCGCAAAGCAAGCCGTCGGTGCAGCGCGTGCTTATGCTATTGATCATGGTGCCTATGTGGATGAATTTTTTGATTGCGACAATCGCGTGGCAGTCTATTTTGGAGTACAACAGCGGGCTAATTAACAACCTGCTTGCGGCCATTGGTCTGCCACGGCTGAGGATGATCAACACGCCTGGCGCGGCGATACTGGGCATGGTGTATAACTTTGTGCCCTTCATGATTTTGCCCATCTACACCGTGATGGCGCGCCTGAATGTGCAGCTGGTTGAGGCCGCACAAGACTTGGGTGCCAGCCGCTGGCAAGTGTTGCGGCGGGTGATTGTGCCGCTGAGCATGCCCGGCGTGATGAGTGGCATTGTTATGGTGTTTGTGCCATCGGTCAGCGTGTTTTTCATCAATGACCGCTTGGGTGGTGTGCGCTTGATTGGCGATGTGATTAACCAACGTGTGCTTAACGAAACGAATCTTGGTGCGGCATTTTCGCTGATTCTAATGCTGATGATTTTGGTGTGTATGCTGGTGCTTAACCGCATGGGTGACCGCGAGAAAGGGGCCTTTGTAACATGACCCCCCACCGTCATGCCGCAAGCGGCACGCCACCTCCCCCAAGGGGGAGGCTATAAGGAGTGATGAATTATGAAAAGACGAAATGGCTTCTTGTCTACTGTGTACGCAGGCTTGATATTCCTGTTTTTATATCTGCCGGTTGCGGTGATTGTGGTGTTTTCGTTCAATAGTGGGCGCACCACTACAAACTTCGAAAGCTTCAGTTTTTACTGGTATGTGCGCTTGTTTACCACCAACTTTGAGGCACAGGCCGCGCTGCGCAACACGCTGATTCTCGCGCTTTCTACGGCGGTAATTACCGTGTTGCTGGGCACTTTGGCGGCGGTGGGCATTGACCGCCTGCGCCGCAAATTCACCGAACGCATTGCCCTAAGCGCCAACAATATTCCGCTGATGAGCCCGGAAATCGTCATGGGCATTTCAATGATGATGCTGTTCATCTTCGGCGGTGCGCTGTTTAACCAGCAGTTTGTGCTGGGCTTTGGCACGGTGCTGCTGGCGCACATCACCATGTGTTTGCCGTATGTGATTCTTTCGGTGCTACCCAAGTTGCGGCAGACAGATCCCCACTTGGCCGAGGCCGCGCAAGACTTAGGTTGCTCGCAGGTGATGGCGTTTTTTCGCGTCACGCTGCCGAGCATCACAACAGGCATTGCCAGTGCTTTTCTCATCACCTTCACACTTTCGTTGGACAATTTCGTCATCAGCCGCTTCACGGCCGGGCCCTTCACTACACTGCCGCTGCATATCTTCGGGCAAATTCGCATGCTGGTGCGACCAGATATGTATGCCCTAACCACGCTGATTTTCGTGATGATGTTCTTGCTGCTGCTAGGTAGCAATTTATTGCAAGCACGCGCTGCGAAGCGCCAAAATAAACACACATAAAGGAGAATCCACATGAAAAAACGCATTCTTGCCCTAGTGCTGGGCGCGGTGATGCTCGCCAGCATAGCCGTTGCCTTCACTGGCTGTGGCACAACAGCCAACGATGGCGGTCTTAGCCGCATTCAAGACCAGCTGCTGGGCGAATACACCCGCGACTTGGCTGGCACTACTCTCAACGTGGTCAACTGGGGCGAATTCATCGCCACCGGGCCTGAGCTTCACATTGTGCGCGCGTTTGAAACGCTCACCGGCATCAACGTCAACTACTCCACCTTCAACACCAACGACGAATTGCACACCCGCTTGACCGCCGGCGGCGAAAGCTTTGATCTGGCTTTCCCCAGCGACTACATGATTCAACGCCTGATTAACGAGGGCAACCTCAACCGCATCAATTTTGATAACATCCCCAACTTGGAGTTCATCCAGCGCGACGTGCATGGCTTGGATATGCTCGACCTGTGGTTTGATCCCGGCGGGCTGTATAGCGTGCCTTACGTGTGGGGCATGACAGGGCTGATCTACAATTACAACCTTGTGTACGAACCGCCCACCAGCTGGACTGCGCTGTGGGAGGAACGCTATGCCGGGCAAATTCTGATGTTTGAATCCTCGCGAGACTCTTTTGCGGTAGCCAAGTTTATTCTTGGGCTGGACGTGAACAGCGAAAACGAAGAAGATTGGCACGCTGCCGCCGAGCTGCTACGTGAGCAAGCCCCCCTTGTGCGCCAGTACGTTGGCGACGAAATTTACGGCATCATGATTGGCGGCGACGCTGCGTTGGGTCCGTACTATGTGGGCTGCTTCCTGCTCATGCGCACGCTGACAGACGAAGACTTGCGCTTTGTGTTCCCCGAAGAAGGCGTGAACTTTTTCGTAGATAGTATGATTATCCCAGCCACATCGCAAAACCAGCGCGGTGCCGAAATGTTCATTAACTTTTTGCTGGAACCCGCCGTGGCTCGCCTAAACGCCGAGGCCGTGTTCTATGCCTTCCCGCACACCGAAGTGGTGGACTACGAAGGCTTCAGCCGCCGCGGCGACCCCATCTTGTTCCCCACGAATTTGCCGCCTTATCAACGCTTTGTTGACCAACCCCGCGAGTTCATCTCCCTGCGCTACAGCCTGTGGGATGAAATCCGCAACATTCGCTAGGTTTTTATGGGACGATTATTACTAATAGCAAAACCCCACTCTCTGTTTCGCAGAGGGTGGGGTTCTATAAAGCTTAGCGTTTAGATAAGTTGTGTGGTTTCGCGGGCGATAAGTAGCTCTTCGTTGGTGGGAATGACCCATACTGCCACGCGAGAATCGTCGGTGCTGATGCGCAGCTGGCCATCGCGCACACGTACGGCGTTCACATCAGCGTTGATATTTACGCCGAGATAAGTTAGCCCTTCGCAGATGGCCTGGCGGGTGTCCCAGTTGTTTTCGCCAATGCCGCCGGTGAACACAATGGCATCCACACCGTTGAGTGCGGCAGCATAGGCACCAACAAACTTGCGGATTTGATAACGTAGCATCTCGCGGGAAAGCCGGGCGCGTGCGTTGCCTTGCTCGGCGGCAACTTTGATGTCGCGTTCGTCGTTGCTTACGCCGCTGATGCCCAGCGCGCCGGACTGCTTGTTGAGCACATCGCTGGCCTGGTCGGGCGACCAGTTTTCCTTCTTCATCAGATAAAGCACCGCAGAGGGGTCGACGCCGCCGCTGCGCGTGCCCATCATGAAGCCATCGAGGGGGGTGAAGCCCATGCTGGTGTCAATCACGCGGCCGCCATCAATGGCGGTGATGGAGCAACCTTGGCCCAAGTGGCAGGTGATGAGTTTTAGCTGTTCTTTGGGCTTGCCCATTAGCTCGGCGCAGCGTTGACTGACAAACTTGTGCGATGTGCCGTGAAAGCCATAGCGGCGAATGCCATATTGCTCGTAGTACTCGTAGGGCAGGGCAAATAGGTAGGCGTGCTGCGGCATGGTGGCGTGAAAGGCGGTGTCGAACACCGCGACGTTGGGGACATCTGCGCCGAAGATTTCGGTGGCGGCGCGAATGCAGGCGATGTTCACGGGGTTGTGCAGTGGTGCGAACTCACTGCAACGTTCGATTTCTGCGAGCACGTCATCAGTGATGAGCACGCTTTCTTTGAGGCTTTCGCCGCCATGCACCACGCGGTGGCCCACGGCGTGCACGGGCTCGGTGAGTTCTTGGCGCACTTGGTCAAGCGCTTGCAAATAATCCTCCACGCGTTCTACGCCGCCTTTGGCCAGCAGCGTTTCGTTTTCCATGTTCAGCAGCTGGTATTTCAGCGACGAGCTGCCCGCGT
The DNA here is from genome assembly GCA_009784445.1 of Oscillospiraceae bacterium. Taxonomy (GTDB): domain Bacteria; phylum Bacillota; class Clostridia; order Oscillospirales; family Acutalibacteraceae; genus WRMQ01. Next base: position 26,235 of record WRBQ01000008.1, read on the forward strand.
TGATGACGAGTACGTTCATATAGTTTCTCCTTGTGCAAAATGCCACCTGCGGTGGGGCTCGGTCGCTTCGCTGTGCTTTATTATGCTCTGTATAAACTATCGGCGGATTCACATCGCTCTACATGCTGAATAGAGCTTTGAAGACACGCTTAAGGCAGACGTAAGTATAAGCATTGCCCGCAGCGTTTGGGAATGGCCATGCCGTCTTTCATTAGTGAGCATTGTTCGCTGTGCAGGCAGATGTTGGTTTCTAGCAGTGCGCGGGGCTCGTCGTCGCTTTTACGTTGCAACAGCCGCACTTGGGTTTCAAGCTCGGTGCGATTCCACAGCTCAAAGTGGTCGTCGATGCCCAGCAGGGTGAGCAGGCCATCTTTGGGCGAGTTGAGCAGCGTGCGTGTTTGCGGCGGCAGTGCGTAGCGACCATTGGGCAGCAGCTCAAGCTTGGCCATGCTGCGCTCCACGGCGTGCAGATAATCGACCACTTGTGGGTCATGTGCGCCAAAGGCTGCACACAGGCGATCATGGATGCGCAAGAATAATTCCTCGGCGGCGTCCACGTGGCATATGTATAAAAATTGCACGCCAAAGGCCATCAACGGTGGATTGCCGCCCCATTGGCGCTGCATGTCGCGCCGCGCAGAAGTGGGGAAGGTGATTTCGCCATTGGGGCCTAGTGCAACGGAATGGTTGCTTTTGAACATTACTAAAATACCTCCGCGGCGAACAATTCGCCGTTGCTGAGCACAAAACGTCTGCCTTGCACCATGAAAAATTTCTCAAACGGCCGGGCGATATCGACGGTTTCTTTCAGGTCGTAACCAGGCATTTGCAGCGTGCGCACCAAGTTTGATTCTGTGCAGCTGATGAGCAGGCGCTCGCCATAAGCAGAAATACCCAGCGGCCGGTTAAACACGCCGGATCCACCCACGCGCAGCACCATTTCGCAACTTTGCAGCGAAAACAAAGCAATAGCATTGCGTGCCGGCACGGTGTACCACAAGCCGTCGCTGGTGCTGACGATGTCGTGTGCGGGGGCATCGCGGTAACCCAAAAAGAACTCGGCGCCGTGGCTACCGTCTGGTTCATACAAACACAGCATGGCATCGCTGCGCAGCACGGCACAACCGCCGCCCGGCAGCCGCGCACTGCGGCATGCATAGGGTTCGGCTAGGCCGTCTGCCAAGTAAGGACCCAAGTCGCCGAACTTCACTTGCAGATATGCGCCTTCGGAAATGGGGCGGGTTTGCATGCTTTCACAGTCAACAAAATGAAAGGATGCGAAAACAGAACCATCCATTCTCGTATCCTGCCGAACGTATGCAATTGCGTGGTCGGTGGCAGCAAAGTCAACAACCTGCTGCGCAAGTGTGTGTAATTCCATGGTTCCTATTTCCCAGTAGCCCCACCAGGCCGCTATGCATGAAATGACCTGCCCACAAAAAGCAGGTGGGTTGCCGCCCAACGCGCTCACGCTCCCTTCGTCCAACCAAGCACCATGCTTGGCCGGGAGGTCTGCAATCCTTCGTTGGAGCTAAGCTCCCGAATTAATACGTTGTAGGGTCATTCTTGCATAGTTGTCGCACCCTGCAGGGCGATTTTCACAATGCTTCGAAATTTTACTCAAACGGAATGTCTAGGCGTTCGCTGAACACACGGCCAACAGAGTCAAACTCGGCTTCGTCTTCGATGATGGACAGGTAGATTTCGCCGTCCTCTTCTTCAACGCGCAGCAAAATAAGCTCGTCGTCGCCTTCTTCGTCTTCGCTGCCCACTAGGGGGGCCAGCGCAACGTAAGTGTGCTCGCCAACGTCCACGCGGTCGAGTTCCTCGAACACGTGCTCTTTGCCTTCTTCGTCAACCACGCTGACGATATCTCCGCCCAGTTCGTCCAGCACATCGCTGTCAAATTCCTCGGCGGCATCGCCTTGGCGAAACAGGTCATCGTTCATTCAATTTGCCCTCCTTGAAATTTTGCTATACCTTATTGTACCCCATTCCGGGCAAATAGTCAAGCGTTTTTTTCGAGGCTTACAATATACAACAACAAAGCCCCTACCTTGCGGCGGGGCAGCTTTTTGACGTGATGCATTTAGGGACAGTAAAGTTCGCTGGCCCGGCCAAAGTTGGCCACCTTGAACCATGCGTCGATGTAATCCGCGCGCACGTTGAAGTGCTTGAGATAGTAGGCGTGCTCCCACACATCAATGCAGGCGAGGGGGCACAGGCCCTGCGCAAGGGGAGTATCCTGCCCGCAGGTGGTGACGATACACAGCTGCCCGCGGCGGTTGCAGCACAGCCAGGTATAGCCCGAGCCGAAGACCTCCAGTGCGCGCGCCTTGAACTGCGCCTGAAACGCGGCTGCGCTGCCGTATTGCCGCTGAATTTGCGCGGCAAGGCGCCCGCTTGGCGCGCTGCCGCCGGGCGTCATGCCCAGAAAAAAGAACTCGTGGTTGTACACACCGCCTGCGTTGCGCAAAACGGCGGTGTTGCGGCTGCGCAGCAGCAGTTGTTTCAGGCTGCAATTTTGCAGCTGCGGGCAGGCCTCAAGGGCGGCGTTGAGGTTATTGACGTAGGTTTGCATGTGGCGATCGTGGTGCAGTTGCATGGTTTGTGCGTCGATGTATGGTTCCAGTGCATTGTAGGCATAGGGCAGCGGTGGCAAGGTGAACGGCATAATATCCCCCCTGTGTGCGTTTTGGCTATGCATATGCAGCAGCAAGAAAATTTATGAAAAAAGCTTGACAAATTGCTTTGCTTGTGCTATACTATTTTTGTTCTGCCCAAGACAGCAGGTGGCGGCCATGTGCCGCGTAAATCCCGCCGAGGAAGAGCACAAGTAATTACATGATTATTGTGCGTCTTTTTGCAATGGCAGAAAGGCGCATTTTTTGTGCCTTGCACTATGACGAAAGGAGAACCAAAGCCTATGCCAAGCCCCAAAATTTTGGAGCAAAAACAAGCCGCCGTGGCAGCCTTGGCCGAAACCCTGCGTGGATCCGTCACCGGTGTGTTGGTGGAGTACAAAGGCATTAGCGTGGCTGACGACACCAAGCTGCGTGCCGAACTGCGCGAAGCCGGCATTGAGTACCACGTAGTGAAAAACACCCTGCTGGAACTGGCCGCCAAAGAAGTGGAACTGGATGGTATGGAAGAACACCTGAAAGGCTCAACTGCGTTGGCAACTAGCACAGAAGACTACACTGCTGCTGCACGTATCTTGGCTAAGTATGCACAAACCAGCAAGACCTTTAAGATCAAAAGTGGCTATCTGGATGGCAAAGTGATTGACGCTGCACGCGTTGATGCCTTGGCCAAACTGCCCTCACGCGATGTGCTGCTGGCCACGGTTTGCTGTGCGTTCCAAGCGCCGATTGCGGCGTTTGCACGCGGCGTGCAAGCCATTGTGGACAAAAGCGGCGAAGTGGTGGAAGCCGCTGCCGAAGCGGTTGAAGCTGCCCCCGAAGTGGTTGCCGAAGTTGCAGCCGAAGCCCCCGCAGAAGAAGCTCCGGCTGCTGCCGAAGCGTAACCCAACATTACATTAAGGAGTAAATTTATTATGGCTAACGAAAAAATTGCAAGCATTATTGAAACCCTAAAAGGCCTTACCGTGCTGGAACTTTCCGAGCTGGTGAAAGCTGTTGAAGAAGAATTTGGCGTGAGCGCTGCTGCAGCTGTTGCTGTTGCTGCCCCTGCTGACGGCGGCGGCGGTGCTGCTGCAGAAGAACAAACCGAATTCGACGTGGTGCTGAACAAAGCCGGTGCCAACAAAATCCCCGTGATTAAAGCAGTGCGCGAGCTGACCGGTCTTGGTCTGGCTGATGCGAAAAAACTCGTTGACGGCGCACCCAGCACCATCAAAGAGAAAATCGGCAAAGAAGATGCTGAAGCTGCCAAAGCAAAATTGGAAGCTGAAGGCGCCGAAGTGGAACTCAAATAACCACCTGCGGTGGGGCTCCCTCGCGCGCTTGCTTTTGTGCGCGTATAGCCTTGCGGCACGCGTGAATGCGCTGTGCGAAATCAAACAAAACAACCCCTGTCACTAACGACGGGGGTTGTTTTTTATGGTTGGCGTGTGTGCGGGTTCCATCACCCAATCATGTCATAGTACCGCCCAAACCAGTAGGGGAAGGTGTAGACGTAGCAGCTTTCCACTAGGCAGTCTTGGCCTTCGCCGTCATCCCAGTCGCGGAACTGGTGCGGATTGCGGTCATACTTGGAGATGTAGCGCTCGTCGTCGGGCAGTAAAAAGCCGGTTTCTAGGTAGGCGTTGAAGGGCAGGCTGTAGTTGCTGTCGCGGTTGGTGCCGCGCCACAGCCGCATGGGTAAATCGTGCCGTGTGCTGAGGCTGACGTTGGAGGCTAGGCGGCTTTGCGGGCTGCGATAGAACCAATGCTCCAGCTTTGCCCAGTTGAGGGGTTCGTCGGGGCAGGCGAGGTGGAAGGGCAGGTCGTAGCCCGGGTTGTGTTCACGGCCAATGCTGCCGCGCCAGCTTTTGAAGCCTGCGGTGAATTTTGCGCGTAATTCTTCGTTTGGTTCAAGCAGCAGTAGCAGCCAAAACGCAGTGACCGCCAGCATGTGGTCGCCGTACATAATCGACTCGGCTAGGTCAACGCCTTCGTCTTGTGCCATGACTTCAAAGCGTTCGGCGTGGTGCTGCGGGCGCTCGGCGTAGCCTTGCTGGATGCACAAGTCGTACTCTTCTTTCCACTTGCCTTGCTCGCCGGTGACATCCATGGTCACGCGCAGATACATGAGGTATTGCGCGCTGTTCAGGCATGAGTCAATCCAGCCGATGTCGCTTTGAAAATAACGCAGGCTCCATTTGCCCCAAGTGGTGGGACCCCATGGCTCGCTCATTTCGCGGTTGTTGCGCATGAGGTGCTCCATCACGTTGATGCAGGCTTGGCGGCTGAGCGCGGCTAGCTCCGGGTCATCTTCGCCGAGGATTTTATTCAAGTAGTAGAAATGCGCAAAATGTAAGGTGAGCTCATCGCTGCTGGTGTCGCCTTTGTAGGCAATGCCTAGGTCGCCGATGCCTTCGTCCAGATAGAGCTTGCGCAGGCGGTCGGGAATGAGGCTGACATCGTGCGGCGCGCTTTTGCCGGCTAGACCGCGTTCGTGCACAGTTGGGGTAGGCACAACCTGCGCGGTACCGTCGGGCATTTTGCGAAAGAAATAGTTAAAGCTGGGCACGGGTTCGTGCGGCGCAAGATAAGTGCGTGCCACAAAGCCATCGCCCCGTGCGGGGATGTAAGTCAGCAGCAGCATGGCCTCACTGGCGCGGGTGACGACTTTCTTAATGCGCTGGGTTTCGGGATGGTCTGGCCCAAGTTCACGCTTGAGCACAGCGTAGTGCATTAACTCACCCATGGCAAAGGTGCAGCCAAAGCAGCCGTCGTTGTCGCTTTCGTTGTAGGGCAGGGCACTGCTCATGTCGCGCGGTTTGGCCAGCCAGCGCTGTGTGACCATGCCGCGACGGTCAACGACGTCCAGGGTTTCTTGCAGCAGATGATTTGCCTTTTGTTCGGCATCCATCCATTTCATATCAATGCGTGCTGCGCCGCTCTTGGTCAGTGCCCAGAGGCTTTCGTGGGTGGCGTCGTCCTCGGGTTTTGCGGGCAGCAAAGCAAGCACCTCGTTGTGCGGAATATCACGCCGTGCGCCAAAATACATCAGCCGGTCGTCTGCGATGCGGGCATTGGGATCATAGCGTGTTAACCCGGTTTTCGCGCCGAACCACACAATGCCATCGCGCGTTGCCGCCTGGCAGGTGTAGTCACTGCGTTTGCTGGGCATGGGCAGTTTTACGCTGCTTGTATCGGCGGGCTGTTGCGTGGCGGTGAATAATTCAACGGGAATGCCGGGGTCGCCTTCTGGATAGAATGTGCAAAAGCGGTTGAGGTGACGCTGCAAGGTGAGTTTCGGCATGGGCGTTCTCCTTTGCTGTAGTATGTCCTATTATACACGATGCGCAAGGCGATGTCAATGCGAAATCGTGATTCGCACCCACAACTTATCCCGTACATATCATAGAGTAATCAATGTGATAGCAAGGGGGAGCCGCCTTGGAAGAATTGACCGCATTGGAAAGCGTAGAAGCACTATCCGATCAGGTGGATTGCATTAACCCGGTGATGATGCCCGGCGGTGGGGTAACTGCAACGTTTTACGGGGAAGTGGGTCCCGGCGTGGATAACGTCATCGGTTATGACACCGACGAACATAATCTGTGGCTTTATCCGTTTACCTACCAAGGCACAAACGGTTATGCCTATTGCTTAATTCGTGGTGTACCTGCGCCGCAGGGGCCGGTGGGCAATGTTTCGGCTGCGCAGGCCATGCCGGGGGTGAGTGAAATGATTCACCGCGCGGTAGCTTGGGTGATTGCCAACGCGCCCGCGCCGCCCGGCGATGACCCTGAGGGCACCGCTCGTTTTTGGAACCTGCTGGGCATCAACTGTGGCCGCGGCTGGGATGCCTATGGTGTTTCGCAGCTAGCCATTTGGACGTTGCTGGGGCAGATTGAACGCAACGGCTTTGTCTTTTTGCCACCCGGCGACCAAGATTGCTTGATCGTCGCCTACAACAGGCTGATTGACATCGCCATCGACTATGCCACGGGTAACCTCAATTGTAGCGGTGGTGGCGGTGCGGCTGGTTCGGGTTGCGGCGGTGATGGTGGTTCCGGTGGCACAGGCGGTGGCAGTTGTTGTGGTTCTGGCAGCTCGTGCAGTAGCAGCCAAGCTTGCTCGTCTACTGTGATACCGTTTGGCTGCCAAATTGGGCGCATTGTTTGCTGCAATACAAGCCGACGGCCGGCAAACACCACCGAACCCTTCCTTATCTTTGTAGGTTGCCCAAATGACTTGCGCGAACATTGCGGCCGGGTGTTGATTGGCCCGTTCCGTTTGGCGGCAAGCAGCGGCGGCACGCCAACCATCACGCTGCGGCCCTGCAATTGCTGCACTGATGTGGCCTTTGACATCGTTGACCATTGTGGGCGTCCCACCACACCTGAAGTTTGCAATGAGTTTTACATATCGTTTCGCCCGCCTAGCCCCAACTTCTGTTTTGAGCTGTGCGCCGAAATTGACGTGACAATTACATCGGTATATTTCTTTCGTGAGCCGGGCGGGCTTTCGCAAAACATGGGTATTCCTATACGCCGCCGTGTGCGCCGCCGCACTTGCATTCAAGTGTGCATTGAGCTTACGCCGCCGCCCCCGCCGCCGCCGTTATTGCCGCCCCCACCACCGCCTGCGCCGCCGCCCGGCGACGTTACCGTGAACAACAATAATAATAACAATAACAACGCCAACTCCAGCAACAATAACTCCACGATGCAAACGTTGATGGAAACGCTGCTGCTAAGCTCGATGTTGGGCCAGCAGCCCGCCTCGCAACCAGTGCCTGTTCCAGTGCCGCAACCGGTGCCCGTGCCGGTGGAACACCCGGTGCATGTGCCTTACCCAGCGCCATGCCCAGTGCCGTGCCCGATGCCATACCCTGAACCCTGCTTTGTTCCGCCGCCGGATATCTTCGTTTGCCAGCCGCAATGCGGGGCGCGCCCGCCCGACTTCGCCAGCATGCTGGGCAATTGGTAATCATTTTCGCAGGCCGAAAACAAGGGCTAAAAATCGCAGAAGGTGGCGAAAGATGGGCTGATTACCACCACGCCGAATGCGAAACTCAAGTGCTTGATGACCAAAGAAGACGCCGAGGCCATGCAGCAGCAAATCAGCGGCCACAAGCAAAGTTCAGTACAATAACACACAGCCCCACCGTTACGAATGTGACGTTGGGGACATTTTTTTGCGTTTTTACAAATTATCTATTGTTTCGGCAAGCGGGATGTGGTATAATAAAAGCTAATTATGCGAAAGGGGCGAGGCCATGCTGCTGGATATCGCGTTGTTTGTGCTGTTTGTGGCGGTGGTGCTGTGGTCTGCCAAACGCGGGTTGATTGTGACCGCGTTGCGTGTGGCCGCATGGGTGGTGAGCTTTGTGCTGTCGCGCATGCTGGGCAGTTTTCTGGCTCAGCCGCTGTATAACGCCATTGCCGCGCCTCTAGTGCGCAATGCCATTGCCGAAAATCTTGACCCGGTGATGCAGAACGATGCCGTGCAAGGTGCACAGCAACTGCTGGTGAGTATCCCCAATTTCTTCTTGCAGTTGGCACAGCGCACAGGCGGTGTGACGGAAGATTATTTGCTGCAAAATGCTGCTGCACAGCCCTTTGACGCACAGTCGGCGGCCTATGCGCTGGAACAAAGCGTGATTGCGCCGATTGGCGAGGCGGTATTCCAGTTTGTGCTGACGCTTATTTGCTTTGTTTTGCTGATGCTTGCGTGCCGCTTGGTGGTGCACAAGCTGGCCAAGGTGCGTAAGCTACCGATAATCAGGCAGTTCGATGGCCTGCTGGGCGGGCTTGCGGGTTTGCTCAAGGGCGCGCTGCTGGTAGCCATCGTGGTGCTGGTGGTGCAGTTGATTGCGGCACTGGCGAACCAAGACGGTGCCTTTGTGCAGCAGGTAGACAGCTCAATCGTTGTGTCGTGGTTAAGTTGGGCGTAATTTGCCCCGGAAATATCAAGTAACATATCGAGGAGAGTTCCATGAAGAAATTTTTCAACATCCCCAACATCATCTCCATCATCCGCATTTTGATGATTCCGTTTATCATTTGGTTTTTCCTAGTGCAGCAGTTCCGCGTGGCGGCGCTGGTTATTGTGATTTTGTCGGGCATAACCGATAAATTGGATGGCTACTTTGCTCGCAAGTTTAACCAAGTGAGCGAAAGCGGCAAAATGCTTGACCCCTTGGCAGATAAGCTGACCCAAGTGGCGCTTTGTGCCATGATGTTTGTGGCACTTTCGCAAAGCGAGCAGCAGTGGGCCACGTTTGTGGCATGGGTATTCGTGGGCTACATTGCCAAAGAAATTTTCATGTTGCTGTTTGCGCTGACGATGCTTGCGTTGAAACAACGCCCCGCCGCGGCAGAGTTTTGGGGCAAACTAGCCACAGTTGTGTTTTATGTAGTGATGAGCCTGTTCATCTTGGCTGCCCCCGAAATCGGCATTTTGGACTATCACTTTGGTGTTGCCATGCCGGAAATGGCGGCCAATGTGTTGGCGGTGATTACGCTAGTGCTGACCATTGTGGCGTTTTTGAGCTATATCCCCGACACCTATCGCAAACTTATTAAGGGAGCAAAGGGAGAAAAGGAAGTTAAGGGAGAAGAATAATGCCTCAACCCACCTGCACGCGCTGCCAGGAACACCCGGCAATGCTGTTTGTTAATCAAATAGAGGGTACGCGTCAAGTGCAAAAAGCACTGTGCGTGCGCTGCGCGTTGCAGCTGAACATCGGCCCAATTAAATCGCTGTTGCACAGCATGGGCTATGAGGAAGATGGCGAGGCCTTGGAAGAGCTGCTGGAAGACGAAAATGCCTTTCACGAAATGCTGGGGGCCATGCCGGGCGTTACGGCTATGCCGGGCGGTGAGCTTGGCGCGCTGCCCAATGCGCGCGACGATGACGACGCAGAAGAGCCGCCCTCTACCAAAGCGAGCGGGCGTGAACCGGTCAGCGTGGGCGCAAGCAAACAGCGCAAGGGCAAGAAAAGCGTGGATAAATCCCGCCGCTATCTGTCGCAGTTTTGCACGGACTTAACCGCACGTGCCCGCGACGGCAAGCTTGACCGCGTGATTGGCCGGGAAGATGAAATCGCCCGCAGCATGCAGATTCTGTGCCGCCGCAGCAAGAACAACCCTTGCCTAATTGGCGAACCCGGCGTGGGCAAAACCGCCATTGCCGAGGGCCTTGCGCAGCGCATTGCCGCAGGCGAAGTGCCTATGCGCCTGATAGACAAAGAAATTCAACTGCTGGATTTGACCTCCATGGTGGCTGGCACGCAGTATCGCGGGCAGTTTGAGGCGCGCATCAAAGGTTTGATTGAAGAAGTGAAGACCGCGGGCAATATTATCTTATTCATCGACGAAGTGCATACTCTAGTGGGTGCAGGCGATGCCGAAGGTGCCATGAACGCCGCGAACATCCTTAAGCCTGCATTGTCGCGTGGCGAGGTGCAGATTATTGGTGCCACTACGTTCACAGAATACCGCAAATACATTGAAAAAGACAGCGCGCTCGAGCGTCGCTTGCAACCGGTGAAGGTGGAGGAACCGTCCATTGAAGACACCGTGCGCATGCTCGCCGGCGTGAAGGGCTACTACGAAGAGTTTCACCGAGTGAAAGTCGGCGACAGTATTATTCGAAAAGCTGTTGTACTGAGTGAGCGCTATATCAGCGACCGCTTTTTGCCCGACAAAGCCATTGATCTGCTGGACGAGGCCTGCACCTGTGCCAACCTGCGCAACAAAGCCATTGATGACTGCGAGCGCACTCGGCGGCGTATTCAAAAGCTGTTGGACCAACAGCAAAAGCTGATGGAACAAGCCGAACCCGACTATGAAAAAATCAGTGCACTGCGCAGTGAGGTTATTCGCGAAGAAGCGCGCGTAGCTGCAATGAAAGAGCAGGCCGAAGATAACCTAGTGACCGAAGATGATCTGGCGCGCGTGATTCAATTGTGGACAGGCGTGCCGGCGCAAAAAATCATCGAAAGCGACATGCGCCGTCTGTGCGGCATGGAAGAAGCGCTGCAACAGCACATCATTGGGCAAGACGAAGCCGTGGCTGCCGTGGCTTGCGCCATTCGCCGCAGCCGTGTGCAAATTAGCCCGCAGCGCCGCCCGGCCTCGTTTATTTTCGTTGGCCCAACCGGCGTGGGCAAAACGGAGCTGGTGAAGCGCTTGGCTGCCGAGCTGTTCGATAAACCCGATGCACTCATCCGCTTAGACATGAGCGAGTTCATGGAAAAGCACGCGGTATCGCGCATTATTGGCTCGCCGCCGGGTTATGTGGGTTACGACGATGCGGGGCAGCTGACCGAGAAAGTGCGCCGCCGACCCTACAGCATTGTGTTGTTTGATGAAATCGAAAAAGCGCACCCGGATGTGATGAATATTCTGCTGCAAATTTTGGACGAAGGCCGCATACACGACGCCCAAGGCCGTGACGTTGACTTTGCCAGCACCGTGATTATCATGACCAGCAACGCCGGCAGCGAACGCCGCGACGCTGCGCTGGGCTTTGGGCAAACCAAAGCCGCATTCACGCAAGATCGTGCGCAAAAGGCGCTCAAAGACTTCCTGCGGCCGGAATTCCTAGGTCGGGTGGATGAAACGATTTTTTTCCGCGACCTGACTGCCGAAGATTTCGTGAAAATCGCGCTGATTCACTTGGAAGAACTGCGGGAATCGCTGCTGGAAAAAGGCATTGTGTTCACCTGGACCGAACAAGCCGTGCAGATCATTTCCGAGCAGGCCGCACAAGGCACTCGCGGTGCGCGTGACCTGCGCAATGCGCTACGCCGCCGCGTGGAAGACCCCATCACCGCGCAAATTGTGCAGGCAGTGGGCGAAGGGCTCAGCCAAGTGACGCTGAGCGAAGACGCCGGCGAAGTGCTTGTGGTGGGCGTGTGAGTGAACGTTTGCGCCTTGATTTTTTTGTGATTTTGTGTTATGATTAATAGTCTGAAAGATATTTTTCGGGAAATACGCGCATACTATCCTCTGAGGTGATGCGCGAATGAAAAAAGGGAGGCAACCAATGAGTACATTGATAATGAATGCTGCCCGCCAAAAAGTTGCCACAAAAGCTTGGCAAAATATCATTACACCGCTGGAATTGCTTCAAGTAAAATTGGAAGCGAGATTACAAGGTGAAGAATTAAGTGAAAACGAATTGATGTTGCAAGCATTGAAACTGGAAAACGACAGATTGTTGTTACAGCAAAAATATTTGACTGCGCTGGCGGTAGCTATGATGTATGAAAAACATATAAATGCGGAGAGAGGTGCAGACGATGAACGAGAGTGACCTACTTCCAAAGGAAAATTCAAACGATAGCACAGCAGAAGAAATAGAGGGTATGCCAACGGAATTCCACCAATTCACGCAACAAGCGATGCATTTTATGATGAGGTCAGAGTCGGCTGAGCATCCCCTTGCAAAGCATCTCACATCGGAACACATTACGGAAACGATTAAGAATGATGATAAAAAAGACGTGCGCAAATTTTGGCTGACGATAATTTTAACTGTGATTGCAGTTGCTGTACTTGCTTTTGTTATATTTATGTTCAGAGAAACAGAATATTTGATGCCCATTTTAACCCTGCTATTCGGTGGTGGACTTGGTTTTGGCGGTGGCTACGGAGTAGGAAAAACCAAACGCGGATAAAATATAAGCACCCTTTCGGGGGTGCTTAATTTATGTATTATTCTTCGTCCTTTTTGATTTTGAACAACAGTCGTAAAATCCCGCTTAGGGCTTTGGGGCTGCGCACAACAACAACCTTCATGGTTACCTCCTTTGTTCAGTTAACGGTTCGTACGCAAAAACATCAGCACAGCGGCGGCCACTGCCATGCACAGCAACACAACGGCTAGCCACGGCAACAGCAACGCTAACGCCAGCCCTGCAAAAAACGCAGCCGCCAGCAAATTTCTGCCGCACGGCAGCCGCGAGTACCCGCGCATGGTCGTTCTCCTTTCCGCAATATCGTGCTATTTCATCTTATTCAGGTTGAGGAAAAGGGGTGAAACGTTATCTTTTGCCGCAGAGCAAATCTTTTTCAAAAAAACATATTGACAAACATAAATGTTTGTGCTATAATGGCAATGCACGCATGGATGATTATCCATAGGAGGGCGAAATGAGCGATAAATTCAAGGCCTTGGCAGACCCCAACCGGCTGGCGGTGTTCGCACTGCTTTCGTGTTGCGAGCTTTGCGCTTGCGATATTCTCAAGCAGCTGGATATTCACCAAACCACATTGTCGCACCACATGAAAGTCTTGGTAGACTGTGGCCTAGTGCGTGCGCGACGCGACGGCAAATGCATCTACTATGCGCTGGATATTGCCGTTGTGCGGCAGTGCGAAGAATTTTTCACTGCCGCGCTGAATCAAGCTTGCCATTGCGGGCCGAACTGCAGCTGTCCGCATTGCATACATCTTGCCGGAAAGGAGATTGCATCATGAACGAACGCACCTGCACCAATCCGCTGTGCAAATGCGAAAATTGCACCTGCGACCCTTGCCTTTGCAACGGCGAAACGCATTGTGAATGCCCAAATTGTTGCGAATAGCTAAATATAAGTCCCCCGCCAAACGGCAGGGGGATTTTTCCTCTTGCGGTGGGACTTGATCGCTTCGCTGTGCTCTATTAGGCTTTGCATAAAATTTTACTGTTTGAAGATAAATGCGTCCTTAAATCCCAGTGCTTTGGCGCGTGCCAGTGCGGCGTCGGCGTTAGCCTTGGAGGAATATGCGCCCACTTGCACGCGATAGAGCGCTTGGTCGGGCGCAGGCGGCTGAGGCGGAGTTGTAGGCTCGGGTTTTGCGCTGCCGTCGAGCAGCTTTTTAACTAGGTTACGGAAATCGTCCATGGATTTGCCGTGGCGGGGGAACCAGTGCCCGGGGTCGGCGTGGTTGGTGGCAATACCCAGCTTGTAGCCCTCATAATGGCCGATGATCACGCCGGCGGCCATGGGATCAAGCTTGAACTCTTTGCACAGCATAGCGCACAGCTCGGCGGATTCAAGATAAACAGCGTTGAGGTAGTTCGCGTCAGTTAGGCCGTCTTCGCATATTTCAAAGCCGATGTGCGTGCTGTTGGCGCTGCCTTTGGTGCCACCGCCTGAGTGCCAGCCACGATGGTTCCACGGCAGGGTTTGATAGGTGGCCACAGTGCCGTCGGCCAGCTTGCCAATGAAGGCATGCGGGCAGATTTCGCGGCCGTCGGGACGGGCGGTGTTCCAGTGGTTGTTGTTTGGGTTCTTGCCCAGCAGGCCGTCGTCGGGGCCAACATAGCGGCTGAGCTTGGGGTTGTTGGCGCCGGTGGAGTGCACCATGATGCCACGCGGGGTGATGGTTTGCCCGGTTTTGTAGCAGGCGTTTTCGGTGAGAATAAGCTTTTTTAGATTCATGTTTATAGCCTTTCGGTGTCGATGTTTTTATCTTTGGCAAAATAATAGGTGACTACGGCGGATGCGATCATGACAAATTCGCTGGTCAGTTCAATGTCTGCCAGTGTTTTGTAGCAAAACACGATGATAATCATCAGCGTGAGGATGGTTTTGACTTTTAATAGCCCGGCCAAGTTTTCTTTAAGCTCTTGCATGTTGTTCACTCCTTTGTCCTTACAGCATATGCGGGGGCGGGGGAGATGGCGAATGGGTGCAACTACTGAGTGACAAATTTCCAAGCTTACTTGGTTGACATGCACGGTGTTATCCGTTATACTTAGTACAGATAGGAGGTGCACGTTTGTGAATGTTGGAGAAAAGATTCAGGAGCATCGCGTGAAAAACGGCTTGTCTCAGGAAGCACTAGCGGACAAGCTGGGTGTGACGCGGCAGTCGGTTTCGCGCTGGGAGCTTGGGCAGGCATTGCCGGAGCTAGACAAAGTAGTGGCCGTCAGTCGCCTGTTTAGGGTGACCACAGATGAATTATTGCTGGAAAAAGAAAATGCCTTCAGCAAGCCAAACAAGAATGTGTTGCATCTTAGCTCGGTTTATCTCATCGTGAAGAACTTTCAGAAATCCATAGACTTTTATGAGAAATTTTTGTCCATGCGTATGTCATCAATCAATCCGGGCGTTTTTGCGGAATTTTACTTCGATAACCAAAATATTTCTATCATGAGTGAGTCTAACTTGCCCGGACACAACACGACTATCAACGATACCACTGGCCATAACGACCATAAATTTGTGTTGAATTTTTGGATAGAGTGTCTGCGCTGCGAACACCAGCGCGTAAAAAGTCTCAACATCGGCGAAGTGACGGATATTCGCAACGCGCACACAGACTATTGGTATTTCAACGTATACGACCCCGACAACAACGAAATCGAAATCACAGGAGGATACGAACCATGAAAACCACACAACACTGCCAAAGCTGCTACATGCCGATGAAAAAGAAGAAAGAGTTCGGCCGCGAAGCCGACGGAAAACCTAGTACGGATTATTGCTGCTACTGCTACCAAGAGGGCGATTTCACATGGAAGCCGATTTTCGAGGAATTTGTGGATGGTAATCTGCAATTTTGGCGCGAGGGCTGCAAAGATGATGATGAAGCACGCACGAACATGCGCGAAGTGTTCACTTCACTTAAACGTTGGGCGGAATAACAAGTAGGGCGGATAATCATCCGTCCGTTTTTTTATGCGTCTTAAAAAATTCTTTCCCTTGCGCGGGCAGGGGCTTTGGGGTATAATAAGAACAGCCCAACGAAAGGAGCACTGCCATGAAATATCACAAAGCGGCCGAACGGTTGCCCGCGCAGTTGCTGCAGCAGCTGCAACAATACGCAGCCGGTGAGTTGCTTTATGTTCCGGCGGCGCAGCGCAAAGCGTGGGGCGAGGGCACAGGTGCAAAAGCAATGTACGCCCGGCGCAACGCGGAAATTCGCAAGGCACACAAGCTTGGCACGGCCATGGACACACTGAGCGAAAGCTATTTTCTTTCGGATGACGCGCTGCGCAAAATACTCTATCAAAAAGGAGATAATCACATGAACGAAATCGATTACGGCAAATATTATTGGCAAAACGAACTGGTGCGTGTGCGCCGCTCGCGGCCCGAAGATTGGAAGCAGCACAAATTCGACATGTATGACAGCCCATGGCGATTTTTCACTGACTATGAGCAAGAACTGCCCATGGACGAAACACTGCGCCAAGAAGGCTGGGAAAAGTACATCAACGAAAACTGGGACAGCGAAACCCGCATTTGCTTGGCCTTTGAAACGCCCGAAGGTGAGTACATCGGCGGCGGCAACTTGCATGGCATTGACCAACGCAATGGCACATTCGGCTTATTTTTTGGCAGCACTGAAGAAAATCGTGCCCTGGCTGGTGCGCGGCTGATGCTGGACTATGCCTTCAATGAGCTGCGCTTGCACCGCTGCCACACGGGATTCATCGCCGAAGATGCGGTGAACATCAAGCTGTTTGAGCAGCTGGGCTTCACCAAAGAGGGCACGCGGCGCCAGCAGGTGTTTCATCAAGGGCGCTTTTGGGATGAAGTATTGTATGGCTTGTTGGCCGAGGAGTTCAATGCGACGAAATAAAGAAGAAACACGCACTCATGGTTGTGAGTGCGTGTGTTTTTGTGGCGAATTTTATAGTCGCGGGCGGATTTGCATCCGCCCCTACAGTTTAAGTTACGTAGTCAAACTCGAAGTCATAGATGGCCACGGTGTCGCCTTCTTGCACGCCTTGTTCTTCCAGCGCGGCGATGATGCCACTGCTGTGCAGCACACGTTGAAAATGCTGCAAAGACGAGTAGTCGTCCATGTTGCAAGCACGCAGAATGCGCAGCAGCCAGGGCGCATCTTCCACGAAAAACACGCCATCCTCGGCCCGCACGGTGAACTTCGGCTGATCTTTTGGCACAAGCATGTCCGGTGTAAGCTGCTCGCTTTCAAAGCGCTTGATGGGCGGCAGCTCGGCCAGTTTTGCGGCCACGGCGTTGATTAATTCCTGCGTGCCCTCGTGAATAGGCGCGCAAATTTCGTAGTACGGCAGGCCTTGCTGCGCCACAAATTCACGCAAGCGAGCGAGCTGTTCGGGCGTGGCTAGGTCGATTTTATTCGCTGCTACAATTTGTGGGCGGCTGGCTAGTTCTGGTGAATAGCGTTGCAGCTCCGCGTTAATGAGCGCAAAATCTTCAAGCGGATCACGTCCCTCGCTGCCGGCGGCGTCCAACACATGCACCAGCATACGGCAACGCTCCACATGGCGCAAAAACGCATGCCCCAGCCCAATGCCCTCGGCTGCACCTTCAATCAGCCCGGGGATGTCGGCCATCACAAAGCTGTGCCCTAGGCCCATGCTCACCACGCCAAGCACGGGCGTGATGGTGGTGAAGTGGTAGTCCGCCACGATGGGTTTGGCTTGGCTGACCACGCTAATCAGGCTGGATTTCCCCACGTTCGGGAAGCCCAGCAAGCCAACATCTGCGAGGAGTTTTAGCTCAAGCGTGACTTCGACGCTCTCACCGGGCGTGCCTGCTTTGGCAAAGCGCGGCGCCTGCCGCGTGGGCGTGGCAAAGTGATGATTCCCCCAGCCGCCGCGGCCGCCTTTGGCCAACAGCACCGGTTCGTCGCACGAAATGTCAGCAATCAGCCGCCCGGTTTCGGCGCACTTTACCAACGTGCCACGCGGCACACGAATGGTCAAATCCGCGCCCTGCTTGCCGCTGCGCTTAGAAGCCTCGCCGTCCGCACCGCGCTGTGCCACATATTTGCGCTTGTAGCGAAAGTCCGACAGCGTGGAAAGCGTGTCGCAGGCAAGCAGATACACGCAGCCGCCGTGGCCGCCGTCGCCGCCGCTCGGGCCGCCCGCCGCCACATATTTCTCCCGGTGGAACGCCACGCAGCCATCGCCGCCCGCGCCCGCCGCCAGTGTTACTTTTGCAATGTCTACGAACATGGTTGCGTCCTTTCTTGTTCTTTTTTTGCAAAAAAAGAACCAAAAAACCTAGTCGCTTCGCGATTGATTATTATTGTTGAGCGGTTAAGCGGCGCAGCACAGCTTCTTCGCCCAACACTTGCATCACCGCCCACAAGTCCGGCGAGTTTTCGCGGCCTGTCACTGCCACACGCACCGCGCCGCAGTAGTCCTTCACTGCTACGTCGCCGCAGTTTGCCTTAATGCGCGCAAACCAAGCCTCTTTTTCGTCATCATGCACATACAACTCAGCATAATTTCGTGCAATTTCACTGCCGCCGCCGCTTGGCTCTTCGTAAAAATACGCATAGGTCTCACGCACTTGGCTCCAGCGGGCGATGTCTTTGCGGGGCTTTTTGCCTCCGCGGTCAATGGCAAGCATGCGCGTGGCATAGTCCGCATCGCGCGAAAGCAACTGCGCAAATTCAGCATCGTGCTCGTTCGCCCAAGCCAGCGCCTGCGCAAAAACCTCCTCGGCCGTCATGCGTGAGATGACGGTTTTACTCACGTCGTCGAGCTTTTGCAGGTCAAACAACGCGCCGCTGCTGCTCATTTTCTTCAGCGAAAACGGGAATTTTGCTAGCGGCTCGGCAGGATTCGCACGCCGCCATTCCTCAAAGTTTGAGTTCAACAGCGTCAGCAAATACTCCCGCAGCGCCGCCGCGGGGTAGCCCTGTTCGGTGAAATAACTCACCGCGGATTCCGGGTCTTTGCGCTTGCTTAGCTTGCGCTTGCCGCCGGTTTCGGCATCGATTTTCATCAGCGGTGCAATGTGCGCATACTTCGGCGGCTTGAGCCTCAACAGCCCAAACAGCTGCACATGCAGTGGCAGCGTGGCCAGCCATTCGTCGCCGCGCACTACATGTGTTGTGCGCATCAGATGGTCATCCACCACATGCGCAAAGTGATAGGTCGGCATGCCGTCGGCCTTCAGCAACACCACATCCATGTCGTATTCCGGCAATTCTAGTTTGCCGCGAATGAGGTCGTTCACAGTGATTTTCCGTGCCGCATCGCCTAGTGAACGCAACCGCAGGGTGTAGCTCTCTCCTGCTTGCAAGCGGCGCAATTGCTCGTCTTCGGGTAAGTTTCGGCACTTGGCCCAATCGCCATAGTAGCCCTTGTTCACGCCTGCACGTTCTTGTTTATCGCGCATGCACTCAAGCTGCTCGGGTGTGCAAAAACAGGGGTAAGCCAAGCCTTCTTCCACCAGTTGCCGGGCAAACGCATGGTAGAGCGCATGCCGTTGGCTTTGTGTGTACGGACCGTAATCCACCTGCGGTGGGGCTCCGTCGCTTCGCTGTGTCCTATTAATGCCTTCATCTAACTCAATCTCCAGTGCATGCAGCCCTTCGAGTATCGCTGCTGCACCGTTGGCCACTTCGCGCTTTTTGTCGGTGTCCTCCAACCGCAGATAGAACACACCACCGCTTTGGTCCGCTAGTAGCCTGTCTACCAGCGCGCCCAGCACGTTGCCAATGTGCATGAAACCCGTGGGGCTGGGTGCAAAACGCGTTACCGCCGCGCCCTCGGGCAGGTTGCGCGGGGGATATTTTTGCTGCAACTGCGTTGGCGTGGCAAGCGGTTGCGTAAAAATCAAATTGGCCAATGTTATGCTCATGTGGGGCTTTCCTCCATTAAAGAGATAAAATGTGTAGATTTTTTGAAGAAATTATTACGCAGATTTGGGCGATTTTTCGTGTGTTATCCACATTGTCCACCGACTTGTCCACTGCGCTCACCTATAAATCCATATATTTCCAATCGATTGAGTTGTTTATGGAAAATGCAGGTTATTTGTTACCATGATTTGGGCGGCTTCGTCCACCGTGACGACGATTCCGTTTTCTTGCACGGTGGAAAGATACGGCGCGCGTGCCACCAATGTCATATTCCACATCACGTTGGGATATACTCGCCCGGCAAAGTTGCACACAATGGCAAAGCTTGGCCGCAGTGTGCGCAAAAAATAGGCTGAAGAGCTACCCGTGTAGCCATGGTGCGGCAATTGCAGCAAATCCACAGGGCCAACTTGCCGTGCGATGTCGCGTTCCACGCCACGCCAAGCTGTGATATCGCTGGTTAGCAGTGCGCGAAACTCGCCAAACTCCGCCAGTGTTACAATGGAGTTATCGTTTTCGCTACGCCGCTCGTTCCAGTGTGTGTTCAAAAATTGCAGCTGCATGTTGCCCAGCATAAAGGGCTCGTCCGGCAGGTATGCAATCACCGGGATGCCGCGCTCATTGGCAATTTCCATCAAATGCTGCCGTAAAATCGGCACATACCACGAAACGCGATCATCGTTGGGACGAAACGGAAGGTACAGCCGCCCGATTTCGATGGCCGGGTCGCTGAGCACGGCGGGCAAGCCGCCCACGTGGTCATAGTGAAAATGTGTGGCTAGCACAAAATCTAGGCGAACAATGCCATTCTCGTCTGCTGCCACCCGGTGCAGATAATCCACCACTCGCTGCTCGGTGCCGGGCCGCCGCACTGCCGCAATGGGGTTATCGCTGCCCCAGCCGCCGTCTATCAATGCAAATTGCCCGGCGCTTTGCAGCAAAATGCTGTGACCATTATACACGTTAAGAAAGTGCAAACGCGTCGCCTCCCCGCACTGCTCGAATGCTTCGGGCAGCACAGGAAAGCGGCTTTGCATTTGGTTTTGCGCAAACGTGACGGCAATGTCAAACAGAAAAATCAACACCATGCCGCCCACCACGATTATCGTGGCAATTTTTTTAATCATCAATACCTTACGTGGAGCTACCTAGATTAGTCCATCGAATCAAAATCAATGTCGGCCAGTGCTGCTTTGAGCGCTGCAACTTCGTCGCCGCTTAGCGTAACACCTTTGCCCATTTTTTCGCGGCCAGGTGACCACTCGCGAATGTCATACTTAGGTTCGCGGCCATTCCAGCTCACCATGGTCAGTTCTTTTGTCCAACCTTTTGCGGTTTCGCTCAGCACGCCCAGTTCTTGTGTTACTTCATAAGTAAATTCTGCTGCCATATGTTTTCCCTCTCCCTATTCAAAGCTTTTACTGTATGTTATGCAGGGCAAGGCACATGTGTCCGCGCCTGCCCTACTATTTTATCATAATTCACGCAAAAAAGCAAGCAAAAAGTTGACTGAGCGCAGCAGTTACAGCAACAAGCTCATCACCACTGCAGCCAACAGTGCTCCAACGCCTCCCGCGCCCAGCAGCGCAAGAATCGTCAACTTGCGGTTTTTGGCAATTTGGCTGGGCGGCGGTGCGCTGCAATTGGTGGCCACAGCACGCGCACGGTCACGCAGGGTGCCTTCACTGAGCGCCGAATACTCGGGCTTAACAAAAAAAAGCACACGGGTAAAATATTCGCACTCGCTTTCCATCACTTCAATAATGCGATGATTGACGCCTTTGATCATAGCAAAAAATCCCCCTGCAGCACTTATTTTTCTTGTTACTATTGTGAGCCAGTTTGCAGCGTGGCATACACCCCGGCGCAGCAAAATTTTACTCACAAGGTGTTCGCCGTTTGCATAGGATAGCATGACCGACCCAATCGGGTGCTTGGCAGCAAGCGCACCTTGCGGTCTGCACATATTTTTCCATAGAACGGATGATAGTTCAATGTTTGCAACCAACTCTATTCCCGGCGGCTGGGGTAGCGGTTCCACTACCATTCTGCCCAATGGCTGCATCCTCAAGTGCCCGCCCTCATTCCCGCCCGGTTGGTGTCAACCCAACTGTAGACCACCCGGCTGGTGCCCGCCCAACTGCAACACGCCTTGGCCGCCCAACTGCAGGCCGCCCAGCTGGTGCCCGCCCAATTGCAACACGCCTTGGCCGCCCAATTGCAAGCCGCCTAGTTGGTGCCCGCCCTGTGGGGGTGGTTGGTGTCCGCCTGGCTGCAATTGCAGCAGCTGTTGCAGCAGTGGCAGCGGCAACTGCAATGGCGGCAATGGCAACGGCTGGTGCCCACCCGGTTGTTGTTGCAGTAGCTGCTGCAACAGTGGCAATGGCGGTGCAGGTGGCAATGGCCCCTGCCCGCCTGACCAAAGCTCATGCCCCAGCAACCCTTGGCTGGATTGCAGCGCCGTGTTTGGCGGCATGTATCGCTCCAGCAACAACACCATGCACCTATCCAGTGGCTCAAATGGCCAAACCATTAGCTTGGACGCACCCTTCCCGCTGCAAAACGTAGGATTTACCGGCAACAGCACCCTAAGCATCCAGTGCAGCGGCACTTATGAGCTGACGTATTTCGGCAACTTCAGCTTCAGCTCCGATACAGTTTTGATGTTTTACGTAACCGCCAACGGCACCCGCCTTGACGAAACCATCGTGTTAAAATCCGCAATTGCAAATGATGACACCAGCTTTGAGCGCAGCGTAATTGTGCGCTTGTGCGCCAATACCAGCTTGACCGCTCGCGTTGACAACGCCCCCGCCTCCGAAGGCGGTGCCGACGGCATGTTGGAAATTGCACCGCATGGCTTCCATCTTAGCGCTGTGCGCATTGGACCTTAACTAGACATTAGATGCTAGATTTTAGATGTATGAAATCCACCCGGGTTAGCTCAGCTAGCCCGGGCAGTCTGTTATGTAGGGACGCGCATTGCGCGTCCGTGGTTTTTCAGGTGCGGACGGCCAATGGCCGCCCCTACAATTTTGCCATATAATTTCCCATGAACTGCGCAAAGCCTTGGCAGTCAATTTCGTTGGGCTGCAAGGTGAGTGTTTCCTGTTGCGTGAACACTCGCTGCTCAAGATAATCCACCAGTGATTCTCGGGGCGCTCTTTGCATAAAGTAGCTCGCCAGTAGCGCCATGCCCCATGCGCCACCTTCGCCCGCCGATTGCATCACGCTCACCGGCACGCCAAAGGCCGCGGCCATCAGCTGCTGTGGCCCGGGCGACTTAAACAGTCCGCCGTGCCCGGTGATGCGCGCAAGCTGCACGCCTTGTTGCGCCAGTTTTTCCAGCCCAACCGAAAGCCCCGCCATGGTGGAAAACAGCATGGCACGCATTAGGTTTGGCAATGTGAAATTTGCGCCCTGTGTGCGAGATAATCGTGGTGAGCAGTCAGTTACACCCAGCATGGGTTCAGCCGCCACAAAGTTATGGTTCAGCACACCGCCGCAGTTGGGCTCGCCCTGCAACGCAGCAGCATAAAGCCGCGCATACAAAGCAGATTTGTCCTCGCCGGTTAGCTGTGTAAACACGTTCATCCAAGCGTCGATGTCGCTTGTGCCGTTGTTGCAATGCACCATGGCCACTGGTTTGCCTGCAGGTGTGGCTACAATATCAATGCCCGAAATAGGCGGTATTAGCTGATTCAATACCACCATCGCAAACATCGATGTGCCCGCCGACACATTGCCGCTGCATGGTGTAACCGCGTTGGTGGCCACCATGCCGGTGGCTGCATCGCCCTCCGGTGGGCACAGCGCAATGCCTGCTGGTAGGCCAAGCCGCGCTGCACCGCTTTTGCTCAACACCCCCGCAGGCTGTCCGGCTTGCAGCACGCGCGGCAGCAGCTGGCGCAAATCATGTTTTACATAGCCTTGTGCATTGACCGTCGCCAGCATGCCAGCATGATAGTCATCGCCCGCTGCATTGAGCGGAAATACGCCGCTTGCTTCGCCCGCGCCCAGCACCTTTTCGCCAGTGAGCTGCCAGTGCACATAGCCCGCAAGCGTGGTGATGAAATCCACCTGCGGCAGGTGTGGTTCTTCATTCAGGGCCGCCTGCACCAGATGTGAAATGCTCCAGCGGCGCGGCATGGCAAAGCCCAGCAAATCGCTTAGCTGCTGCGCGGCAGGGCTGGCGTTGGTGTTGCGCCAGGTGCGAAATGGCACTAGCTGCTGCCCGGCTGCATCAAATGGCAAGTAACCATGCATCATGCCCGAAACGCCCATGGCAGCAATGTCCTTAAGCGGGATTTTCAACCCGGCCACGCAGGCTCGCATGCCTGCCCAGGCTTCGTCCAGATCATAGCTCCACAGGCCCTCAACCAGTTTATTTTCCCATTCATAAGACGCGCTGTCTAATACGTTGTGCTGTGCATCAATCACCACCGCTTTAATGCGCGTGGAACCCAGCTCAATGCCCAAAAACATATTTCATCCTCCATCATCACAACCCCCAGCACAACGCTGAGGGTTGCCTCTTATTTCACCAATCACTATTCACTAACCGGCGGGCCAACTTTCGTTCCAGTTAAAATTGTGGAAGTCAAACACCGCATCCATGCGAATGGGATGGTCGGTGGTGTCGATGCGTGCGATGGTGCCGTGGAAGTTGATGGTGAGGCGGCCAACTTTGTAAATCTGCACTGCCTCGAGGGTAACGGGGTCGTAAATCGCGCGAATGGTTGAGCCGCTGTACTCCATCCATGAAGTTGGGCGCAAGTTCACGCCCAACAGCCGAAATGCATTGCGCACCACTGCGTTATCAATCATTGCCAACACTTCGGCAATTTCCACAACCTCCATGAAGGCTGCAATAGCGTTGGGCGCCACGGTTGCGCCTTCGTCAATGGCGCGAGGGTTGCGGGCATCTGCGATGGTGAAGTCAATCTGGCGCAGGCCATCGGGGCGGTCTTGCACACGCAGCGGGCCGCGCACATGGTTGAGCGTGCCTAGGCTGCCCGCGTTATTGCGTGATACACCAATCCAGCGCGCATTGGAACCCATGCCACCACCCTGGAACCTGCCACCGGCGTCGGTTCGGGTGTGCCTGCGGACGTCCGGGTTGGCGCGGGCTTGGCGCTCTGGTGTCAGCATGCGGCTGTCTTGTCCCACTAGATTCTCCACGATAGGAGGGAACAGGTTGTTGCCACCACCCTGAAAGAAGCTGTCATCCAACATGGCCAGCATGTCTGCGGGAATTTGGTTGCGGTTGGTGATGCGCTGGAAGTTGACAGATGTATAGGTCGGCTGGCGATCTTTAATCAGCTGCATCACCGCGGCATATTCCGCCAAAATGGCCGCGTTGCGCACGGGCAGCGGCGGGCGATCGTTGTCGTTGTCGTTTTCCACATCGCCGTCGGCGGGCAGCACGTCTTCGCCCGGCGCGGTGGTTTCTTCATCGCCATTTGGTTCGGTGTAGTTCTCATATGGTTCAGTGTATTCTTCGGTATAGGCTTCGGTGGTGACGTCGTCGTTGCCGTTGCCATAGGCCGCGGTGCCGCAAGCTGTGAAGACCATCACCGTGGCCATCAGCAGCGCAAGCAAGGCAAGGGGTAGTTTTTTCATGCAAATCTCCTCCCTAAGTGTCGTCGTGTTGCTCGAATTGTTCTTCAATTTCGCGGGCGTATGCTTGTTGTGCAGCAAGGGCAGCGGCTCGGCGTTCGCCCAGCTCGGCGTACATCACTTCGCGCTCTTTCTTGCCAATGTTGTAGAAAAACTGCGGAATGGTAGCCAGCAACGCAAAGGACTGCGGAATGAGCGTGGTCATTAGCCAAATGCCGTCGGCGGTGGCGGGGGGTTGGTCGCCAAAGGCCTCGCCGGTGCGGAAACCAAACTGGTGCATGATAAAATCGGTGACTGCGCGACCAACAATGCTCATTACTTTGCGTGGCACGCCGCGTAACATGCCCACCATGGCCTCGCTGCGGAAGCCATTCTTCCACTCGCCGTAGTCGATGACTTCGTTGCGAATTTCGTCGGGAATGACCACCGAAGCGCCCCACATAGACTGGCGCGCCAGATCGTAAAGCATATACACGCCAATCATCGGGCCAATGCGGGCATACATGCGTGTGTAGGTATATTGCCCGCCCGGCGATTGCCTAGGCGGTGCCGGCAACATGCCAAAGAAGTATATAGCAATCAAAATTGGTCGGCCGATGCTGCGCGACACCACCCACAGCACCTTGGTGCTCATGACCTTGCGCAGCTTGCCAATGTAGGAATAACTAATGGGGTTGAGAATGGCGCCCGGCGCACCAAAAATCGTGCCAAAATTACGGAAGTTCAAAATTGCGCTGGTGTATGTGCCCATTTGATCGTCCACGCGCACACCTTCCAGCATTTCATGCAGCACAATCATCAGCAGCGGCCGGTTGCCTTTTAACGCACTGAGCGACTCGCGGAATGTTGGTGGTTTTTCTTTCTTTTGAATGTTTGCCACGCCAATCACGCGTTCTTTTGATACCGCAGCAAAGTAGATGCCCAGCAATCCGCTCAGCAGCACTGTGCCAATGCCGAAACCTGCAAACATGCGGCGCATGGCCACTTCTCGCGCCATGCGTTGGGCGGCGGTGTAGGCTGGTCTGTTTGAAACCACGTCAGCAATAATATCACGCAGCAGGTTAATGGGGCCGCTGCCGGTGGAGAAAAACCGCGCCTTCACAATCAGCGAAAGTCGCTCCTCGGGGTCTGCGGTGATGTTTGCAATCATGCCTACTGTGGCAATATTCCACAATGTGTCGGCTAAGTCGTTCATGATGCGCAGCACAATCCAAAAAATCAACTTGGTCAGCAGTGCGCCTTGTGGGTCATAGACTTCCCAGAAAAACACTGGCAGCAACGCCATGGCCACTGACATCACTGGCGCATAGACCGAAAACAGCAGCAACAGTGGTCGAAACTTGCCCCAGCGCGTGCGAATTTTTTCCACTAGGGTGGCCAGAAAAATGTCGCTGAAAATGTCACCAACGGCTACAATAATGCCGCCTTGTGCTTGCCGCGCCCGGTTGATGTTCAAAATGCGGTCCAGCCATTCTTGGTGGCTGCCAATGCGAAACGGCATGCCGTTGGCTGACTCAAACGCCACCAGACCGATGGTTTCCTTCAAGCTTACGGTACGGCGAAACTTGGATGGCCCGGATTGCTGTTCATCTGTGGTTTGCACGTTTTTTTCGTCCAACGTATTCACGAATGTCCCCCCTCTTTTTATTGCGTGATGGGTGTGCATCTTCCATTGTAACATATCTGACGAAAATTGCAAGCTTTTTTTATATTTTTGTGCAAATTAGCCATCTGCCAAATTTTCAATATTTCGTCCCAGCAACTTTTGCCCCCGCCATGCGTAGGCGCGGTTTTCAATCGGCGTGTGGTGCGTTAGCTGGGCAACGGCGCCCTGCAAGAACTCCGGCAGTGGGTCAATCGTTGCCTTGCGGTTGTGCGGGCAAACCTGCTGGCAGATATCACAGCCCCAAGCGCTGTGCATGGCACGAAGCTGCGCAGCGGCTTGTTCGCTGGGTTGTTCTTTGCGCTGCGAAATGTAGGACAAGCACTGTGTGCGGTCAAATTGCGCATGCCCCAGCGCGCCAGCCGGGCAGGCTTTTATGCACAGCCCGCAATCGCCGCAACTAAGTATTGCGCATTGCGTATTACGCATTGGCGGCAGCGTAGCTGATGTTGCGATTTCACCCAGCACAACCCAGCTGCCGTATTTCTCGGTGATCAGCAGATTGTGACGCCCGCGCACACCCAAGCCCGCGTGCTCTGCCAATGCAGCTTCCGGCAGCGGAGAATGGTCGCAGTAGTGCACAAATTCATCGTTGGGGTAGTGCTCGCGCAGTAAAGCACAGGCTTGTTCCAACCGCGCAGCAACCACTTGATGGTAATCTCGCACCACGGCGTAGCGCGCGATGTTGCGGCCGGCATAGTGTTCATCGGGCAGGAAATAGGAGAAGGCTGCGACAAGAACACTGCGCGGATTCTCGGGTAGCGTTTTGCGCGTGGGCAACAGCGCAACGCCGTGGGGAAATGCACAGACCGCCCACAGTGGCAAAATCTCGCTAAGTTCTTCTAGCATGTCATTCACCTCCGCAAAGCGGTCTAAAGTTTTTTGTTTTTTTAGCCCACCAGCGACAGCGCAAGTGCAATCATCGTTGGCATGGTGATAATTGAAATTAGGCTGATGAGTGAAACCACCTGCGCGGCATAGCCCGCGTCGCGCTCGTGCAGGGCAGCGAACACCACCGTGTTGTTGGCGCTGGGCGCCGCAGCGGGAATCATCAGCGCGTGCAGCAAGGTGCGGTCGGCCCGCAGGGCAAGCAACGCGGTGAGCACAATGGACGGCGTGATGAACAGTTTAATCAGCCCCGTGAGCAGCACTTTTTTGTTGCGCAGCAGGCTGTTGAAGTTTGTGCGCGACAGAAACGTGCCGAACATCAGCATGGCAAGGGGAGTGTTCATGCTGGCAATGGTGTCGATTGGCCAGGTGAAAATTTCAAACGCGCCGGCGGGTACCAGTGCAGGCACACGCAACAAAAACAGCGGAAAGCCAATCGCTACCGCGATGGTTGCGGGGTTGAGGAAGAGTTTTTTTACCTCAAACTTTGTCACTCGGTTTCGGCCGCTTGCCGGGTTGCGCACGGCGCCGCCGCTCATCACAAACATGCCGTGCGTGAAGGCGAACATCGAAAAGGTGAGCACCACGATGGACACATAAAACACGCCGATATCGCCCACCATGGCCTGCGCAAGCGGCAAGCCCATGTAGCCGTTGTTGCCGTAGATGCTGCCGTAGTGCAGCACTGGGTCGGTGTCGGGGTGTTTGCGGCCACGAAAGGCATGCCAAGTGAGTGCCATGCCTGTGCCGTGCAGCAACAGCCCGCCCAGCAGTGCTATACCAAGATTACGCAAAATCTCGGGGCTATATTCCATGACCAAAAACGAGCGGATGATAATGCACGGAGCCACAACGAACATGAGCAGCTGTGCGCAGCGTTTGGCAGCTTTTTCGGGGAACCAATTGAGGCGCTCGGCAACCACGCCAACGGCCACAATCAGATATAGCATCATCAATTGCCGCAGCACAATGAGCGCATTTTGCAGGAAATAGGACATGATGTTAGACTTCCTCGAGGCTTACTTGCTCTTCGGCTGGCGTTGCATCTGCTGAATCGGATTCGGGTGGATTTGCATCCGTCCCTACAGCAGCTTCTTCTTGTACAGGTTGTGTTTCAGCGGATGCTTCTTCTGCGACATCTGCTTCGGGCGCAGTTTCTTCGGCCAGCACAGGTGTTTCTTCTGCCTCTTCCGGCTTGGCGCAAATGCGGGTGATCATAAACACGCCAATGAACGCGGCCATGCCAAGGTCGGCGAGGTTAAGCATGCTGTCTTGCGAGGGATGGATGTTGGTGAAAAACGGGAAGGCAACCAGACGTGGCAAAAATGCCAGCAGCAAAAACGCTGCCGCGGGCAAGCCCACTGCCACTAGCCGCCACATTTTTTTCTCGGCATTCACGCCGCTGATGACCTGTGCCGCCGCCATAAAGAATAGCAGCAACAATACCATGGACATGATGTTCAAGAATAAATCTGACACGCGCAAGTAGGAAATCGTGCGCGAAAAATGACCAAGCAGGCGAGCGATACCCCACAGCAAAGGCATGAGCGTGAGCACGCGGTTGAGATAAATATTGCTGAGGGGGAACAGGTTCACGAGGCCCAGATTGACGAAAAACACCACAACACCTAACCCAAAGATGCCCTCCATGAGGCCGGCGAGCATGCCTGCGTCGAAGCTACCACCGGCAGCGCGCGCGGCAAACACTTGCAGCAACGCCAGCACCGCGCTGATGATCATGCACAATGCGGCCACTAGGCAAACATAACCTTCGGCTTTGCGCGTTTGACGGGTGAGGTCAAGCACAACGGCTTTGTTTGTGAGCAGCGCGACTGCCAAGGAGGCCACCACCGGCAGCGCCAAGAAAACATACAGCACGATAATGCTGGGGTGGCTTGCGTTAAACCAAAAGCCGGTGAAGTCCTCCACCAAAAACAGCTGTTGCCAAATGCGCAAGGGCAGGGCAACGGCCAAGCCCGCACCAGCGGCAATCAGCAGCCACAGGCGAGGGTTTTGGGCAAGGCGATTTTTTATGTTTTGCATGTTATCATCTCACTTTTGCATATAATAGAACTCACAATACATTATACCTGTTTTGACGGGAAAAGTCAAGTGCAAATATTGAAGAGGATTGATGGATGCGACAACATTTATTTTTTGGTTTACTTGTTTTGTGCCTGTTGCTGTTGGTGCCGCTGCTGAGTTTAGCTTGGCGTGTGCCTAGTGATGTTCAGCCGCCGCAACCGCAGCAGCAAACTACCCAAGCGCAACCGGCACAGCAAGAAAGCTCACGCACAGTGCAGGTGCTGCGCCAAGCCACTGGTGAAGTGGAAATCATCAGCCTTGAAGAATATCTGATTGGCGTGGTGGCGGCCGAAATGCCCGCGCTGTTTCACGAGCAGGCGCTGATGGCACAAGCCGTGGCGGCCTACACTTTCATGCGCTACCGCCTTGAGGTAGGCGGTGCAAACACCATCAGCGATGCGTGGGAAAACGATCAGGGCTATCTTTGCCCCGAGCAACGCCGCGAACGCTGGGGCGCAAGCTTTGCGCAGCATGAGGAAACCATTACCCGTGCAGTGCGTGAGGTTTATGGTTACTCGTTGCAATTTAACGGGCTGCCTATTTTTGCGGCCTACCATGCCATGAGTGCTGGGCAAACCGAAAACGCCGGGGACTACTGGGGCCGCGACCTGCCGTTTTTGCGCAGTGTGGAAAGCCCGGGTTGCCGTCTCGCGCCCAACTTTGAAGTGACCACATCCTTCACACTCACAGAGATTCGTCAGGCGCTGGGCAAACTGCCGGGAGTGAGTCTGACTGGTGAACCAGTAACGTGGTTCGGCACACCAGTGCTCACGCATGCGGGCACGGTGGCGCAAATTCCCGTGGGCGACGCGATGCTCACCGGTCGGCAGTTGCGGCAGGCCCTTGCGCAGCGCAGCGCGAACTTCACTATGGAATTCACTGACGGCGAGTTTCACATCACCACGCGAGGTTTTGGTCACGGCGTGGGCATGAGCCAAACCGGCGCGGACTACATGGCGCAGCAAGGCAGCACATGGCGTGAGATTTTGGCACACTACTACCAAGGGACGGACCTAGTGAGTGCTAGCGGGACTTGACAACAGCCCTCCACATCCTGTATAATAGATTCCTATGCTACATAACATGGGGGTCTTTTATGTTGGTGAAAACTTATCGCGGCACGGCAAGCGAACGCTGTGTGGTTGCGCTGGAAAATCAACGGTTCATTCTGCAACAACCAGCCGAGCTAGTGCTGGCGTTTTTGCACGATGACTACAGTGCGCTGTGCGATTGCAACGGCAACCCGCCCACCGCCGAACAAGCCGAGTACTATCGCGAGCAATTTGCGCGCCACAGTGCTGCGCCGCTGCTGCGTGACATGATTAATCACGTGCTGGTGTGCGAACAGGAGCGCGGGTTTGATCCCGTGGCGCGGCTGGCGGCTTACGCCTTTGCGCACGACATGTTTGACCTAAGCCGTGTGGCTAGCTTTAGCCAGCGCGTGACGCTAGAAACCAGCGTGGACAGCCAAAACCGCGATATGCTTGAGCGTTGGCACCAGCTGCTGCAAGAGGGCAAGGGCGAGGCAATCACCACGCGGGGGGAGCTGTTTGATGCACTGCTGGCGGATGCGCAGGCGGCAGGTAGCCCGTTTTCGTTAACCCTTGCAGCGGAGTTTTCGTCGCCGTCGCAGCTGTTGAAATCCTTTGTGGTGGAGATGGTGCACACGCGTGTGTTGCTGCATCGCTGCGCCTGCGGGCTGTATGCATTGGCGGGCGAGGCGTTGCCTTGCAGCTGCGATTAAAAATTTCGCAAAATGGTGAGGAAAATTTTACATTTGCGCGACAAAGTTCTGTACCCATAACATATGAAGGAGAAAATTCCATGAAAAAGATACTTAGCGTTGTTCTTTCCGCCGCGTTGTTGCTCACCGTGTTGGGCATTGGTGCAAGTGCTGTTGTTGACCACAGCTTGCAGTTTCAGCTGCCGGTGGTGACACACATTGAAGCCGAATGGAACGGGGAAATTGAACTTAGGACTATTTGGCTTGGTTCAACTTTCCTTACGCCCGCTTTTAATCCCAACAATGTTGCCGTGACTGCACACTTTGATGATGGCACATACGAAGTGCTAACCGAATGGGATGGTTTTTTTGGCGGCGGTAGCCGCTGGGTGGAATGGCGCATTTCTGCTTGGCTGAACCCCGAAACTAACTTGGTTACTATAAGTTATTTCGACTCGCGCTTGTGGGACGAATGGGTTGATGAGGCCGAGTGTTGCTGCGAGGTAGACTGGGATGGCTTTCAAGCTAGCCTGCCGCAAGATACATTTGAATTCCCCGAAAACTTTGTTGAAGTGTTCATGCAAGAGCATGCGCCCTTTGCTGCGCTTGAGCTGAACGAAGACGCCGAAACGTTCATCAACACGCGTGTGTTCGCTTTCACTGCGCCCGAAACGCGTGTGTATCGCTTTGGCTTTAACCAAGGCTGGGGACGCATCATCATCATGGATGCACAACATAATTTCGTTGCAGGCGGCAGTAGCTCTACACAAGTTGAGCTGCAAGCAGGCGCGACCTATTACATCATTGCTACACAAACCGAGCATTGGGGCGATGATGGACGCATATTTGTGACCACCGAGCTGCAACAGCAATGGATACCCACCCTGTATCGTCGCTGGCGCAACTGGGCGAACAATGTAATGTGGAACTTAGACGGCTCTGTGTTTGGCCGCATTGTGCTGGTGTTGCTGACTCCGTTTTACTGGGCGATAACCGGGGTGGT
This sequence comes from Oscillospiraceae bacterium, assembly GCA_009784445.1. Classification (GTDB taxonomy): domain Bacteria; phylum Bacillota; class Clostridia; order Oscillospirales; family Acutalibacteraceae; genus WRMQ01. The sequence continues at coordinate 58,420 of WRBQ01000008.1, forward strand.
TTCTGTCCTTTCGTGGATTATTCACGGTCGCTGGTGGTAACCACCTGCGGTGGGGCTCCCTCGCGCACTTATTTTTGTGTGCAAGCGACTTTGCGGCACGCGAAAATAAATTAAGAACCCCTGTCTTCACGACGGGGGTTGTTTGTTTTGGTCTATATCTTCCAGATGTCGCGGGCATAGTCAGAAACTGCGCGGTCTGCGGCGAAGATGCCGGATGAGGCGATGTTGCGCAGTGCCATGCGGTTCCAGTGGGTGGGGTCGCGGTAGGCGGCGGAGGCTGCGGCTTGAGCAGTGCGGTAGTCTGCGAAGTCCGCCAGCACGAGGTAGGGATCCCAGTGAATGGTGCTCCACAGTTCGCGGAACTCACGACCGGCCACGCCGCCGTTGATGAAATCAAACACGCGGCGGATTTCGACGTTGTTGTTGTGGAAATCCATGGGCGTGTAATCATGACGCAGGTGTTCAACTTCATCGGTGCGCAGGCCAAAGATAAAGATGTTGTCGTCGCCCACGGCTTGATGGATTTCTACGTTTGCGCCGTCAAGGGTGCCTAGAGTGAGTGCGCCATTCATCATCAGTTTCATGTTGCCGGTGCCGCTGGCTTCGGTGCCAGCCAAAGAGATTTGCTGGCTGACTTCTGCGGCGGGGATGAGTGCCTCGGCCATGGATACGCAGTAGTTCTCGAGAAAATGCACTTGCAGGCGGCCAGCAACATCGGGGTCGTTGTTGATGAGGTCACCCAGCGCGATGATGAAGCGGATAATCTGCTTGGCCATGAAGTAGCCACTGGCGGCCTTGGCGGCAAAGAGATAGGTGCGCGGCACGAACTCACGCGCGGGGTTTTCTTTGATGGCCAGATACTCCGCTAGGATGTGGAAGGCGTTGAGGTGCTGGCGTTTGTACTCGTGCAGGCGCTTGATTTGCACGTCGAAGATGGTGTTGGGGTTCAGCGTAATGCCTTGTTGCTTGGCGATGAGCTGGGCAAAATCTTGCTTGTTGGCGTGCTTGATTTGCGCTAGGGCTTGCAGCACTTGTGCGTCATTGGCGTAGTCGTGCAGTTTTGACAGCTCGTGGCCGTGGCGCACAAAGCCGTCACCAATGAGTTCTTTGAGCAAGTTGGTGAGGCGTGGATTGGCCTGACATAGCCATCTGCGATGTGCGATTCCATTCGTAACATTGCCAAATTTGTGCGGGAACACACTGGCAAAGTCGCTGAACAGCTCTTGGCGAATGAGTTCGCTGTGCAGGGCAGACACGCCATTGACGTAATAACACGCCGCGCAGCACAGATTGGCCATGTTCACGCTGCCGTGGTTGATGATGGCGGTGCGGTCCACTTTGGCGCCGTCGTGGGTCAGTTCCCACATTTGGGTGCGAAAACGGTTATTGATTTCCACGATGATTTGATACACACGCGGCAGCAAGCGACGCACGAGATCCTCGCTCCATTGCTCCAGCGCTTCGGGCATGACGGTGTGATTGGTGTAGGCAAAGGTGCGGGTAACGATGTCCCAAGCGGCGTCCCAGCTGTAGCCGCAGTCATCCAGCAGCAGGCGCATCAACTCAGGAATGGCCATGGTGGGGTGGGTGTCGTTGATGTGAATGGCAGCGTGCTCGGGCAGGGTATCCATGGTGCCATGCTCACGCAGGTGGCGGTGCACGATTTCCTGCATGCTGGCGCTAACGAGGAAATATTGCTGGCGAAGGCGCAGCGCCTTGCCTTCGGGGTGGTTGTCGGCAGGATAGAGGCCCTTAGAAATCATTTCGGCCATGGCGTTTTCTTCCACGCTTGCCATGTAGTCACCGCTGATGAAACGTTCCATGTCAAAGCCTTGTTTTTTCGCACTCCACAGGCGCAGGCGACTGATGCCTTTGCCGTCGTGCCCGGCCACCATCATGTCAAAGGGCACAGCGGTGACGGTTTGCGCACCCACAGTTTTCACGTGGTGGTGTCCCTCGTGCCACATTTCCTCCACGTGCCCTTCAAAGCTCACCGTGCGAGCTTGTTCGTCGTGTTCCACCAGCCACACCTTGCCGCCGGGCAACCAGATGTCGGGCAGTTCGGCTTGCCAGCCGTCCACGATTTTTTGCGCGAAGATGCCGAATTCATATAGAATACTGTAACCCGTGGCGGGGATTTCAAGCGTGGCCAGTGCGTCGAGATAGCAAGCTGCTAGGCGGCCAAGGCCGCCATTGCCGAGGCCTGCATCTGGCTCGCAGGCATAGAGATTTTCCAGCTGCACACCCATGTCGGCTAGGGTATCTTTGGCCAGTTCCGTTAGCCCCAAGCTATATAGAGTGTTCTTGAGCGAACGCCCCATGAGAAATTCCATGCTGAGGTAATACACACGCTTTTTGCCGCGCGTGGCCTCGCTGAATTC
>WRBQ01000009.1 GCA_009784445.1 Oscillospiraceae bacterium
CACGCAGCGCGCGTGTTTGCGCAATTTACGGGCAAAACGCCGTTTGCCTATATTCGAGCATTGCGGCTGACCCAAGCCGCACAAGCCCTACGTGATAGCAACAGCAAAGTGATTGACGTAGCAGTCAATAGCGGTTTTGATTCGCATGATGGGTTCACGCGGGCGTTTGCACGGCAGTTTGGCATTGCGCCGCAACGCTACAGCCGCGAAACGCCGCCGGTGCGCTATTTTGTTTCCAACCCCGTGGCTCATGCTTACATCGACTTTAAGGAGAATCAACCCATGAACGAGAAAGTATCAGCCGTGGTAACCGCCACGGTGGTGGAGCGCCCGGCGCGCAAACTGGTGTTGCAGCGCGCAAACACAACCCAAGGTGGCGACTATTTCGCCTACTGCGAAGAAATGGGCTGCGACTGGGAGGGCCTGCTGGGCAGCATTGCGGAAAAATTCGATGCGCCGGCATTGCTTATCTTGCCGCCCAATTTGGTTACGCCCGGCACAAGCAACACTGCCGCAGGCGTGGAAGTGCCGCACGATTACGCCAAGCCCGTTCCAGCGGGCTATGACGTGATTGAGCTGCCGCCCTGCCAAATGCTGTATCTCAACGGTGCGCCCTACGAAAACGAAGACGACTTTTGCCAAGCCATTGAGATTGCGTTTGCAGCACAGCAAGCTTACGATCCCAAGCCGTTTGGCTGGCAGTTTGCGCCGGAACTTGCGCCGCACTTCAACTTTGGTGCTTGTGCGGCAAACGGTGCCAAGCTGGCCATGCCGGTGAAAGCAATTGCATAACACAAATTGCACCTGCGAGCTTTCGTGGGTGCTTTTTGCTTGACAACCCCGCCCGCCCGTGGTACAATGAAAGCACAACAAAATTGGAGGTATTGACCATGCATTCGATTGAAAAAGTCATCAACAAAAAACTTTCAGGTGATGTGCGCCAGAATGCGCTGGACTTTGTTTCTTTTATGCAGGCAAACGAAATGCCGCTCGACCAGACTGATGATTGGTTTAAATATCAAGGCGAAAACATCTGCACGCTCATCTTCGGGGTTTGTGAAGCCCATAACATGAGCGGCAACGGGGACAACTGGTCGATTTATTGGGCCAATTGCGATGTGTGCTGGGGCGAAGGTGACGTGGTGGACAAAGCGACGGAAGACCTAGCCTTCCGCAGTCCAAACCCCTGCGGGAAATGTCCCTGCGAGCATAGTCCGGGGTTCCGCAAAACGGTTTTCGGAAAGGTTTATGAAAACGCTTGCTACTCAACCTTTTGCTTTGATAACCCCAGTGCCGAAGAATTGAAGCACATCAAAACGCTGGCGAAAATGAGAAAGCAAAATATTGCCGTATCATAAAGACAAACGCGCCCCTCTTCGGAGGGGTGTTTTTTCATGCCACCCTTGACAAGCTAGCCTGTCCGTGTTACAATAAAACCACCCCGTCACGCTACGCGTGCCACCTCTCCACGGAGGGGAATTATCACACTTGGAGGTATTCACCATGCATCTCGTATTCGCCAGCGACCACGCCGCCATTCCCCTGAAGGAAGAACTCATGGCCTTTGCCGTGGAGCACGGCCACACCACACTTGATACCCCTGGGCAAGACTACCCCCTGGCTGCGCAGGCCGCCTGCAAATTCGTCACAAGCGGCGAATGCGATGGCGCAGTGCTGCTGTGCGGCAGCGGCGTGGGGATTTCCATGGCTGCCAACAAAGTACGTGGCATTCGTGCCGTGTGTTGCAGCGAGCCCTACTCCGCCGAAATGTCGCGCCGCCACAACGATAGCAACGCCCTATGCATGGGTGCGCGTGTGGTGGGCAGCGAAATGGCCAAGTATATCTTCGCCGCATGGCTCAACGCGGAGTTCGAGGGCGGCCGCCACGCGCCACGCGTTGCGTTGATTGAGGGCTAACATGACGCAATATTTGTGGAGGTTATCATGGGTTTACAATTAGCTAAAATGGGCGTCGTCTTTAGATTCGGACAATCCTGATGAACTTGCTGATTTCTATGAAAAGCTATTGGGCTGGAAAAAACGAAAATATACCATCAATAGTGTCTTGTTCTACGAACCTGATGAAGGTATGCCATTTCAAATCATTCTGCAATATGATGAAAATTATGTGCGTCCTGTGTGGCCTACTGAACCAGGGGAGCAACAACAAATGGCGCATTTGGATTTCTTTGTTGAAAATCTTGAAGAGGGTGTTGCCCACGCGCTATCTTGTGGCGCGGTTCTTTCGCCGACACAGTTTTCAAATTCTTATCGCGTAATGATTGACCCAGCAGGGCATCCTTTCTGTATTTGTCCAAAACACTAAATCACGAACAAGCGAATGATAATCATTCGCTACATAGGAGGAGGACTAGCCATGGTAACATATATTTTGCTCGCCATACTGGCCGTTTCGTTTGTGCTGGACTATGTCGTATTCATGCCGCGCGGCGCAAAACGCCAGCTATTCACGCTCACTTTTCAAAAGACGCACAATGCGTATAATCAGGCGCTGTGCATGAAGGCCTCGGCCATCAAAAAAGGCCAGCTTTGGCGGTTGGTGACTTCGCTGCTGCTGCATGGTGGGATACCCCACATTGTGTTTAATAGCCTTGCGTTTTTGGCCGCCGGGCGATTTGTTGAACAGCAACTCGGCTGGTGGCGCTATCTCATTTTGCTGGTGGCCAGCGGTATTTTCGCGAACTTGTGCAACATGCGCATTCTCAACAGCGAATTCAGCTTTGGGGCATCGCTTGCCACGCATGGTGTGATTGGCATGCTCGCTGCCATGCTGTTGATCAACCCACAGCTACTGGGTGCAATCGCGTGGCCATGGCTGGTGTATCTGGCGGGCTATTGCCTATACAACGTAGTTGCCGACAAGTGGAACTTAGTGGAACACGGTGGCGGCTTTATCGCAGGCGTGTTGCTGGCGTTTATCTTATTATAAGGAGTGCTGTTATGCAATCTTACTTGAACGAGAATTTTTTGCTTACGACTCAAACTGGGCGTGAGATGTTCGCCGCGGCAAATGCCCAGCCGATTTTCGACTGGCACTGCCACCTGCCGCCCAAAGAAATCTACGACAACGCGCCCGCGCAGGATATCGCGCAGCTATGGCTGGGTGCAGACCATTACAAGTGGCGTGCCATGCGCAGCTGCGGCGTGAGCGAGGATAAAATCACCGGCAGCGCTGCTGGCAAAGAGAAGTTCACGGCATTCGCAAGCTGCATGCCCAAGCTGGCGGGTAACCCGCTGCATCATTGGGCGCACTTGGAGTTAAAGCGTTATTTTGGCTGTGACGCGGTGCTTAGTGCTAGCACGACAGAAGAAGCTTGGCATGATTGCAATCGGCAGATTGCCAATGGCGGCTTCACCCCGCACGAGCTGATTATCAAGTCTAATGTTTGTGCTGTAGTAACGACCGACGACCCTGCCGACAGCCTGGAATACCATGCCGCATTGGCCAAGCAAAATCTGCCCTTCAAAGTGCTGCCGGCGTTTCGTCCCGACAAAGCGCTGTATTTTGACCAAGCGGGCTTTTTGCCCTGGCTAGCCCAGCTGGAACAAGCCGTTGGTCAGCCAATCCAGAGCTTTAGTGAGCTGTGCGCTGCGCTGCTTGAGCGCGTGGCCTTCTTCGCCGACCACGGCTGCCGCGCCAGCGACCACGGTTTGGCCTATGTGCCCTATGCCGAGGCAACACCGGACGAACTCGAGCGCATTTTCGCCGCACGACTGGCAGGGGAAATCCCTACGCAGTTGCAACTTGAGCAGCACCAAACTGCGCTGTTGCAAGTCCTTGCGGCCGAGTACGCTGCACGTGGTTGGGCGATGGAACTGCACATGAGTCCCATGCGCACCAACAACACGCGCATGCTGCGCCAGCTTGGGCCGGACACCGGCTTTGACTCCATTGGCGATTGGCCGGTTGCGCAGCCGCTGTCGCGATTTTTAGACAGCATGGACGTGCAGGGCAAACTGCCGCGCACGATTCTGTTCAACCTTAACCCGCGTGACAATTACATCCTAGGCACCATGTTGGGCAACTTCCAAAGCGATGAAATCCCCGGCAAGATGCAGTTTGGTCCTGCGTGGTGGTTTCTCGACAGCATTGATGGCATGCGCGAGCAGGCCAAAGCCCTAGGAAATCTCGGCGCGCTGGGCACGTTCATTGGCATGACCACTGACTCGCGCTCGTTTTTGTCCTACCCACGGCATGAGTACTTTAGACGCATTTTTTGCGGCTTGGTGGGCGAGTGGGTTGAGCAAGGGCTGTTCCCTTATGATCAAGCTGCACTGGCCAAGCTGGCTGAAGACGTAGCCTTTGGCAATGCGAAACGCTACTTTGGATTGGAGTGATGGCATGAAAAAACACGCTCTCATCCTTTGTTTTGACGAAACTTCAGAGCAGCGCGTGCAGGACTATTGGCAGCAGTTGGGCAGCAATTTTGTGCCACGCAACATGCCGCCGCACGTGACGATTGGTGGGTTTTCAGGCATTGATTTAAACCAAGCGAGCGAAACATTGCAAGCGACGGCGCAGGAAATTGCAGCGTTCCCCATGCATTTCGTGAGCGTGGGCGCGTTTGTTGCGCCCGCCAAGGTGCTTTACTTAGCGCCAACCGTCACGCAAGAATTGCTTGCGCTGCATGCAAAGCTGCACGAAAGATTCTCGGTTTGCAATAGCGCGGAATTTCCATACTATCACCCCGGCAATTGGGTGCCGCACTGCACTGTGGCCAACGCAAAGGACGCCGCACAGCTCGCCCCGCGCCACGGAAATTCTTGCGCAAGCACATGAGCCTTTCACTGCGCAAGTCACACGCATAGCATGGATAGAAATTGCGCACAAGATAAAAATGGAATCGAGCCACATCTTAGGAGGATAATCATGCCAAAAACCCTCTATATTTCCGACCTAGACGGCACGCTGCTCAACGAGCATGCTCAGCTTTCGCCTTACAGCGCGCAGGTGCTGCGTGAGTTCAAGCAGGGCGGCGGCTTGTTCAGCGTGGCCACTGCCCGCACTTGGGAGTCTATTCAGTATAACGAGCTTCTCGACCCCGCGTTGCTCAGCGCGCCCGCGGTGCTGATGAACGGCGCGCTCATTTACGATGCACAACGGGAATGCTATGTGAAGAAAGAACTCATCGCGCCGCAGACAGTGCGTGAAATGCTCGCCTGCATGGCAGCGCATGATATCACCGGGCTGCTCTACGAAAGCACGGAAAGCATGCGCATTTATCATGGCGCATTTGAGCCGCAGTCGATGATGGCCCGCCATTTTGACTACCGCAAAAACATGTTTGAGATGACACAAACGGACAAGCCACTCGTGGAAAACATCGTGTATATGTCCACCCTGGACACACACGAGGCACTGCTGCCGCTGTATGAAGACTTGCGGCAATTGCCCGAGCTCAATTGCCTGCTTTACCCTTGCGTGTATCTGGAGGGCAACTGGTATCTGGAATGCTTTGCGCAACGGGCGTCGAAATATGACGCCGCGTGCTGGCTGCGCGAGCACTTTGGCTTTGATAAAATCGTGGGCTTTGGCGATAACCTCAACGACCTGCCCCTGTTTCGCGCCTGCGATGAAAGCTACGCCGTGGCCAATGCCCGTGATGAGCTCAAGGCTGCGGCAAGCGGCGTGATTGGCGCGAACACCGAAGATGGGGTTGCAAAATTTTTGGCACAGCTGATGAAAAAAGGAGAAGTCGCATGAAGACTCAGCGCATTAAGCCTTTGCTGTTTTTTCGGCTGTCGTCGGTATTGCAGGCAGTGGGCTATGGCCTGCTAACTTATTTTTTGATTTTTCGTTTGATTGCCCAGCAAGACGTGTTTTTAACGTATCTGCTTAACATGGTTTTAATTGTGCTCATGCTGTTTTTGGACAGCTTGGCTCACCGTTTCGCAGCAAGAAAAGCGCAAGATGTTCGCACTGTTTATGCAAGCATGGGGAATGTGATGCGTGCGGTTTTCTTGTTGGGGCAAGGGTTCACACGCACTGGGCTTTACATTTTCTATATCGCGGCACTGGTGTTTTCACGCGCAGATATTATTCGTCCTGGCTTGCTGCCCTTTGATCTGGGCGCATTTTTCACCTCCATTGAATATGGCATTATCTTATTGTTTGCTTTCGATAAATTTAGGGCTTTGCTGCAAAAAGATCGGCACTGGTTTGAGCAAACGCTGCGTATTGACCAAGACATAAATAAAAAGGAGCGAAACACATGAACATCGTTATCCTCGACGGCTACACTCTCAACCCTGGTGACCTCAGCTGGGCCGCCATGCAGGCGCTGGGCAATTGCACCATTTACGACTACACGCCCGACGAACTGACCATTGAGCGGGCGTGTGACGCCGAAATTGTCATCAGCAACAAAACGCTGCTGGGCGCGGATGTGATTGCCGCGCTGCCCAAACTGCAATACATCGGCCTACTCAGCACGGGCTACAACGTGGTGGATTTAGCCGCCGCGCGTGCGCGCAATATTCCGGTGACGAACATCCCGGCCTATGGCACGGCCAGCGTGGCGCAGCACAGCTTTGCGTTGTTGCTTGAACTTTGTGCGCACGCGGGCAAGCACAGCGAAAGCGTGCATGCGGGAGACTGGGCGAAGTCACGCGATTTCTGCTACTGGAAAAGCCCGGTGACGGAGCTTGCGGGCAAAACCATGGGTATCATCGGCTATGGTGCCATTGGTCGCGCCACGGCAGACATTGCGCGTGCGTTTGGCATGCACGTGCTGCACAACGACGTAACCAGTGCCGAAAGCACGCCGCTTGATGCTCTGCTTGCGGCCAGCGATGTGATATCGCTGCATTGCCCGCTGACGGACGAAACACAAGAGCTGATCAACGCTGTAACTATCGCCAAGATGAAACCCGGTGCGTTGCTCATTAACACCGCGCGTGGGCCAATTTTGCACGAACAAGATGTGGCAGATGCCCTAGCCAGCGGTCAGCTTGGCGGCATTGGCGTGGATGTGCTTTCCGCCGAGCCACCGGCTGCGGATAACCCGCTGCTGCATGCGCCCAACTGTGTGATTACCCCACACATCGCCTGGGCCAGCCACGAAGCACGCGGTCGCTTGCTTGCCATTGCAGTGGATAACGTGCGAGCGTTTTTGCAAGGAGAACCCACGAATGTTGTCAATTAATTTTCGCCCGGCAAGGCCTGCGGATGCCGTTGCTGCCACAGAGATGCAATGCCGAAGTTGGCAGGCAACGTTTACAGGTTTGGTGGCGGATGAAGTTATCGCTGAAATAGCTGCGGCACGCCGCGCCAATGCGCAGGAGCGTTTTGCAAACCCGCAGAGTACGCTGCACGTGGGTGAGCGAGCGGGCGAAATTGTGTGCTTGGGTGCGTTCATCGCCAGCGACCAAGCTGATTTGCCCGATTACCTGAACATCAAAGTGTTCTACGTTGACCCCGAGCATTTTCGGCAGGGCATTGGGCGGCAGTTCATGGACTATGCGTTGAACTTAGCGCGAGCGGGTGGCTACCCGGGTGTGCTGCTTGATGTGCTGGAGAAAAACCACCGCGCTCGCGCATTTTATGAATCCTGCGGCTTTGCGCAAGACATTATCTGCGGCGAATGGCAGGGGCTTGCGCTCATGCGCTATGTGATGAAATTTTAGGAGGAGATTATGACTTACCAAACTGCTGTGGACTATATCCGCGCAAAATCACCCGAAGCGGTGAGTATTGCGATTATCTTGGGCTCTGGTTTGGGCGGATTGGCGGATAAACTCGAAAACGCCGTGAGCATTCCTTATGGTGACATTCCGGGGTTTGTTAGCTCCACCGCGCCGGGGCACAATGGTCGGCTGGTGATTGGCACGCTTGGCAGCAAGCGCGTGCTGTGCATGCAAGGGCGCTTGCACCTGTACGAGGGCTACCCCTTTAGTGCGATCACATTCCCGCTGCGGGTGTTTAAGCTGCTGGGCGTGCAAACGCTCATCGTGACGAATGCGGCGGGCGGCATTAACACGGGCTATCAGGTGGGCGACTTCATGCTCATCACCGACCACATCAACTTCATGGGCGGCAACCCCATGATTGGCAAAAATGACGATGACTTCGGCTTGCGCTTCTTCGACATGGGCACGGCCTATACGCCTGCGTTGCGCGAACTTGCGCTGCAATGTGCGGGCGAGCTTAATCTGCATTTGCACCAAGGTGTGTATATCGGCGTGACGGGTCCCAGCTACGAAACTCCGGCGGAAATTCGCGCGTTTCGGGCATGGGGCGCGGATGCTGTGGGCATGTCCACCGTGCCGGAAGTGATAGCCGCGCGGCACTGCGGCATGGATGTGCTGGGGCTTTCGTTGATTACCAACATGGCTGCCGGTGTGCTGGATGAAGTGCTAGGGCACGACGAAGTGATGGAGATTGGGCAGCTGAAAGCCAAAGATATGCAGCGACTGGTGGGTGAAGTGATTGCAAAACTATAATAGAACACAGCGAAGCGAAGGAGCTCCACCGCAGGTGGTTGGTGGCGGCCTTGCAGGCGTAGAAGCTGCGTGGGCAATCGCTCGTGCGGGCTTTGCCGTTACGTTATATGAGATGAAACCGCGGCGATTTTCTCCCGCGCACGAAAGTGAGAACCTCGCCGAGCTGGTGTGCTCAAACTCCTTCAAAGCTGAGCGAGTGGGCTCGGCAGCTGGGTTGCTCAAGGCCGAAATGGCGGCGTTGGGCTCGCTTTGCGTTGAGGTTGCGCAGCAATGCCGCGTGCCAGCTGGGGGAGCTTTAGCGGTAGATCGCGAACAGTTCGCGGCTGAAATCACACGCCGCATTGAAGCCGAGCCGCTCATCACTTTGGTGCGTGAGGAAGTGGCTGAGATTCCCGAAAGCGGCACGGTCATCGTGGCAGCTGGCCCTCTTGCTAGCGACGCACTTGCTGCTGATATTGCGCAGAAATTTGGCGCGGGCTTGCAGTTTTATGATGCTGCGGCACCCATCGTCACCGCCGAAAGTGTGGACATGAACCACGCCTTTGCCCAAAGCCGCTATGACCGCGGCGGCGCGGATGACTACCTCAATTGCCCGATGAACCGTGAGGAATATGAGGCTTTTGCCGCTGCAATGCGCATGGCCGAGCGGACGCACACGCATGCCTTTGATGTCTACGAAGGCTGCATGCCCATTGAGGTGCTTGCAGGGCGTGGCAACGATGCCATGCGCTTTGGCCCGCTCAAACCCGTTGGCCTGCGCGATCCCCGCACCGGGCATCGCCCGTGGGCAGTGTTGCAGCTGCGCCGCGAAAACGCTGTCGGCACAATGCTCAATCTCGTGGGCTGCCAAACGAACCTCAAGTTCGGCGAACAGCGGCGCGTGTTTGGCATGATCCCCGCATTGCGCAACGCAGAATTTTGCCGCTTCGGCGTGATGCATCGCAACACCTTTATCGATTCGCCGCGCATTCTGGGGCAGGATTTTCAAGTGAAGTCGCACCCGGGATTATATTTTGCTGGGCAAATCACCGGCGTTGAGGGTTACATGGAAAGTGCTGCATCGGGTTTGTTGGCGGGGTTGAACGCTGCGCGTGCGCTACAAGAGCAGCTGCCGTTATTGTTGCCGCTTACTACCATGCTGGGCGCACTGTCGCGCTACATCAGCGACGAAAGCGTGACGAATTTCCAGCCCATGGGCGCGAATTTTGGGCTGCTGCCGCCTTTGGAAACACGAATCAGAGATAAAAAAGAGCGCTACGAAGCGCTAGCAGAAAGAAGCCTAACGTCGCTTCGCTGTGCTTTTTGATGGGTAGCGGTGAGGATAGAATTTTGATGAAAAATAAAGCACATCACATCACGCAATTGCTAAAAACTGAATACCCCGATTCGTTGTGCTCGCTGGAGTATGACGATCCGTTTCACTTGCTGGTGGCAGTGCGCTTGGCTGCGCAGTGCACCGACGCGCGGGTGAACCTTGTGATGCCCGCGTTGTTGCAGGCCTATCCCACGCCAAAGGCTATGGCCGTTGCTGATGTTCTGCACGTGCAGCAACTGGTTCGCTCCTGTGGGTTTTATCGCACCAAAGCGCAAGACCTAGTTACCATGGCGGGACAATTGTGCCTGCGCCATGGCGGACAAGTGCCGCAAGGCATGGACGAACTAATCGCGCTGCAAGGCGTGGGGCGCAAAACGGCAAATTTGATTCGAGGCGATGTGTTCGGTTTGCCGGCCATTGTGGTGGACACGCACTGCATTCGTATTACGAATCTGCTGGGGCTTACGGACACAAAAAATCCCGCTAAGATCGAACAACAGCTGTTGCAGCTGCTCGATCCTGCGGAATCCAATAATTTTTGCCACCGTTTGGTGCTGCACGGGCGCGCGGTTTGCATCGCGCGGCGGCCGCAGTGCGGGGCGTGTGTGTTAGCGGGTGAATGTGATTTCGCCCAACTTAGGTGAACATGCGAACCAAGTTGATGATTGCCACAACCATGGCGATGATGGGTGTGATGCGGGTGGCCAAGTTGCGCAGGTCGGTTAGATAAGGCATGACGGTGTCTACAATGCGGCGCCACCAGTAAGTAAAGCCGCCTTCGTCATCGTTTGCTTCGCCAAGAACGTCATAGTCGCATTCATCGCAGCATTCGCCGTCGCAAATGATGTCGTAGTCATTGTCGACGCAGCAATCCGGGGCAGCCATCGTAGTAATTGCGAAGGGGATTGCCAGCAGTGCGCATGCAAGGATAATGCTAAGCAGTTTTTTCATGTGGGTAGTCCCTCCTAAAAATATGTGACAATCACTTGTCTAAGGTTCATTATATCAAATTTACACAAGCTTGTCAAGTGTTTGTGCAACTAAACTTAACATTTTTGACATGTAAAAGTTGCAAACTGCTCATCTAGCGCACAAAATGGGCAATCAGTGCCACAATGGCAATCACCGCCGCGGAGCCGGCCACCACAGCGATGACGATGCTTAGCGTGCGCAGCAAGCTTGCGATGGTGTTGAGTAACGTAACAATTGGCGCAAGACCAGACACAATTTCGGCAATGCCGCCAATGATGCCCAAAATAAAATCGATGACAATTTGCCACCATGGTCGGTTGTCGCTGTTGTCGTCGCCATTTTCTGCGCCGAGAATTTCTTCACAGTCGCAGGTGATTGTGTAGTCGTCTTCGGGGCAAGCCGGGGCAGTGTTGGCTACGGTGGTAATTGCAAAGGGCACAGCCAGCAGTGCAAACGCTAAGATGATGCTAAGTGCTTTCTTCATAGAAAATTCCCTCCAATTTGTGTTGACAATGGACTGTCTTATCCATTATAACACATTCTGGAGGGAAAATCAAGCCCGGTGTTAGCTAAACCATCCGCCGATCCAGCGGAAAAAGCCGCCAACCCAGCCAAACACTGTGCTAACCACAAAGATGGCCAAAACAAGGGTTACCACTAGCACAACCAGCAGTGTGCCGCCAATGCCGACCAGCAGGCCAGTGCCGAAGTTGTTTGGGATGAAGCTGAGGATGTCTCGAACGAAGTCGAGGATGCTTCCGCCGCCGCCAATATTGAGACCAGCATCTTGTGAAAAATGCACATGCATCACTTCGCCACAATCGGTGGAGATGGTTACGCTGCCCCCACGCACCCAATTATTGGTGTTGGCTTGGAAGTAAACGACTATGGTATTGTCTTCGCCATGGCTGGCGTCAACCCACCACGAAGAATTCGTGATTGACCATTCGCTGTCGGTATGTACAGAGAATGTGAAATTGCCGCCTTGGCGAGGCAGGGCGTTGGGCATGCCTGTAATCTCGAGCACGCTGGCGCGAATGGTGAGCGAACTGGCTTGCCAGGTGTTGACTAAGATAAAATAGGTGTCGTAGCCATCAAGTACAATGCGTGAGTTATTACTCCACGTGCTGCCGCTGCTCACGAATTCCAAATCGCTGTTGAATACTGTGAAACTAAATCCATCAGCCTCTATATCGTTAAAGAAAACGAATGCACCGCCTTGAGTCTCCAGCGCAAAGCTGAACACGTTGAAGCCTGCCGCAACGGCAACAGCTTCGTCCAGCCCGATGCTTACAGCACCAGCGAGTGCTTGCTCTATGAAATCTTCGGGGAAAGAAACGATGGCGCGATGTGTGTTGGGCACGGTGTCCAGCATGCTGTCGGGGAAGCTGCAGCAGCACCAGCCGCAGGCGGGGGTAATCCCGGCCGCGCTATAAGTATCTGTGGTCGGACGTGAATCCCAGTAGGTCTGCGCGATGTCCGTGTCTACATAAAAGAACGTGACGGTGTTGTTTTCCATGTCTACACGTTGCAGAATGAAGAACCAAAAGTGGTTGCCGTTGCCCCACATTTCCATGCTCCAGCCAGTGAGCACTTCGCTGGTGTTGTCCTCAAAGTGCAGGGTGATATCCACGTTTTCGGGGCTGAACTGCGGTGTGAGATCGTGAGCGTTGAGGATAATGTCGCCGCTGAACTCGGCGTCAATGCCGGTGACTACGGGTATTTCGAATTGCAGGGAATGATCGGCGATGGGATTTGCCGCGGCACCCGTGCCAAAGGCAGTGGCCAGCAGCAGAACAGATAAAACGATGCTTAATGCTTTTTTCATGTGAATGACCTCCAATTATTTGGTGAATCCAGTATAGCACACTTTGCGCGGTTTGTAAAGTTACAATGTTGTAACCTTTTTGGCAAAAAACGGGCAGCCCGAAAGCTGCCCGTTTGCGTTAAAATTTTGTTTATACTATCGCCCTAATCAGTAAGACGACAATAACCAGTATCATGACGCTAAGCCCAATCATGACCACAGGATGAATTGTCCAGCGGTAATACCACGGTATAGGATCATTGCAATCGCAACGATCGGTGCAGCGACAATCGTGCGCACATGCGCAGTCGATTGCATACCATTGACCCGGGAAATCTTCGGGCGTTCTTGGTGGCCGCGCGGAGGAGACTACCGCCAATGAGAAAATCAAAAAAACGCCGACAAATGCAATGCTCAACAGTTTTTTCATACCAAAACTCCTCAAAATTATATTGTGCCGTCCCACGTGGAGGTGCTTTTTTTCTTGCCCTCGGTTTCATCAAACCAGGTGGTGGTGACCACGCGACTTTCGGTGAAAAAGCGGAAAGCGTCGCGGCCAAGGCAGTGCAGGTCACCAAAGAAGCTGTCTTTATGCCCAGCAAAGGGGAAGTATCCCACCGGCACGGGAATGCCCACATTCACGCCGACCATGCCGCCGTGCGTGCGTGCTGCAAACTGGCGGGCGTAATAGCCGCTTTGCGTGAAGATTACCGAGCCATTGGCAAACGGACTGGCGTTCATGATGGCCAAGCCTTCCTCGAAATCCTTCACGCGTTTGATGCACAGCACCGGTCCAAAGATTTCGCTTTCGCCCACATCCATGCCGGGTTGCACGTGGTCAAACACGGTGGGGCCAACGTAAAAGCCGTTCTCGTGGCCGGGCACGCTGGGATTGCGGCCATCTAAGATGAGTTGTGCGCCTTCATCAATGGCAGCTTGAATGCGTTGATTAACGTAATCACGGTGTTCGGGAGAATATACCGGACCCATGTGGCTGGTTTTGTCGTAGCCGGGGCCGATTTTCTTCGTGGCAAGTTGCTCAAGAATGGCAGCAACCAGTTCGTCTGCAATGCTTTCTTGTGCCACAACCACAGGCAGTGCCATGCAACGCTCGCCTGCGCAGCCAAATGCCGCGTTGACAATGCCGGCTGCACTGCGGTTGATTTGCGCGTCTTCCAGCACCAGCGCGTGATTTTTGGCCTCGCACAATGCTTGCACGCGTTTGCCCGTTTCCGCTGCGGTGGAATAGACAATCTTACCCACTTTGGTGCTGCCCACGAAGGTTACACCCTTGACTTGCGGGTGGTTGAGCAGCGTGGTTACTTCATTGCGACCGCAGGTGATGACGTTGAGCACGCCGTCAGGCAGGCCGGCTTGTTTATAAAGCTCAGCGATGCGCAGGGCAGTGCGTGGTGTGGGCGACGCCGCCTTAAGCACCATGGTGTTGCCGCTGGCGATGCATGCGGGTGCCATCCAGCCCATGGGAATCATCGCGGGGAAGTTGAATGGCGCAATGCCCAAAAACACGCCCAGCGGCACGCGGCTGAGCACCGTATCATAGCCGGTGGAGGTGTCCATCATGTTTTCGCCCAGCAATTGCAGGGGCGCACTGATGGCAAGTTCGGTGCCTTCTTTGGCCTTGAGTACATCGCCCAGGGCTTCGTCCCACACTTTGCCGTGTTCTTCGGCCACTAGGTGGGTCAGCTCGTCCATGTGTTGATCCAGCAAGTCACGCAGACGATAAAGCACTTGCACGCGCTTCATCACTGGCGTGGCCGACCAAGCGGGGTAGGCCGCCGCCGCCGCCGCAACGGCAGCTTCAACTTCCGCGGCGGTGCAGCTGGGCACTTGATGGGTAACCTCGCCCGTGCTGGGGTTGTAGGCGGGTGTGAATTTGGTGGTGGTTGAATCAACGAACTGGCCGTTGATGAATGGGCGTAAGATTTGCATATTATTTCTCCTCTAGTCTAATAGCCATTGATGATCCGGATGAAAATTGCGCTCGTCCCAAGGGTAGCCGTCAAAGTGGCGAATCATCCACACATACATCATGGCGTAGCCCGGTGCGGTCACTTGCGGATGGTACTTACCGCCCTCAATGGCCGCAAAGCTGCGGTCGCGGATTTTGTATACGTCGTCGTCCAAAAAGCACGCACCAAAGCCCTGTGGCTTATCAAAGCGGTAGTAGTATACCTCGGGGTGGGGGTGCTCGTGCGGTGGGTAGCTGCTCCAGCCGCCTTGGGGCTGCACGATTTCGCCGCAGACCATGTTGGAATATGGCGCGTTGTGGATGTCGAAGTAGGTGGTGACGCGGCGCAGCGCCTTGCCCTCGAATTGACCTTCGCCGAAGTTGCCCACCCGGGTGTTTTCGGGGGTGTAGAGTACAGGTTCGAACGGCTCGCTGTTTGGGGCAGTTTGCACGAGGATTTCGCCTGTACCGTGCATAGTCACTCGTGTATTGCGCGGCACATGCAAGCAATAACCCGGGTCATCAATGCAGCTTGGGCGTTGCACATCCACATATTCTCCATTATTGTCAAGACCAAACTCGTGATGGCACTGCCAAGAGAGCAAAAACTTACCTTCAATGAACACGATTGCCATTTCCTCATCGCGTTCGTGCAAGGTGAAGAAGTCGTTGTTGCATAGATGATATACTGCGATATTCATGCCCATGGATGGGTGGCTTGTGGTGTTAGTCAGAGGCATGATTTCAGCCAAGGGCGGCGTGCCCGTAGGCAGATATCCTGGGACGGGCGTAAGCACTTGAAATTGCGGATAGCAAAACTCCATCACGCAACCTCACTCACCTTCACCGGGCGACCCTCTTTCGCACTAATGGTGGCCGCAATGCCAATGCGCACCGCCTCAAGACCAGCTTGTGCATCCACCGGCACGGGGGTATCATTCACCACCGCGGCGATGAATTCCGTCAGCTCCGTGGCAAAGGCCTGCATGTAGCGCTCCAAGAAGAAGTACAGCGGTTTTTCTCCCGTCACGCCATTTGAGTCGGAGATTTGCACGGTGCTGGCGCCGTCGTTGGCACTGGCGGCTGCGCCTGCTGAACCAAACACCTCAGCGCGTTGATCATAGCCATAGGCGCAACGACGCGAATTATCAATCACAGCCAATGCACCACTGGCGAGCTTCATGCTGATGACCGCGCTGTCGAAATCACCGGCCTGGCCAATGGCGGGGTCAACCAGCACGGCAGGCTGGGTGAACACTTCCACAACCTCGTCGCCCGAAAGATAGCGCACCATGTCGAAGTCATGAATCGTCATGTCCAGGAAAATTCCACCGGAGCGGGCGGCGTACTCGGCGCTAGGCGGCTCGGGATCACGCGAGGTGATTTTCACTAGCTCCACTTTGCCGATCTTTCCGGCTTCCACTGCGTTGCGAATAGCGCGGAAGTTGTGGTCAAAGCGGCGGTTAAAACCGACCATATACTTGAGCTCGGGCTTGGCTTTGAGGGCATTCAGCACGGCGTTGATGCGGCTAATGTCATGGTCGATGGGTTTTTCGCAAAACACGTGCTTGCCTGCAGCAATGGCTTGCAGTGAGATATCGCTGTGGGTGTCTGTTGGCGAGCAAATGAGCACGATGTCGATGCGATCATCGTTGAGGATATGCATGTAATCCTTCGTGACGGCTGCAATGCCAAGGCTGCGTGCCCAAGCGATGGTTTCATCGTTGAGCATGGGGTCGGCGATGGCCACGACCTTTGCAGTGTTCACATAGTTTGCGATGGATTGCGCGTGCACGCGGCCAATGCGGCCCGCGCCAATAATACCGATGTTTTTCATAATATGTTCTCCTTAAAATGATTGAGGTGGATTATCGTCAGGCACTGCGGGGATTGGCGGGGTAACATGGCGAGCGAAGACGCTTTGTTTGAGGTACGCGTCGTTGCCCATGTAGGTGCGCACGCGCACCGAGCGGGTGAAGTAATGGCGCTGAATGAAGAAAATCCCGACAAAAAAGCTGGCGATGATGATTTGTCCAATCAGTTCGTAACGATAAGAGACATCCAAATCAATCGCTACGCGTGAAATGAGCCAGACAAAGTAGAGCAAAAACACGCCTGCAAACGCCATCCAAGCAATATGAAAGTGCTTGAGGAAGCTTGGCTGACGGGCAAACAGTTGCAGTGTAGGCACGCAGGTTGCCAGCAGCACAGCGCCCATGGCAAGGTCTAGCAAGAAACCACGCTCAGCAAACACGCCGGCTGCGCCATACAAAAGCAAAAAAGTTGCCAACAGCATGGCCAAGATGGTCCAAACCAGCCAAAAAGCCAGTGCGCCGCCAATGCGCTTGTAGGGGTGCTGCTGCGGGTAGGCGGGATAAGGCACTTGTTGATATGGTGCAGGTTGAGTCGTGGCGGCTTGTGCCGTGCCGCATTGGGGGCAGTAGGTTGCGTTTGGTGGCTTTTGTGTGCCGCATTGTGTGCAGTACATGGGTGCCTCCTTAAAGTTGTTCAGATGGGTTGTCGTCCGGCACTGCCGGGACTGGTGGAGTGACCCGCTTGAGGAAAATACTTTGCTTGATGTATGCGTCGCTGCCCATGTAGGTACGCACGCGAACTGAGCGCACGTAGTACAACAGCCACGGAGCCATCGCGCCCACAACGAAAAGCGTGAGAATCAGCTGCACGATAAACATAGCGAAGCCCATAGTGAACAGCAGATAAACATCGTAAAGCAAAAGGCCGCCCAGCATGACCAAACACGATATTTCATAGATGCGCAGGAAATTGGGCTTGCGGCGCAGCAGCATAATCATACACACCAAGGTGAGTATGCCGCTAATCATCGAGGTACTGTTCAATAAAATCGTGCTGAAATCGCCTTCGCCGCGCACGAAAGTGAAAATATTGAACGCCCAAAGTATCGGCAGAAAAATGCAACTAAAAATCAGGCTAACCTGTAGCCAGCGCAGCACACCGCCGATGCTTTGGTAGGGGTGCTTCAGGTTGGGATACGGCTGCGTGTGCCCATAGTAATATGGCGCTTGTGGGTATGGCTGTTGGGCAGCTTGCGCGGTGCCGCATTCAGGGCAGTAGGTGGCGTTTGGCGGCTTTTGCGTGCCGCATTGCGTACAATACATGCTTGGCCTCCTTTATTCAGGTTGAGGTGGAGCGTCGTCGGGTACGGCCGGGGTTGGCGGGGTGACCTGCTTGAAGAAAATGCTTTGCTTGATGTATGCATCCGTACCCATGTAAGTTCGCACACGAACGGAGCGCAGGTAGTACAGTGTCCACAGCGCAATGCCGCCAATGGCAAAGGGAATCGCGAACAATGTAAAAAACAGCCAGCCATGTTTCCATGGTTAAGAAAGCGTAAACGCTGTAGACAACCAAACTTGTGATGGAAAACAAGCAGCTGAATTCCCAAAGGCGCAGGAACACGGGGTTGCGTTTAAGCAGCAATGCCGTGGTAACGATGCCCAGTACCCCAGTAATCATAGATGAAATATTCAGCAAAACTGTGGCGCCAAGCTCTGCCGGTGCCCAAAACAACATGCCGATTTGGCTGATTAAGGTGAACGGCAGAAAAACGATGCCGAGGATCATCAACACATGCAAAAAGCGCAGCATGCCGCCGATTTGCTTATAAGGATGCGGCTGCGGTGGGTAGAGTCGCTCTTGCCATTGCTGTGCTTGCGCAGATTGCACGCCGCATTCAGGGCAGTAGGTTGCGTTTGGCGGCTTTTGTGTGCCGCATTGTGTGCAGTACATAGGCCCCCTCCTTAAATGTTCGCGGTTTCTTTGATGTACTTGCATGCCTTGAGTGCATACTCAAAGGGATTAGCGATGGCGGGGTCTTGCTCGGCCTCCACCACAAACCAGCCTTCGTAGTTGGCTTTGCTAAGGATGTCGAACAGCGGCGCGAAATCTACGCTGCCGTCGCCCGGCACGGTGAACGCGCCTGCGCGCACCGCTTGCAGAAAGCTCATGCCTTCATCTTTCACCCGGGCAACAACCGCAGGGCGGATATCTTTCAAATGCACGTGCGCCACGCGAGTGATATGTTTTTGCAGCACAGCCACGGGGCAAACGCCCGCAAAGCTCAAGTGGCCGCTGTCAAACAGCAGATGCACTTTTGCGGGGTCGGTGCCTTGCATTAGGCGGTCAATCTCTTCTTCAGTTTGCACAACCGTGCCCATGTGATGATGGAATGTCAGCTTCATGCCGCGTGCGTTGGCGATTTCGCCCAGCTTGTTCAGGCCGTTGCATAGGGTAGCCCATTGCTCGTCTGTCATCACGGGCTTTTCGGCGAACACGGCTTTATCTGTGCCTTGAATGCTGAAGCTTTGCTCGCTTGCGCCGATGACTTTCGCGCCCAAATATTGCAGAAAATCCAGCTCTTTTTCAAAGTCAGCAGCGACTTCTGCAAAGGGCTTTGTCAGCAGCAGGCAGGTGAACCAGCGGTTGCAAATGGTCAACCCGCGCAGATCTAGCGCATGCTTAAGCACGGCACGGTCGGCGGGGTATTTATTGCCTACTTCGCTGCCAGTGTAGCCCGCCAGTGCCATTTCGCTGATGCATTGCTCGAAGGTGTTTTCGGCGCCTAGGTCGGGCATGTCATCGTTTGTCCAGGCGATGGGCGCGATGCCGAGTTTGACGTTGTTAAACATAGTGATGTTCTCCTTTATATGTGACTGTAGGGGCGACGATTACGCTGCCCGGGCTTTTGATGAACTTTGTAGTCGTGCACAGCGAAGCGACTTGCTCGCCGCAGGCGCGGGCGGCATGATTGCCGCCCCTACAGGTTACGCGTTAATAAGGCCGCGCATGTCGCAAATTTTCTTCTTTGGTTGCATGCGCTGCCTGCCCAACCTCACTGGCATTGGCCGCCGCAAGCCCCGTGTGCCACCACCCGCCGTAGCCATCGGTCATGGTTTTGGGCAGCACCTTCAGGTCAATAAGCGTGCATTGGTCTTGTTGCTTGCTGTCCTCAAGCGCGGCGATGAGTTCGGCTTTGGTGCGCACGGTATAAGTCACGCAGCCCATGGCCTCGGCCAGCTTGGCGTAGTCAATGTTCAGCAGCTTGCCGTCGTGCGTGCGAAACTCCGTGCCTAGGCTGGCGCAGCCGCTGCCCATTTGCAGGTTGTTGATGCAGCCAAAGCCCGCGTTGTCAAACAACAGTAGGTTGATTTTTTTGCCATACTGCGCCGCCGTCACCAGCTCGCTGTGCAGCATGAGGAAAGAGCCGTCGCCCAGCATGGTGTAGCACTCTTTGGCAGGGTCGGCCAGCTTGCAGCCCAATGTGGCCGCAACTTCGTAGCCCATGGTGCTGTAACCGTACTCCATGTGATAGCTGTCGCGGGCGTCGGTCATCCACATGCGTTGCAGGTCGCCGGGCAAACTGCCGCTTGCCCCCACGATGATGGCATCTTCGGCAATGTGTTCGCGAATGGTGCAGATTGCCTCGGTTTGGGTGAGGGTGCCACCCACGTCGCGCAGAAAATCCGCGATGAGTGTAGGGCTTTGTGCCTGCACCAGCGTGGCAAAGTTTTCGACGTATTGATAGTCCGCAAGGCGCTGCATTTCGGCAGCCCATTCGGCCTTGACGGCGGTAATTTCATCGCCCCACTGCGCCTGATAATTACCCAATTGCAAGGCTTGCAGGGTTGCTTTTGCGTCGCCCAGCAGGTCATAGCCGTCCATCTTTTGTGCATGGAATTTGCTCATGTTGATGTTGACGAACTTGCAATCTTGCGCAAACAGCCACTTGCTGCTGGTGGTGAAGTCGCTCAGGCGGCTACCCACGGCGAGGATCAAATCCGCCTGCTTGGCAATGCGATTGGCTGCGCTGTTGCCGGTCACACCAATGCCGCCTAGGTTCAGCGGCAGGCTTGCCGGTGCAGCGCTTTTCCCCGCCTGTGTTTCAGCAAAGGGGATGCCATGGGCTTCGCAGAAGCGCGCAAGGGCCTCGCCTGCTTCGCTGTAGCGCACGCCGCCGCCGCAAATCACCAGTGGGCGTTTTGCAGCCGTGATGAGCGCAATGGCCTCATCGAGAGCTTCTTGCGTAGGCAGCGGTCGATCGATGCGGTGCACGCGCTTGGCGAAGAATTCCACCGGCCAGTCGTAGGCCTCACCCTGCACATCTTGCGGCAGGGCAATGCACACCGCACCGGTTTGCGCGGGGTCAGTGAGCACGCGCATGGCGTGCAGCATGGCAGTCATCAGTTGCTCGGGGCGGTTGATGCGCGCCCAGTATTTGCACACGGGCTTGAAGGCATCATTGGTGGTGATGCTGTCGTCATATTCCTGCTCCACCTGTTGCAGCACGGGGTCTGGTTGGCGGCTGGCGAAGGTATCGCCGGGTAGCAGCAGCAGGGGAATGTTATTCACCGTGGCGCAAGCTGCGGCGGTGACCATATTCGCCGCACCTGGGCCAATGCTGCTTGCGCAAGCGATGATTTGTTTGCGATTGCGTTGCTTGGCGAAGCCTGTGGCCATGTGCGCCATGCCCTGCTCGTTTTTGCCTTGGAAAAAGCACCTGCGGTGCGGCTCCGTCGCTTCGCTGTGCTCCCTGAAGCTTGAGTGCTCTAGTGCCTGACCGATGCCCAGCACGCAGCCGTGACCGAAAATCGCCGCAACGCCGTGCACGAACTTCTCCTGCACGCCATCGAGGGATACATATTGATTGTCCAAAAAATGCACAAGGGCTTGGGCAACGGTTAGTTTCATGGTGATGACCTCTTATTGTAATGTAATGGTTTCGCTAACAAATTCGCCGTCGGCGTTTAGGTATTCTACATATAGTTGCGTGGGGCTGATAAATTCCGCAGTGCGAATGAAAGAGCTTACTTCAAGTGACAGCGCTTGGGCTTGCGTGGGCATATCATACCAGTGTCCGTCCCAAATATCGATCTGTGGATAGAAACGATTTTCTTGTGGGTTGAATATGTTGTGCACAACCAACTTAGCAGCACCTGGCCACTCAAAATGAAATACCAATCCATGGTCTGCTGCAATTACGTTGTAATAGCGCGGTGAGTGTATGCCCTGCACCAAATCAAAGAACCAAAACGCCCTCATGCCCGTGCCAACGTGCATGTCCACACGCAGCAAGTCATCATCTATATAGTTATACTGTGGCACACGAGTTCCAATATCTGTGACAGTGAAAATCTCTTTGCCGTTGTGGGCAAACACACCAAAGCCAAAGTATTCCAGATCGATCCCGCTGCTAAACTCGCGGAAATGTTGCCCGCTGCGCACAACGCGATAGGTTTCTGTTGTCGTGGTGGTTTCGTCATATGCTCCACCTGCACAAGCCCACAGCACAACGGCCACGAGCAACACACAGGCGAGCAGTTTGATTGAACGGGTCATGAGGGGCATACCTCCAATTCATAGTCCATCCCAGCACGTGCGCCAACGGCATCAAAGGCAGCCGTTGCACAGCCCAGCGCAAGATCTGGCGTGTTGTTGTCGCGGCTAAGATGCGCCAGCCAAAACCGTGCCGTACCACGCTGCAACAGCTTGGGCAAGAACTCCGCACAGGCGGCGTTGCTCAGGTGTCCGCTATCGCTCAAAATGCGCCGCTTGATGGCATAGGGTCGGTCGCACAGCTGCACCAAACGCGGCTCGTGGTTAGATTCCAGCATTACGTTGTCGCAGCCCAGCAGAGCATCTTGCAAGTCGTCATCAATGTAGCCCAAGTCTGTGGCCACAGCGAATTTCTCGCCATCTTCAGCCTCGCAAGTGTAGGCGCAGGGCTCGGCGCAGTCGTGTGAAATGGCGTGGCTGCGCACCAGCATGCCGCAGGTGGCGATGCCATCGCTCGGCACAACTTCGGTGTGTATGTTGGTTAAGTCTATGCGCTCGGCCAATGCACGCAACGTGCCGGCCGTGCCAAACACGGGTGTGCCATGTGCACGGCAAAACACGCGCAGTGCGGCAATGTGGTCAGTGTGTTCGTGGGTGAGAAAAACAGCGCCAACCCGTCGCGGGTCAACGCCAGCTTGCTGCAGCGCATTGGTGAGCTGCTTGGCCGAGCCGCCGGCGTCAATCAAAATGCCGCCCGCCGCACCGCCGATGTAGGTGGCGTTGCATTTGCTGCCAGAATAAAGGGGGGTTAATGTTGCCATATAATTTTATGCCTTTTACCTTGTGATAATTTCAAATCTTGCCTCATCCAAACTTTCGGTGCGCGGCGTTTGCGTGAAAATGCGCAACAAGCCAAAGCGGCTTTGCAGGCGAAACGTGACATATAAGTTGCGCATGTATTCCTCAATTTCGCTTTCGCTTAAACCAGCGATGTATAGCACCGTTTTTTCACCAACCATGCCCACATTTTCTGCAACAACGCGTTGGCTATGCGAAACAGCGAGGCCGCGTCGCGCGTGGCGACCATAAAGCGCATGGCGGAAATCAGTTCTAATGTCAAATACGATGTAGTCATCAGGGTTTTGCGAGGGCGCGTCGTTTAGAGCCGCATTCCCAAGGTAGAAAACCAGATCACTTTCGTCATACAGGGGCTGTAAAAGCACGGTTATGCTTTGCAGTCGGGGCACCGCAAGTGCCACCACGGCAACGCCGAAAATTAGCACAGCGGCACAAGCAATCATCAATAGTTTTAACGGCTTTTTCATGGGTTGTCCCTTTCCATGTTTAACGCTTGATGTGGTGGCGTTACACGCCGGAATAAAGGGAAGTTAATGTTGCCATGTAATATATGCTTCTTCCAATGAGATAAGCTGCCTAGGCAGCGATTGCCGGTGCAGCCGCAGCTGCGTGGCGCGAATATAATCTTCCACCTCGTTTGGCGCAAGCTCCCTGATAATCAATAAGTATGTACCAAGATGAAACGCGCGGTTTATACCGCGTTCAAGCCAGTACGTAACTTCGCCATCTGAACGCAAAAAGAAGTTAGGTGGATCAGTTGGCACGGGGCTTGCCGACCAAATATGGTCATTGAGCGTGCGATTGCGTATGTCCACGTACAGCTAAATACGTGGGCGGTTCGCCTTCGCCTATCCACATGGTGTCCGCGTCCGCCACCGCAAAATCGATGTGCATTGGCGCTATGGTTACGGTAATATTGCTTACCTGCAGCGGTGCTAGTAGTGTTGCCCACGCGATATAACTCACTGCCGCCACAGTTGCAACTACGCTGGCACAAACTATGGCAGCAATTTTCAATGCTTTTTTCATCACGACCCCTTCATTTTTGGTCACGCCACATTTCTCGCTTCGCTGGCAAACTGCTTGCGCTTGATATCCGCGCCCATGGCGGCCAGCTTGCCCACAATGTCTTCATAGCCGCGGTCGATGAACTCAATATTCTCCACCTCGGTGGTGCCATGCGCCGCAAGCCCTGCGATAATCATCGCAGCGCCCGCCCGCAGGTCATAGGCCTTCACCTGTGCACCATGCAGCTCGGCCACGCCTTCAATTACGGCGATTTTGCCGTCCACCGTCACCTTTGCGCCCATGCGCACCAGTTGGTCCATGTAACGAAAGCGGTTGTCGAAAATGCCCTCGTTAAGCACGCTGGTGCCTTCGGCGCGTGCCAGCAGCGCACCAAATTGCGGCTGCATATCCGTGGGGAAGCCCGGGTGGGGCATGGTTTTGATGTTGCAGCGGCGCAGCGGTTCGTTGGCAGCCACCAAAATGCTGTCGTCGAACTCTTTCACCTGCACGCCGCATTCAATGAGTTTTGCGCTAATGCATTCCATGTGCTTGGGAATGACTTGCGTCACCAGTGCCTGCCCGCCGCTTGCGGCAATGGCAGCCATATAGGTGCCGGCCTCAATTTGGTCGGGAATGGTGGCGTATTCGCAGCCATGCAGTTCCTTCACGCCATGGATTTTTATCACATCAGTGCCTGCTCCGCGAATGTCTGCGCCGCAGCTGTTGAGGAAGTTAGCCAAGTCAACCACATGGGGTTCTTTGGCGGCATTTTCCAGCACGGTTACGCCGCGTGCGCGAACCGCCGCTAGCATGATATTAATCGTTGCGCCAACTGAAACAATGTCCAAGTAAATTGACGTGCCTTGTGGTTGGTCGCTTTGCATGCTGATGATGGCGTTTTGCTCAAACGACACTGCGGCACCCAATGCTTCGAAGCCGCGAATGTGCTGGTCAATGGGCCGCACGCCAAAGTCGCAACCGCCGGGCATGGCAACGCGCGCATGGCCAAAGCGCCCAAACAGCGCGCCCAGCAGATAATAACTGGCGCGGCAGTGTTTGGTCAATTCATAGGGCACTTCGCCGCTGTTGAAGTGCCGCGTGTTAATTTCCACGCAATGCTTGTTGATGCGCCGCACATCTGCGCCCAAATCGCGCAGAATGTTCAGCATGACGGTTACGTCGCTGATAAATGGAATATTATCGATGCGGCAGCAGTCGCGCGTTAGAATGGTGCCGGCAAGCAGTGCCAGCACTGCATTCTTTGCTCCGCCGATTTCCACTTGCCCACGCAGCGGCTGGCCGCCATGAATCAAAATTTTCTCCACTTCACTCACCCCATAAGTATCATTACGCCGGATACTGTTCTATTATATCACGATTTCGCAGAAAAATAAAGCCTTTTTTCGCAATTAACTGGTTACAATCTTGTAACTATTTGGATGTAGCTTCTGCAACGGCTAAACGCGCACAAACGGTCAGCAATTCAGTGGCAACAATCAGCTCTTCCATCGGCGGAAAAGTTGGCGCAATGCGCAGATTGCGATCGTGCGGGTCATGCCCGTGAGGGAAAGTTGCGCCCGCGGGCGTGAGGGTCACGCCTGCTTCTTTCAGCAGTTGTGCGCAGCGTTTTGCCGTGCCTTCGGGAAGGTCAAGACTGATGAAATAGCCACCGTGCGGCACCGTCCACGTGGCAACGTCTGTCAAGTCGCGTGCCAGAATATCCAGCACGGCTTCAAACTTCGGGCGAATCAAGTCGGCGTGTTTGCGCATATGTGTCTTAATGCCCGCGAGGTCTTTGAAGTAGCGCACATGGCGCAGCTGGTTGAGCTTATCGTGCCCAATGGTCTGCACGTTCATGCGGGCCTTGACGGCTGCGATGTTCGCCGGGCTTGCGGCCACGCAGCTCACGCTGGCACCGGGGAAGGTAATTTTTGAAAACGAGCACACTTCAATGAAAAAGTCCTCGCTGCCGAATTCTTTTGCGGCTTCGTGTACGCTCAGCAGCACATCGCCGTCGTCATATAAATCATGCACCAGATAGGCGTTATCCCAAATCACGCGGAAGTCCGGGCAAGCGGGCTTGAGCGCCGCAAACGCTCTCACGGTAGTGTCACTAAATGTTTTGCCTTCGGGGTTGCTATATTTCGGCACGCAGATGGCACCCTTCACGGCGGGGTCGTGCACGAGTTCAGCCATCATGGCCATGGCTGGGCCATCGGCCAGCATGGGCACGTTGATCATCTCGATGCCCAAGTGCGCCAGCATGCCAAAGTGACGGTCATAACCCGGCACCGGGCACAGAAACTTTACGCGCCCTCCGGGCGTGCTGTTCCAAGCCCCTGCCATCATTTGCACCAGATAGTCATACATCACGTTGAGGCTGGCGTTGCCGCACACGATGAGTTGCTCGGTGGGCATGTTCATCAGTTCGCTAAACAGCCGCTTGCATTCGGGGAGTCCATCCAGCACGCCGTAGTTGCGGCAGTCAAGGCCGTTTTCGGCGGTGGGCGGGGTGATCCACTTTTCGTCCATCAAGTCATTGGAAAGATCAAGTTGAGCACTTTCGGGCTTGCCGCGGCTCATGTCAAGCGCAAGATTTTTTGCTTTCGCTTGTTCATATGTAGCTTGCAATTGTTGCAGGGTCATGGGAGTTTTCCTCTTTCACATAGCATTGTTTCTATTATACGCAATTTGCACAAAAAAAGCAAGTGCTTTTTAGGGCACTTGCGAAATTAAAAACTTCCTGTTATGAAAGAGAAGGTGCGAATATGTTGCTTGGATTAGCCCAAGCGTATGATTGTTAGCTGCGCATGTTTTCCTTGCAGCTCGCCTTGCTCACTTTTCAGCACTTGCAGGCTAACTTTGCTGCCGCGGTTGAGCCAAGTGACTTGCTGGCCGCTGTCGTGCCCGGGTGTAAGTTCGCTTACCAGCATGCTGCCGCTGTTGTTGATGCCCAGCCGCAGTTGCGCGGTTGGTTTCACGCGGTCAACGGTCAGCTCCCACAGCAGCATGTAGTAGCCATCGTCGGGGATGGTGATCACGCCGCCTTGGCAGGCGTAGCGGCCTTGGCTGTGGTGCGGTTGCAGTGGTATGACTGCGCCGCCGCTGCATGGGGTGAGATGGTAATGCTCGGCGTGGGCGCTGAAATAACTGCGCGTTGTGGAAGGCGGTGCAGCGGGCAGGCGCGGTGCAGGTGCGGCGCGAGTGTTGCGGCAGCGAGAATAGTTGTAAGGTGCGGCCATATGGTTGCTCCTATTATATATAATGAAGAAGACCTGTATTTATAATTCTTATGTAGGCTTTACTGTATTGTATGCGCGGGGTAGGGGAAAGGTGCATGACTACCATACAATATTTACAAATCTCTCACGCATTGCTCTTGACCGCATCCCGCAGGCATGGTATAATAGCAGAATGATGATATAAACTGGGGGATGTTATGCGAATGCTGCAAATTCTCAAACGCAAAGCTGTGCTAGTGATTTGGGCAGGTATGACGGCTTGGGGATATTTTTGGGCCACTTTGATGATTTTCGACCGCTCGCCAAGTTTGCTCATGGCAACGGTATTGAATGCGGTCTTGATTATTTTCCTGCTGCTGTTTGATATTGCCAGCGACTTGATTTATCATGCGTGCTATAAATACATCAGCGGCAGCCGCAACATTTTTCTTAAGATGGTCAACGCTTACTTTGGCGCCTCGTCGATTAAATCGGGCGTGTACTTCTTCTACATTGCCGTGCTCATTGTCACCGCCATCCGTGCCGCTGACCCGGACTTCCCCATTTGGGTTGGCCTGTTTGGCGATGACCACCTAGATCCTTACCTGCTTTCCGTGCGTTATGGCATGTTGCTGCTGCTTGCGGCAGATAAATTCTTGGAGCAAATCACCCAAGACTTGCACCACCGCACAAAGATGGAACAGAAAGCAAGTGCCAAACTTGCAGCAAAATCGGAAAACAGCAATATGGTCCCAAAGCGCAGAAGCATATTTAGCAAAGAGGAAATATAGCTGTCGCTTCGCTGTGTTCTATATATTATTACATAAGGAGTATATCATGTCCAATCTTAACAACCGTGAATTCACCTTGCGAGACTTCACCATTCACATCATCGAAAAGCCCGCGTTTGAAGCGGTTGGCTTCATGCGGCATGTAAAGTTGGATGGCGGCGATATCGCAAAATTTATCGCAGAACTGACCAAAAATGGCCAAATGAGCAAGCTGGGTGCAACATTGCCCGAGCCGCAGCAAATTTGGGTTTGCTTGCTTGACTGCAACTATGCGCCGGGCAAAAAAGCTTGTGCCGTGTGCGACCGCAGTTGTGAAGGCTTTCATACCCGTTGCCTGGTATGCGTGAAAAAAACACCAGCGCATGATTTTTCGGTTTTTGATGCAGACGAATTAACCACTTTGCACATACCCTCCTCGCTTTGGGCAGATTTTCAAAGCGACATCATGGAAGGCTGTGATTTTTACAACGACGCCCAAGCAATCGGCTACCCTTGGAATGAAAAAATTCGCCTGCACTTTGACAATGAACACGATTGGGCACCGGGCCAAACGAGACATTTTTGGCTGCCTGTGAAAAAACTGAAATTGATTGATAAAATCCGCAAGAAATAAGGAGAATATGCCATGCAATTTAATCATCCCAACTTATCTGGCCGCGTTGCCGTTGTCACCGGCGGCGGCGGCGTGCTTTGTGGCGACTTCGCCAAAGTGCTAGCCGCGCAGGGCTGCAAAGTGGCCGTGCTGGATCTTAACCTTGAGGCCGCGCAGCAAGTGGCAAACGAAATCACAAGCGCAGGCGGAACTGCCATTGCCCTAGCCTGCAACGTGCTTGAGCGCGAAAGCATCGCCGCGGCACATGCTGCCGTAACAGAACAGCTCGGCTCGTGTGATATCCTCGTCAACGGCGCGGGCGGCAATCACCCCAGCGGTACCACCAGCAAAGAAACCCTCGAACCCGCCGATCTTGATGGCGTTGACGAAGGCATCAAAACTTTCTTCGACCTCGACCCACAAGGCATTTCGCGCGTGTTTGATTTGAACTTCCAAGGCACGTTGCTACCCACGCAAGTGTTTGCGCGTGACCTCGCAGGCAAGCCGCATGCTGCCATCATCATGATCACCAGCATGAACGCCATTCGTCCGCTGACGAAAATTCCGGCGTACTCGGCGGCCAAAGCAGCGGTGCATAACTTCACGCAGTTCATGGCGGTGCACTTCGCGCCCGTGGGCATTCGCGTGAATGCCATTGCGCCGGGCTTTTTCAGCACCAACCAAAACAAAACCCTGCTGTGGAACGAAGACGGCAGCCCTACCCCGCGTGCGGGCAAAATTCTCGCTGCTACGCCGATGGGTCGCTTTGGCACGCCGGATGAACTGCGCGGCGCGCTGCTTTATCTGTGTGATGAGACCTACAGCGGCTTTGTTACCGGCAGCATGATTGCGGTGGACGGCGGGTTTAGTGCATACAGTGGGGTGTAGCCATGTTTTCGCTGCAAATCACGCGCATGTACTGGATACTTGATGACGGCAATGACAACCCCGGTGATTTGTGCCTGCACGGCGACGTAACCGTTCGCATTGGCGACACGGTGCTGGAAGACGACAACTGCTGCGTCAGTGCCGCAGCTCTGTTCCTGTTGCGCACACTGACAGATGACCACGTGGAAACTTGCTATATGCCCATACTCCCTTACTGTGGGCACGCCATGTGGCCGCAAGAAGACAGCGACGATGTGTTCATCTGCGGCTGTCCAAACGGCACGGATTTCGACGTGCAGCACATTGGCGATAATGTAGAAGTCATTCCATCGCACGGCAAACCCGTGAATTTGCTGCTGGAAGACTACCGCAAAAATGTGCACGCCTTCGCCGACCAAGTTATGTCGTACTATCACGCCAGTCAGCCAAAAATCATGCCCGAAGATGACCATGACCGCAAGGGCTACATCGCCTTTTGGCGCGAGTTCGCACGGCGGCGCGGCATTGCATTGGAGGACACCCCATGCCCCACATAACCGCCATCATCGGCAAAATCTGCTGCGGCAAAACTACTTACGCAACCACCCTGTCGGGCGTTACTCTCTCGGTTGATGACTTCATGTTGCCGCTGTTTGGCCAACACTGCGAAATGATTGAAGCCAAGCTCGGCCTTGTGCAAGACTGCCTGCTGCAACAGGCCCGGCAACTCATCGCCAAAGACATTGACGTGATTTTTGACTGGGGCTTTTGGCGGCGCGCCGAGCGCGAGAAAGTCGCGGCGTTTTGTGCGCAGCATGGTATTGAGCTGCAATGGCACTATATTGACATCCCCGAAGCGCAACGCCAAGAGCAAATCAAACAGCGCAACCACGCCATTGAGCTTGGTCTGAAAGCGTACTACGTCAGCCCCGGCCTGTTCGCCAAATGCAATGAATTGTTCGAAGAACCGGAGGAAATCGATGGACTTACGCGCATATAATCGCATTGCGGTCATCGGCTGCCCCGGCAGCGGAAAAAGCACGCTGTCGCGCACCATTGCCGCGCACACCGGCCACCCGCTCATTCACTTGGACTACGAAAATTGGTCGCCCGGCTGGGTGGCGCTGCCGAAAGAGGAGTTCATTGCTAAGCAACACGAATGGGTAGCAGGCGAGCGCTGGCTGATTGATGGCAATTACCAAGGCACGGTAGAGATTCGATTTGTAGCAGCGGATTTAGTGATATTCTTGGATTTATCGCGCTGGTTGTGCATATGGCGCATGAACAAACGCCGCAGCAAACCTCGTCCTGACGTAAAGCCCGGTTTGAAAGATAGTGGCTTTTTCACCAAAGAATTTGCAAAGTTTTCGCGATTCGTCTGGCGCTATCGCAAAGCGAGTCGCCCCAAAGTCCTTGCGCTGCATGAGCAACATCCCAACGTAAAGTTTATTCAATTGCGCACACGCAAACAAGTGAAAGCATTTCTTGAAGATACATTAACTAAGCACTAAGCATTAAGAACTAAGCACTGGAGGATAACATGGCCGGTCATTCCAAATGGAACAACATCAAGCGCAAAAAAGAGAAAACCGACGCACAGCGTGCGAAAATCTTCACCAAGATGGGGCGCGAGATCGCCGTTGTGGTTCGCGAAGGCGGGCCTAACCCTGCGGAAAATTCCCGCCTGAAGGACGTGATTGCCAAGGCCAAAGCCAACAACGTGCCTAACGAAAACATCGAGCGCATCATCAAAAAAGCCAGCGGCGAAACCGGTGGCGCGGCCTTTGAAAGCAACGTGTATGAAGGCTATGGCCCCAGCGGCGTGGCGGTGATTGTGGAGACCCTCACCGACAACCGCAACCGCACCGCAGGCGACATGCGGCACTATTTTGATAAGTATGGCGGCAACTTGGGGCAAAGCGGCTGTGTATCGTTCATGTTTGCGCGGCAAGGTGTGCTGTTGGTTGAGCAAGCCGACGAAGACGCGCTGATGGAAGCCGCCCTAGAAGCCGGTGCGGTGGATTTCATCGCAGAAGGCGGCGTGTTTGACATTCGCTGTGAACCGGCGGATTTCAGCAAAGTGCGCGATGCACTGGAGGCCGCGGGCTATGCTTTTGCCAGCGCGGAAGTTGAGTATGTGCCTTCTACGTACACGCAGCTGACAGCCGAAGACGACATCAAAAAAATGACCAAGCTGCTCGACATGCTGGAGGACAACGACGACGTGCAGGCCGTTTGGCACAACTGGGAGGAAAGCCATGCCGAAACTTAAACTGCCCGATGCCGTAAGCGACGGCACTTTCCTAGAAACGCTGCTGCGCAAGGCGGTGCAAACAAAGGGCATTCGCATTGACCGCGAAAAATTCTTGCGCAAAGAGCTGGACAAGCATTTTCCTGCTGAGGTGGTGCAACATGCCATTGCCGAAAACCCGGCGCAAGCAGGCATTTCGCCCGAGCAGCTTGAGAAAATCGCCAAGGCCTGCATCACCTATGAAACGGGTAAAGTTAGCTTGATTTCGGCTGGCGCGGGCGTGCTTGGCTTCAAGGCTATGGGCGTAACAGTACCTGCGGATTTGCTGCAATTTTTCGGGCATGTGGTGCGCGTGCTGCAAAAATTGGCCTATCTTTACGGCTGGCCCGAGCTGTTGTTTAATGATGACGACGAATTAGACGACGCCACGCAAAACCAGCTGACTTTGTTTGTTGGTGTGATGTTTGGCGTAAAAGCCGCGACCTCTGCTGTGGGCAAAATTGCGGCCGCCATGGCGCAGAACATACCTAGGCATCTTGCGCAGCAAGCGTTGACAAAAGGCACAATCTACCCGATTGTCAAGCGCGTGGCAGCGATGGTTGGCGTAAAAATGACCAAGAAAATGTTCGCCAGCGGCGCGGGAAAAGTCATTCCTGTTGTGGGTGCTGCGGTGTCGGGCGGGGTAACCTTCGCCATGTTCATGCCCATGTCTTTGCGCTTAAAAAAGCACTTGGTTGGGCTGCCCATGGCAAGTCCCGAGCATTATTTGCAACCCACGCCGCGTGATATCATTGACATTGAGCTGGACTTTAGCGACATTAACCTATTAGAAGACGACATTGAAACATAAAATTCGGAGGATACACACATGCAAAAGATCAAAGTTCAAGGCATGCGCTTTGTGGACGAACAAGGCCGCGAGCGCATTTTCCACGGGGTGAATCTCAAGGGTGGGCAGCACATTGACTGGCTGGACGAAGAGTTTTTTCGCAAAGGCGCAGCACTGGGGCAGCGTCTGCTTCGCCTTGGCCCGCACTGGGATCAGTTTGAACCCGAGCCGGGGCAATACAACGAGGAATTCTTGGCGAAGGTGGACAACGTCTTCAACTTGGCCGAGAAGTACGGCTGGTATATCTTCCTCGACATGCACCAAGACTGCTATTCGTGGTTTCGTGAGCCATTTTACTCCGGCGGCGCACCGAAGTGGGCCTGCCTGACAGACGGTCTCAAGCCTCGCAAACCCAAAATCGTGTGGGCAGAAGGCTACTTCATTGACAAAGCGCGCTGGCGCTGCTTCGACAACTTTTGGCGCAATGCCGAGGTGCATGGCAAAGGCTTGCAAGACCACTACGCTGCGCTGTGGCAAATGCTTGCCAAACGCTATGGCGACCACCCCGCCTTGTTCGGCTGGAACATCATGAACGAGCCTTTTCCCGGCACGCCCGGCGGCAAGATGTTTCGCAAGCTGGTGGCGAAAATGGTGCGCATTGGCTTCGTTAGCCCAAGTCTCAAGCGCATCCAGTTCCTGAAAAAATGGCGCAACCCGGATAAACACGGCTTCATGCTTGACGTGCTGACACCAAAGATCATGGCGAAAGTCACCGGCGCACGCAGCGTGACGAAAATTTTATACAAGTTCGAGCGCGAGCACTATGGCCCGTTCATCGCCAAAATGGGTGCTGCTATTCGCGAAGTCACACCTAAGGGGATCATCATTTTTGACCAGTGTTATTACTGCAACTTGGGCATCCCCAGCAAAATGCCACTGCCGCAAGGCGAAGACCAAATTTGCTTTGACCCGCACGGTTACGACTTCATGGTAGACACCCCGGCCTATAAGCATGCCAACAACCCGCGCGTGGGCTTCATGTTTGGGCAAATGCGCAAAGCCCAGCTAGACTTCGGCATTCCCGTCATCTGCGGCGAGTGGGGCGGCGGCGGCGAAGGCGAAGACTTTCTGCCGCACATTGGCTTTTTGATGGACATGTTCGACAGCTGGAACTGGAGCAACTGCTACTTCACCTATGGCCCTGCGCTGTTCGACAACCCCATTACGCGTTACCTAGCGCGGCCCTACCCTTGGGCGGTGAATGGCACGATTGACAACTTCAACGTGGACATGGAAAATAAGACTTTCACGCTCAATTACACGCCCAACAACAGCGATGCTCCCACCGAGATTTTTCTGCCCAACGGCTATGAATCGGTGGAGGCTGGCGATGCGCAGGTCAGCTATGAAAACAACCTGCTTAGCATTCACACCAATGCCAAGCAGATTGTGGTGAAGTATAAGTAATCGCTAAAAGCCAATCAGCACGCTATGCATACCAAGCTCAATGTAGTCCCCCGCGGCGTTGCTCACGCGCAACGCCGGCACATGGATGTCCGAGTTCCAAAACTCTTCATGTGCCAACAATGCTTGCAGCGTGTAGCGGTACGTCAGCCCACTTTCGCCCACCACTTCGCCAAACACAAAACCCGGCGCAGCAAAGGTGTGGCTAAAATCAAGGCTGCCGTTTTCCATGGCAAAGCTTGCTGTTTCCACGCCATCTTCTTCTACAATAATGCGCACTGCAACTGCACTGTCGTTAAACGGCAGTGCAATTTCGTTATAGTGCAGCGTAACGTTCCAATTGTGGTATCTCATTGTGTATCCACCGCTGTGCCAAAACAGTCCGTCAAACATGTGCTCCATAAACAATGGAAATTGCTCATTTCGATAAACCCCGCCTGAATACAGCGTAATGCGATAACCCAAGTGATGATCTGTGGGCAGCGCAACGCGCCCCTCAAACCTGCCGTTTTGCAGCTGCATGGGCATGCTTTCGTCTTGCAGCGTGAGTGTTGCGCGGCTGTTGGCGCCGAACTCGCGTGGCACAGCACTAACCAGTAGTTCGAGCTCAAGCGTGTCCGTGTCGATGGCAAAGTCGTTGGTAATATCCAGCCAAAGCTGGTCTTGCTGTTGCAGCACATGATAAATTTGCTCTAACATGATGCTGATGTGATGTGTATCGACGTGTGCATAGCTATGCAAGCGAATACGCCCGACCGCCTGCACTATCAACACGGCAAACACCGTGCCTAGCATCAGCGCAGCGCAAATTGCCACCGCCACAAACTGCCGAAAATATTTCTTGAACATCGCACACCTCCACTTTTTTCACTATCATAGCACAAGTCGGCTACTTTGTCAAGCGTTCAAATTTACGCAGCTCCCGCATGGCTTGCCCGCTTAGCAGCCACACACCCAGCAAGTTCGGCAGCGCCATGAGCATGTTGAGCACATCAGCGATGGACCACACCAGATTCAATTGCATGGCACTGCCCAGCACAATAGCGCCCAAGTATAGCAGGCGATAGGGCTTGGTGCTGCGCTCGCCCAGCAACCAGCGTGCGCCCTGCTCGCCGAAGTATGACCAGCCCGTGAGCGTGGCAAAGGCAAACAGCACAATGCACAGCGCAACAAAGTGCGCACCCGCCGCGCCAAACACCGTGGCGTAGGCCGCGCTTGCCATGGCGACATCTGTGTGACCGCTTGCGAATGCACCGCTTGCGATGAATACCAGCGCCGACACCGTGCACATAATCAGCGTGTCAATCACCACCTCGGCGATGCCCCACATGCCCTGCACGGCCGGTTGCTGCACATCAGCTGCTGCGTGAATCACCGCACTCGTGCCCAGCCCTGCTTCATTCGTAAACACGCCCCGTGCTACACCGTAGCGCAGGGCTGTTTTTATGCTATAGCCCACAGTGCCGCCTACGGCAGCACGAAAAGCAAATGCCTCGCTGAACATCAGCGCGATGCTTGCTGGCAATGCCGCACGATGCGCGAACAGCACAATCAAGCTGGCCAGCAAAAACACGCCCGTCATAATCGGCACCACGAACTCAGTCACACGGCCAATGCGCTTTACGCCGCCGAAAATCACTAAGCCAACTAATCCTGCTGCAATCATGCCGGTGATCCACGGCGACAGCCCCACGCTTTGTCGCACGGCTTGCGCCATGGCGTTGGCTTGCGTCATGTTGCCAATGCCGAAGGCCGCGGTGGCCAGCAGCGCGGCGTAAACTCCACCCAAACTTTTGCTGCCCAACCCGCGGGCGAGATACTCCATCGGGCCGCCCATCCATGCGCCGCTGGGCAGGCGCCTGCGATACTTCAGCCCCAGAATGTTTTCCGCGCAGATGGTCATCGTGCCCAGCACCGCAGACAAAAACATCCACACGATTGCGCCCGGGCCGCCCAAGGTGAGCGCAGTCGCTACGCCGACGATGTTGCCAGTGCCTAGGCAGGCAGCCAGTGCGCCGGTGAGTGCCTGCCACTGCGAAATACTGTGTTTGTCGCTGGTTTGGCGCGCGGTAAGCAAACTGCCGAAGGTCATGCGATTCCACAGCCCAATGCGGCGCAGAAAAAACCCACGGCTGCGCACCGTTAAGTACGCACCCGTGAGCAGGAATAGTGAGAGAAAGAAAGTCATGTGCCAAGTTTATGCGAACGCTCAGCGCTTCATGCTTGCAGCAAATATCCAAGCAGCAATGGCACGGTGTAGTTTTCGGCATCTTCGTTTGAATTGGCAATCGTGTCGAATCCCACCAAGCTAAAACCCTGTGCAAGATAAAACGCAATGGCGTGTTCGTTGCACGAGTAGGTTTGCAACACAATGGCGCGGTGGGCTTCGTCGCGGGCGTGTTGCTTCACAACATCCATCAGTGCGGCAGCCACGCCTTTGCGTCGATAGGCTTCGTCGGTCCACATCAACGAGATGTACAAGCGATTTTTGCCCTCAGCGGCGGCTTGTGCCACGCCAATGAGGCGTTCACCGTCAAACGCACCCCAAGCTTGGTCTGCTTCGCTGCCCAACAATGTGTTGGTATATTTTATCTCCCTGCGTTGTGCGAGCTTTGTTTTGGTTAGCGTGGAGGTGAAATCCTCGCCTGTTTGTACCGTATTAACGGCATAGCAACTGTCCGCGTAGTCGCAAAACATGATCTTATATCCCTGCCACATTTCATGATCAAGCGGTGCAATGTTATATGGCATAAAACCTCCATTATCCGCGCAGTTTAGCAAAAAAATCTTTGAGCAGCGCTGCACTTTCATCCGCCAGCAAGCCGCCCTCCATGCGGGGTCTGTAGCTTGCATGCTTGTTGTCGCTGGCTGCAAACACCACGCGCGGAATGTGCGCATTGGCAATCGCACCAGCACACATGGGGCACGGCTCAAGTGTAACGAACAGTTCGCATTGCCACAAGCGCCAGCCGCCCAGTGCCTTGCAGGCAGCATCAATCGCAATCATTTCTGCGTGGTACAGCGCGTTTTTGCCTTGCTCACGTTGATTATAACCTTCGGCGATGATTTCACCGTCTTTCACGATTACACAACCGACCGGCGTTTCGCCTTCATCGGCGGCTTGG
Organism: Oscillospiraceae bacterium; assembly: GCA_009784445.1. Taxonomy (GTDB): domain Bacteria; phylum Bacillota; class Clostridia; order Oscillospirales; family Acutalibacteraceae; genus WRMQ01. The sequence continues at coordinate 36,844 of WRBQ01000009.1, forward strand.
CGGGCAAGTTCCAGCGCTCGTCGCATGAATAGTTCGTCAGTCGTCATGCGTCAATTCGCCGGGCGATGCCTTTTTCGGCTTTCACGGGCACGCCCGCAAATGGTTCCATGCCGGTTGCATCAAACTGGAATGCCGTTTCGGTGAGGATGTTCAGACAGGCCTCCATGGTTTTGGGTTGCAGGGCATCGGGGGTATCTAGGCAGGTGTGGTAGTAGGCCGGCGGGCCGGGATCCATGGCGGCAAAGGTTATGCTGCGCATACCCAGCGCAGAGGAAGCCGCTGCGTCGCTTGCGCCGAAAAACACCGTGCGATAGGGGATTTCGTAGCCCGCATTTTTGGCGGCTTGTTTCATCATTGCGGCGGCGGCGAGGTCGTGTTTCACGGTGTTGGTGCGATCGGAAATCATGATGGCCATGTGGTCAAAGTCTGTCATGGTGTCCACGCCAACGAATAGGGTTTCCACGTCTTTATAGGCCTCAAGATTTTTCTTCACAAAGTCTTTTGCGCCGCGCAGGCCGCTTTCTTCGCAGCCACTGCACATGATAATCAGCTCGGTGTTCTCTAAGCGATTGTCGGTTTCGTGCAGCATGCGTGCCACGGCCATGGGCACATAGCAGCCGGTGAGGTTGTCGTTGGCGCCCAGCACGGGTCGGCGGCGGTTTTCAAAAAACCAGCAGAAAATCAGCAGTGGGCTTAGCGCAAAAAAGAGGATGGACAGCACGAAATTACTTTGTCCCTGCACCGTGCCGATAATCGAAATCACAATGCCAAACAGCACAACTGCAAGTGTGCTGCCAATCAAGATTGCGCCAAGCGGCGGGAAATTCAACTTGCCGGCCAAGCGAAAGAAGTTCCACTCATATACCGAGTCGGCATGGCCGCACATAATGAGGCGACGTTTGACTTCGCCAGTGGGTTTTTGCACGGCGATGAGGTTATGTGATGTTTTCTTGCGAAAAAATGGGTCAAGAAACTCTTGGTAAAGCAAAAACTGCAACACGGCAGAAAGCAAACCCACAAGCAGCAAAATCAGGCTTATCCACGCAAAGTTGAAAAAGTAGGATACAGCGGCGGTAACGCCCAGCACAGCCACCAGTCGAATCCAGCCCATAAAAGCGCGCGGTGCAGTTTTGAATGGTTCAATGCGGGTTTCTTCGCAGCAGCCCTCCAAATCTTTGGCCATCATTTGCTGGCTTTTGAGTTCTTCCGGACTTGCCGGCAGGCGCGGCCCGCACTCGTCGCAGACTTTTTTGATGCCGCGCACGGCAAAGTTGGTGTACTCACGAAGCTTGGCAGGATAGTTGGCAATGCGTTGGTTAGCGGTCATGTGAAATTTCTCCTTCTTGACATTTGTTGAAAAATGAGTTAAACTATAAGTAGACATGACGAATGGGGGAAACCATGAAAAAAAGCAAGCTATATCTCATTGCAGGGCTGGTGTTGGCTGCTGTGCTGATGGTTACAGTGGTGATATATCACGCGGTGCCAAACAGGCAGCTGGAAACCGAGTCGCCCGTCACTGCCGCACAAACCGAAGCCACGACCGAAACAGAAGACGACACCACCCTTGAAGACGAAACCACCGTGGCAGATGAAACCACAGCAAATGCAACAACCGCAGCAACGGCTGCTGCCACGCAAGCTAATACCACAACACGTGCGCCGCAACAAGCGGGCTGGGTTTATCCCTTTAATTTTCCGGGGGTATATCCTGCGCTGGCATATATCCCCAGTGGCAACGATTTTTATCTCATTCTCGTCAACCGCCATAACGCACTGCCGGACAACTTCACCCGAGACCACCTAGATTTGGTGACCGCCATGCCGGGTTATCCCACCCTCATGCATCGCACAGCTGCGCGGTATTTTCAGCAAATGTATCAAGCTGGGCGAGCGGCGGGCGTGGTGCTCACTCCACTTGGTGGCTACCGTGACACCGCGCACCAAAACCGCAACTTCACCAACCGCATTCAACGTTATCGCAACGAAGGGCACTCGCATGCCGTGGCGGTGGACATGGCCACGCGCTGGATTAAACCGCCGCGTTGTAGCGAACACGAAACCGGCCTTGCCATGGACATTGGCCGCATCAACATGAATTTCAGCCATAGTGCGGAATATCGCTGGCTGTTGCAAAACGCGCACAATTTTGGCTTCATTTTGCGTTATCCGCCCAACAGCATTCAGTACACCTATGTCAATTACGAACCTTGGCACTGGCGCTTTGTGGGTGTGGAAAACGCCACAGCAATCCGCGCAAGCGGCTTAGTGCTTGAGCATTGGCTGCGTCAGCGTTAGTTCACGTTATCTTTGGTCAGCACAATTTTCACCGTTAAAAATAAAATTTTAATATCCAGCCAAAGTGACTGTTTGGTAATATATTCCGCGTCAAGGGCAACCTTGTCGCGGTCGTTTACTTTGGCGCGGCCATTCACCTGTGCCCAGCCAGTTAGTCCCGGCGGCACGCTGTAAATACCTGCCTCTTCGCGCAGTTTGCGAATGCGTCCCTCTTCGGGAATCAGCGGCCGTGGGCCAACAAAACTCATGTCGCCGCGCAGGATATTCCACAGCTGCGGCAGTTCGTCTAGGCTTAGCGCACGCAAAAACTTGCCGCTGCGGGTGAATTTTCCATACCTAGCAGCTAGCTGCTGCGGGCGGTTGCGGGTGTCACGCGGCATGGTGCGAAACTTAAAAATGGTGAATTCCTTGTTGTGGCGTCCCACGCGCTGCTGTTTGAACACCACTGGTGCGCCGTCGTCGAAATAAACCAACAGCGTGATGATGCCCAGCAAGGGCAGTAGCAAAATCAGCGCGAAAACGCTGGCGATGATGTCAAAAGTGCGTTTTATATTCCCACACTCCCTATGTTTAATTCCTCGTAGCCTGTTGCTTCAGGTACGCATTGATAAACCCGTCTAGGTCACCGTCCATCACGGCCTGGATGTTGCCATTTTCGTGCCCGGTGCGGTGATCTTTGGCCAATTGATAGGGCATGAACACATACGAGCGAATCTGGCTGCCCCAAGCAATGTCCATCTGCACGCCCTTGATGTCTTCGATTTTCTCTAGGTGCTGTCTCTCTTTGATTTCAATGAGCTTGCTCTTGAGCATCTTCAGCGCAACGGCGCGGTTTTGCAGCTGGCTGCGCTCCACTTGGCAGCTGGTTACAATGCCCGTGGGAATGTGCGTGAGCCGCACGGCCGAGCTGGTTTTGTTCACCTTTTGCCCGCCGGCGCCGCTTGCACGATACACGTCCATCTTAATGTGATCAGGGTTAATGTCGATGTTCACGTCGTCGTCGATTTCGGGCATGACTTCAAGGCTTGCGAACGAGGTGTGCCGCCTGCCGCTGGAGTCAAATGGCGAGCAGCGCACCAAGCGGTGCACCCCGTTTTCACTTTTGAGAAAGCCATAGGCGTTTTCGCCGCTAATCATCAGCACGGCGGACTTAAGTCCGGCTTCTTCGCCATCCAAAAAGTCAATGAGTTTGGCGGTGTAGCCACGCCGCTGCGCCCAGTGGGTATACATGCGCACAAGCATCTCATTCCAGTCTTGTGCTTCAGTGCCGCCCGCGCCTGCGTGGAAGGATAAAATGGCGTTGTTGCCATCAAACTCGCCCGAAAGCAGCGTCGCTAAGGTCATCGATTCAAGCGTGGCAATCACTTGGTTTGTTTGCTCGCGGCATTCGTCCAGCAGAGTTTCATCGCCTTCCTCCACCGCAAGCTCAATCATGGTCAGCGCATCGTCATGGGCAGCGGCAAGTTTTTCATAGCCCGCGATTTTGCCTTTGAGCGCGGCAATGCGTTGCAGCACCGCTTGGCTTGACTTTGGGTCATCCCAAAAGTCTGCGGCGGCGCACTGGTCTTCCAGCTGTGCAATTTCGCTTGCGGCGGTCTGCAAAGCCAAAGCTTGGCGCAAATGCTCCAGTTTATCCTGTTGGCCTTGTAGTTGTAAGCGCAGTTCATCAAATTGTAGCATGAACCCTCCGTAATTATTGCCCTCTGAAGAAATATGGGTCTTGCATCAAGTACCAGTTGCCCCCGAAGCGCACCAGCGAGAAGAAGCTTGTGCCATCATAGGAACTAGCTGTGGCATTGATCGTATAATGCACCACCATGTGCGCGAATTCCTCCGCCACCATGCTCATGACGGCAAACTCTTCAACCGAAGTCACAAGATTAGGTGGCAGGTCGGCTTGGTTGGCGGCGAAGAATGTGGGTTCCTCAACCCGGTGGCTGGTGTTGATTACCACGCCCCACAGATCGAGCAAGCCGTCGCGCATATATTGCTCAAATGGCTCGCGCATGGGCTGTGCAATGTCTTCGTAGGGGATTGCGCCGAATGCCGACAGGTTAAATAACGCATCAGCATCACGGTTTTCAATGGCGGCGAAGTAGTTTCGAATCACGCGCTCAACAGGCGTTGTGCGGTTGTTCAATGCGATGACTGCCACAACCAGCGCAAGCGCCGCCACAGCAGCCACAACCACCAGCATGATGATTTTTTTATTCACGCCTGTTTTTTTCTTTTTCGGTTGTTCGGGCATGGGGGGCAGTTCCCACAACGTTGAAGCTTGATTTTGTGTTGCCATATAAAAACCCTCCTATATGTACAAATATTATTTATTATAACACATTGCAAGCAACATGGCAAGCCTTTTCGCGGAAAATAAAAATCGTGCATCCAAAAAAATGAATGCACGTGAAGTCCCGCTGCTATTCCGTGCGCAGCGCAACAACGGGGTCTTTCTTCGCCGCCGAGCGTGACGGCAGCAAACCCGAAGCAAGCGTGAGAAACACGCTAATGCTCACCATCATCACGGCATAAAACCAGGGGAAAATGGCGATTGTTCTGATACCCTCAAGGTGCCAAATAATGAGATTGAGAAAAAAAGAAATAGCGAATGTAACGCCAATTCCAATTAAACCGGAGAACAGGCCAATGATAAACGTTTCGGCGGTGAAGAGGTTTGACACATCGCGTTTTCGGCCGCCCAGTGAGCGAATCACGCCGATTTCTTTGATGCGTTCAACAACAGACACATAGGTGATAATCCCAATCATCACGCAAGACACAACAAGCGCAAGGGACGTAAAGCCGATTAACGCAAAGGTGACGATGTTGATGAGGCTGTTAATCATCGCTACAATCAACGAAAGTGCGTCTGTGTAGATGATTTCGTCGCGTTGATCTGCCTCAATCGTGATATATTGGCCTTGCGATTGACTGAAAAATGTGAGGCTTTCGTCGGCGTTCCAGCGGTCAAGGTGTTGCAACACAAATTCCTTTTGCTCAAAGTCAGCGGCAAAAATGGAGATGCTGTGCGGCATATCAACGCCACCGAGCTGTTGCAAGCTGATGGTTCTGACGCGCGCCATTTCTTCCAGCTGTCTGTTGCCGGCAACCATGCCGCCGGCCATGGCAACAAATGGCGCTTGGTTGCCCAAAAAGCCGACGTTATCCTCGAAGCGTTCGCCCAAAAAGCTGTAGGAATACTGGAATGTGATGCTGACAGGCGGAATGTTTCGGATGTCGTCATCCGTGCCGGGCAGAAAGTTACCTAACCCATCGGAAAGTTGCGAAACACCTTCGTCTAGGCCTGCAAAACCACCTTGTATGGCAGCAATCCCCTCGGCAAGCATGCTAAAGCTATCATCCAACAGGGCAAGTTGGTCGAAATCCAAGGTCTCTCCATCGCCGCCCTCAAAGCTCTGAAGCATCCTTCTGATGTTTGGGTCTAGCATCAGCAACGGATTGCTGCGAAACACATTTTCCAGCTCGGCCATAAACTCCGAAAGCGTGTCAACCATCACAACCGTTCCGTCTTGCAGCTGCCGAACGCCGGCCAACAAATGATCTAGGCCATCACCTAGTTGAGCAGTGCCTTCGCTCAGTCGTTCTACGCCGTCGGCCGCTGCTTGCAAGTCGTCCATCAAGCCGCTGGCTGTGTCGCCGCTGGAGGTGCTTTCTTGCTCATTGTTGATGAGCATGGTGACGATTTCTGAGTTTGTGTTCACATCAATAATATGTCTGGCCAGCGCGTGGGTGTAATAAAACGCGCTTTCTAGGCTACCGTAAGAGCTGCCCTCTCTGGGTGCCAATATGCCCACAACCGTCAACTGCACGCCGTTGCGAAAGTCATCGTGTCTGGTGGCGTGGTAAAAAAACTGTGACTCACTGTTCTCGTCCATTTCAAACACAACGTCGTTTGGATACCACGCAAAGCTTTGCCCAACGATGTCTTGATAGCTAAAGCGTTGCCGATGAAACTCAGGAATATAGTGCTCGTTGGGGCTGCCGTCTTCCTCAGCAAGCGTGCGGAACACGATGTTGAGAAATTCCTCTTGCGTGTAATAACCCAGTTGAGCAAACAGCAAATCGTTCAACACGCTATTATCTTGAAGCACAACCACAACATCGCCTTTTTCGCTTGCCATGCGCCCATAAAGCAAGTCATACTGCGTTAAGATGTATTCTTCGTTTTGGGGCAGCTGGTTGAACAAATTGGTGAGGTTTATGATGTGGTCTGCGTGTGCGGCGTGCGGGGTGCGGCGCAGCACGGATGCATACATGTTGCGAATGGCGGCAAGGCTCATGTTCACGGGTTCGCTGTCTGCATATTCTCGGAAATCCGTGAAGATGTTGTTGGTCACATCTAGCCCATAGTTGAAGAAAATCTCCGCAACATATTCCGGTGGCATGGTTTGAAGAAAGTCGATGTATTCCCGCGTAATGTGATTTTCCAGCATGATGTTTTCGGCAAACGAAGCACGCGCGGCAAGCGCGTCAACCATGGCGTTAACATTCACATAACCGGCTTCACGCACGGCGGCCACGCGGTCGCTCGGGCCGCTGCCGCCAATGAGCGCACCAAGATTCATGCCTGTTTGCGTGATGCGAATGGGGTTGCCGGAAAGCATGTCGTTTTGCATGTGCCCGATAAACGTTTGCATGCCGAACGAGATGGAAAGCACCACAGACACCCCGATGATGCCAATGGAGCCTGCGACGCTGGTCATAATCGTCCGCGTTCTTTTGCTAATGAGGTTTTGCAAAGAAAGCTTGAAGGCTGTCCACGCAGACATTTTGGCTTTTGCGCTTTTGGCTGCAGGTTTTGATGCAGTAGACTCGTTTTCTGGCGTATACGGATTCGTGTCGTTTTGCAAGCGGCCGTCCAACAGCTTGATAATCCGCGAAGAATATTGTTCGGCAAGCTCCGGGTTGTGCGTAACCATGATGACCAGTTTTTCTTTGGCAATCTCTTTGATGAGTTCCATGATTTGGATGGAAGTTTTAGTATCAAGCGCGCCGGTGGGTTCGTCCGCAAGAAGAATTTCGGGGTCGTTCACCAGTGCACGCGCAATGGCCACGCGCTGGCACTGGCCGCCTGACAATTGGTTAGGGCGCTTGTGGGCTTGGTCTTTTAGCCCAACCTTTTCTAATGCTTTCAACGCCTTGGCGGTGCGTTCGGCCTTGCTGATGCCTGCGATAGTTAGCGCAAGCTCAACATTGCCCAACACCGTTTGGTGGGGGATTAAATTATAGCTTTGAAAGATAAACCCAACGCGGCGATTTCGATAGACGTCCCAGTCTTTGTCTTTGAACTTTTTGGTGCTCACACCGCCGATGAACAAATCGCCGGTTGTGCAGTGATCCAGCCCGCCAACGATGTTCAGCAGCGTGGTCTTTCCGCAGCCCGATGGGCCTAATATCGACACAAACTCGTTTTCGCGAAACGATAGGTCAAGCCCTTTTAGCGCTTGCACTTTTGTGTCAGCAACCTTATAGTCTTTGGTAATACCGGATAAACGCAACATGTACAGTTTCCCTTCGAAAATGATTAGAACCTCAACTTATAGTTTATCACGCTATGCCTTTCAAGTCAAGCCCCATTGTTAGGCTTGCAATTGTGCTGGGAATATTGCATAATAAACTTGAAGAAAAGCTAAGGAGAACTCGCATTGCAAACTTGCATGTTGCGGGCTATCAAAACCACCCGCAGGCGCAGCTTTGGCGTGTGTGATATTAATCGAGCAACTACGCCGCAATTGCATAAAAATTTGCGAAAAGTTTTTCTTGACAGCGATGGGAAACTGTGATATAATGGATAAGTTAACGCGGGGTAGAGCAGTTGGCAGCTCGTCGGGCTCATAACCCGGAGGTCACAGGTTCAAGTCCTGTCCCCGCAACCAGTGGCGAGTCGCCATTCACAAAACACGCACTTACTTCCGTGAGTGCGTGTTTTTTGTTCCCACGACAAAGCCCTTATCGATATCCGCACCAGTGGCGAGTCGCCACTCACAAATGTTGTTACAAATTTTGCAACAACATTTTTTATCTTGTCAAAAACTTGCGTGTTGCCGCAAGTCCCAGCCGCAATGGCAAAGGCTCCAGCCGCCCGGCGGTTTTTTTCAGCGCTTTTGCAATGGCAATGTTCTGCGGGCACTGGCGTTCGCACTTGCCGCAGCCGTTGCATTGGTATGGACCAACGGGATGCTTGCTTAGCGCAGCCGTGCTGTTGACATAAAGTGAAATGCCGGTGGTGAAGCCCTGCGCATAGCTCGAGTTATAGGCCGACAAACAGGCCGGAATGTTGATTCCCTTGGGGCAGGGCAGGCAATAGTTGCAGCCGGTGCAGGGGATTTTGTAGGACTTGCGAAACAGCGCAACCACATCATCATAGATAGCTAGCTCGGCATCGCTTAGCGGCTTGAACTCGCTTGCCGCGCGCATGTTTTGCTGCACTTGTTGGGTGCTGCTCATGCCGCTAAGCACAAGTGTGACTTCGCTTTGGTTCCACAACCAGCGCAGCGCCCAGTCGGCGGGGCTAAGTTGCTGGTTGGCTTTGTTGAACAAATCAATTGCTTGTTTGGGCAACCCGGTGGCCAGCCTGCCGCCCAGCAGCGGTTCCATCACAAACACGGGGATGTTTTTCGCAGCGGCAGCCTTCAAACCCGCTTGGCCTGCCTGATAATGCACATCGTAGTAGTTATATTGTATCATGCAAAAATCCCAAGCATGGGCATCAATAACCTTGAGAAAATCAGCGCAAGTGCCGTGATAAGAAAAGCCGAAGTTGCGAATCTGTCCGGCCTTCTTTCTTTCTGCAACCCAAGCCTCAATGCCCCAATCGCGAAATTTCTCCCACAGCGCAAAGTCCGGAACATTGTGCAGAAAGTAGTAGTCGATGTAATCCGTTTGCAGGCGGCGAAGTTGTTCATTGAAGTATCTGTCGAAGTCTTGCGGGCCTTTGCAAGTCAGCAGCGGCAGCTTTGTGCCGATGTATACTTTTTCGCGTTTGTTGTGCTTGGCCAAAATCGCACCTAGGGTTTTCTCGCTGTTGGGATAGAGATATGCCGTGTCGAAGAAATTCACACCGCCTTCAATGGCAGCAAGAATGAGGCTTTCGGTTTCAGCTTTGCTGTGGGGAAAGCGCATGCAGCCCAGCCCCAGTGCAGAAAGCGGCTGCCCCTGTTTGTTGTTGCGGTATTGCATGGCGAATCTCCTTATGCATCTCTAAAAGCACAGGCCTGATTGTATTGACATGCAATCAGGCCTGTGATATAATAGACAGTAGATGTTAGAGCTTGGGCTAGATGCTTAGCGCACAGCGAAGCGGATTTAGGGTTCAACCCAGCTCCGTTCTTCGCGCACACGCTCAAGATAGGCTTGGCGGTGTGTTTCTCGTTCGGCCGGCGTGCGGGCGCGGTGCGATGCTCTTTCGCCGCTTTGCGACGCCATGGTAATGTTCAGCCTGCCCATGCCGCCTTCATCAATGGAAAATCCTACGCCAAGGTAGTAATACGTCGGATTCATCAAGAAGCTAAATGTGCTTTCTCGCCCCATGATTCTATCTACAATGATGTTAACCACATCTTGGCAAAGGCCCAACGGGTTGTTTCCTACGTTGTGTGACGATGCATGCGAACTGGTTACTTTGGTGCGATAGAAACCAAACCAGCGATGGTGGCGTTCTTGGTGCGTTCTACCATCGGATGCAGGATTGCCTTGGAAGTTGTTGTCGCGCATGTCAATGCTGTGCTCAATGCTTGTGATTCTCGCCGGCACATAAATCTCGTACGGATGAATCCCATAGTTTTCTCTGTGATAGTTGATGCGCTCCAAGAACCATTGCTCCACTTCGTAGTGATCCATGTCGTAGCCCCTTAGGTCAAGCGGCGGAATTACAAACATAGCGGGTTCCATTGGCAGGGCGTAAAGGCTTCTGAAATCGCGAACAACTTCTGGTTCATTGTTGTTTCGTCCAAAATCAATGCTAACATTTGTGCAGGCGGTTAATGCAAAAGCCAAGGCAAGTGCCGCCAACAACGCTATGATTTTTTTCAATTCAATCTCCCCTTTTTATGGCTCAACCCAGCCACGTTCTTCGCGCACACGCTCTAGGTATGCCTGTTGATGCGCTTCGCGTTCATCTGGTGTGCGCGCATGGTGTGCTGCTCGTTGCCCGTCTGGTGTTGACATCGTGATGCTTAGTCTGCCTCGGCCATCTTCGTCAATGGAAAACGCCACGCCAATGTAATAATACGTAGGGTTTCGCAAAAAAGCGCCTGTGTTTTCCCAGCCGTAAATTCTATCCACAATTACGTTAACCACGCTTTGGCAAAGCGGCCCGGCGGGCACATTGTGGGTGGATGAAGCTGCACTGGTTACTTTGGTGCGGCGGTAGCCAAACCAGCGGTGGTGACGCTCTTGGTTCGTTCTGCCGTCGGATGCAGTATTATTTGAAAAATCGTTGTCGCGCATGTCAATGCTGTGCTCAATGCTTGTGATTCTCGCCGGCACATAAATCTCGTACGGATGAATCCCATAGTTCTCTCTGTGGTAATTGATGCGCTCCAAGAACCACTGTTCCACTTCGTATTGATCCAGTTCGTAGCCCCTTAGGTCAAGCGGGGGAATTACAAACGTAGCAGGATCCATTGGTTGGGCGTAAAGCTCGCTGAAATTGTGTTCGGTTTCTGGGTTGTTGTTTCCAATATTAATGCCAATGTCTGCGCAGGCGGTTAATGCAAGCGCTAAGGCAAGCACCGCTACCAATGCAATGATTTTTTTCATTTCGCTCTTCTCCTCCTGCGAATTAGTTTTACCGTTTGCTCCTCTTCGAGCTAATGCAATTATATCATAAATGCTTTTGATTGTCAACACGGACAAGCAAATTAAGGAGAACACAATGGCCATTCGCACAAAACTGCGTGACCGCAAACTGCCCGGCTACACCCGTGGCGAGGAAATCTTTAATATGGTGTCGCACATCACCGGCGGCGGCTTTGCCGTGCTAGCCCTTGTGGCATGCCTAGGCGTGGCCATCTGGCAGCAAAACCGCTGGGCCATCGGCAGCGCAATTGTCTATGGCGTTACGATGATCGTGCTTTACACCATGAGCAGCATCTATCACGGACTAATCCCCGAAACACCCAAGAAGGTCTTTCAAATTATCGACCACTGCGCGATTTTCTTCCTCATTGCGGGCACATACACACCCATTGCCATGGTTTCGCTGCGCCCGGTGTATCCCACCATTGCTTGGGGCTTGTTTGCGTTCATGTGGGGTGTGTGCTTTTTGGGCGCCACGCTCAACGCCATTGACCTGCGCAAATTTCGCATTTTTTCGATGATTTGCTACATCGGGCTGGGCTGGTGCGTGCTGGTGTTTGCGCGGCAACTGCTTGCAGCTCTGCCGACGTCGGCTTTCATCTTCCTGCTTGGCGGCGGCGTGGCCTACACCATTGGCTCGGTGCTCTACATGCTGGGCAAGCGTCGCAAATACATGCACTCCATCTTCCATCTGTTTGTGGTGGCGGGCAGTGTGCTGCACTTTGTCAGCATCATCATTTGCTTCATTAACGCGTAATAGAGGAGGTGCTTTCGATGGCTAGGCTGCCATATCAAGTTTTGGTTATTCTCTATTTGCACAATGAAAACGGCATAAAGTATTGCATATTCGAGCGCAAACATCCGCAGGGTCAAGTGCAGTTTGTTGCAGGCGGCGGAGAAGACAATGAAACACCATCGCAAGCTGCGATGCGAGAAGTGCATGAAGAAGCTGGCATCAACAATGCGAGCCTTCAACAGCTTACTTCTCTTTGCTATATTCCGACTAACATATTCTCAGCAAGCCAAAGACAGGCATGGGGAGCAGACGTATTGGTCATTCCCGAGTATTCTTTTGGTGCCAAAGTGGAGTCGGAAAGTGTAACGCTTTCAGATGAACACATTGCGTCCCACTGGGTTTCATATGACGAAGCCATGGCTCAACTGAAGTGGGACAGCAACAAAACAGCACTTTACGAACTAAATTGCAAGCTAACCATTAATGGAAAGCAAACATGAATAACTTCGCCCTCACCCTCGCGTTTAGACCACCAACTCAACCTGAAGTTGCAAAATCTCTGAAAAACACAACTTGCTTTCCCTTGTGCGTGCTTGCAAATTGTGCTATACTAGCCTTACCAAACGAAACGGAGGATAGGTTATGCTAAACACACAACAGGCGGGAGCGCGCATTGCGCAGTTGCGCAAGCAAGCGAAATTCACCCAAGAAACCCTAGCGGAACACTTGGGCGTTTCGCCGCAAGCGGTGAGCAAATGGGAAACCGGCACTGCCATGCCCGAAGTGGCACTGTTGTGCGCCCTAGCCGAAACCCTAAACTGCGGCACAGATGACATTTTGCGCCCACAACAACGCGCGGCGCAATCGGACTCAACGGCCTTTGCCTACGATGAAAGCTTCACGCCTGCACCCGCGAACATCAAGATGAAAGCCCGCAATGACGTGCGCATCGTTGACCTGCCCGCCTGCAAAATGGTCAGCTCTGGCCGTGTGGGATGGAACAGCGCGTTCGAGCCAGGCGGCCCGATGGAACGCTTTGACAAATGGTTCACAGCGTATGACAAAACCCGTGCCGACCGCTTTTATCCACGTGATTTTATGTATGGGCCGGAGTGCGGCTCATGGGTTGAGTGGGGGTTTGCCGTCACGCAAATCCCGAATAACATAGACGGTTTGCAACTCATCGACTTCCCTGGCGGGCTATTTGCCGTGGCGGTGAGCGTAGACGCTGACGGCAAAGACCACAACCGCGTGCACAACGGCATAAAAGACTGGGTGAAGGTCAGCAATTGCTTTGCCCTAGATATGAGCGACACGCGCTTTTGCATGGGACACATTTCCACGCCGCCCAAAGCCCGCGACGTGATGGGCTATCACCAAATGGACTTATATGTGCCCATACGTGTGCGTGAGGCGGGCGAAAAATAGAATTACATTAACGAGGCCACATGAACAACTTCGCCCTCACCCTCGCGTTACCCCCGAAAATTTTGTTGACAAAACAAATTTTTCCTGTTATACTGTAGGTGGTAGCGTTGTCGAAACGGTAGGCGGCTAATTCTTGCCCCCGAAAGGGGGTGATTACTATGCAATACTTAATCATGTTCGCAATTCTTTTGCTTATATTGAAAGAGCTTCGTAGTGATAAAGAAATAGACCGCCCATAGCCTGGAAGCAGGGGCGGTCTATTTCAAACCGTTGTTTGTTAGGGGGCTAGCCGCCTATACGGCAACGCTATCCCTGTATGTTCATTATAGCACGTGTCACTAATTTTGTCAAGCATTTTTTACGAGAGGCCACATGAACAACTTCGCCCTCACCCTCGCCTACGACGGCACGCCATTTTGCGGCTGGCAACTGCAACCAAATGGCGAAAGCGTACAACAAAATATCGAGCACGCAATCACACAAGCCACGGGCACGCACAGCCGCGTCACCGGCTGCAGCCGCACCGATGCAGGCGTGCATGCGCGTGAATTCGTGTGTAATTTTTTCAGCAGCACGCATATCTCACCCGAAAAACTGCCCGCTGCGCTCAACTTCTATCTGCCACCGCAAATTGCCGTGCAGACCTGCCGCGTCGTGCCGCAAACCTTCCACGCGCGCTACCACTGCAAGGCCAAAACCTACCGCTATCACATCCACAACAGCCCCGTGCGCGCCCCATTTTTGCTCAACCGCGCCACGCAAATCAGCCGACCACTAGACGAAGCCATGCTGCACGCCCAAGCAAAAGATTTTGTCGGCAGGCATGACTTCGCAGCATTTTGTGCGGCAGGCAGTAGTGTGAAATCCACTGTGCGCACGGTTACACACGCGAAGGTGCAGCGCGATGGCGACAGCGTGTTCTTCATCGTGCGCGGCGAGGGTTTTCTCTACCACATGGTGCGCATTATGGCGGGCACGCTGCTGCACATGGCGGCTGGTAAACTGGAGCAGGGGAGCATCCCCGCCATCATCGCCAGCGGTGACCGCGCCCAGGCCGGGCCAACGGCGCCCGCGCATGGGCTGTGCCTGTGGGAGGTTGAATATTGAACTTTGTAGATTTGAAACCACGCATTGACGAGCAGGCCGTTCAGCAGGTGCTGGCGTTGAGCCTATTTCAACCCACAACGCCGCAGGTGATTGCTCGTGCGATTGATTGCTGCCGTAGCAGTGACCAGCGTAAGTTGTGGGGCGTGCTAAATGGCGAGCAAGTCCTCGGCGTGGTCGAGTATTATCTTCGGGACGATGGCGTGGTTTACATCTGCAATATTGCCGTTGCTGAAGCATGCCGCGGCCAAGGCGTTGGGCGGTTCATGTTGGCTGCGCTGCAAAAGAAACATCGCTTGCCGTTGGCGCTGGAAACAGACGACGCTGCTGTCGACTTCTATCGAAAATGCGGTTTTGAAGCGGAGCCGTTTATTCATGCAGATTACGGCATAAGGCGGTGGCGATGTTCGCGGCATTAACTCAAAGTTTGCTCTTGCTTGCCGCGCCTAAGCCCTGGCTCCTTCCTCGGGAAGGAGCTGGCACGCCTCGGGCGTGACTGAGGAAGGCTCGCGGAGCGACAGCCCGCTGAACGTCGCAGAGCATATTTGCCTTGACAAGCCCCCCGCAATGTGCTATACTTGTGTTATCCTATACAGAAAGCGGGTGTAACGATGTTTGAAAGTGCATTTCTGAATGTGCTAATGCAGATTTTTTTGTATACTGCGCTTGTGCTTGCCGCAGTTGGTTTTATCATGGCTGGCGTGGGCTCTTTTATGGATGGTCGAATCGCAAGTGGAATCGGTAACATGCTGTTTGGCTTACCAATGGCGGCGATTTTGCTATGGATAGTAATTACTTGAATGTGGGGGGAGAAGTAAACATGAGGATAACACTGATTGGCGAAACAATGGCTGCTATTGGCGTGCTGCTAATAGGCATTCTTTCTTTTATCGCATCGCCCCATATAGATATGTCGTCAATTGAGTTTTTTGGAGTTACATTTCAGTCGTGGTGGTTTGCGGCGGGGTTGTCTTTGATAGGCCTTTGGGGCAGCATCTCCTCATTGCGCCAATGGTTAAACCTGTAACCTATAGCCTCTTTTATGAGGATTCTACACAGAAAGGAAGCATACTAATGACCACAACAGTTCGCGTGCTAATCCAAATCATCGCACACTTTGCGCTTGCCATTGGCTTCTCATTGCTTTGGGCAAATCTTGGCTAAATCTCACGACATCAACACCTCTCGTTTGCGCGAGGGGTGTTTTTGTTTGCCGTCGAATATTGACAAGCCCCCCGCAATGTGATACAATAGTTTCATGTCAAAACAAAAACCCAAACCATCCCGCAAAGAGAAAATTTCCAAGCTCCCCCGCCTGCTGATTCTGCTGGTGTTCGTTGCAGCATTCACGGGTGTGGGCCTGTTTGCCATGGGCAACGTGCGGCTTTCGCCCATCAGCGACTTGCAACTGCTCGGCCGCCAGGGCGATGGCTTTCCCATTGAGTTTAGCTACAGCCACGCACGCCAAGCCGCTGCCATGGGCAACAGCGTTGCCTTGCTCGGCCCCACACAGTTCGACATCGTTAGTCAAAACGGCTATCGCAGCGTGCAGTTTGCCCAGCCTTATGCCATGCCTGCGCTGCGCACGGCGGGCAACCGTGCCGTGCTGTTTGACCGCAATCTGGGCAACATCACCATGTTTCGTCGCGGCGGCATCTTGGCCACGCACGAAATGGGGCAGAGCATTTTCACCGTTGACATCAATCCCCAAGGCGCCATTGCCGTGGCAACTCGCAGCGACCGCGCCGCCGCCGAGATTTTCGTTTACAATCCGCGCGCAAGGCAGCAACTGCACTGGCAGATAGAACGTGAACACCCCGTGGCGCTGCGGCTTTCTAACAATGGCCGTGTGCTGGCCATGTGTCTGGCAGGTACCGAGCAAGCCGGCGTTTACGCTCGCTTTGTGGATTTTCCACTTAACGCGCAGCAACCACGCACAGATATCCGCTTGCCCGGTGTGTGGCTCTATGACACCGCGAGCATCGCAGGTGGTTGGCTTGCCGTGGGCAACGAGGCTGTGTATCTCATTCGCCACGGCGCAAGCACAGCGGAGGAGTTATCGTTTGGTGGGCGCACCTTGCGGGGCTTCAGCCTGCAAAATAACGGTTACAGCGCTGTGCTGTTGGAAGATTGGGACCATCAAGTGCTGTTGCGGGTGTACAACTCACGCGGTACCCTAGCGGCGGAGCACACCCTTGAGCAGCAGCCATATAGCGTAATTGCGCAGGGGCGTGCGGTCTATTTGCACATGGGTGATATGGTGTTGCGTTGGCGACCGAATGGATTTTCGCAAAGTCAGCCGCTGCCCGCGGGCACGCAAAGCGTGGTCATCGCCGGACGTGAGGTCTACGCGCTTTCGGTGCGCCATGTGGAGCACATGCGCCTGCGCTGGTCAGCTGCAGACGTGTAGCGCGGAAATTCGAACAAACGAGTCTTGTTTACCGTCTGTTTTTGTGTTATAATGAAAACAAGGATAGCGTTGCCGTATAGGCGGCTAGCCCACTGGACGGATCATCTCGCGAATGACCGTCAGCTTCACTTCCTGTTCTAGCGTCATACCAAGAACAATAGGGAGTTACAGCATGATCATTAGAAATGACCGCCAGCTTAGTAGGCTATGGGCGGTCTATTTCTTTGTCGCTATGTAGCAATTTAATCAGAAGAATCAGAATGATTGCAAACATGATTAGGTACTGCATAACTATCACCTCCATTAGGAAATAGGAAGTGAAAGAACTAGCCGCCTACCGTATAGACAACGCTACCATCTACAGTATAACAGGAAAAGTTTGCTAAGTCAACAAAATTTTCGCTTGAAGTTGTGGGCTGGATGTGATATAATAGTCGCATAGTGCTGGATTTTTTATGCAACGCGATTAATGCACAGCGAAGCGACGGAGCCCACCGCAGGTGTGGTATAATAGTTGGTGAGAAAAGTGCAAGGGGTCTTCTGATATGAAAGAAATCTTACGCCAGCTTGTTGGCGAGTATATGCAATATGCCACGCTGCCCGTGCAGCAAGAGAAAACCGCGCTGTGGCGGGCGCTGAACCGCTGTGATATGCAACGGCCAATGATTACGATTGATCAGCTGCCATGGCACGAACTTGCCTGCAACGAACTCACCTGCCAAATTGAAGATCCGTATTGGCGCGGCGTTGAGCAAACCCTGCGGCAAACGCTGTATAAATGGCGCAACTTCCCGGCAGACATGGTGTTGGACCCGTTCATCGCGCTGCCCAAAGCAGTCACGCGCACCGGCTATGGCATTGTTGCACAAACAGATTATCTTGGCATTTCGCAGCACTTCACCAACCAGTTGGTGGAGCTCAGCGACACCGAGAAAATCAAAGACGAAGTCATCACGCACGACGAAGTCCTCACGGCGCAGATTTATGCCCAAGCGCAAGATATGTTCGGCGACTTGGCACCCATTCGCATGGTGGGCATCAGTTTTCACCTGGGCGTGTGGGATAAACTCACCACCTACATGGGCGTGGACGAGTGCTACTATGCGTTTTACGACAACCCCGAGCTACTGCACGCAGCAATGAACCGCATGACCGAGTCAACCATCGCCGGCATTGCGGCGGCAAACCAGCTTGGCTTGCACAACGACAACCAAACGTTATGCCATTGCAGCCATGTGTTCACCGACGAATTGCTGTCCGAAAGCGGCGCGGGGCGCGGCGCGACATCGCAGCACTGCTGGTCATTCGGCTTGGCGCAGCTGATGACCGCCACTTCGCCCGACATTTTTGAGGAGTTCGAGCTGCCGTATATTTCACGCATGGCAGAATATTTCGGCGCGGTTTACTACGGCTGCTGCGATAAACTCGACGACCGTCTGCACTTGGTCAAGCGCATCCCCAACCTGCGCAAGGTGTCGTGCAGCCCATGGAGCAACAAGGAAAACTTTGCGGCACAGCTTGGGCCGCAGCTTGTGCTTTCTGCCAAGCCAAACCCGGCATTTTTGGCCGGTGCTGCCATGAACGAAGACGAAATTCGCCGCGAACTGCAGCAATATTGCGCACTGGCAAAGCAACATGGGCTTAGCGTGGAATTTTTGCTCAAAGATGTGTCTACCGTTGCGGGCGACCCCGGCAGGCTAAGCCGCTGGGCGGACATTGCCATGTGTATTGCGCAGGCGTGATACATCAGTTTAGAAAACAATGGGAAGGGTTGCTTATGCGCAAAGAATTAGCTAAGTTAAAGCACCGCTGCCGCATGCTTTGGCGGCTGGCCATTTGGCGTTGCCTGCTGCCATGTGTGTATACTTTGGGCTGCCTGCGCCCGATCAACCCCAAACTCATTTTTTTTGTGCACGACCATGAAGACCAGCCCGGCGACAACTTCGTGCCCATCATGCAGCAGCTGCAACAGCAAGGCTACACCTGCCAGTTTCATGGGCGCATCAAAGGCGTGGGCGGCCGCCTGCGGCAATATTGGGCGTTGCTATACTTTGCTTGGCAATATCCCCGCGCACGTGCAGTGTTTTTGATGGAAGTCACAGGCCGCATCGACGTTTGCCGCCCGCGCAAAGGCACGGAAATCGTGCAGTTGTGGCACGGTTGTGGCGCGTTCAAGCAGTGGGGCTACTCCACCATTAACCTTAAATGGGGCGTTAGTGCACGCACCTATAAATTCTTTCCCGCCAATCGATTTTACACCTACACCAGCGTCAGTTCGCCGGAGGTCATTCGCCACTACGCACAGGCTTTCAACAATGGCCTAGCTACCATCCACGCTTGGGGCGTGCCACGTACCGATTTCTTTTTTCAGCCGGGGATTGTGGAGCAGTGCCGCGCGCAAGTGCTGCAGGCCATGCCCGAAATCGGCAACCGCAAGATTGTATTGTATGCCCCCACGTTTCGCGGCAACAGCTTGCGCAAGTCACGTCACGACGACGTGCTAGACTATGACATGATGGATGCTGCGCTGGGCGAAACCTGTACCTTGTTGCTCAAACCTCACCCGCGTGCGCGCAAAAGTATACCCGAGCCAACTGGCGAAACGCCCTTTGTGTTCAACGCCGCAGACATGCCCATTCACGTGCTGCTTTGCGCCGCAGATTTAGTGATCACGGACTATTCTTCGCTGATTTTTGAATATTCGCTGCTCACGCGCCCCATGCTTTTTTATGCTTACGATTTGGGGCAGTACGACAAAACGCGCAGTTTTTATTATCCCTACATGGACTTCGTGCCCGGCGAATTGGTGTGGGACACCGAGGACATCATTGCAGGTATTGAGAAAAATTTGCTGCACGGCAAATTTAATGCCCAGCAAGTGCAAGCCTTTGCGCAAAAATTCATGTGCGCCTGCGACGGCCAATCAACAAAACGAATTATACAGAAAGTGCTGGGTGAATGACGTGCAACTATCTTTGGTACTGCCTTGTTACAACGAGGGAGAAAACGTGCAAAGCATGCACGCTGCCGTGGTTGCGGCCTTTGCAGACTGCGGCTATGCCTACGAAATGGTATTTGTAGACGACGGCAGCCGCGACGACACCTTCGCCAAGCTCAAGCAATTGCATGCCACGCATGATAACGTGCGTGTGGTACGATTTTCGCGCAACTTTGGCAAAGAAAGCGCCATCTACGCCGGTTTGCAGCATGCGAAAGGCGACTTTGTTTGTATCATCGACGCCGACCTGCAACAGCCGCCCGCGCTGGTGCGCGACATGGTCGTTTTCCTTGAGCTGAACACAGACTACGACTGCGTGGCGGCCTTTCAACAAGTGCGCAGCGACGGCCGCGTGCTCAAGTTTTTCAAGAACAATTTTTATCGCATCATGAACCGCGTGACGGAAATTGAATTCGTGCAGGGGGCCAGTGATTTCCGCACCATGCGCCGCAGCATGGTGGATGCCATTATATCATTGGGCGAGCAAAACCGCTTTGCCAAAGGCATTTTCTCGTGGGTGGGTTTTGCCACACATTATGTGCCCTACGTTGCTGCCGAGCGCCACGCTGGCACCACCAAATGGAACAAACGCCGCCTGTTTCGCTACGCTTTTGATGGCATCATCTCGTTCAGCACCATGCCGCTGCGGCTGGCCTCGTTTGCGGGCGTGCTCAGCGCACTTGGCGCATTGATTTACGGCCTAGTGGTCATTATTCAGCGGATATTTTGGGGCATGGCAGTGCCCGGTTTTGCCACCTTAGCCGTGTTAATTTTATTCCTAGGCGGGTTGCAGCTGCTTGGGCTTGGGCTCATCGGCGAATACCTAGCTAAAACTTACACCGAAACCAAAGCGCGGCCGATTTACGTGGCGCGGGAAGTATTGGAGCCGAAAGATGGCTAGACGATTTTCACTATTCACTTGGGTAATGATTGGTTACTCGGCGTTTATGCTGATATTTTTCTTCGTGCG
>WRBQ01000010.1 GCA_009784445.1 Oscillospiraceae bacterium
AACATTTTAGAACATAGAGGAACTTTACATCATGAAACTGGGAATTGTAGGTCTGCCCAACGTGGGCAAAAGCACGCTGTTTAACGTGCTAACGAATGCAGGCGCACAAAGCGCGAACTACGCTTTTTGCACCATTGAGCCTAACGTGGGCATGGCCGCCGTGCCGGACGAACGCATCAGCGCATTGGCAGAACTATACCAACCAGCCAAAATCACCCCAGCAGTGATTGAATTTGTGGACATCGCAGGCCTAGTGCGCGGTGCCGCACAAGGCGAGGGTCTCGGCAACAAGTTTCTGTCCAACATCCGCGAGGTGGACGCCGTCATTCACGTGGTGCGCTGCTTTGAGGACGACGACATCATTCACGTGGAGGGCAGTGTTGACCCCGCGCGCGACATCGAAACCATTACTCTGGAGCTGATTTTCTCCGACATGGAGCTGCTTGAGCGCCGCATTGAGCGTGGCAGCAAAACCGTGAAAGTGCTGGGCAATGTCATGCGTGCCGAGCTTGACTTGGCCCGCGGGTTGTATGCTCACCTCGAAAGCGGCAAGGTCGCGCGAACCTACCCCTGCCAACCGCACGAGCGCGAGCAAATCAACACATGGGCACTGCTCACTACCAAGCCCGTGATTTACGTGTGCAACTTCAGCGAGGCGGACTACACCGGCGGCAACATCGAAATCCACGCGAATTATCAAACCGTGCAGGCCATCGCCGCCAAAGAAGATTGCGCAACGCTGCCGGTTTGCGCTGAAATTGAGGCTCAAGTGGCCGAGCTGGACGCCGACGAACGCGCACTGTTCTTGGGCGAGCTGGGCATCACCAGCGGCGGGCTTGATTTACTCATTCAGCGCAGCTATGACCTGCTGGGGTTGATTTCCTACCTCACCGCAGGTAAACCCGAGGTGCGCGCTTGGACCATCACCCGCGGAACGAAAGCACCGCAGGCCGCAGGCAAAATCCACACGGACTTTGAGCGCGGCTTCATTCGTGCAGAAACCATCGGCTTTGATGATCTCATGCGCTGTGGCAACATGGTCGCCGCCAAAGAGCAGGGTCTAGTGCGTAGCGAGGGCAAGGAATACGTGGTGCAAGATGGCGATGTGATTCTCTTCCGGTTTAATGTGTAACACAACAAACCCCACTCATCTGAGTGGGGTGTTTATTTTATCAGACCTGTGGGTAGGGGCGGCCATTGGCCGTCCGTGATTTGATGGCGGCGTGCTTGAGGAGCGGACGCGCAATGCGCGCCCCTACATCATCAATCCAAAAACAGATACTGGTAGATAATCTGCACCACTGCGCCGTCGCGCACTGCAATTTGCAGCGTGCTGCGGCCCTGGTTGAAGTAGTAGAACCCGTTCACTTCGCGGTCATATTGCCCATACAGCCGCTCAACCTCTGCTGCTGCTGCGCCGATATACAAGCCCTCGGGGGTGGCCACACTGTCGTCGGTCAGGCGCACACCTGCGATGAACGGTGCGCTGCCGTCGGCGGGGTAAGTGAGATACAGAATCATGCCGGGGAAGCGCAGGGTGACGTCTTCGCCCTCAATGGCGCAGTTGGGTTCGCGCATTTCATCCAAGGCTGGGCCAAGAGCAGCCAGCGCAGGCTCGGGCAGTGCACCCATGGTGATTTGCACGTTGCGATACACAAAGCTGTGGTTAACTTGCCTCGCGGGAGCTTGCTGCGTGGTTCGGGTCACGTCGTTGTCGTTAACGTTGTTGGTGTTGCCGCCGCAAGCCGCAAGGGCAAAGCCCAGTGCAGCAACGATGACAATTGCGATGATTTTTTTCATGGTAGATTTTCTCCTTTGATTATGATAGCGCGTTGCGCAACAATATGCTGTAATACACCCGTCCGGTTTCGGCGATTTCGGCTTCTTGGGCAGCCTGCCATGCGCGGTATTGCGTGGCAAGTTGCTGCCAGTGGGCATCCAGTGCGGGGTCGCCGCGGCGGTCGCTGAGCGAAGGCGCGTTGTCCATCAGCCATGGCGCAAGATAACGGGTGAGCCGTTCGGCACCGGCCAGATTCAAGTTCAGCCCGCCGTTGAAGGTGTGATACTGATGGTCAATGGTGTCTGTCATGGTGATGGCGTTGAAGTAGGGCAGGTTGTGCCGTGCCGCGAAATCAACCACCCAAGCATCCCATTCGTCGTGCCAGTGGGGCATCAGGCTGGGCGCCTTGAAGAGTATCAACTCTACGCCGTGCTCCTGCGTAATGGCCAAAATGTCATACAGCGCGTCAATGGCCTGTTGCCCAAAGCTATAGTCCGACAGCATGGCCGGCGGGGGAATCCAGCCAACGGGCAGCACATCGGCCCGCATCACAAAGCCGTTGATCGAAACCGGTGCACGTCGCAAAAAGAAGGTGAAGTCTTCGCGCGAAATCTCTTGCCAGCGTGAGTGAAAACGCAGCAGCGGGAACACATACGACAGCATGCTTTCTTCCGGTGTCATGGATTCACGCACGCTGCGCAGCATGGGCAAGCTCAGGCGCATGCCATCGAACACCATGCGGTTGTAAGGCTCGCCATCGTGCGGCGGCGAGGGATACATCAGCGCTTGAATGCTCAGCAGCACCGCGCGCGGGGTTTCGTGCCGCAGGGTATCCTCCAGCATGGCGCGGCTGTGCCACAGTAGCTGCTGCGGGTTGCCGCGAATGAACGCCGGCACGCCATATTCCTCCCACAGCACCACGGGCGAAATATTAGAATACACCTCGCACGAGCCGATGATAATTAAATCATGCGCAAAATTACTTTGATAATACTCAGCGGTCAGCGCCCCTTCAAATGGGTTGGTCATATATTTGGGCATTAGCAACCGCTGCATCGCCCAAAAGGCTGTGCAGAAAAACACAAAAGCCAGTATAATAGAGAGGATACGTTTCATAAAGCTCCGTAAAAATTAAAATTGCATATAGAAGAAGTATTGCATATCGAATCCAAGCCCATACGTGCCGAAGATGAAAATCGCAAGTACCAGCAATGCCCAGAATATCGCGGGTGGGCGCTTGGCGGGTGCATCACCGCGGGCCTCGCGGCGGAACCACGGCACGGCAATCAGCACAACAACGGCCAAGCCAGCCACCAGCCATTCCAGTGGCGCAAGATCGAACCACACGTCGTTTTCGCCAAAGTAGCGGAAAAACGCGCCGAACTGCGGGTTTGTGATGAACGACGCAAAATGGCGGAAAGTCAACGGCACGTCAAAATAAATGTCAAACGAGCGAATCAGCGTGAGCAGCAGGAAGGTGCGCAACACGGCAAAGCATGTGTAAGCTTTGCTTTTGGTGAAGCTGAATTTCGCATTAAACTTCGCGTAAAGCGGTTTAAGTTCCTGCGAAATCATGATGACCACGCCGTTCGCCAGTCCCCACACGATGAAGTTCCAAGCCACGCCATGCCAAATGCCTGTGGTGAACCAAGTCACCAGCGTCGCAATGTGAATCTTCAGCCGGGTGGGCAGCTTTTGCAAGGGCTTGGCCACACTCATGGGATAGAACACGTAATCACGAAACCACGTGCCCATGGTGATGTGCCAGCGCCGCCAGTAGTCAAAAATGTCACGCGCGCGGAAGGGTGAGACGAAGTTTTCCTCCACGCGAATGCCAAAGCACATGGCAATGCCGATGGAAATATCAATGGCTCCGCTGAAGTCGGCGTAAAGATACGCACCCCATACCAGCATGGTGAAAAACGCGAACATGCCGCTGTATTCGCCCGGATAGGCACGCAGGTGATTGATGGCCAGCAGCAGCCGAAAGCCAATGATCATCACCTTGAAGAAACCCCAGATGATGCGCTGCAATCCGCGGCCAAACATGTCCCAGTCCATGCGTTTTTCGCCCAGCAAGCTGTCGGCCACGTTGTTGTAGCGACTAATGGGCCCAATCATCGCATAGGGGAAGAAAATGGTGAACAGCGCAAGCTTCAGCGGATTGCGCTGCACCTCAACCTTGCCCCAAAACACGTCAATCAAATAACCCGAAATGCGGAACATGTAGTAGGAAATGCCCACGAAGAAAATCATGCTGGGGATAATCTCCACACGCGCAAGCGCCTCAGCGATCTTCACCCCCGCCAGCAAGCTAAAGTTAAACAGCAGCCCGGCAATCAGCCATGTGCGTTGCTGCCGTTTTTGTGCAGCGTTGTAGGCCTTGCGTTCGTCGCGGGTCATGGCGTCGCGGTGTTGCGCAACGTGAGCTTTCTGCGCGATTTTCAGCTTGCCCATGTGCATGGCAACGCCATAGCTCACCGCCACCGTTACCAGCATGGCAGCCAACACCGCCCAGCCCGCTAGGGCATAAAACCCCAAGCTAGCCAGCAGCAACAGCGGCCACTGCGCGCGCTTTGGCAGCGTGTAATACAACACAAACAGCACGCAAAGACCGCCCAAAAACCAAGGCGAGATAAACGTCATGTTAGCTCCTAGTGGTTAGTGAATAGTGAATAGTGATTAGAAAAACTAACCACTAATCACTATTCACTACTCACTCATCTTCCAGTCTTTCAATCAGTGCCCAAATGGCAGCGGCAGAGTAAAAATGCTCGGGGTCGCCCATCACACTGGGCGGGAACTCGATGTCAAAGCGCTGCTCAATTTCGGTGATCAGCTCAACCATTTCAAGCGATTGAATTAGCGGGCCGTCGCGGCGGGCATCATAGGTGGCGAAGTCCACGTCGGGATAAAGCTCGTTGAGCAATTCGAGTAACTTTTCCATAGAAATCTCCTGTAGGGGCGGCCATTGGCCGTCCGTAAATTTTTATGCAAGTGAAAGAGGCACGGACGCGCATTGCGCGTCCCTACACAAACCGCTCCTTTAGGCCATTTCGGTCGATTTTGCCGTTGGGGGTCAGGGGCATGGTGTCAAGCGCATGCAGCACATTGGGTATCATATAAGGCGGCAGTTTTGCGCCGAGTTCTGTCTGCAAATCTGCGCGCGCAAGTGTGCTGACTGTGCACAGAATGAGCTTTTTGCGGGCTTCATCAAACAGGCAACAGGCGGCGGCAACGCCGTCAATGGCAAGCGCTGCGGACTCAATTTCGCCCAGCTCAATGCGATAGCCCGCGCGTTTAATCTGGTGGTCACGCCGCGAAATAAACAGCAAGTTGTCTGCTTCATCATATTCACCCAAGTCGCCAGTGCGATACACTGGCTCGGCGTAGCGGCTGTGCAGCGGATTTTGCACAAAAGCCTGTGCCGTGCGTTCGGGGTCAGCATAGTAGCCCAGCGTCACACAGGTGCCACGAATGCAGATTTCGCCCGCTTGTCCGGCTTGGGTGATGCGCTGGTCATCGTCGTCTAGCAGGAACATATCGGTGTTGCGGAATGGGCGGCCAATGGGCACGCGCGGTGCGTCAAAGTCCGCAGGCAGCTCGTAGTAGCAGCTCATGCCCGTGCATTCCGTTGGGCCATATAGATTGATGAACCGCGCCTGTGGGCAAGCTGTTCGCCAAGCCTGTAGCTGCTTTTGTGGGAATACCTCACTGCCGAAAGCGATGGTATGCAGATGCTGCGGAATCAGTTCATTGAGCACACGCAGCGCGGCAATCATCGTGAAGGCCGACGCCACCCAGCACACGGTATTGATGCGCTTGTCGTTAAGATAGGTGATGAGCTTCATGGGGAAGCTAAAATAGCTTTTGGGAATAAACCAAGTGCTTGCGCCAAACTTCAGCGTGGGGAATAGCTCCTTCAAACACGCGTCCACATAAAGCGGTGCCTGGTTGCCAAAGATGGTGTTTTCACTCACCTGCAGCACATCGCTGAGGGTTTCGATGTAGTCAATCACGCTGCGGTGGCAGGCCACCACGCCCTTGGGCTTGCCGGTTGAACCAGAGGTAAACACGACATAAATGGGGTCGGTGTCGATTTGCTGTGCGGCAATGGCTTGCAGAGCAGGCTCATTTACGGGTGTGCGGATGATATCATCATATAACAGCGCTTCAACCCCTACAGGCAATTTATCGTGCGTGGTCTCGTCGCAAATGACAACGCTGGGTTTGAGCGTATCAAAAATCATGTCGATGCGGTGGCTCGGCATTTCTTCGTCAAGCGGCACGTAGAAACAACCTGCACGCACCACACCAAAAAACGCACTGACTGCGCACGGCCCTTTTTGCATGAACACCACTACGGGTTCACTAGCGAAGCCTGCGCAGGCAAGTGCTGTGCCAATGGCACGCGAGCGATTATCCAATTCTGCAAATGTGAGTTGAACATCGTCATCACAAAACGCGGCCTTGTTCGGCAGCCGCGCGGCGATTTCATCAAGATAGCTTAAGACATTGATTCGCATAGTAACTCCTGTGCGAGAATTTTCATGGGATCGGTGAAGTGTATATCAGCTTGATTGAGCAGCGAAAGCTCCGTGCAACCGAGAATCACGGTTTGCGCGCCGCGTTGCAGCAACGGCTGCGCAAGCATGGTCAAGCTATCAATAGATTGGCCCAATTTCACGGCATTAATGACGTCCATCACAGCTTGGGTGTCGTGGGGCATAATCACTTCAATGCCCTGTGCTTGCAACGCCCGCACAAACGCGCCGGAGCGATAGCTCCCCAGTGTGCACAGCAGGCCTGCGCGGGTAACGCCCTGCGCGGCCAAGTGTTGTGCAGTCAGCGCAAGCATGTCCAGCAGGGGAACATCCACAGCAGCTTGCAATTCATCATAAAAATGGTGCGCCGTGGCGCATGGCATGGCTAGCACCTGCGCGCCTGCCGCTTGCAACGTTTGCAGGCCACTAATCAGCGCAGGCAGGGGAGAATCCGCACTGTTATTCAGCAAAAATGCGGTGCGGTCGGGCACGCTGCATTTGCTGTAGACAATCACGTCAGGATGGTCTTGGTCGCAAGTGACGGCATGCATGCGAATGAGCATGTCGTACAGCCGACAGCTGGCCGCAGGGCCTAAGCCGCCCAAAACACCAATGGTTTTCATCATTGTATCACTACCCCCTCGGGCAGTATGGCCGGGTTAAAGCTAAAAAATCCTGGGCGCTGGTTACTAAACTGTTGCGCCTGCGCTTGTGTGAACATGAAGCCATCATTTGGCAGATTTTGTTGGTTGGGCGTGGGGTCAACATGGTGCCAACCGTCGCCAAAGTCAAGCAGCAGCCACACGTGGCGAGCATTGACAATGGGGTAGCGTCGCATGCTGATGGACGGAATACCCACTTGCTCCAGCATGAAGCGTGTGACGGCGTAAAACACATAGCAATCGCCGCGGCGACGGGTCATGCCCTGCACCACAGATTCAAGCACGTCGCCATGCGTGCCGCCCACGGCATATTGAATGTTCCAGCGCGCCCAGTTGAAGATTGCACGCGCCTTTTCGGCTTGGGTCATGTCGGGGCGAATGTGTTGGTCCAAAATGGGTTGAACGAGCGCTAGGGCCTGCTCTTGTGTTGCTGCGCTAACCACCACTCGGCTGGTTGCGCGGCTTTCTTGCCCCATCGGTGTGCGCGCGATGAACACCACTTCATAGGTGCCAGGGGTGCTCGTGTCCACGGCGGAACTGTCTACCTCAAATGTGGCTTGTCCGCTGCTGTGAGACACCGTGACGCCTTGACGAAACGCCACCGTGCTGCCGCGTCCCACGTGAATTTCATCGCGTATGCCGGAAAACACTGGCGGCACACCATCTTCCACAATGCGCAACACGCTGATGATGGTCTGGGTTTCGCCTTCGTCATTCGTCAGCAGAATGAACACGTTTTGCTCTTGGCTATACAGCGAGGTGTCGGGCTGCTGCGCAAAGGTGGGCATGAAGCGGTTGCGAGCTGTGTATTCGTTTTGCGCAATGAACTGCCAAGGCGAAAGCTCTGCCCCGGCGTAGGTTTCAACCAGCAGCGAGTTCGCCCAAGGCGGGGGAGCGGGCGGTGCTGCGGGTTCTAGATTACGCACGAACAACGCCGCTAACGCAAGCAAAAGCCCGGCCAGCAGGCCGAGGATTATCAGCAAAACAAATTTGGTCTTGCGGCGCTTCAGCAGTCATCACATCCTTATCCATACTAAGTATACCCTAATTCGACGATTTTGTCAAGCAACTTTCGGTTGCGGGGAATTTTCTTGCAATTGTTATATAGGTGTGTTATAATGATTATGGACAGGAGGCGTTGCGGATGGATTTTGCTGTTGAGAAAATCGAAAAGGCGCGAAAAGCGGCGGAAATTCTCATGCAATTGCATCGAGACGGCGCGTTGGGCGGCGAAATCATGCCCGAGGACGCAAACCCAGGATTGCCAAAAAGCGCAGAAGAAAATTATCTGTACTTTACACTGCCCATGGCGCTGAACTATCAGCGCAATTCCTACAAACTCTGGGAAGCCGCAAACCAGACAGCGCAAGATGCAGAAACCGCAGATATTTTTTCGCCAATGGCGGTTGTTGAAATGGAAATTGATGTACTGCGCGAGAAACTGCTGAAACATAAAGTTGCCCTCCAGCCAAATCGTCATCCGCAAATTTGGTTGAGGCTTTGCCAAACGTTTACCGAGCACTTTGATGGCAGCGTGAATAAATTCTTCAGCGCCCAAGGCAATTCCGTGCTGCAAATCAAAGACTATATGACCGCAAACAAAAAGCTATTCCCGTACCTATCGGGCGCCAAGATTATGAATTACTGGCTCTATGTCATGCTGCAATACACGGACGCCGCGTTCGCAGACAGAGAACACATCACCGTTGCGCCCGACACCCACGTGATTCAAGCAACTGCAAAACTGGGGCTAATCTCGGCCGAGGATATGCTCAACCCCAACATCCGCCTTGTGGTGAGCGAACTGTGGAACGCGGTGTTCGCGGGAACAGATTGGCACCCGATTGACATTCACACACCGTTGTGGCTGTGGAGCCGCAGCGGATTCGCCGCACAGCTGTGGCATACTAATGAAAACAACCAGTGAGGAAAAAATAACATGACAAGCAAAGAACGCGCCGCCCTGCGCGCACAAGCCAACGGGCTGCAAGCACTGTTTCAGGTGGGCAAAGAGGGCGCAACGCCCGCCGTGGCCACGCAAATGACCGAAGCCTTCAACACCCGCGAGCTACTCAAAGGCAAGGTGCTGCTAGAAAGCTGCCCGCAAACCCCGCGTGAGGCCGCCGAATCACTCGCCGCCATGACCGGCAGCGAAGTGGTACAGGTGGTGGGCGGTAGCATGGTGTTCTTCAAGGTGAACGAAGAAATGCGCCGCAAAGCTGCCGAGAAAAAGAAAGAAGAAAAGCGCAAAGCACGAGAGAAATCCGCGGCGGCACGCAGTGGGCAAAAGAGGAGATAATCATGCTAAAACTGCAAGGCGAGCGGCTTTATCTGGCTGCGCTGGAGCGTGAGCACTGCCGCAAGCTATACGAAGCCGAAGAATACGACTTTGCGCACATCGCCGAGCCGCTGTACATCGGCGCATCGGTTGAATCTGCCGACGAGTGGTACGAAAGCATACAAAAAAATCAGGGTCAAGAGGGGCACAACTTGCGCTTGGGGATTTTCCTCAACGATGGTACAGTCATCGGCGACGTTGCGCTGCAAGAACTCAGTTGGCGCAACCGAAATTGCAATCTCGGCTTTGGCATTGCTCGGCTTGAACACCGTGGCAAAGGCTATGGCACAGAATCGGCGACACTGCTGCTTGACCACGCTTTTGGCAATCTAGGGTTGCACCGCGTGGCGGCATGGGCCTTGGAAACCAACTTGGGTTCGGTGAAATGCTTGCAGAAGCTGGGCTTTGTGCCCGAGGGCCGCAGCCGCCAAGAACGCTGGATTGCCGGGCAGTGGGTGGATATGCTGCAATTTGCCCTGCTGCGTGACGAATGGAGATAACCAATGACCCCCGAAAACACAAAATTCATCCCCATTGCCAAGAATAAAAAAGCTTGGCACGACTACCATGTGCTGGACCAATTTGAGGCCGGCATTGAATTGTTTGGCACGGAAGTCAAGTCGCTGCGGCAAGGGCGCGTGAATCTCAAGGACAGCTGGTGCGGCATCAAAAACGGCGAAATTTTTGTGCATGGCATGCACATCAGTCCCTACGAACAAGGCAATATCTTCAACCGCGAGCCCACGCGGGTGCGCCGCCTGCTGATGCACAAGCGCCAAATTTTGCATCTGTTTGACGAAAACAAAAAGCAAGGGCTGGCGATCATCCCGCTGTCGTTGTACTTCAAAAACGGCCGCGCCAAGCTGCAAATTGGCCTATGCAAAGGCAAAAAACTCTACGACAAACGCGAAGACGCCGCCCGCCGCGATGCCAAGCGCGACATTGAGCGCAGCATGCGGGAGAAGTGATTGAGGATTTTTTGTATAACGAGGAGATAGCCATGCGCGTGTTGTTAGTTGTGCCGAAAATAGAACTTCAATTTCAGTCGTTGTCTGCCCCGTTGGGGGCATTAGCCATCGGTTCCTATCTAAAACAACAGGGCTATCAAGTTCGCATCCTAGATCGCAACGCAGAAAAAAGCTCGTTACAGGATGTGCTGGATGAATTTGTGCCGCAGGTCGTTGGGCTGTCTGTGACCTTCTGCCTAATGATAACAGACGCAATTGAGATTTCGCGACAAATGCGCGCCGTTGGCTTGCCTGTGGTTTGGGGCGGCGCAATGGCTACTTTTGCTCCACAGCAGGTGATCGAAGAGCACGCGGCAGACTACGTGGTTTGCAGCGAGGGTGAAATTAGCTTTCATGAGCTATTGCAAGCGCTGGAAAACAACACGCCGGTGCACGATATTGCAGGGTTGGTTTATGCTGACGCGCAAGGCAATGTTTGTTGCACGCCTGCGCGGGAATTTGCAGCACTAGAGAACTTTCCGCCAACGGATTGGACCTTGGTGGACGTAAACAAGTATGCGAATCCTCTGCATGAATATCGCTGCGCAGTCGCAATCATGGCGTCCAAAGGCTGCCCGAATCAGTGTTCATTTTGTGTGAATGAAGGATATCACCGTTGCCAGCACCGAAAACGCGCAATGGAATATGTCATACAGGATATTCAACAATTGGCGCAACTGGTTGATTTTGACATGATTCGTTTTTATGATGATTGGTTTTATCCGAATAAGGCAGACCTGCGCGAATTTTGCAATCGCTATCGGGCGCTGAATATTTCAGCGAAGTGGTATTGCTATCAAATGGTTGGGCGATTGACGCGCGAAGACTTAAAAATGATGTATGACAGTGGTTGCCGTGGGATTGTATATGGCATTGAAAGTGGCTCGCCGGCCGTGCAAAAACGCATGAAAAAGCGCATTGACTTAGATAAAGTGCCGCAAGAAATTGCTTGGTGCGAAGAAGTTGGGATTCGTGTGCAATGTGGCTTTATGATAGGTTCGCCGGACGAAACGAAAGATGAATTACGTGAGACGGTGAGCTTGTTGAAAAACATAACTTGCACGATAAAGTTTGTAATGAAATTCGTCCCTGTTCCTGGGTCGGCAGATTACCGGCAATTGCAGCAGCAAGGTCGCTTAGCTCCTATCATGCGGCTGGAAGATTGGACATCTGTGTTTGGAACATATTCCGAGGTAGGCGAAAACTATTCCAATATTCCCACAAAGCATTTGCATGTGGTGCAAAGCTATTTCAACTGGCAAAGTTTTTGGGGCAGCAAAACCGGCCAGCATGCGCACGCGCGTGGCATTGTGCGCTCGACGTTTGGCAACATGGCTCGCTCGGGCTCGCGCGTTTTTCGCGTTGCGTGGATGTCGGCTTCAAGCTTTGCCAAAATAGCTTGGTATCGCTTTGCTTACCCGAAAATTTTGCGAGAGTATGGGCTGAAGTGGCTTTGAAGTAATTTTTGTTGACAAACCCTGCGATTTCTGCTATACTTACCCTATCAACTTGCGAAAGGAGTTACGCAATGTCTTCACGAAAAGAGAGGGTCTTTGCGACCCATTAATTGAATATAGGCACGAGCAGGCGGGCTGATTAAAGCTCAAGCTTTGCCGTGCCAAGAGTAACCTTCCCGCAACCATGCAGCTGGACGGCTGCTTGGCTGTGGGTATTTTTTATCTCAAAATATTAGGAGGATCCCCATCTGAGCTATAAAAAATCTTACAACGCAATCGACGCCGAGCCTTTCGTCTGCAAGGCTTGTGGCGTGCAAGTTACACCCGACGGCGCAGGCACGCGCCATCGCAATCACTGCCCGCAGTGCCTGGCCAGTGTGCATCTTGATGACGAACCCGGTGACCGTGCCGCTGACTGCGGCGGCACTATGGAGGCCATTGGCGTGTGGGTGCGCAAAAACGGCGAGTGGGCGATTATCCACCGCTGCCGCCTGTGCGGCGTGCTCAGCTCAAACCGCATTGCGGCGGATGACAACCCCGCGCTGCTGATGTCCATTGCGGTCAAGCCCTTGGCGCTGCCGCCGTTCCCGCTGGGGCGGTTGCTTTAAAACACAGGATAATAAAAGCGGCAGACCGATGTCTGCTGCTTTTTTATTTGGTCTGCGAAAAAAAACTTGCAATCGCTTCAATTTTGTTGTATAATAAAATCTTAGAATAAAACACAACGAGGAGGAACTATCTATGCCACGCAACGTCATCATCATCGGCGCCGCCGGGCGCGACTTCCACAACTTCAACACCTACTACCGCGACAACCCTGCCTACAACGTCGTGGCCTTCACCGCCGCGCAAATCCCGGACATCGCCGACCGCAAATATCCCGCGGCATTGGCGGGCTCGTTGTATCCCCAAGGCATTCCCATCCACGAGCAAAAAGACCTCACGCAGCTCATCAAAGACCTGAACGCTGACGAGTGCGTGTTTGCCTACAGCGACGTGCACTACAACAGCGTGATGAACGTTAGCGCGCAAGTGAATGCCGCCGGCGCAGACTTCACCCTGCTGGGCTGGAAGAACACGATGATTAAGTCCACCAAGCCCGTGATTGCCATTTGTGCGGTGCGCACTGGCTGCGGCAAAAGCCAAACCACCCGCCGCGTGGCCGAGGCACTCATGGCCAAGGGCCTGAAGGTGATTGCCATTCGCCACCCCATGCCCTACGGCGACTTGGAGGCGCAAAAAGTGCAGCGTTTTGCCGAGCTTGAGGACCTGAAAACCCATAAATGTACCATTGAGGAAATGGAAGAATATGAACCCCACATTGTGCGCGGCAACGTGATTTACGCCGGTGTGGACTATGAAGCGATCTTGCGCGCGGCCGAAAATGATCCCAATGGCTGCGACGTGATTTTGTGGGACGGCGGCAACAACGACTTCTCGTTCTACAACCCCGACCTGACCATCACCATCGTTGACCCGCACCGCCCCGGCCACGAGCTGGCTTACTACCCCGGCGAAGTGTCGCTGCGTGTTGCAGACGTAGCAGTCATCAACAAAATTGACAGCGCGGACTTTGACAAAATTCTGCAAGTGCGCGAAAACATTGCTAAAGTTGCACCCAATGCCGTGGTGATTGACGCGGCCTCTACGCTGAGTGTGGATGATATTTCGGCCATTCGCGGCAAGCGCGTGCTGGTGGTTGAAGATGGTCCCACGCTCACGCATGGCAACATGAAAATCGGTGCCGGTGTGGTGGCGGCCAAGCGCTTTGGTGCAGCCGAAATCATTGACCCGCGCCCCTATGCCGTGGGCAAACTGGCCGAAACCTTCACGCTGTATCCCGACATTGGCAATGTGCTGCCGGCCATGGGCTATGGCGAGCAACAAATGAAGGACCTTGAGGCGACTATCGCGGCCACGCCATGTGAAGCCGTGGTGATTGCCACGCCCATTGATCTTGCACGCGTGATTAACATCAAGCAACCTGCTACCCGTGTGGAGTATGAGTTGCAAGAAATCGGCAAACCAGATGTGGCCGACATCGTGGACGAATTTGTGGCGAAGTTTGTTAAATAACCTGCGCCAAGCCAACGTAAACCGGCGAACATCGGTCGGCCAACAGGTCAACCAAGTCGGGACTATCATAGGCACTTGATTGCATACTATCCAAGTCCGTGGGGAGCTTCAAGCTCGCCACGGATTTTTCGTTGCGTTGCAGCCAAAGCAATGTGCCGCGGTGCAGCCAAGCCGTGCGCAGCATGGCAGAAGCTCCGCTGCCGGGTTGCTGCGCGTGCTGGTGAAGTCGCTCTAAATCTATCTGTCCAGTGCTTTCCACTGTGACATGCACGGTGCGGGCATTGCGCCGCATCGCCACGGCGATTTCCTTCCCGTGGGTGTGCAGCAGGGCGTTGGCAAGCAGCTCCAGCGCAAGGCGGGTGAGTTCTTGCGGCGCACAGGCGATGTCCATGCGTTCACGCGGCGCGGTGAAAGTTACGCTGCGCCCATGTGGACGAAGCAGTAAGTCCGCAGCTGCGCACAGATCCTCCAGCAGACTGCGCAGCTCGCAGCGTTGCAGGGCGAACTCATGCTCGCCGCGTGTGGCGTCCACAAGATGTTGCAGCGCACGCAAGCGCAGGCGGCTTTGCAACAGCATGTCCTGCAAGATTGGGTCGTGCTTGCGCTCGGGGTGTTGCAGCAGCTCTAGCATCAGCGCATGCAGGGCGCAGCGCAGGTCGTGCTCGTGTTCGCGGGTGATGGGCGTGTGCAACGCAGTGCGGAAATTGTCACTGTAAAGAATGGTTTTCATGCGGTTATTATGTGCAGTGATTAGTGCTTAATGCTTAGTGCTTAGTTGGACGGAGGCTTGAGAATACAACGACAGCAAGATTTTGGGTCGTGTAGGGGCGGCTAACATGCCTTGCGTACAACAAAGGCTGCCTTCTGTATAAAAACAGTGTTTCACGTGAAACATTTTTGGCAAACCATCATAGAAGCGACGGAGCAGCGCTGCGGGTAGCGGACTTTTTTGTGCAACCCAACAAAATTTTGCGTGTCGCTTGCATTACGTGCGCATATATGGTAAAATTAACAGTGATAAAAAATAAAATCAACCGGAGGATATAACATGGCAGTAAAAGTTGCAATCAATGGATTTGGCCGCATTGGCCGCCTAGCGTTCCGCATGATGAATAACAACCCCGACTACGACATCGTGGCAATCAACGACCTCACCAGCCCCGAAATGCTGGCGCACCTGCTGAAATACGACACCGCACAAGGCCGCTACAACGGCAGCGTGCAAGCTGGTGACGGATGCATCGTGGTAGATGGTCGCACCATCACCATTCACGCGAACCGCGACCCTGCGCAACTGCCTTGGGGCGAGCTGGGTGTTGACGTTGTGCTTGAGTGCACAGGCTTCTTCACCAGCAAAAAAGCGGCGAGTGCTCACCTGCAAGCCGGTGCGAAAAAAGTGGTGATCTCTGCACCCGCAGATGCTGAAACCAAAACCGTGGTGTTCAGCGTGAACGAAGATATCCTCGACGCCAGCGACACCGTGATTTCGGCAGCCAGCTGCACCACCAACTGCTTGGCTCCCATGGCAAAAGCATTGAATGATTATGCTGCCATCCAAAGCGGCATCATGACCACTGTGCATGCCTACACCGGCGATCAAATGATCTTGGATGGCCCGCACAACAAAGGTGACCTGCGTCGTGCCCGTGCTGGTGCGCAAAATATCGTGCCCAACAGCACTGGTGCTGCCAAGGCAATCGGCCTAGTTATCCCCGAGCTCAACGGCAAACTGGTGGGTAGCGCACAACGTGTGCCGGTGTGCACTGGTTCCACCACGATTTTGATTGCAGTGGTGAAGGGTGCAAATGTGACTGTGGACGGCGTGAACGCCGCAATGAAAGCCGCCGCCAGTGACAGCTTTGGCTACACCGAAGACCAAATCGTCAGCAGCGACGTGATTGGCTGCACGCACGGCAGCCTGTTTGATGGCACGCAAACTCTGGTGACCAAAGTGGACGACAATACTGCGCAAGTGCAAGTGGTGTCGTGGTATGACAACGAGGCGAGCTACACGGCGCAAATGGTGCGCGTGATTAAGTATTTCAGTGAGCTGAAATAATCTGCGAAGTGAATAAAAAGACCGCTAGGCAAATGCTTAGCGGTCTCGTATTTATTCGGTTAGCGCCGCAAACGCGCTTATAACATCAGCAAAACTACGTTGGTCGTCTTGAGTCTTCATTTCCTTCTTCGCTTTTTGTTCGTCCTCGCGAACTTTTGCATCATATCCGCGCATTTCGGATAGTTGGTCAATAATCACCTTATCGTCCTTGGAATTAAATAGATATTTGACCACAAGAAGCAGCGCGCCAACCAGCGTGCTTAGTAATACGCCAATTGCCGTGATAAACGCCGTCAAGTTTTCAGGGTCATGCACCAAAAACCAAAGCATTACGACAATATTGATAGAAAAAATACCAGTAAGTGCTAAAAGAACATACGAATAAACTTTTTTAACTTTTTCCTTATTTTCGTAACGCGTTTTGAGCAATATCCTAATGTCAGTATGAAAAGTGGCATCTGACGCGTCTCTGTTTTTTTCAGGCGAGCCTAGGTCGCTTGCGGATGTATTTTCTTCTGAAGTCGATGCTTTTTTCTTAAGCAGCATAATTAAATCCCATGAGCCGCTGCCTGGCCTTCCTTTCGGTGACATTGAACATATACATAATATATTCTTCCAGAGAATCGAACACGGTTTCTCTTTTTTGGCTATTATATATTTCAAGTGCTTTTCTTACAAATGGCTCCGGCATCAATGCTTCTATTGCGAAAAAATTTGCTTCGATTTCTGCTTTTGTGTGTGCGTTGTTTTTATTGGCATTGCCGTGTTGCAGCTGATGGTGAGCGATTTCGTGCATTAGTACGCAGCGTGAAAGCGGGGAATCATTCTTGAGCCTTTCATCGATAATAATTGTACTACCCTTCAGCTCGCCAATAGAATTGCCTAACATTTCCCCGTAACGCACCTCAAGACCCAATTTTCCCGCGAGCGAGAAAGGGTCAATTGGTAGTGTGGCTTCGTTGTGCTCAATTAGCAGTTTTCGCGCCTGTTGCGCAATTTCCGTTTTCCTTTCGGCTGACAATAGGTCGTTCATGTCTATCCATCTTTCAAAGAATTTCCCACTTGTGTAATACACGAACACCACCCCCTTCTAGGGGTAGTATACGTAAAATGCTGGTATTTAGTGAAAACACTTTAATTATGTAGTGCGTAACGCGACAGCGCGCGCTACTGCGCTGTGTAGCGCGACAGTTCCGCGCCGTGAAGTGCCCCACAGTTTATGTTACCACATATTTTCGATTTTGTCAAGAGGTTTAATGGAAAAAAATCCAAAATTGTAGAATTTACACCCGCCGCAGCCGCAGCGCAAGATTCACGCCGTCGGCCAGCTGGAAGGATGCGCCGTGCTTGGAGTATACCACGAAGTGCAGCTGCGCGTCGCAGTCAAGCTCGGCTAGGCCGAGGCTGCACAGCTGAAATGGCTCGCCTTGGTGGAACGCGCACGCTCCGGCCGTGCAGGGGATGATCGACCCGTTGTGCGTGACCGCCAGCTGCACCGAGCCATCGCAAAGCCCCAGCCCGCGCAGGTGGTAATCAATTTCATACACGCCTAGCTCGGCGACGATGATGCAGCGGTTTTCGTCAACCTGCATGCCGTTGGCGGGCATGCATTGGTTAAACGTGAGCGCAAGCACATCGTCGGCATCGATGTCTACCTCGCCGACGCAGTTGTTGAACAGCCCGCAATAAACCGCAGCAGATGAGCAACCCGCGGGCCCCGTTGCGCCGCGCGGCCCCGGCGCACCACGCATGCCAGGCATACCCGGACAGCCGGTGGCTCCTGTTGCGCCGCGCACAACGCGCACCGGCGGCTGTGCTGCGCCGTAACCAAAATTCAACTTGTGTTGCAAACGCAAGCCCTCCCCAACATGTAGTTTTCCGTACCAGTATATTCACGGATGGAAAAATTTAGTGCACGATTTTTTTGGAAATTGCGCTTTAGCTCTTGACAAGGGCGGTTTTTTGTGGTAAAGTGGAGTGTACAAGCCCGCGAAGTGGGGCCGAGTGGGGCGTGGTGGATAATTCTGTTGAAACTGTTAATAACTCTGCGGCAAAAACTTGACGAAAGGCGGACGCACCAATGGCAAGACTTCCTCGCGGCACGGCTGAAGTGACCCTTGATGCCAAGGGGCGCGTGGCGGTGCCTGCCAAGTTCCGCCCGATTTTTGATGCGCGCTACCCTGTGCTGTGGGATGCGCAAGACCCCAAGCGCCGCTGTTTGGTGCTATCGCACGAGAGCTACATTGATGCGATTATCGACCGCGAAATGGAAAAAGTGCCTGACGACAGCCGTGTGGACATGCACCACATGCTGATTGCCAACATGGAAGACATTGACTTGGACGCCAATGGACGCTTTGTGATTAGCGAGCGCTACCACGAAAAATTTGGCTATGCACGCGGCGAAAAGCTGTTTTTGATTGCCAACAAAGAGTATATTGAGCTGTGGTCGCTGCCGGTGTGGCAGGCCTTCAACGCGCAAACACCACTGTTGAGCCATCGCGTTGACTATACCCCCCATGCAGTGAAGGCGGTTGCCGATGAATGATTTCCATCATGTAACGGTGCTGCTGCACGAAACCGTGCAGGCTGTGCAGCCACAACCCGGCGGGGTTTATCTGGATGGCACGGCTGGCGGTGGTGGGCATAGTGCACTGCTGTTGCAGCACATGCAAGGGCTGGGCAAGCTGCTTGCCTTTGATCGCGACCCCGACGCCATTGCGCACTTGCAGGAAAAATTTGCAGACGAGCCTGCGGTGCAGCTGATTCACGCGAACTTTTTTGAGGCCGCGCAGCATGTAGCCGACCAAGTGGATGGTATTATCCTAGACTTGGGTGTGAGCTC
The DNA here is from genome assembly GCA_009784445.1 of Oscillospiraceae bacterium. Taxonomy (GTDB): domain Bacteria; phylum Bacillota; class Clostridia; order Oscillospirales; family Acutalibacteraceae; genus WRMQ01. The sequence goes on from WRBQ01000010.1 coordinate 18,769, forward strand.
GCACCAGTTGGATACAGATAGCAGGGGCTTTAGCTATCACCGTGAGGCGCCCCTTGACATGCGCATGAGCCAAAGCGGCACCAGCGCAGCCGAGTTAGTGAATACCATGCCCGAGCATGAGCTTGCGGACATGCTGTTTACCCTAGCGCAGGAGAAATTTTCGCGGCGCATTGCTCGTGCGATTGTGCAGGCAAGGCCTATTAGCACAACTACACAGCTGGCGGAGATTATCGCCAGTGCGGTGCCCGCTGCTGCAAGGCGAGATGGTCACCCCGCCCGCAAAGCCTTCATGGCGCTGCGCTATGCTTGCAATGGCGAGCTGGATGGTCTTGAACAAGCGCTGCACAGCTTATTCAATTTGCTTAAACCCGGTGGGCGCATGGCGGTGATCACCTTTAACTCGCTAGAAGATGCCGCGATGAAGCGGGTGACTAAGCAGCTGACTGCGGGCTGCACTTGCCCGCCGCAGTTTCCCGCTTGCGTGTGTGGCAAAACGCCACTGGCGCGCGTGCCGAAAAAGCCGATGACTCCGCCTGCTGAGGAATTGCAGGCAAACCCCCGCGCACGCAGTGCAAAACTGCGCTGCCTTGAAAAATTGTAGGAGAAAATACCATGCAATCGCAATATAACAATGATTACTTTGCCATGTTTGAGTCGGCCGCTGCCCCTGTGCGCGAGCCGGTGCGACCGCATCCCAGCACCAAGCCGCGCCGCGATGCACAACGCAAGCCCAACTTGCGCTTAGTGCCCGAGCCCAAGCAATCCATCAAAGAAAAGAACGAGCATGCTCGCCAAACTTGGAAGCGCTTTTTTACCAGCGCTGCGATTATTGGCATGGTGGGTGCTTGTGCCTTTGGTGTAATCTATATGGAAAACAGGCATCATCAAGAGATTGTGGAACATCAAATTTTGCAGGTTGAGCTGGCGCGCGAGCACGAACGTAACCTGAGTTTTCGCACGCAAATGGAGCAGATGTTTTCGCTAGAAATTGTGCAGGACATTGCTGTTAACCAGCTGCGTATGGTGCCGGTGCAGGGTGGCCGTGTGTCTTATTTGAACATGCTGCGCGGTGATGTGCGGTTGGATTGATTGCGCACATAATACAAGATATGCTTAGCATACCCTAGTTTGAGGGGGGTGGGATTGTGACCAACCGAAAAAGAAGAACGCCGCAGAGCACACGCTTCCGTCAACGGGCGGTGGTGGTGCTGGTTTTGTTGATTTTGGCGGGTTTTGGCACGGGCGCACTGGGATTGGTGCAAGTGCAGCTGGTGCGCGGCGCTGAGTTTTCGGCACGCGCGCAGGCCAACCAATTGCACGACACCGAGGTGCCGCCGCAACGCGGCACAATCTATGACAGCCAAATGCGGCCCATTGCCGAAAGTGCTGCGGCTTCGCTGGTGTTCATCAACCCCAACTTGCTCAATCAAGCGCTTAATCGCGATGAAATTGTGCAGGCCATCGCGGATGACTTGGCGCCCATCTTGGGCATTACGCCGGAGCATGTGCAGCGCCAGGCGAGCTTTACGCATCTGAATCACATGAGATTGCAGGGTCGTGTTGACGATGAAACCATGCAGCTGGTGAACGAATTTCGCCGCCGTGAGCTAATTGTGCGGGAACAGACCAATGACCCCGCCTTTGCCGACGGCGTGCGCGATGTGCGCACGACATTTGGGCGTTACGTGCAGGTGCAGCCGGACGTGGTGCGGTTTTATCGCTGGGGCAGCTTGGCCGGCAGTTTGATTGGCTTCACCGGCGCAGATGACGTGGGGCGCTCGGGCCTTGAGCTGATGCATAATCAGGCGCTCACGGGTTTGCCGGGGCGCATTGTGAGCGCACGCAGCGCCGCGGGCGTGAACCTGCCCATTCACTACAGCTCAATTTATGATCCGCAGCCGGGCAATAGCTTGGTGCTAACCATTGACGAAGTGGCGCAGCGTTTTCTGGAGCGCTCGCTTGAGCAGGCGCGCATTGATGCGACGGCCGACGCGGCCAATGGCATTGTGATGTGCGTGCGCACGGGTGCAATTTTGGCCATGGCCAGTGTGCCTAGCTTTGACCCGAACAATCACCAGCGCATTGCCGATGAAGATTTACGTGAAAGAATACTGGCGATTCCTGATGAAGAGGAAAGGCGTCAAGCCTATAACCACGCCATGATGGCGCAGTGGCGCAACGGTGCCATTGAGCTGACCTATGAACCCGGCTCGGTGTTCAAAGTTGTGACCTTTGCGGCTGCCATGGAAGAAGGCGTGGTGAACATGAACAGCACCTTCCATTGCACAGGCGTGATGCAGGTTGCCAACCGCCGCATGCGCTGCCACAACCGAACTGGCCACGGCACGCTGACGCTTGCACAAGGTTTTATGAACAGCTGCAACCCCTTTACCATCCATCTGGGGCAGCTGATGGGCAGCGACACGTTCTATGATTACTTCGAGGCATTTGGTTTCACCACACCCACCGGCATTGACCTGCCCGGCGAGTTTCGGCCGCGCGTTGGCGTGAACATTCACAGCCGCGAAAACACGCGCACTGTGGAGCTGGCCAGTTCGTCGTTTGGGCAAAGCTTTGAGGCATCGCCCATTCAGATTCTTACGGCGGTTTCGGCCATTGCTAATGGTGGGCGGCTAATGCAGCCTTTCATTGTTGCGCGTGAAATTGACAGCGCGGGCCGCGTGGTGCGTGAGACCCAACCTGTGGTGCGCCGCCAAGTGGTGAGCGAGCAAACCGCCGCTCAGCTATCCTATATTATGGAGCAAACGGTGATTGACGGCACCGGCCGCAATGCCTATGTGGCGGGCGCACGCGTGGCAGGCAAAACCGGCACGAGCCAAAAGCTCAGCTCGGGCGAGGGCTATGTGGCCTCATTTGCGGCCTTTGCGCCGGCGGATAACCCACAGTTTGCCATTCTCATTGCAATCGACAACCCACGGGGTGGTGTCATCAGCGGCGGACAGCTGGCAGCACCCGTTGCTGCCGAGGTTCTGGAGAACCTGATGGTGTATAAAAACATTGAAATGCGTTACACTGAAACAGAGCGTCAAGCACTGGGTGGCTCCACGCCCAACGTGGTGCAAATGGCGCCCGAGGCAGCACGCGCGCAGCTGCAACAGCAGGGATTCCGCGTGGAAATTATCGGCCAAGGCGAGCAAGTGCTGCACCAAATTCCCGCACCAAGGCAGAACATTCCCGAAGGCGGCTTAATCGTGCTTTATACGGATAACACCGTTGCCCAGCGCATGGTAACTGTGCCGGACCTAACTGGCTTGACTATCACCCAAGCACAGCAGGCCGCCGCTGCCGCCGGGTTGAATATTCGCCTAACGGGCAACTTCAACAGCCACCGCCTGCGCACCAATCGCCAAAGCATTCCCGCTGGCACGCAGGCGCGCATGGGCGAGAACATCACTGTGCATTTTGTGACCAGCTTTGGCATTGTGGACCAGATTGACGAAGAATAGTGATTAGTGAAATGAGAGGTTGCATGAAACTATACGATCTACTATGCGCAATTGAATATACCGGTAAGCCCGAAAACGCTGTCGTGACGCATGTGACGGAAGATAGCCGCAAGGTAGTGCCCGGCAGCGTGTTTTGCTGCGTGGCGGGCAAGGGATTTGATGGCCACGATTACGCTGCGCAGGCTATTGAAAATGGCGCGGTGTGCGTGGTGGTGCAGCGCAGCCTTGGCTTGCCATGCGAAGTTGTTGTGGAAAACACCCGAGCGGCTTACGCACTGCTTAGCGCGGCCTATCACGGCAACGCGCATGAAAAGCTCACCCTTGTTGGGGTGACCGGTACCAACGGCAAAACCACCACCGCCTGTTTGCTCAAGCAGATGTTTGACCACATGGGCTACAAATCCGGCTTGATTGGCACACTGGTGAATATGGTGGGCGATGTGGAATATCCCGCTGTGCTGACGACGCCTGACCCATGGGAATTGCACAGCCTATTTGCCGAAATGGCAGCCACAGGCTGCACGCACTGCTTTATGGAAGTGTCCTCCCAGGCGCTTGACCAAAAGCGGGTGGAGGGGGTGACGTTCCAAGTTGGGGTGTTCAGCAACCTCACGCAGGACCATTTGGACTACCACGGCACGTTTGAGAATTATCTGCTGGCCAAGCGCCAGCTGTTTGTGCAAAGTGAAATCGGCATTGTGAACCTAGACGATGAAGCCGCACCCCGTATGGTGCAGGGCACGCCCGCACGGCCGGTAACTTATTCCATGCGGCGCGACGATGCGGACTACACCGCCAAGGAAATCGCACTGAATACACACGGCGTGGACTACCATTTAGTGGCTCATAGCAACATTGGCCGCGTAGACTACCGCGTGCCGGGCGCGTTTTCGGTGTATAATTCCATGGCTGCGGCTTGCACGGCTTTTGAGCTGGGCATTGAGTTGCCGCGCATCACCGAGGCCCTTACAAAATGCGGCGGCGTGAAAGGCCGCATGGAACTGGTGCCCACGAGCACGGATTATTCCGTCATTATCGACTATGCGCACACGCCGGATGGCTTGGAGAATGTAATTACTGCCATTAACCAAACGCGGCAGGGCAAGTTGATTACGCTGTTTGGCTGTGGTGGCGATCGTGATGCTACCAAACGCCCGCTGATGGGCGAAATCGCCGCGCAAGGTAGCGACAGGGTGGTGGTGACCAGTGATAATCCGCGCAGCGAAGATCCGCAGGCGATTATTGATGAAGTTGTGGCGGGGATTAAATCGCGCACCAAGCTACACGTGGAACCCGACCGCCGTGCGGCCATTGCCTATGCGCTGAAGAAAGCAAAAGCAGGCGATGTTGTATTGCTGGCGGGCAAGGGGCAGGAGACCTACCAAGTGCTTGCGCAGGGCAGCATTGACTTTGATGAACGGGTGATTGTGAGAGAAATCCTGGAAGGAAGATAAAGCGATGAATGGATTGGCGGCAATGATTGTTGCGCTGGTGGTGTCGTTGGGCATCACGGCGCTGTTGGGGTTTGTGCTCATTCCCTGGCTGCACAAGCTGAAGTTTGGGCAGGTGATACTAGAAATTGGGCCGAACTGGCACAAGCACAAGCAAGGCACGCCCACCATGGGCGGCATCATGTTTATTGTTGGTGTGCTGGTTGCGGTGGTTGCTGCGTTGGGCATTGATTTCGCACTGGGTGGGCGCATGATGGAAAGCGGCGGCACTGGCTTGCGCTTGCTAGCAGGTGTTGGCATGGCAGCTGCATTTGGGCTGCTGGGCTTTTTGGATGACTACACCAAAGTGGTGAAGAAGCGCAACAAGGGCCTATCCATCTTGCAAAAAAGTGTGATGCAGGTGTTCATCATTGGCGGCTATTTGCTGGTGATGGTGCTTTCCATGCAGGGGCGGCCAAGCACGCTGATTCCCTTTGTTGGCCGTGTGAATTTACCTGTGATTTTGTTCGTGCTATTTGCGGCGGCGGGCATTTACGCCTTTGTGAACGCCGTGAACTTCACCGATGGCATCGATGGCCTGTGCAGTAGCGTAACGGTTATCACGGGGACAGGCCTTGCTGCCTTTGCTGTGATGCGCGGACTGTTTGGCGCAGGCGTGCTGGTGGCGGCGCTCATTGGCGGCTGCGTGGGCTTTTTGCTGTGGAACCGCCCGCCGGCCAAGGTGTTTATGGGTGACACGGGCAGCATGTTCATTGGTGGGCTGTTGCTGGCGGTGGCCTTTGCTCTCGAGACTCCGGTTATACTTTTGCCCATGGGCATCATATACGTAATTGAGTTCCTTTCGGATGTCATTCAGATTGGTTACTTCAAGGCTACCGGCGGCAAGCGTGTGTTCAAGATGGCACCGATTCATCATCATTTTGAGATGAGCGGTTGGAGCGAAAAGAAAATCGACCTTGTGTTTTGCGCGGTGAACGCCGCAGGTGTGGCCGTTGGGTTGGTTGTGGTTTATTTTGGGCTGAGTGCAATGCCCGGTTTTGCAGTTTAGGGGGTAGGTATGGCAATCCCGCGTGAGCAAATGCGCAAACGATTCACCAAAGAAAAAGTGCCGCTGCGCCAATGGTTATTGGGCTACGGCGGCTTTGATTTTCCATTTCTGATTGCAGTGACCATTTTGCTGTGCATTGGCTTGGTGATGATGTTTTCGGCAAGCTATGTGTTTGCTGCGCGCCATTTTGGCGACCCTTATCACTTCATTCGCCAGCAAGCTATGTGGGCAGTGGTGGGTTTCGCGATTATGCTGCTGATTTCCAAAGTTAACCCGAATATTTTGCGTCGCTTTGGCTTGCCGATTATCGTGCTGGTTGTGGCCGTTGCGCTGCTGGTGATTGCCCTAGTAACCGGCACAGGAGGGTTCCGCCGCTGGATCACGATTCCGGGCGTGATTCAATTTCAGCCTTCCGAGGTGGCCAAAGTAGCGATCATCTGGTTTTTCGCCTATGCCATGGAGAAATATCAAAAGCCGGGTTATGCGCCGGTGCGGCAAACCAGCTTGGTGCCGGGCAAGCGCTTTCACAATTGGCTTGGCCGCTGGTGGCCGTCGTTCATGTACTTCATTGTCCTCGCGTTGGTGGCGGGGCTTGTGTTTGCTGGTGACCACGTGTCCGGCGCGATTATCATCGCTGGCATTGGTTTCATGATGATTTTTATCGGCGAGCAGCGCATTCCGCTGTTGGTCTATGCCATTCCTGCGGTGGCGGCAGTGGGCACGGTGGCGGCGGTGTTCAACAATCCGCACATCTTGCCGGATCACGCTGCTGCACGCATTGTGTCCTTCCTTGACCCTGCCAGTGACCCCACCGGCGGCAACTGGCAGATTCGCCAGTCGCTGTATGCCGTGGGTTCGGGCGGCTGGTTTGGGCAGGGCTGGGGCAGATCGATTCAAAAGCACTTATATCTGCCAGAGCCGCAAAACGACTTCGTATTCGCCATCGTGGCCGAGGAGCTTGGCTTCATCGGCGCGATTTTGATTGTGGCACTGTTTGTGTTCCTAGTGTGGCGCGGCTTTGTGATTGCGCTGCGCACCAAAGACAGGTTTTATTCGCTGTTTGTGCTGGGCATTGTGCTGCAAGTTGGCCTGCAAACGGCACTGAACATCGCGGTGGTCACGGGCATGGTGCCCAACACGGGCATCCCGCTGCCGTTCTTTAGCTATGGCGGCACGGCGCTGGTGGTGCTGATGGCGCAGATGGGCGTGGTGCTAGCGATCAGTCGAACGTCCAGCGAGCAAAAGCTGCGAGAGATGTTCTTTAGCGGGCGAAAGAAACAGGCAAAAGCATGAGTGTAGGGGCGGTCATTGGCCGTCCGTACAATAACGGACGCGCAATGCGCGCCCCTACAAGGAGTTTTCATGGACAACAAAACCGCAACTTTTCGCTTGGCCGTACTCACTGATGCACCCGATATGGCGGAGATTCACGCTCGCTCATGGGAAGTGGCCTACAAAGATATTATTCCGGCGGAGTACATTAAAGAAAAAAATACAACTCGTCCAGCGTTGTGGCAATGCATCCTATCAGAAGAAAATACAACGAGATATGTTGTTCAAACGGATGGGAAAACCGTGGGTTTGCTTGCGTTTGGTTCGCCTGATGACGATGACTTGGATGATAGCGTTTATGACTTGCAAGGGCTCTATCTGCACCCGACTGTTTTTCGGCAAGGTATTGGTGCGCTGGCGACGAACTTTGCGTTTAACGCAGCCCGTGCTTTAGGTAAAACAGCCATGGTGGTCTGGGTTTTCGAGGATAACACAAACTCGGTAATATTCTATGAAAAATGCGGATTTGTCGCAGACGGCAAAACAAAAACCTTGAGCTACGGCAAACCATTGCAGTGCATTAGAATGAGGTGTGAATTATAATGGACAACAAAACGATTCTCTTCGCTGCGGGCGGCACAGGCGGACACATTAACCCTGCGCTTGCTGTGGCGGGCTTGATACGCCATCTACATCCGAACGCAAACATACACTTTGTGGGCACTGCCGACCGCATGGAGGCCAAACTAGTGCCTGCGGCGGGCTATGCCTTCCATACCATCGAAATCAGCGGCTTTCAGCGCAGCTTTAGCCCGCAAAACATCAAGCGCAACCTGCTGACGGTGAAGCGATTGCTCACCGTGGGCGGACAAGTTAACCGGCTGCTCAATGAGCTGAAACCGGATATCGTGGTGGGTTTTGGCGGCTATGTTGCAGGACCCGTGCTGCGCGGTGCTGCCAAGCGCGGCTTTGCCACGGCCATTCACGAGCAAAATGCCTACCCGGGCGTGACGAATAAAATGCTGGCGAAGCTAGTGGATAAAACGATGCTAGCCAGCGAAGAAGCAGGCCCGCGCATGGACTGCCAGCAGCCGCCGGTGACGGTTGGTCTACCCTTGCGCCGCGAGTTGCTGCAAGCTGACCGTGCAGTCTCACGTGCGGAGCTCGAGCTCGACAGCCGCCCGATGGTGCTTTCGATGGGTGGTTCGCAGGGGGCGCGGGCGATTAACGAAGCTGTGGTGGGCATGCTCGGCTTGCTGGCCAAGCAGGGGCGCACGCATTTTCAGCATGCCTATGGGCAGTATGGAAAATGGGTGCCCGAGGCTGTGCGCAAAGCCGGTGTGCCTGCCAAGTGCGCGGAGCTGACGCTGCGGGAATACATTGACGACATGCCGCGCTGCATGGCGGCTGCGGACTTAGTCATTGCGCGGGCGGGTGCGGCAACGCTAGCAGAGCTGCAAGCTTGCGGTGTGCCCAGCGTGTTGATTCCCTCGCCCAACGTGACGGAGAATCATCAATTCCACAACGCCATGACCATGGTGCAGCGTGGCGCTGCTGTGCTCATTGAGGAAAAAGACCTGACGCCGCAGCATTTGGCGCAGACTGTGACTGAACTGCTGGGCGACCCGGTGAAGCTCACCAACATGAGCAAGGCTGCGCGCGCCATGGCGGTGACGGATGCGGCGGAGCGGATTTATATGGAGTTGTTGAAGCTGTGATAAAGAGGACGGACGAGCGAAGCTCGCCCCTACGAGCATTCGGCCAAAGGCCGCCAAGTCATCTGCGTTGAACGAGCTTTGCTCGCTAGCTCGTAGGGACGACCTGTGGTCGTCCGTAACATAGTGACACCCGAAAGGACAAGCTCATGAGAAAAATTTTCGCCTTGGTGCTAGCCCTGCTGGTGCTGGCGGCTTGTGCCGCGCCTGTGGTGGACGAGCCTACCACCGAAACCACTGAGGAAGTCACCACCACACAGCCCGCATATACCCTCGCGCCGTTTGATATTGCCGTTGAGGTTGACGAAGACGACCCGTTTTCGTTTGTGCTGCGGGCTTATGCGGAGTTTGCGCAGTGGCACAGAGAAAATCGTGCTGTCTTGCTTGAGCAAGGCGATACCCTTGCGGCACTTGAGCAGTGGCAACACCCGCTGATGGAACATTTCACTATGCGACCCGAATGGGGGTTTAGTGATGTGCAAGGGCGTGCGAGCCAACTTTTATTTGAAATGCGTATGGAATATGCGCTGCATGACATCAGTGGCAACGGTGTGGAGGATTTGATAATACGCTTTAGTGAGGGCGACATACTAGTTGATATTTATTCTTTGGTGAATGGTGTGCCTGTGCAACAATTGCGAACGAGCGGTATTATGCGGATTTACCCTAGTGGCGTGGTAATAACCAGAGACGGACGCGGAACTCATTCGTGGGCAGACTTCTATCGCTTTGTGGATGGGCAATTGCGTTTAAGCACACGCGTATCTGCTCAAGAAAGATTTGGCGAAAACTATGAGTCGTACACGTTATTCTTCAGAGTAACAGGCGAGTGGCAAGATGCAACTTTCATCCCTATCAGCGAGCAAGAATATAATCGAGTTTATGCACAGTACGGTGCTGAGCCTCGTCAAGCATCTAGCTTGGAGCATCTCAACTGGCGCCCCCTGTTTGTGCCCGCATAATGCAAAACATAACGGAGAATCACATGCCAAAACAACGCAAACGAAAACGCAAAAACCGCGTGCTGCCCCTGCTGCTGGCTCTGCTGGTGCTGGGCGGCGCGGGCACGCTTGTGTATTTCGTCGTGCTGCCGATGCTGGGTGATTCCGGCCCGCAAGCCGTGCCGCTGGATGAACTGCAACCCGCCTTCGCTCAGCAAATGGACGAGCACTGGTGGGTGATATCCAGCTGTGGTGTGGTGATAGAAGCCGCGTCTATGCAGCCGCAACAAACGCTGCCGTTGTTTGGGCGGTCGTTGAATGACCCACAACCGGGGCAGCCCGCACAATGGCAGGGCGTGGCCACCATGTCACAAGATTTGCAGCAAATGCACGATGCGTTGGGCGCAAGTCCGTTGCGGCAACAGGTGAGCGGCCTGCGCATGTCGGGCTACCGTTTGCCGGACGTGGTGTTGCAGGGGCGCATTCGGGTGCGCTTTGGCACGGCACTGCATGTGGGCGGTACGCAGGATATTCCCTTGGCGGATCGCCTTGCTTTGGTTGAGCAGGTGCTGCGCCAATTGGATGTGCAAAACCCGAACTACCGTGGCATCCTCGATTTAAGTGTGCAGGGGCAAATGCCCTTTACGCCGAACTGGGATACGAACTGGGTGCCGTAAAATATGTAGGGGCGCGCATTGCGCGTCCGTTTTCTTTTGTGTCATGTGGGGAAGTCCGGATGGCCAGTGGCCGCCCCTACATGAACTCATGTGACGTTCAACTGGCTTGTGTTCCGCACCCCTCCCTCACCCGTTGCGACGGGAGCTCCCTCTATCAGAGGGAGCCGAGGCTTGTTGCTTAAAGTTTCGCTGTCGTTATATACTAAAGCCCCTGTCTCCCTCTTGTAGAGGGGGATGTCCCGCAGGACAGGGGGAGGGGTGCGGAGCACAAATTCGCCATAATGTTTTGCTTGCATTTCTTGGCAGGACATGCTATAATATAGTATATTATACATGTAGGGGGACACACCCTTGTCTTTTGAGCTGATTAACGAAACAAGCCAAACCGTGCAAATCAAAGTGATTGGCGTGGGCGGCGGCGGCGGCAACGCCGTGAAACGCATGGTGGAAAGCCATGTGCAGGGCGCAGAGTTCATTGCGGTGAACACCGACCGACAGTCGCTTGAAACCTCGTCGGCCACACATAAAATTCAAATTGGCGAACGCGCAACCAAAGGGATGGGCGCGGGCGGTAATCCCGCCATGGGCGAAAAAGCCGCTGAAGAAGATCGCGAAAAAATTGCCAGCTTGTTGCGTGGCGCCGACATGGTCTTCATCACTGCGGGCATGGGCGGCGGCACCGGCACCGGTGCGGCACCCGTGATTGCCGAAATCGCCAAGGAACTGGGCATTTTAACGGTTGGTGTGGTCACCAAACCGTTCATGTTTGAGCGCGCTAATCGCATGAACGCTGCACTTGCGGGCATTGAAAAACTTGCCCGGCAGGTGGATAGTCTCATTGTGATTCCCAACGAGCGCTTGCGCAGCTTGAGCCCCAACGGCAAGCTTTCCATCAAAGAGGCATTTGCCAAGGCTGACGAAGTGTTGGTGGACGGCGTGCGCAATATCTCTGAGCTGATTAAAGTGCCGGCGTACATCAACTTGGACTTTGCCGACGTTTGCACGGTGATGAAGGGTGCGGGTTATGCGCACTTGGGCGTGGGCCGCGGCCAAGGTGAGGATAAAGCCAAGCTGGCGGCGCAAAACGCTCTCGTTTCGCCGCTGCTGGAAACACGCATTGATGGCGCTAATGGGCTGATTATCAATATTCGTGCCAGCGAAGACCTTGACTTGGGCGACGTGGACGAAGCAGTGGAAATGATTACCGCAAGCACCGATCCCAATGCGCACGTGATTTGGGGCATCTTGTTTGACCCCGACATGGACGACGAAATGATGGTGACTGTGATCGCCACGGGTTTTGACCCCGAAACGGTGGACCTGACGCCCGTGCCCACCAACGCACGCGCGCCGCGTCCAGCCACGCCGCAAACGACGCAACGTAGCGACCAAACTTTGCCGCAGGCACCATTATCGCCTTTGCCACCGTTTGACAGAACACAGCGAAGCGACGGAGCCCCACCGCAGGTGGCACAGCGAAGCGATGGAGTTCCACCGCAGGTGGCGCCGCTGCCGGTGTTTGAAATGCCGGAATTTCCGCAGCAAGCAAAGCCTATGCCGGTTCAACCCAACTTTGATAGAACACAGCGAAGCGATGGAGCCCCACCGCAGGTGGCGCAGCGAAGCGACGAAGCCCCACCGCAGGTGGCGCAGGCGGCAGCACCGCCCATCGTGCTGTTCCCGAATAAGCAGCGCGAAACGGCAGTGGACTTCACGCCTGCTGCGCCGTCGCCAGCAATTGAAGATGACGACCTTGACCCTAACCTTGAGCGCGACCACGAAACCGTGCTGCAAATCATCCGCGGGCGCATTAACGCGGCCAAACAAAATGGTAATTAATCGGTAGGGCGGATGAAAATCCGCCCGTGTTTATTATAGAGGAGAGCATATGAAACTGCTTGTGCTTGACGGCAACAGCATACTTAACCGCGCGTTCTATGGCATCAAGTTGCTGACGACGAAGGACGGTCGCTATACCAATGCGATTTTTGGCTTTTTGAGCATGTATCTTGCGTTGCGTGACCAAGCGCAACCGGATGGCATTGCCGTGGCCTTTGACGTGAAGGCGCCCACATTTCGGCATGAGATGTACGATGGTTACAAGGCGCAGCGCAAGGGCATGCCGCCGGAACTTGCCGAGCAGCTGCCTGTGCTCAAAGAGCTGCTGGCTGCCATGGGCCTGTGTGTGCTGGAATGCCCCGGCTGGGAGGCCGATGATATTTTGGGCACGCTTGCGTATTCTTGCACAGACGATGATTGCATACTCGCAACGGGCGATCGTGATGCCCTGCAACTGGTGAACGACCGCGTGCAGGTTTGGCTGGCCAAAACGAAAGAAACCCTGCGCTATACGCCTGCGTTGGTGCAGGAGGAATATGGCTTGACGCCCGCGCAGCTCATTGACCTGAAGGCGCTGATGGGTGACAGCAGTGACAACATTCCTGGTGTGGCGGGTGTGGGACAAAAAACGGCACAGGCTTTGATGATGCAGTTCGGCACACTGGAGAATATTTACGCCAACTTAGACGATGCGAGCATCAAAGCTGGGGTGCGTGCCAAGCTTGAGACCGGGCGCGACAGCGCATTGCTGAGCCGTGAGCTGGGCACGATTGCCCGCAACGCACCGATATGCTGCGATTTGGCGGGCTATGTGCCTAAGCCGCCCGACGCCGCCAAAGTGACCCGCATGATGGCGGAGCTTGAGATGTTCCGTTTGCTGGAGCGCCTAGATTTGCCTGCTGTAGGGACGATCGCCCCCGATCGTCCGCAGCCGCAACGCCCACTTATTGAAGAACATGATCTGCCTGCTTTGCTGGCACGGCTGGGCGAGCGTGTGCATTTCACCGCGCAATTCAGCGGTGACCTGCTAGAGGGCATCACGATTGCGCAAGCTGAGCAGGATAGCCTAGTGCTTTGCGGCACAGGCGGCTTCTTCGAGTTTGTGAAAGCACTGCTGGAAAGCCCCTGTGCGAAATATTGCGACGACAGCAAGGCGCTGTGGCGCTGGGCGCTGCAAAATGGCGTGGCCGCGCAAAACATCGCCTTTGATGTGGCACTGGCGGGTTATTTGCTTAACCCGGGGGCCAGTGGCTATGACGCCGCGCGGCTGTTGCAAGAATATGCTTGCGGCGATTTCGCTGCGCTGTGTGGCAAGCTGGAAGGTCTGCTGCGCGAGCAAGGCCAATGGGCGTTATATCACGAAACTGAGCTGCCCCTCGCCCGTGTGCTGGCGCAAATGGAGCTGCATGGCTTTGCGGTGGACGCCGTACGCATCACCGCCTATGGCGAGGAACTGGGTGAGCGCATTGATGAGCTGACGCGTGAGATTATCGCCTTGGCGGGCGGGGAGTTTAACCTTAACTCGCCCAAGCAGCTGGGCGAAGTGCTGTTTGAACGGCTGGGCCTGCGACCACCCAAGAAGACCAAAACCGGCTACAGCACCAACGCAGAAGTTTTGGAAGAACTGCGCAGCCACCACCCGATTGTTGGGCTGATTCTTGACTACCGCGTGCTGCAAAAGCTCAAAAGCACCTACTGCGACGGTTTGCTCAAGGTCATTGACGCGGACGGTCGGGTGCGCAGCACATTGAACCAAACCGAAACCCGCACCGGGCGCATTTCGTCCAGTGAACCAAATTTGCAGAACATTCCGATTCGTCGAAAAGAAGGCCGCCAGCTGCGCCAATGCTTTGTGGCCGCACCCGGGCATGTGCTGGTGATGGCCGACTACTCGCAAATTGAGCTGCGCGTGATGGCTGCCATGGCGCAGGAAACTACCATGATTGCCGCGTTTGCTGCCGGGGAGGACATCCACACGGCCACGGCGGCGCAGGTGTTTGGCATGCCAACCGCCATGGTGCTGCCCGAAATGCGCAGCCAAGCCAAGGCGGTGAATTTTGGCATTATCTATGGCATTGGTGCGTTCTCATTGGCAAAAGATATTGGTGTGACGATGAAAGAGGCCAAGGAATATATTGACGGATATTTCGCACACTACCCGAAAGTGCAGGCCTTTCGCCAGCGGCTGATTGACCAGGCGACCGAGCGCGGCTATGCCGAAAGCCTGTTTGGTCGCCGCCGCGCACTGCCGGAGCTTGCCAGCAGCCAGCGGCAGTTGCGGGAGTTTGGCCAGCGCGTGGCGGTGAACATGCCCGTGCAGGGCACCGCAGCGGATATCATCAAGATGGCGATGGTGCGTGTGGCTAGCCGCTTAGCAAGCGAGAATTTGCAGGCGCGGCTCATTCTGCAAGTGCATGACGAATTGATCATCGAAGCACCAGCTGATGAAGCTCAACAGGCTGCCACTGCGCTCAAGCAAGAAATGGAAAGCGCCGCACAGCTTGCCGTGCCCATGCTCGTTGAGGTGAAAGTCGGGCAAACATGGGAAAAATCTTGACAAATTTGTAAAATGATGCGATAATAATGGGAGAGAGATGCTATGAAAGTAATCACAGGCACAGCGCGGGGCATGCGTTTGCAAACGCTGCCGGGCGAAGACACCGTGCGGCCAACCAGCCAACGCGTGAAAGAAGCCATGTTCAGCGCAATCCAGTTTGAGATTGAAGGCCGGCAAGTGCTTGACGCCTTTGCAGGCTGTGGACAACTGGGCATTGAGGCGCTCAGCCGCGGGGCAGCGCATTGCTTGTTTTTGGAGCAAGACAGCCGCGCCCAAAAGATTGTGCAGGAAAATCTTGCGCACACACGCTTTGACGACCAAGCCAAGCTTATGCCCGTGGATGCCGTGCAGTATATTCGCCGCACCAACGAGCAGTTTGGCGTAATTTTTCTGGACCCACCGTTTGGCAGCGGCATGCTGCAAGAGGTGCTGCCCTTGGCTGCCGAGCGATTGACGGCAGGCGGGTTGATTATCTGCGAAGCACCTGTGGATGAAGCACTGCCCGAGCTGATGGGTGACGTTGCGCTACGCCGCAGCTATCGTCACGGGCGCACGAAGGTGTGTGTGTTTCAGAAAGGTGAAGTGCTATGACCAAAGCCGTTTATCCCGGCAGCTTTGACCCCGTGACCAACGGGCACTTGGAAATTATCCGCAAAGCCGCTGCGCTGTTTGACCACGTGGTGGTGCTGGTGGCCGTTAACGCTGCGAAAAATTGCACCTTCAGCGCAAAAGAACGCGTGCAAATGCTGCGTGACTGCACGGCAGATATGCCCAACGTCACTGTTGATTCATCTGACGGTTTGGTTGCGCACTATGCTGGGCAAGCAGACGCCCGCGCCATTGTGAAGGGCCTGCGCGCCATGAGCGATTTTGATGCCGAGTTCCAGCAAGCGCTGGTGAATCGCCGCCTAAACCCGCATGTGGAAACCGTGTTCATTCCTGCCGGCAGCGACAGCATGTTTTTGTCCTCCGGTGTGGTGAAGCAAGTGTGCGCCCTGCATGGCGACATCAGCGCCTTTGTGCCGCCACAGGCACTGCCGCAAATCATCGCAAGATTAAAAGCAAAATCATAGGATGGGGGATACAATATGGACAACATAGACCTGATGTTCACGCAAATCCAAGACGAAATCGATAGCTCCACCAAGCTTGGCCGCTCGCGTCTAGTGGACCCAAAAGTTGTGCATGACATGATTGAAACCGTGCGTGCGCAACTGCCCACAGTGATTGAACGCGCCAAGGAAATCGTGGCCAAGCGCAACGAAATTCTGGAAAACGCAAGGGCCGAGTCTGAAGGCCTGCGCGAGCAAACGCAACAGTCCATTGCGCAGCGCGAGGCAGCGTTTCAAGAGCAATTGCAGGATGCTACGCAAAAACACAAAGAGCACGCCATGGCCTTGCGTGCCCAAGGCGAGCAACATGTTGCCGACGCCAAGGCCGAAGCTGAGCGTTTGCTGGCCGGGCACGAGATTACGCAAAACGCCAAAGCACAAGCCGAGCAACTGCTGCACAACACCCGTGCACAGGCTGAGCAGGAAAAAGCCGAAGCGCGCAGTCGTGCCGACAAAACCATCGCAGATGCAAATGCTTACAGCAACGAGCAAATTCGCCGCACGCAAGAATGGGGCCAGCAGTATACCGGCAGTGTGAGTGCTGTGGTGCAAGAAATCGTCAACGAGGCCGAGGAAATTCTTGCGCGGTCGCTTGAAGATGTGCGCGCCACGCAAAAACGTCTGCAAACCAGCATGATGAAATCCGCCGTGCCGCCTGATTTCTACCCTGCTGACTTGCCCTTGGTTGACTAAGTTTGGAAATAAAGGCTGCATTTACCATTGAATGTAGCCCTAAAATTTGATAGAATGGTAGCGTACCTCATCTAAAGGAGAGTAATGATGAAACGACGTTACCTACGCGCAAGCGTGGCCATATTGCTGGCCGCGCTGTTTGCGTTTTCTGCCATGGCAGCAGCACAAGTTGGCTCAACGGCGGTGTTTAGGCGGCGGTTTCATGCGCCATTTGCGAGCCTTTCAGCATTTAACACGCGTGATCCTTTCACTGGGCAAACGCTTCACAATCCCCGCGGGCTGCATTTTTTGTTTGTGGATTCCCCCGGCACGTTGCAGGCCTTTTGCGTGCAAAAAGGCATGACAATTTACGACACCGGGCAAATCACCCGCGTGGCACGTGCGTTAAATGACCCGATGTTCAACGGTTTATCTGCCGTTGCGCGTGAGAACATGCTGCGTGTTGCGCTGTTTGGCTACCCAAACCGCACGCCTGCGCAGCTGGGTACGACTGCGCAAAACGCCCAGGCAGCCACGCAAATTCTGCTGTGGGAAAGCCAGCTGGGCTTTCGCAACGCGCAGTTCAATCGCACAGACAACCGTCTGCACAACGCCTACTTCGCTGGCGGTAACATAGCGGCGGTGCATGCAGTGGTTGAGCGCATTGAACGTGACATCGCGCAATATCTGCATAGACCAGTATTGCCTGCACAACTGCAATTTCACCAACACGATGGACACTACATCGCCTTGTTCAACGAGCCAAGCGGTGTGCCTCTGGTTATCGCTGGCGCGAACCCCGACGGCATTGCCGTCACGCGTGAAGGCGACCGTGTGATGTTGTATACCACGCGGCGGCCAATGCATGGCGGCACGATTACCCTGATGCGCACGGATATTCCCGCTGCGCGCGTGAATGCGCTCGGCCCGCCGCTGATTTGGATTGACCCTGCGCGGCAGTTTCACAATCAGCTGCTGTTCACTGGCGTGCAGCCGCGTGGGCAGTCGTTTGTGGTGCATATTTGTATGCCTGCGCCAGTGACCACCACTCAGCCCACCACCACCACAACGACAACCACGCAGCCTGTTAGTAGCAGTCAGCCTACGACCACCACACAACCGATAAGTTCTACACAGCCCTCAACGGCAACCACCACCACGCAGCCCAGTACAACGACGATTGCCTCAACGCAAACAAGCACCACAACCAGGCATACTTCCACCACGGCGGTGCATACTACTACCACGACGACAACCCGAACCACCACCACGCAGCAAACCAGCACAACCCGCCCCGGCGAAAGCTTTCCGCAAACGCGCGACAACTTGCCTGTGGCAGGCCTAGCGTTATTCGGCGTGGCGGTGCTGGGCGCGTGGCTGCTGCGCAAAAAGGATGATGACCCTGACCAATAACCCTTGGGTGCTGCCGCCCATTCCGCCTAACTATGAACGAACCGGCCGCCGCCTGTGCCGCTTGGGTTACTTCGTTATTGTTTGGGCACCGGACAAGGAGTTTGTGAAAACCGTCAAGTTCCTTGCCAAGCACTGGGTAAAAGAAAATTAAAAATACACAACAGCCGCAAGAGAGTGTGTGAAAGCTCTCGCGGCTGTTGTGTTATATGAGCACAAACCCTTCAACAGATTGTGCATGAAAAAAGCGTTATTCGGCGGTACCCAGAGTAGGGATACTTATCCAAGTGGTCCACCAAGTCCACGTGGTGTTTGGCTCAGTGGTCGGGATGGCGGCTGTTGTGGTCGTGGAAGTGGAAGTTGTAGTAGAAGTTGTTGTTGGCGCCGTGGTTGTAGTGGTCGTTGTTGTGGCAGTAGTAGTGGTTGCTGATGTAGTTGTCGTTGTTGCGGTTGTTGTTGTGACAGGATTACCTAAGTTCAAAAACCAGTCCGGCAAAACAATGGGACCGCGCGTGGTTGCGGTTGTTGCTTGTGCTGTGGTTGCGGTTTCGATTTGTGTTGTGGTGTTGGCCGTGGTTGTGGTAGTTGTTGTCGACGTTGTGGTTATTGCAGCGGTGGTTTCTTCGACGGGTTCGGTAGTGGTTTCGGGTGCCTCAGTGGTTGGCACGGTGGTGTCCACTGCCGTGGTAACTACTACAGGAATATAAGGGTAAGTGATGTCTTGCGCTTGCTGGCGATACACCGCCACACCGCCAACAATCAGCCCACCTGTGACCACAGCGGCGGCAACACAGGCTGCCACAATGCCGGTGACAGACGCGCCGGCGGCGGCAGTGGTGGTTGCACCGGCAACAGCACCTGCGCATGCAGCCGAGGAACCGGCAGAAGCAGCGCCTGCTGCGCCCGCGCCGGCAGCCACAGCGGCTGCACCTGCGCCCGTTAAGCCCAAAATAGCGGGCAAACGGTCACCGGGGTCGTTTTCTAGCCCCAAGCCTTGCAGCACTTGCACCAGCAGGGGAATGGGCACCGCGGTGTACAGCGCAATGCCGTTGTCTTGCGCTTGCCTGAGCATGTCCGCCAATTTTGCGCGTGCGCGATGCAAGCGGCTTTTCACCGTGCCCTCGGGCACTTCAAGCGTTTCGGCCACCTGCGCCACGTCCATGTCGTCATAGTAGCGCATGAGCAGCACAAGGCGTTGGTCTTCGGGCAGTTGCGCAATTAAGCTGGCTACCAAAGCTTTTGCCTCGGTTTGGTCATAGCTTTCGCTAGGCAGCAAGTCAACGTCGGTTTCTTCCTGCCAATACATGGCGTTGTCGTCGCCATAATCCGCAAAGCTGTCGGGGCGTTTGCGGGCAATGTAATTCTTGGCTTGGTTTGCTACAATCTGCGAAAGCCACCCGGCGAAGGCCTCCGGTTTTTCCAGCGTGCAGATTTTCTCCCACGCTTTGATGTAGCTGTCTTGCAGGATGTCCTGCGCGTCGTGTTCGTTTTTCGTAATGGAAATTGCCACGAACCAAGCCCGTTGCCGGGTGAGGTGATACAGCTGCTGGAATGCCTCGGCATTGCCCTGTGCAGCTTGCTGTGCCAGAGCGGGGATAAGATGATGTTCAGCCATTGGATTCCCCCCCGAAATTTTTCTCGCTGTGTTGAACCACAAGTTGCATCATGCGTTCATCCACCTTTGGTGGTATGGTGCACTCTGCAGCTGTGTCGTTCAACACTGCGCGAATCAGATCGTCCAGCACTCGGGTTCACCCCCTCAACATAACTAAGACAGCTGAGCCGGGCGCTGGGTTCCATGATTGTGTCGTTTTTATGAAAATATTTCCTCGCTGATTTTATATTAAGATTATAATAGGGCACAGCGAAGCGACTTTTGCGTGCCTTAGCGTGCACAAAGTAGAGCCCCACCGCAGGTGGAAAAAATCACGGCAGCCTACAACTAGACTGCCGTGATTGTGAATTATTTTGCGAGTTCGCTTGCGCGGCTTTCGCGAATGAGATGCACTTTGATTTGCCCAGGGTATTCCATGTCTTTCTCGATTTTTTGGGCAATGTCGCGCGCCAGCAAAACCATTTGGTCGTCGCTGATTTGCTCTGGCTTAACCATGATGCGCACTTCGCGCCCAGCTTGCATGGCAAAGCTAGTGTCTACACCTGCGAAGGACTGCGTGAGTTCTTCCAGTTTTTCTAGGCGTTTGATGTAGTTTTGCAGGTTTTCGCGGCGTGCGCCGGGGCGTGCCGCGCTCACGGCGTCAGCCGCTTGCACCAAACAAGCGATGATGCTGCGGGCCTCTACGTCGCCGTGGTGCGCTTGAATGGCATGCACCACGTGCTCGTTTTCTTTGTATTTGCGGGCGAATTCCACGCCGAGTTCCACGTGGCTGCCTTCTTGCTCATGGTCAAGTGCCTTGCCGATGTCGTGCAGCAGACCTGCGCGCTTGGCTAGCTTAACGTCTGCGCCGATTTCTGCGGCCATCAGACCAGCGATATACGAAACTTCAAGCGAGTGATTGAGCACATTTTGGCCATAGCTGGTGCGGTAGCGCAACTTGCCCAGCAGCTTCACAATTTCACCATGCACGTTGTTCACGCCAGCTTCAATGAGCGCATGCTCACCGGTTTGTTTGATGGTGGCTTCCACTTCACGCTTACATTTGTCGTAAAGCTCTTCCACGCGTGCAGGGTGAATGCGGCCGTCAACGATGAGCTTTTCAAGGGTGCGGCGGGCGATTTCGCGACGCACGGGGTCAAAGCAACTCACGGTGATGGCTTCGGGTGTGTCGTCGATAATCAGGTCAACGCCGGTGATGGTTTCAAGCGTGCGAATGTTGCGCCCTTCGCGGCCGATGATGCGGCCTTTCATTTCGTCGCTGGGCAGGGTAACCACGCTCACGGTTGTTTCGGCGGAGTGGTCGGCCGCGCAGCGCTGAATGGCCGTGGCGATGATTTCCTTGGCCATGGCATCGCTTTCATCGCGCGTGCGCTGTTCAAAGTCCATGATGCGCACGGCTTTTTCGTGATCCAGTTCGTGCTCTAGCTCTTGCAACAGTTGATGCTTGGCTTGCTCTTGCGTTAGCCCCGAAATGCGCTCAAGCAAATCGAATTGGCTACGTTTGAGCTGTTCGGCTTCTTCGGTGATGACATCGGCCTGCTTGTGTTTTTCTTGCAGGGCGTCTTCTTTTTTCTCTAGATTGGTTGCACGCTTGTCCAGCGTTTCTTCGCGTTGGTCAATGCGGCGTTCTTGGCGTTGCACTTCGGCGCGGCGGTCGCGCAGCTCACGGTCGGCCTCCTGCCGTTGGCGGTGAATGTCGTCTTTGGCTTCGAGGATGGCTTCTTTTTTCTTTTGCTCGGCCACGGCCAGTGCGCTGTTGAGAATGCGTGTGGCTTCTTGTTCGGCAGAGCCGATTTGGGTTTCGGCGGTGCTTTTGCGGTTGTTGTAGCCCATGCGGTAGAAGAGAAAAATCAAACCGGCGGCCAGCAAAATCAAAAGGCCCAAAACGATGAAAAAGACCCAAGCGTCAATGGGGGGGATGCCGGAGCCTTCGGCCGCGGCTGCCGCGGCAGCTTCCGCAGCGGCTTGTTGTTGTTGAATGAAATAATCCAACGCGTCTGTGGTGTATTCCATGGGGGAATATAACTCCTATTCATATTAATATATGGTTGAACGCTGCACCGGGGCAGCTAAAATCAGCCAACATATAGTATACAATATCTAGGCAGGCTTGTCAAGGGGCTGGAATGAATTTTATAAAATCCCCCTTGACAAAACTCCATCTCCGTGGTATAATAGAGGTGTCAAGGGGGCTGCGCGTTGCTAGCTAACGGCAGTTCCCTCACATATGCGAAAAAGACTAACCGCTATCCACTATGGCAGGAGGGAGCGATTAGTCTTTTTTATTGCTTCTGTTTTCTCGGGTTATCAAAAACAACAGGATTGCCATGATAACTAAGTATTCCATCCACTCACCCCCTTCCGTCGGTCAATGAAACCAACTTCGGAGGAAACTAACAGCACCACAACGCTCAACGCCAACTTTAGTTTATCACATATATATTCGCTTGTCAACAAATTTTTGGGGAAATCGTAGTTTGACATTCGTCGCACAATATGTTAAAATAAAGGCATGAACAAGTCGTTTTTGCTGCGCCGCAGATGGGCTTTGCTGTTCCTTAATGTAACGGCCGGGCTTGCGCTTGCGCCGTTTATCTACTGGGATGCTATCTTCATGCGCGTGATTCTCAGCGCGGCGCCCGATGGCGCAACGCTGCTGGGCCTAACCGTGCTGTCGGGGCTGGGTAGCCTGCTGCTGTTGCTGTTTGCTGCGGTGGGCATGGGCGGCTGCATGCATGCACTGCGCGGCGTGATGGCCGACGGCACAGCCTTTTTGCCCGCCGAATTTGCGCGCGGTGTGCGTAGCACAGCCAAAACGTCCCTGCTTGCCGGGGCGATGATTGCACTGTCGCTGCTGCTGCTGCGTGCGGGTCTTGTTAATTTGTATACCCAGCCGCCGTCGCTTGGCTGGCTGCGACCAGTGCTGACGATCGTGCTGGTGCTGCAGCTACTGCTGATTTTGCCAACGGGGCTGCTGATGTTGTGTCAGCGTAATGAGCTGCAGCGCCGACCATGGCATGCGATGGACGCAGCGTTACGCCAACTGACGAGGCGGCCGATGCACTTTGCTGCACTGCTTGTGCTTGCCATGCTGCCGATATTATTCTTCAGCATTCAACAGCCCTGGGCGAAGTTTTTTGGCCTGTTTTGCGTGATGATTTTTGCGCTGGTGCCTGTGATGCTGCGCTGGCAGCGAGCGGCGGAGCTGGAAATTCGCTCGCCGCAAAAACAAAGCTTTCTCTCTCGCTTTGCATGGGCTTTGCTTGGCTCAGCTAGCGCGGTTGCTGTTGTGTATGGCGGTGCACTGCCTAGCACGCTGGGCACAGCTTGGGATTTTCTGCTGCGGCAAGCGACCTTGGAAGCTGACAACACCACGGTGCGCAGCCTGCTTGCTGCCAGCAGTGTGTGGCCGTGGATGGCTGCTGCACTGTTGGGCACGGCCTGCTTGATTCTGGTCACCTATACCTGTGCGCACTATCGTTTTCGCGGCCACAGGCTGATGTTTGGCGCGGCGGTGGTGCTGCAGTTGTGGCCTATGCTATCGCGTTATTCTGCGCTGGAGCAACTGTTGCGCAACATGGACTTGCCCATGCAGCCTGCGGTGCTCATTGCCGCTTGGGCGGGGTTGTATCTGCTGGCCGCGCTGGCACTGTATCACAAATTCGCACGCATGCGGCCCAAGTTGCAACAACGCCACTGCCAGCAAAAGTATCCCGGTGCACGGCTGTTTTTCTACTATGCCTTGCCTCGTGCCCGCCTTGCGGCCATTGCGCTGGTGTTGCTTATCACGCTTGGTGGCTGGACAGACATGTTCGCGCCGTTTTGGCACATGCAGGAGCTAGGTGCGTTTTCGCTGGTGAATTTTATCATGCAAATGCGATGAAGCACTTGCCAACGCGCACGCAATATGCTATACTATAAAAACCAAAAAACCAATGAAAATCAAGTATTCATAAAAGGAGATTAACATGAACATTCTCGTCACCGGCGGCATGGGCTACATTGGCTCTCACACCTGCGTGGAGCTGCTGCAGGCTGGCCACACCCCCATTATTTTGGATAATCTATACAACAGCAATCTGGCAGTGCTAGACAACATCGCCGAAATTACGGGCAAGACCCCTGTGTTTGTGCAGGGCGATATCCGTTGCCGCGAAACCCTTGACGGCCTGTTTGCACAGCATAAGATTGACGCCGTCATTCACTTTGCGGCGCTCAAAGCTGTGGCCGAAAGCGTGCAAAAGCCACTGGAATACTACGACTGCAACGTCACTGGCACGCTTGTGCTGCTGCAAGCGATGCAAGCAGCTGGCTGCAATACTTTGGTGTTCAGCTCTTCGGCGACAGTATATGGTAGTGAAAACCAAGTGCCATTTTGTGAGGATATGCCGGTGGGTACGGCGACAAACCCATATGGCAGCACAAAAATCATGATGGAACGCATTTTGCAAGACATGGCTGTGGCCAACCCGGACTGGAAAATCAGCCTGTTGCGCTACTTCAACCCCGTGGGCGCACATCCCAGCGGCAAGCTGGGCGAAGACCCCAATGGCATCCCCAACAACCTCATGCCGATCATCTGCCGCGTGGCACAAGGCAAAATGGAAGAATTGCTCATCACCGGCAATGATTATGACACGCCCGACGGCACCGGTGTGCGCGACTACATCCACGTGGTGGACCTCGCACTAGGGCATTTGAAGGCCTTGGACAAAGTTGTGCAAACGCCGGGTTGCAGCATTCACAACCTCGGCACAGGCAAGGGGCTGAGTGTGCTGGAACTGGTGCAGGCCTTTGAAAAAGCCTCAGGAATCACCCTGCCTAGACGCTTTGCGCCGCGCCGCCCTGGCGACATTGCCGAAAGTTACGCCAATGTGGACCGCGCCGCCCGCGAGCTTGGCTGGCAGGCCAAACACAGCTCGGCTGAAGAAATTTGTCAAGACGTGTGGCGTTTTTTAACAAAAAGTAACAAAAGGTAACAAAAAGGCTTGCATTGTCGGGTCAACTGTGCTATAATAGAAGGTGGTTATGCTTGTTTGTGTTTGAATAAACGGTGCATAAGCCTGAATAGACTTGCAATAAATTTGTTGAGAGGTTGATTCGACATGAAAAAGAAACGTAGCATTATAATTCTCGCGGTGTTGGTGTTGGCACTGCCGGTCGTCTTATTCAGTTGCACGTCGTGCGGGCTGTTTGGCGGCAACAACGACAATGACAACGACTACACCGAATATAACGGAACAGACTGGTGGGGTCTTGACAACTGGGCTGATTTTGTGACGGATGCAGATGGCAACCGTGTGACCGATGCCCACGGCAACTTCGTCACGCGTGCGCCGCAAAATGGCGTTGATGGTTACCGCTTTGTGACCGATGATGCTGGCCGTCGCGTGACTGACAACCAAGGCAACTATCTTGTTTACCCGCCCAATGGGCCAACCGATGCCCATGGCAATCCCATACCCGGTGGCGGCACCACTGCCGTTGGTGGAGCTAACAATCCCACCCAGCCGGGCAACCAGCAAGGCAACACCACAACCACCACGCGCCCGCCCACCGCAGCTGCAACGACCACCACGACAACGACCACGACAACTACAACCACCGTTCCCGTGCAAAACGTGAGCATTGGGCCGGCCTCTATGTCCTCGTTGCCAGTTGGTGGTAGCGGGCAAATCACGGCGACTGTTTCACCGCCAAACGCCACCAACCGCACGGTGGAGTTTCGTTCGGATAACCCCACAGTAGCCACTGTGAATCCATCCACCGGACAAGTTTCGGCGGTTAACCCCGGCAACACCACTATCCGTGCTTATATTGATGGCGTGCGCCAAGCGTCCATGCCTGTTACCGTGAACCCGGTGGTGAATGTGGTTGGCCCCAACACGGTGGCCGACGGCGGCACAATCACCCTGCAAGCACGTGACCAAAACAACAATTTGCACAGCGCAGTGACTTGGAGCGCTAACCCCACCGACTGGGTAACCATCACGCCGGGCAGCGGCACCGTTGCAGTTACCGGGCGTCGCCCCGCCGGCTGGACTGGCGGCTCGGGTCAAGCTGTGGTAACGGCCACTGTAACAGTCAATGGGGTGAGCACCACCAGCACCCACACGGTGACGATTACTGGCTAATCTTTTCCTTGGAGGCGAAGCTATGATGAAGAAAAACCTGTTTCGTGGCGCAGCCGTGCTGGCTGCACTGGCGATGTCGGTTGTGTTTGCGGCTTGCGGCACCAACAATGTGAATGTGCTGGAGCTAGACACCACAACAGCGTTAACCACCGTTGCCGCAACGGATGCAGACGGTGTAACAGCCACGATAGTTTATCAAACCACCACGGTGCCTGTGATGCCCACACGCCCGCCCGCACCGGAGGCCCCTTTGGCGCCGGGCCAAGGCGGCGGCACCACCGCGGTGCAAAATACGATTCCGCCGGCTCAAGTGGACCCCAACCTCACTTTTCCCAATCAAGGGCCACTGAACGTCACGTCCATTCAAATCATGGGTATTGACCGTGTGGGCACCTCTGCGCCGTTTGTGATACAAATGGGCCGCATTGGCACCCCCGACGAACAACCGCAACGCCAAGTGGTGGTGCAAACCAACCACGCACACGCGCGTTGGGGTACGGACTTCACCATTACGTCGTCTAACGCCAATGTGATTCAAGCGCCTTTCCATGGGCTAATCCGCGCACTTGCACCCGGCACGGCCACGCTCACGGTGCGCTCGGTCAGCAACCCCAACGTGAGCCAAAGCATCACCGTTACGGTGCTAGCGCCGGAGTAGTGGCTAGTGAATAGTGATTAGTGTCTAACATTTTACCCCCAGCACAGACGAAATTTTCGTCAACGCTGGGGGTGTATTTTTTGTTCACTAATCACTAATCACTAGCCACTAAACACTAAAACAGGGTATCCACCAACAGCAGCCCCACCACGCCCGGTGCGCCGCCGATGGCACTAACCCCCAATGTGAGAAAGTTGATGCTCAGCCGTGTGCCGGTGAGCAGGCCCACCACGTTCACAGCATAAAGCGCAGCCACGCCGGAAAAAGCGGTGAGCAGCAGATTACGCAACAACCGTTTGCTGCGCAGCATCATTAGCAGCACAGCGAGCGCTGCGCCGGCTGCTAAAGCATACAAAACAATTTGCAATTGAATGGTCATGATAACTCCTATGTAGGGACGGTCGCTTCGACCATCCCTGTTTTTGTAACGTAATCACTGAATCCATCGGTCCTGCGAGGTTGTGCTGATGGGCAACGTTGCGGCTTCCATTTGCAGCTCGCGCGCCTGGCGAATGAGATGACGCTCGCGGCGTTCGAGGGCTTCTTTTTGATAAATGGCGGCCTCAACAAGGTCGGCATTGCTTTCCATGGAGAAAAGACTTTGCGCGGCGGCCAGCTGGTGGCGCACATCGCGCAACTGGGCGATGATGTTATCTTGCGGTGTGGGCTGGGATTCGGCTTTGTTTTTTTGCTTTTGACGAAAAAATCGCATCATACTTTGTCCTCCTTGTATATTACTATAGCTATTTTGCCGCAAATATGCTATACTTAATCAAGAAAGTGATTTTGGAGGACGATTATGCAACCTATTTATCCCATCAAACTGGCTCCGCACGTGGTTACGCCCATTTGGGGACGCGAAACTTGGGTGCTTAGCACGCACGAAAACGGCAGCTGCACCGTGCAAAACGGCGTCTATGCAGGCATGGACTTCGCACAGTTATATCGCGAGCAGCCGGGACTGTTTGGCACGGCCTGCGCGGGCCGCAAATTTCCCGTGCTGGTGAAGTTCATTCACGCGCGCGACGATTTATCCATCCAAGTGCACCCGCGTGACAGCGACACTCACGTGCTTGCCCCCGGCGAGGCCGGTAAAACCGAGTGCTGGTTCATTCTGCAAGCCGAGCCCGGCGCGAAACTTGTGATGGGTTTTGCGCATGAACTCACACCCGAGCAGTTCGCGCAGTCCATTGAAGACGGCACCTTGATGGAAAATGTGGCGCAGCTGCCTGTGCAAGCGGGGGATTTCTTTCACATTCCTGCGGGCACGCTGCACGCCATTGGTGCGGGTATTACGCTAGCTGAAGTTCAGCAGAACTCCGACACCACCTACCGCGTGTTTGATTACGGCCGCCTGCAAAACGGGCAGCCACGTGAACTGCACGTGGCGCAAGCAAAAGCTGTCACCGACCTCGTACCGTATGCCGCCGAGCCAAGCGACGAGTATTTCAGCGCACGCAGGCTTGTTAACCCAAGTGGCACGGTGGATGAAAACAGCTTTGTGTCGTTGGTGGTGCTAGCGGGGCAGGGCATGCTCACGTGTTCCGATCAAGAGCCGCTGTTCATTGCCGAAGGCGACAGCATCTTCCTGCCGGCTGGGCTTGGGGATTACGCTGTGCAAGGCGATTGCGAAATTTTGCTCACGCATGTATAAAAAATCGCCCTTGACAAATCAAGGACGATGTGTTATACTGGAAACGAGGGTTGGGTCGCACGGAGCTGGCTAGCTTCTTCACCCTCGCCTAGAATAGTTGCGATGAAGTAACCGCCCGAGTTTGTGAGGCTCAGGGGCGGTTGTTTTTTTGCTTCCGGAGCTATAAAGAAAGAATCGCGAAGCGGCTGCTCGCCGCAGGCGCGAAAATATTTTCCCTACGCATGTATAACCCACAAAAACACCGCCCATACTCTTGGTACTAAGCCAAGAAAGGGCGGTACTACATATGACGAGGAAAATCTGGCGCGTGGTGGCAGCAGTAGCGGCCATCGCCTTTGCAGCAAGCATAGTGAGTTTTCACGCACGCAGCGCGGGCATTCGCGGCGAGGTGCTGCGCCTGCACGTGATTGCAAACTCCAACTGCGACATTGACCAGCAAGCCAAGCTGCATGTACGTGACGCTCTGCTGGCGCAAGGTGACGCGCTGTTCTATGCCAGCGGCGACATCACGCAAGCCGAGCAAGCCGTTGCTCTGCGCAGCGCAGAACTCGAGCAAACCGCACAGCAGGCGCTGCAAGCACTTGGGTTGCATCACCCCGTGCGGGTGAGTGTAGGTACGGCGTTCTTCAACACCCGCAGCTATGGCCAGCTCACTTTCCCGGCTGGGCGATACCAAGCCGTGCAGGTGCACATTGGCCAAAGCGTTGGCGAAAACTGGTGGTGCGTGATGTTCCCGCCGTTGTGCTTGCCTGCTGCCATGCCGCGCGAAAGCCTGACGCTTGACGCCGTGCTCAGTGACGGCCAAATGCGCGTGGTGGAAAGCAACCCGCAGTTTGACGTGCGCTTTCGCATTGTGGAGCTTGTGCAGGAATTGCTGGAGCGGCTGCGCAGTGAATAACAAAAAATGCCCCCTGCGATATTGCAGGGGGCTTTGTTGTCTTAAAGTTCAGGCCATGGGATGAACGGGAAGATGCGCGCAAGGAAGTTTACGATCGTGCGCAAAACGCCCATGATAAAACCAATGGGATCATCGCCTAATGAGATACTCTCAAACACAGCCGTCACAGTAATATCGTGGTTAGGCATCACAAAATCCAAACGCCCATCTTCAAATTGAACGGTATAGCCGAGATAATGACTGGACTCCCAGCGCACACGCTGCCCGGTAGGGATGGGGTTTGAGACGATGCGCACCTCTTGTCCGGCAACCATTTCGCCGCCGCCAGTGCCGCCAACCACAGTTAGCATATGCCGTGGGCATTGTGGGGTGATATCTTCGTGAACGGCTACTATCCATAGATGGTTTTCTGGCATAACAAAGCTGGAAATGAGGCTCGACGCATTAGTTCCATCCGCGAACACAAGTGGAGTTGTGATGGGGTTTTCGTGCGGCAACGAACCAATTGACTGCATGAATTCCCAGCGCGTAAAGCGCTGTCCGTTGGCAATTGACCATGGATGCGCTGCAATGGTGACGGTTTCGCCAGGATAGAAAAAAACAGCCGAATTATAAAAACCATTGTGTTGTCGAACGCGCAGAGCGGTAACGCCCGCTTCGGCTTGACCGTATCCCCTAACAATCCAGCGGCCGTCATGCGACTCTGCTAAGCCCGCAATCCCAAACACGCTTGCCAATATCAACATCGCCAAAACAACGCTAAGTATTTTCTTCATCTAAAGTGACCTCCTTAAAAATTAGGTACACCCATTATATATATATAATGTCAAGGGGTTTTGGTGAAAAAGTTCAAGTTTGTGCAACATGACGAAAAAATCCCCCTGCGCAATGCACAGGGGGGTGTTTTGGGCTATTTCTTCGCAACCGGCACTTGCAGTTCTGTGAGAAAGTCGGCCTCGGAGGCCGCGTTGGCATAGGAGCGAATGGCCTTGCCTCGCAGCGGCCCGGCGGCCATTTCGTAGCCGTTTGATTCAATCCAATTGGCCAGCTTGGTGAAGGCCTCGTTAAAGCCTGTGTAAGGCCCGGCAAACTGCACGGTGGCGCATTGTGCAATGGCAGGCAGCATCTTGAACTGGAAGTTGCCCTCACTCTTGCCCGCGGCCGAAACATTTACCGCAATTTCAATGTCTGCATCGGTTTCTTTGTAACCGTCGTCGTGGTAGATTGAATAGCCAACTGGGGGAGCTTTGATGCCCTGCGTTTGCACAAATGCGGCAAGCTTCTCCCACAAGATGGGTTCGTCCTGCGGCGTGGGAACGACTTCACGCAAAGACAAAACTTGTTCGGCAGGCAGGGATTTCAGTTGCACTTCATAAACCATAGTTGTAGACTCCTTCTCTAATGTGCCGCACATGGCGGCGATTTTTTCGAGCTTGTCCTGTTCGGCGGCGATGGCAGATTGCAGTTGAAGGCGCTTGCTGTTTAGTGCCGCTTGCATTGCAGCAGGATTATCGTACTGCGGCAGCAGGGCTTTGATTTCGTCCACGCCAAAGCCCATGTCACGCAATGCGGTAATGCGTAACAACAAAGGCATTTGCGCCGCCGAATATAATCGATACCCGGTGAAGCGGTCAATTTGCGCAGGCATGAGCAAACCGTTTTGCTCATAATAACGCAGCATGCGGGCAGACACGCGCACCAGCTTTGAAAATTCGCCGATTTTGAACAAGAAAACTCACCTCGTTTTTGTGTGCTAATCATGATTGCAACTTTATTATACGCCTTAACACGATGTCAAAGTCAAGCGTTTTTTTAAAAAAATTCCCCCGCATGAGTTGCAGGGGGATTTCTTGCTATGCGTTGTGAATCACCACGCCTTTTTTCAGTATCACGTTGGCGTACAGTTCGGTTTCGCCGGTGGCCACAATGGCGTAGGCCTGCGCGGCGCGTTCGTAGAACTCGTAACGCTCCAGCAATGCCACGGGACGGTCGCCGTCGCGACCCAAAATGCACTTGCTATATTCCTGCCAGATGGGCGGGCGCACGTCGGGGTCGCCAGTGCCCATGAGCACCACGGGGCAATCCACAAAGGTGTCTAGCGGGAAGTACATCAATATGGCGTCTAGCAGCGTGGGGATATTGCAGTTGTCGGCACGCACCAAGCGCTGGGCTAGTGACGCCGCAGGAAAGTTTGCGTCCGCGAGGACGATTTCGTCGCCGTGGCCCATTTCGGCTAATACTTTCAACAGCTCGGGCGAAAGACAGGGGGGGATGTGTTTGAGCATGGGTTTTCTCCTTGCAGGTTTTGTGGTTATGTTTATGCACGTGTGGCTGTAGATATACGCACGACGTGTTTCATGTCGCCGCGCAGCAGTTCGCGCAGGTTTTCGGGGTAGACTATCATGCTGTCTAGGTTTTCCAGCGGCACCCAATGGAACCGCAAATGCGGTGCATCCTCTGCGCCGGGAAATTCCTCCTGCGGCAGCGGTTCGCGCATATGCAGGTGAAACATCAGCGCAACTTGTTGGATGGCTTTGCCTTGCCAAGTGTAGAAATTTTCTTCAGTCCATGCGAGCTCGCCCACGGTGATGTTAAAGCCGGTTTCTTGTTTGAATCGCCGCGCTAAAGCTTGTGCGGCTGTTTCGCCAAAGCGCACCTGTCCGCCTGGTGTGGCATAGCCGTCATCGGCGTATCGGGTGTCGCTGTGCAGCAACACGCAGCCGTCGCGCACGAGCACGCCTTGGGTGCGCAGTGAAAACTTGCCGTCAAAGTGCGTGAGGAAGGCTTGGTCACTGGCGGTCATCAGCTCGTGCTCGCTGACGTTGAGCGCCTTGCAAATGGCCGAAATGATGGTGATGTCCGGGTAGGTGATGCCGCGCTCCCATTTGCTCACGGTGGTGGGCAGCACGCCGAGTCGGTCGGCCAGTTGCTCCTGCGTGAGCGAAAGCGCGCTGCGTTTTTCTTTGATGAACGCCGCGAAGTTGGTCTTGTTTGTCATGATATCATCTCCTTTGCAACGATTATATCATGGGCGGGCGAAAGTTACAATGGCCGGTTGGGCTACTTAACGGGATAAAACGCCGCCACCAAGTTCACATAGTCTTGTGCGTCTTTCGCTGCTAGATTGGTGTAGCAAAAACTCTGCTCGGCGCATTTCACGTGCGCGTTGCCATGCAGCGTATAGGTTTTCTGATAGCGGCACTTGCCATTGGTCATGCGCATGCCTTTGCAGGGCTTGCAATGGTGGCTATCGTCAATAAAGGGTTGTTGAATCAACGCTGGGGCTGCTTCAAGATATGCCCTGCGTTTGTCGATGCCTGATGCGTACACCCGCAACACGATATTATCATGCAGGCAAATACGCGCGATGATTTTCGGGGTTTTTGCACCGGGTTTGATGTACGCGATAAATGAGTTCCAGTAGGCGTTGTCGTGCAGTTTATAGCGAACATAGCCTGCCGCGAGCATGGCCTCGTCAAACGCAGCGATGAAGGCTAAATCGTGCTCATTCACTACACCACTTCCTCCAAGCAAAACTTGTCGTCGTATGCTGGCTCGCGATCAACCCACATGCCATTCGTAAAGTCCGGCACAGGCACAGGCGCGCCGCCCATGGCCACGCTTTGTTCACTCAAGCAGGTCACGACCATCCACGCGGCGGTGTCGTAGACATCAATTGGCGGTTTTTCGCCACGCTGCGCAGCATCCGCAAAGGCGCACAGCACCAGATAATCCATGCCGCCATGGCCGCCCGAATGTACGCCGTCTTTCTGATATTGCTTCCACAGTGGGTGCTCAAACTCGGGCAGGTACTTATCAAACTGCTCCCACTCGTGGTGGGGTGAACGGCCGTCGATGTAAATGGCATCGTTGAACGGTGCTTCGCGGTAGCACGCCCGCGTACCCGAAAGCGCATAGTTTCGGCTATAGGGGCGTGGCAAGCTGCAATCATGCACCAGAGTAATCGTCTCTCCGCCAGCGCATTTGATGGTGGTGGTGACGATGTCGCCGCAGGCAAACTGCGCATTGGCTAGGTAGTACTCCGGCCCTTTTTCGCGCAGGATATACTCTTGCAGACCGCGTGCTTTGCTGGCCACACTGGTGAGCGTGAGAAATTGGTTGCCGCGGTTGATGCGCAGCAGCTTAGCAATTGGCCCAAGCTGGTGAGTGGGGTAAAGCTCGCCGTTGCGGGCGAGAAAGTTCGGCAAGCGGCCATGGCGGTTCTCTTTGCCATAGGCGATTTCGTCGCGCAGGTCATGGCGATAGCCGCCCTCGCAGTGTACGACCTCGCCAAACACGCCCTGCCGCACCATGTTGAACAGCGCCATTTCCTTGCGGTCATAGCAACAATTCTCAAGCAGCATGCAGAACTTGCCTGTGTCTTCGCTGGTGCGCACCATTTGCCAGCATTCTTCCACACTGGCTGCGCCGCCCACTTCAATGGCCACATGGCAGCCTGCGCGCATGCAGTCCACGGCAATGCGCGCATGGGTAATCCACGTGGTGCAGCACAGCACGGCATCAAGCTGTTCACTGGCCAGCATGGCTTTGTGGTCGAGATAAACTTTCGGCGTGGCGCCGGTTTTTTCGTGCACGAGTTTTGCACCTGCTTCGGCGCGGTCTTGGTAGGCATCGCACACGGCGGGCACCACCACGCCGGGAATGTTGAGCATTTCGCCCATGTTGGCCGTGCCGCGGGCGCTCAGGCCAATGCAGCCAATGCGGATTTGCTTGGTCATATGAAAATCTCCTTGACAAAAACGAATAGTTGTGTTATGATAAAAGCGAGGGTTGGTGCTACGCAACAACTGGCTGGCTCCTCATCCTCGCATGCTAATTGTATATTGCAAGAAATAACCGCCCGTGTTTGTAGGCACGAGGGCGGTTACTTCTTTCTATGGTCATCGCTGGAGCTGAGGTAGCGCGTGGCTACAATCAACAAAACCAGTAAGTACACGAGAAAGTCAAAATTCATAAGCTCTCACCCCCTTTCGAGGGCAAGGGCAAGCAACCGCCGCTGGGCGTAGCACCATCAATAGTATACAATATACTGTCGCAAATTGCAAGCCTAAATTAATATATC
This sequence comes from Oscillospiraceae bacterium, assembly GCA_009784445.1. Lineage (GTDB taxonomy): Bacteria > Bacillota > Clostridia > Oscillospirales > Acutalibacteraceae > WRMQ01. The sequence continues at coordinate 52,972 of WRBQ01000010.1, forward strand.
GTCGGCCTCCCGCATATACATACACAACGCCAACTTGCGGGAGGTTTGCCATGCCCACTATTAGCCTGTGTATGATTGTGAAAAACGAAGAAGAAGTCTTGGCGCGTTGCTTGAGCAGCGCACAGGGGCTGTGGGATGAACTGATTATCATCGACACCGGCAGTGCTGACCGCACGAAAGAAATCGCCGCGCAGTTCACACCGCATGTTTATGATTTTGCTTGGGTTGACCACTTTGCCGCAGCGCGCAATTTTGCCTTCAGCAAGGGCACCTGCGACTATCTGATGTGGCTGGACGCAGACGACATCATTCTGCCGGATGACCATGCGGTATTTTTGCAGCTCAAGCAAAGCCTAAATCCTAGCGTAGACACCGTGATGATGAAATACAACATCGCCTTTGACGAACAGGGCAACCCCACCTTCAGCTACTACCGCGAGCGAATCATGCGCCGTGACCCTCGCGCCACGTGGCAGGGCGCGGTGCACGAGGTCATCACGCCCTTTGGGCAGATTCTGCACAGCCCCATTGCCATCACCCACCGCCGCAAAGAGAAAGCTGACAGCGACCGCAACCTGCGTCTGTTTGAAAATCTACTTGAACGCGGCGTAGAGTTAAATCCGCGTGAAACGTTTTACTATGCCCGCGAGCTGTTCTATCACGCGCGTTATAACGATGCCGTGCAGGCGTTTACGCAGTTTTTGGTTGAGGGCAAGGGCTGGCTGGAAAACAACATCGATGCCTGCCGCGTGATGGCGCAATGCCTTGCGGCGCTGGGCAAAGCGGATCAAGCGCGTTTGGCCTTGCTGCGTTCGTTTGAGTACGACAGCCCGCGTGCGGAAGTCTGTTGCGAACTGGGTGAGCACCACTTTGCCAGAGGTGAATATGAACCTGCCATTCAGTGGTATAAAATTGCCCTGCAATGTCCGCGGCACGACGCGAGCGGCGCCTTTGTGCAAGAGGAATGCTATGGCTACCTGCCGCACTTGCAGCTATGTGTTTGCTATGACCGCCTTGGGCAGCATGACATCGCCGAAGCACACAACGAGCAAGCTGGCAAATTACGCCCGCAGTCGCCTGCATATCTATATAATAAGAAATATTTTAATGAGAAGAAGCATTAATTTTGCTGAGGCTGGAGTAGGACACAGCGAAGCGACCTGCTCCCCACAGGGGCGACGTAAAAACGCAGCCCCTTCAAGAGGCTGCGTGTCGTGCAGAAAACCGGCGGGACTAAAGCATTGCGTGCAAGCACGCATCCCCCTAAAACATGTACCATTGACCGCAAAAGACAGAAAGCGGCCAAAATGTTTTGCTTTTTTAACGTCCACGTCGGCTTTGCCGCGCAAGAATCAGTCTAGCACATTGGCGCGCGAAAAACAAGGGCTAAACGCAAGAATGTCAGCTTATTTTGGTGGCAGAATCACACAATTGGAAATTATCGGGAGGACATGACAATGGCGATTCCAAATTGTCGCATTCAACTGGGAAGTTATGCCCCGCATCTTTCGCAGCTGTGCGCAGGCTTCACTACATTGCAGCAGCGAGGCTTGCTGCAACTGGAGTTTGCAGGGCTGAGAAATTTCCACGCCGAGGGCATGCATCGGCATAATTTTATGCTGGAGGCACAGTTTGACGACGGCTTGGTGGTGGCCTATGACCTAGAGGATGGCTATGGCGGCGCACAACAGCCGGAGCTGTTCGACACCCAGCTGAGCCGTGTGGTGCGCTACTTCCGCCGCAGCTATGACCATCGGCAGCACAGCGGCATGCGCAACCGCACTAAGTTGCGGCCATTGGGTTTGAATTTCCACGTCACCTGCCCTGGGAATTTCTTCGACGCCGAGCTGCCGCAGCCCAGCGCGGCGCGGCAGGCTAACGAGTTTGTTTCGCATAATAGCTATCCGGTCTACAAAGCTTTGCTTGTCACCCAGTTGCTCAATCCCAACGACATGCTCGGTGCGCCCGGCAACTTGCTGGAGGAAGTTCAGGCGCATAACCAGCTGCGCATTGATATTCTGCGGGCCTGCCGCGATGAGTTCGGCGAGCGGTTTTTTGGCGGCCTTGAGCCAAGTGCTTATGCGCGAGACTGTGCGCCTGATTTAGTGTTGTCCGCCGATGCTTGCACGAAAGAGGCACATCTGCGTCGCCTGCGCGAGAATTATGTTTGCATTGCTCCGCAAGGTTTGCACGGCAGCAACAGCTGGCTAATGGCCGAGTGTTGCGCCGCCGGCCGCGCGCTGGTGATTCAGCCGCTGCGCTACGAACCGCAGGGCAATTTTGCGCGCGGGCAGAATTACGTGGCCTTCACCAGCGTGGATGAATGCATTCGCCGCCTGCGCGAGTTGCTGCGCAGCCCCTCCACCGTGCACCGCATGGAGGCTGCCAATGCGGCGTACTACCATGCCCATGTGCGGCCAGACTCCCTTGTGCTGCAAACACTGCGCGATGCTATGCCGGAGCGATTTCCCGTGGTGCAGATTTGAGGATGCGTGTTCTTTTTTGAAAAAAAGAACCAAAAAACTTTCAGCCGCTTCGCGGTGGACTATTTATGAAAGCATAAGAGGCAAGCCCCTGGCTCCTTCCTCGGGAAGGAGCTGGCCGCGTCGCGCGGACTGCGGAAGGTTCGCGGAGCGACATTACACGGGCGGAAGAAATTCCGCTCAATCTTTTTTATAAAAATCCCTTGACAACCCCACCTCCCTTGTGTTATACTGTATAGTGCATGTTTATGCAAATACTCACACGCGCGTCCTGTGCGCGTGGCGGGGCAACACAAATAAGGAGGAATATCACTTGGCAGTCGTATCCATGAAACAGTTGCTGGAAGCAGGTGTGCACTTTGGCCACCAAACCCGGCGCT
>WRBQ01000011.1 GCA_009784445.1 Oscillospiraceae bacterium
GCGCCGCCAAAGCGAATCACCCATTGCGTGGTGATGGCCACGGCGTTGCCCAGCAGCCCGGCCAGTTTGCTCAGCGTGGTGAGCGTGCTGAACAAAATGCCCTCGTTGCGTTGGCCGGTTTTCCACTCGCCATAGTCCACGGTGTCGGCCAAGGTTACGTTTTGCATCACGCCCATCACGCCGTAGCCGATGTGGCCGAGAATCATGCTGAGCAAAAACGGAATGAACACGCCCGGCATGGATTGGCTAAACAGGAACATGCCTGCGCAGCCCAGCACCGGCAGCAAAAAGGCAATGCGGAAAAACCGTGTGCGGCCGATATACTTGGTGGCAACAGGGAACAGGAACATGCCAATGCCGCTGGCCAAGCCCATGGCCAGATTAAACACACCAAATTCATTGTCAGTGTATTCCGACACATGGCGGAAGAAGAAAATGCTGGCACCGTTGGTCATGTTTTGGCCAAGGTTGAACAGAATCATCACCACAACAATGGCTAGGGTCTGTTTGTTGCCCCACAGGGTTTTTGCCGCAGCCACAAAGGCTTTCAGCGGATTCACACGCGGGCGAATTTCACCTTCGATACGCAATGCTGGGTTCGGCTCACGCGTGGTGATTGCGCCATAAAGCGAGGTGATGACGTAAATGATGCTGGCGGCGATGGCGAAATAGCGAAACCCGCCAAACATGTGGTCACCGTGAGCATAGTTGAAATCGCCGCCGCCCAGCAGGCTAACGAGGTTCATGTTGAAGGCCGTGGCAATGCCAAACACGCCGCTGAACACCCGCGGGATGGTAGACACAATGTTGCGCTCTTGGCCAGCTGGCGCAAGGGCGGGTATCATCGTCCAATAGGACACGTCCACCAAGGTGTAGGTCAGGTCCCACATCAGCCACATGATGGCAACATAGGCCACGGTGGTGGCAGCGGCGGGATTCGCAGCCATGGTTGCGGGCACACCAAACAGCAGCACGGTGGCAATGGCGTTGAGCATGGTGCCCAGCGCCCACCAAGGGCGAAACTTGCCCCAGCGGCTGCGCGTGTTGTCGATAATCGTGCCCATGATCAGGTCGCTTAAGCCATCAAAGGCTTGGCCGAAAATCATCAGCGGGGCCACGTGTTGATGGTGCATGCCCATGATGGTGGTGGTGTAGTACGGCAGCCTGCCAGTGAAACCGTTGGCCACTGACCGCCCGGTGATGCCGATGCCATAATTGATTTTGGTGGCCCAGCTTGTCTTCAGAGATTCGTCTTGTTGGGTCACGGGAGGGTCTTGTAGTTCAGTCATAGCTTAACCTCCATAAAATTTTTGCTGTTAGCAGCCGCAAGAAACAAAGCGCACGTTAATGCCGATGCCGCTTGTGCCATCTTGGTGGGCAATCCACAAGTTGCCTGCGTTGTCTACGTAGTAGCCTAGCCCGGTTGCGCGCAGGTCATCAAGAGAGCTTGCCGCCGCCAGTGCTGTGCCGTCGTCCAAGGTGATTGCACGTGGCGAGCAAAAGTCAAACACGCGGAAGATGATGTCGCGCTCGGTGGGGTCCATGGTGATGTGCAGGTTGTTGCGCGTCATGGTGTAGTTGATCATCGCACCGCGCTGGCCTTCTTCAAACAAACCAAAGCGGTTGCTGCCTTGCACTGGGTAGATATAAATGGTGGTGTAGTTGCAGAACACTAGCGGTGCGCCCACAGGTACATCAAGCAGATTGATACGTGGGATGATGGCGCCTTCGCGGATGAACACGGGCATGACGTCGTAGCTGAAATGTAGCACGTGCATGCTGCCGCCGCGGAACACTTGCGTTTCGTCAAACAGATAAATCCAGTTGCTGCCACGAGGGAAGATAATGCGGCGGTAGTGCCCGCTGTAATCGCCCTGCTGCACGATGGGTGCCACGAAAATTTCGTCGCCCAGCATATATTGATAGTAGCCGAAGGCAGGGCGCACGGTGGGCTGGCGGCGTTCGTAGCTGAACATGACTTGGCTGGCGATGTAGGGCTGCAAGTTGGTGTGCATGATGGCGAAATCGCGGTAAATGGCCACGATGTCAATGTCATGCTCCGCCAGCAGCTGCGGGTAGAAATCGTTGAAGCGGAAGGGGCGGTGTTCGGTGTATATAGCAAGCTCCGTGTTGCCGTCGGGGGTAAGAAACTCACGCGGGACTTCGCGCAGCGTGCTTTCCATTTCCATTAGCGTGCTGAATGCGCCCAGTTGTGCCCAACGGATGAACACGTCCCAAGGGTTATCATATGGCCCGCCGCGGAAGCCGCCGATGTCGCTGCCCACATTGACATAGTTAAACATGGACGACGCAAAAATGTTGTTGAGCGCCGCACGCATGCCGCGCCAGTCGTTGTCTTGGTCGCCTGCCCAAGCTAGGAAGTTGCCTTCACGCGGGGCAAAGCGAAACGGCACGCCCGCACGGAATGGATAGTCGTCAATGGCGCGCACCTTGGCCACGGCGCCGAAATTCTCCCAAGAATAATCAATCCAGTGGCGGTAGGCGGCGTACTTATAAGAACGCCAGCCGATGAGCCGTCCTTCGTGGTTGATGGCCGGCAGCAGCGTGGCTACGTATGGGTCAGTGCCATCTACTTTCCAGCCACTCAAGCCCATGTTCAGCACGTTGTCTAGCTGATCTTCCCACCAGTCTACAGCAGCGGGGTTGGTGTAATCCAGCAGCGAACCATAGGTGCGGAAAGTGTAGTTGCTGTGGCTGCCCCACCAGCTTACCAGCTGGCCCTCGTTCATGAAATAACTGGTGCAGGGAATGACCATGGGGAAGTTGTGCTCGGCGGCCCATTCAAGGCGGTCTTGATAGATGCCGGTGAAGCCATCGGCTTCAGTGCCAATGCGCACGGGCCCCCAGTGGTTGGGCGAGTTGGTGTTGACCATGCCGGTGCCCCAAGCAAGCACTTCAATGCCCATGGCGTTGAAGTATTCAATGAACCCCGGGCCTTCGTTGGGCACGCCGTTATGTTGTGCATACCACTCCTCAAAAAAGCAGCAATAACGCACTGGGCAGGGAATGTAAGAACCAACGGAGTCTACCACATTGTTGTAGCCATCGCGCTGCATGCTGCGCTCGCCGTTGAGACCAGTTTCGCTGCGCTGCAAGGCACGCGCGGTGCGGCAATCTTCGCGCGGCAGATGGCGTTGTGTCCAGGTGTGTGTGCTGGCCTCCCATGGGCGGTCGATGATAATGGCAGCCACGGGGATGCCCGCTGCCTGCATATCATGCACCCAGTCTTTGATGGTTTCGCAGTAGCCAACGTTTTCCCAAATCCAGTGTGAGTGAATCCACACGGGGTAAGATAATGGCTCTAGACTTGGCGGCAGCCGGTTGAGGGCTACATCCCAGCCCATGCCGCCGAAAATGCTGGTGAAGAACACAATCACCGCGGTGATGATGCGCGACAACGGAAACAACAAGGTTGGTAGCATAACTTCGCCTCCATATCGTGAATACATTCATTATACCGTATAATATGGCAGCTTGTCAAGCGGAAAATGTGGGTTGTGTGAACAAGCTGTGGATTTTTTTGCAACATGCGTATAAAATTTCGCAAACTCTTTACAAGCCTAGATAAATGTGGTATAATAGGTGAACTATCATGGGAGGAGGCATTTTATATGGACGCCTCAAACTTGCAACACCTCAGCGCGCTGGCGCTGAAACATAACCGCATTGACCCGCAACAATACCAAGACAACAACGTCTTCACCGGCTTGCGCAACAAGCAAGGCGAAGGCGTGCTAACAGGCTTAACCAAAGTGTCTACCATCACCTCGGCGCAAACAGTCAATGGCAAACGCGTGCCCTGCGAGGGCGAACTGCGCTACCGCGGCATTGATGTGCGTGATTTGTGCGCGGGCTTTTTGCAGGCCGGCCGCTTGGGCTTTGAAGAAACCGCCTATCTGCTGCTGTTTGGCGAGCTGCCCACGGCTGCAGAGCTGTGTGATTTCAATGCACTGCTGGGCGGGCAATGCCAGTTGCCCATCAATTTTGTGCGCGATGTCATCATGAAAGCACCCCGGCGCGACATGATGAACATGCTATCTCGCTCAGTGTTAACTTTGGGTGCGTATGATGATGAAGCCGACGATACGTCTATTCCCAATGTGCTGGCGCAAAGCTTGCGGTTAATAAGCGTGTTTCCCCTGCTGGCAGTGTATGGCTACCATTGTTACAATCACATGCACAATGAGTCCAGCTTATACATCCACCGGCCCGACCCTGCCCTTTCCACCGCCGAAAATATTTTGCGTATGCTGCGGCCAGATATGGCATATAGTCCCATTGAAGCGCAAATATTAGACTTAGCCCTTGTGCTGCACATGGAACACGGCGGCGGTAACAATTCTTCATTTACCACACACGTGGTGTCGTCGTCAGGCACAGATACGTACTCCACAATTGCAGCGGCGCTGGGCAGCCTCAAAGGACCCAAACACGGCGGCGCGAACATTAAAGTGGTGCAGATGATGGAAGACCTCAAGGCCAGCGTGGCTGACACCACCAGCGAAGCGCAAGTGCGTGCTTATTTGGAAAAACTCCTAGACAAAGAGGCCTTTGATGGCAAGGGTCTAGTTTATGGCATGGGGCATGCCGTGTATTCGCTCAGCGACCCGCGCGCGGATTTATTTAAGCAGTTCACCATGCAATTGGCGGCCGAAAAAGAAGAGCATGCCGAGTTTAATCTTTACGAAATGGTGGAGCGGCTTGCGCCCGAACTCATTGCCGAAAAGCGCAAGATTTACAAAGGTGTGTCGCCAAATGTAGACTTTTACTCGGGCTTCGTGTATCGCGTGCTGCGTATTCCCGAGGAGCTATATACTCCCCTGTTTGCCATTGCGCGCATTGTGGGCTGGAGCGCGCACCGCTTGGAGGAACTCATTAACCAAAACAAAATCATCCGCCCGGCTTATCAAAGCGTGATGGACGCACAGGACTACGTACCTGTGGAGGAGCGATAAATTTATGCTGCTTTCGATGATTTTGATTAGCGTGGTGGGGCTGCTGCTTTCGTGGGAATACAAAGGTGAGCGTTATCGCATGGTGATAATGCTGTGTCGCATTGTTTCCATTGCGGTGGCTGCTGCGGCGGCCGTGGGCATGATTGTTGGCTACCCGCCTGGCGATGACGATATTGATGGCGTGATGATTGCCTTAGGCGTTGTGGCCATTGCCGCAAACCTGCCGCTTGCGACTATCGGACTGAAACGAAACAAGAAAGAGTGATGCTATGACTTGGGCACAAGCGTTGATTTTAGGCTTGGTGCAAGGGCTAACAGAATTCCTGCCGGTGTCATCCAGCGGGCATTTGGTGATATTCAATCACCTGTTCGGTGAATACGGCGGCGGCGATTTGACTTTCACTGTGTTTTTGCATTTTGCCACACTGGTGAGTGTGTTTATTATGTTTTGGCGTGACATCTGGATGCTCATTCGTGAATTTTTCGCGCTGCTAGGCGATGTTTTCCGCGGCAAGTTTCACTTCAACACGCCGGAACGCCGATTTTTGCTCATGGTCATCATTGGTACGATTCCCGCGGGCCTAGTGGGCATGGCCATCAGTCTGCTCAACTTCACGCATGTGCTGGAAAACATCTTTGTGGTGGCGGCGTTTTTGCTGGTGACCGCAGCACTCATGTTCAGCGTGGATAAACTGTTCGCCAAGCGTGCGCAGTTTGACCAAGCTAGGGCGCCCTACAAAAGTGCATGGATTGTGGGTATCATGCAGGGCATTGCGATTTTCCCGGGGCTTTCGCGCAGTGGCAGCACGATTTTCGGCGGCGCGGTGGCTGGGCTGCAAAAAGACTTCGCTGTGCGTTATGCTTTCATCTTGTCCATTCCTGCGATTTTGGGTGCGGGGCTGCTTGAGGGCGTTTCGGCGGTGCAGCATGGCCTTGAGTTCCACGCGCTGAACTGGACCGTGGGTTTTGTGGCCGCGGCGCTCAGCGGCATTTTGGCCATTTCGGTCATCAAGCTGCTGATTCGCAAACGCAAGTTTTATCTGTTTGGGTTTTACTGTGTGGCGGCGGCCATTGCGGCTTTCGTCATTGGACTATCAATATAATTTTAAGGAGAAACAGCATGAACATCAAAGGAACAAAGACCGAGCAAAACCTGCGTGACGCATTTGCGGGTGAATCGCAAGCACGCAATATGTACACCTATTTTGCCAGCAAAGCCAAAAAAGACGGCTTTGTGGAAATTTCCCAAATTTTTGAGGCAACTGCCAACAACGAAAAAGAGCACGCGAAAATCTGGTTTAAACTGCTGCAAGAGGGCGGCGAAATCGGCACCACACTGGACAACCTTCTCTCCGCCGCCGCAGGTGAACACCACGAAACTGCCGAGATGTATCCCACCATGGCAAAAGAGGCCCGCGAAGAAGGCTTTGAAGCCATCGCCGTGCTGTTTGACCAAGTTGGTGCCATTGAAAAACACCACGAAATGCGCTACCGCAAGCTGGCCGAGCAAGTGAAAAACGGCACCGTCTTCACCAGCGAAGACGCCAACACCGCTTGGGAATGCGGCAACTGTGGTCATGTGCACGTTGGTGCCGAGGCAGTGAACACCTGCCCCGTGTGCCGCCATCCCAAGGCTTATTTCTTCGCTAGATGATAGTCGGGCTTTGTGCTCCGCACCCCTCCCTCATCCACTGCGGTGGGAGCTCCCTCTATCAGAGGGAGCCGGGGCTTGCTTTTTGTGATTTCACAAATAATCCACCGCGAAGCGGCTAGGTTTTTTGTTCTTTCATCAACCACCCCCGCCTGCACGCCTGCGACGTGCTTTCCTCCCCCAAGGGGGAGGCCTTGGCAACACCTTAGGATTATCATAAACCATTCACCGCGGAGCGGCATAAGTTTTTTTGGTTCTTTTTTTGCAAAAAAAGAACAAGAAAAACCAGGAGGTTACAATGGCAAAGGTATTGAGAACAGAGGGCATGGGGCGTTGCATTGGCTGCTTCAGCTGCATGTTGATGTGCGCGGGGGTGAACCGCAAGAATCACTCTACCAGCCGCAGCGCAATTGCGGTGCAAACTCGCGGCGGCATGAGCGGAAAGTTCGTGGCCGTGGTGTGCCAAGCATGCCGCGAGCCCAAGTGTGCGCAGGCCTGCCCGGCTGACGCACTGCTGCTACGCAAGGGTGGCGGTGTAACCGTGGACGAAGACAAGTGTATCAGTTGCCGCCAATGTGCGGACGCATGCACCGCGCAGGTTATTCGCTGGGATGATGATGTTAACGCGCCGATTATCTGTCGGCATTGCGGGGCGTGCACGCGTTTTTGCCCGCACAATTGCCTTGCGATGGAAGATGTGGAGGATTAGCGACATGATATACGAAAAATTTATTCGCGTGCTCTATATCGACATGACGGCGCAAAGCTCACGCGTGGAAGAACGCGAGGATTTGATGCCCTATCTGGGCGGCGTTGGCATTGGCGTGAAACTGCTTGAGGAAAACATGCGGCCCGATCTCCCTCCCCTAGCGCCCGAGCAGCCGATGATCCTAGCCATGGGTGCGCTGAGCACGGTTTTCCCGGTGATTACCAAAACGGCGGCGCTGTTTGTGTCGCCGCTGACGGGTGAGTTGGGCGAAAGCTATGCCGGTGGTCGGCTGGCCTTTGCCATGCAGCAAGCTGGTTATGACGCGCTTGTCATCACCGGCCGCGCGACACAGCCTTTCTATCTTGCTATTGACGAACACGGCGTGAAATTCCGTGATGCACGCCCGTTGTGGAACACGAATCGTGACGATGCAGGGCGATATATCCGCGACAATGAGCCACATGCGCGTGGGAAACGCTCGATTGTGCGCATTGGACAAGCGGGCGAAAACGAAGTGGCTTACGCCTGCGTGACCGTTGATCGCTATCGCCATTTTGGTCGCTTGGGGCTGGGTGCTGTGTTTGGCTCCAAGTTGCTTAAGGCCATTCACATTTCGGGTGAGCGTAGCATGCCCGTGCGCGACTTTAAGCAATATTTCGGCGTGTTTCGCCAGCTATATGCCACGGCACACAAGCCCGGCGGCGTGATGAGCAAATACCATGACCAAGGCACGCCGATTAACATTGAGGCGCTCAACGCCATTGGCGGGCTGCCCACGCGCAACCTGCAAACCACCCGCGTGGACGATGCGGCGACGATCAGCGGCGAAGCTTTTGCCGAAAATGATCTGGTGCGTAAGCAAGCCTGTGTAGGCTGCCCGGTGGGCTGCATTCACATTGCGCAATATCGCCGCGCATTTGCCGAGGGTTACGAATACGAAACCCACGGCGTGAGCTATGACTATGAGCTGTTGTTTGCGCTGGGCACTTTTGTGGATCTCAAAGAGCGGCAGGATATTCTTGCGCTGATTCACGAAGTGGAAGTCTGCGGACACGATGCCATGAGCGCAGGCGTAGCACTGGGCTGGGCTTGCGAAATGTTCGACCGCGGGCTGATTAACGTGGAAGAACACACCCTCATCCCCGTGAAATTTGGCGATGTAGATAGCCTGCGGCAGGCACTGCGCTACATTGCCTCGGCCGAAAATGATTTCTATCGTGCGCTGGGTAAAGGCGTGAAACACGTAGCCGAAATCTACGGTGGCGCGGATTTCGCCATGCAACTGGGCGGTAACGAAATGCCCGGCTACCACACCGGCTATGGCAGTGTGGTGGGCGTAGTCTTGTCGGCACGGCACTCGCACTTATGCAACGCGGGCTATTCCATCGACCAAGCTTTGCAGCCCGGCGAACCCATTGAACCAACCGTGGTGGCGAAAAAGCTCTTGGATGAAGAACTGGAGCGCTGCATGCTCAACAGCCTAGTGATTTGCTTGTTTGCCCGCAAGGTTTATGACCGCGACACCGTGAAAAAATGCTTTGCTGCCGTTGATCGTGACATGAGCGACGATGAACTTGATGACATTGCGCGGCGCATTTTTGCCACCAAAGTGCGCATCAAACGTGCGCTGGGTTATGATAACCAGCAGGTGAAAATCCCCAAGCGATTCTTCGAAACGCCCACCTCCTACGGCAAGCTTGACGAAAACACTGCCAATGAAATCATCGCCGAGTTCAACAAATTAGTCGACGAGGTGCAGCCGTGAACGTGACTGTCACAGCGGGCAGCTGGGCGCGTGCATGGCTGCCCGGTGGCAAAGCGCAGCTCAACCTCCCCCACCCCGCCGCTGCGCAAGATGTACTAGCCGCTCTTGCATTCCCCGCTGACGAAGTTGGGTTGTTCGCCATCAACGGCGTTGCCGTGCCTAAAGATGCGCCGCTCAGCGACGGCGACACCGTCAGGTTATTTCCAGTTGCAATGGGCGGATAAAGTAATAAGAAACCCACCTTCTACGAGGCAGAGAGTGGGTTTTTTATATAACTTTAAGATGTTGTCGCGAAGCGAGGAGCTCCCACCGCAGGTGGCAAAAAAGAACGCTTACGTCGCTTCGGCGGCAAGCTTTTGCATGTCAATTTTGCGGCGTTTTTTGAGGATGAACATGAGCACCACGCCAGTGACTGCGCAGGCAGAAGCGATGACGAATGCGGGGAACATGTAGCCGATGTCACCGCCTTGTTGAACCACGAGATTGTTAAAATGCCCGCTAATTTGCCCGGCGGCAATGGCGCCGGCACCAAAACCCAGCAGCACAAAGCCATAGTTGGTGGCCATGTGCTTGGGACCAAAGAGATCTGCGGTGAGCACAGGGAAGGTGCCCAATACGCCGCCATAACTCAGTCCAATGAACGCCACCAGCACAAACACGCCGCCGCCAGAAATCACGCCAACCAGCAGCGAAAGCACAGCCGAGCCACCCAGCATGAACATAATGGTGTTTGCACGGCCGAGTTTGTCGCTCAGCCAGCTCCAGCCTAGGCGGCCAAAGGCGTTGAACATGCTCACCACCAGCACACCAAAGCTTGCGATATCTGCGTTAAAGCCATGCGCCTGCAAAATGGGGCTAACGAAGCCAATCATCATCAGCCCGCCCATGCAAGCGAGAGCAAAGGTGGCCACGCAAAGATAAAATTTGATGCTTTTCAGCATTTGCACGGGGGTATAGTTTTTGATAGGCACAGCGTTTGGTTTTGCGGCAGCTTGTTCCAAGCGCCAATCTTCAGGTGGGTTTTTGCAAAAGAAGCTACCTAGTGTGCACACCGTGAAGAAGACAATGGCCAGCACGCGAAAGGTATATTGCTCGCCCGCGCCAACGCCACCAAACAGCTGCAACAGCCACTGCGCTGCAGGTGAGAACATCACCCCGCCCAGCCCCAGCGATGACACAATGATGCCGGTGATCATGCCTTTGCGGTGCGGATACCACTTTTGTGCGCAGGCAATGGTGGTGGAATAGGTGAAACCCATGCCCATGCCGCCCATGATGCCATAGGTGATCCAAAGCAGCCAGCCTGCTTGCGGCGGAACAAACGATGCGCCCAAAAAACCCAAGCTAAGAATTAGCCCGCCAATGAACACAATGCGGCGTGTGCCATAGCGAATGCCCAGTTTGCCGCCCAGTGCTCCGCCAATGGTTAGCGTGGCCAGCAGCAGCGAAAACGTCAACTGTGCAGAGGCATGGTTGCCTTCGAACAGTGTGTTGGCAATGCCGTTTTGAAACAAGCTCCAAATGTATGCAACGCCCAATGTCATCTGTATGCACACAGACGCCAATACGGCATAAACCCCAGGTTTTCTAGACATAGAAAGACCTCCCTATTCATGAGTAAGTGTTGCCGCCGAGCGGCTAGTTGGCATTGTCCTTCTCACGAATTTCAACTCTGCGGATTTTGCCGCTAATGGTTTTGGGCAGCGATTCAACATATTCAACCACGCGCGGATATTTATAGGGCGCGGTAGTGTTCTTCACATGGTTTTGCAGCTCGCGGGTCAGTTCTGCTGTGCCCTCATAGCCTTTGCTGAGCACGATGGTGGCCTTCACGGCAAAACCGCGCGCTTCGTCGGGCACGCCGGTGACGGCACATTCGGTCACGGCGGGGTGTTCCATCAGCACGCTTTCAACCTCAAAGGGGCCAATGCGATAGCCGCTGGATTTAATTACGTCATCCGTGCGGCCAACATACCAGAAAAAGCCCAGTTCGTCGCAATGGGCAGTGTCGCCAGTGTGATATAGGCCATCACTCCAGTTTTGATCAGTTTTTTCGTCGTCACGGTAGTATCCCAAGAACATGCCGCAGGGTTTGCCGCCGCCAGCTTCGTCAGTGCGGATGCAGATTTCGCCAATGACACCGGGAGCGCATTCGTTGCCGTTTTCGTCCGCGATGATCATGCGGTAGCCGGGCACGGGCAAGCCCATGCTGCCCAGCCGCGGCTGCATCCAAGGGTAACCCGTCCAGCAGCACAGGGTGGTTTCGCTTTGGCCAAAGCCCTCAAAGGTTTTGCAACCTGTGCCGGCTTTCCATGCGCGGTAGACCTCGGGGTTCAGTGCCTCGCCGGCGGTGGTGCAGTGGCGCAGTGCCGACAAGTCATAGGCCGACAAGTCCTCTTTAATCAGGAAGCGGTACATCGTGGGTGGCGCGCAGAAAGTCGGGATTTTGTAATCCTGCAACTTTTGCAAAATGTCGCTGGCGATGAAACGGTCAAAGTCGTAAGTAAACACGGTCGCACCTGCCATCCATTGGCCATACATCTTGCCCCACAGGCTTTTCAGCCAGCCGGTGTCGCTAATGGTGAAGTGCAGGTCGTCTTCTTCGCAGCGGTGCCAAAAACAGCCAGTCATAATATGCCCCAGCGGGTAGTAATAGTCGTGCGCCACCATTTTGGGGTAGCCCGTGGTGCCAGACGAAAACGCCATGAGCATCATGTCGTCGCCACCTGCGTTGCGGGGGATTTCTGTTTCAGGTGCGGCTTCGAACTCCGCGTCAAAATCAAGCCAGCCTTCACGTGCGCCGCCCCACACCGCGAGTTTTTCCACGGTGGGACACTCGGGCAGGGCTTCTTCCATCGCTTCGCACACGCCGTAGCGCGGGGTGGTCACTAGCATTTTAATGCTGGCGGCATTGCAGCGATATTCCAAGTCCTTTTTTGTTAACTGAAATGTGGCGGGTACGGCCACCGCGCCCATGCGGTGCAAGCCCATTAGCACCGGCCAATAGCGCCAGTCGCGTGCCATGGTCAGCAGCACCATGTCGCCTTTGCCAATGCCCTGTGCCAGAAAAAAGTTTGCGGCTTTCACCGAAAGTCGGCGCATTTCTTCAAACGTAAAGCGCATTTCGGCGCCGTCGTTGGCCAGCCAAAGCATGGCCAAGCGGTCGGGCGTTTCGGCGGCCATTTCGTCTAAGCAGTCAAAAGCGTAGTTATAATTGTCTGGTGCGGTGATTTTATAATTCTTTTGCAGGTCCTCAAGGGTCACATAATCGTCGCGGTTGCGTCCGGTGAATTTCTCATAGAACGGCATAAGCTTCTCCTTCGCACGTCATTTTATCCCACTATTATACCATATCTGGGCCGCCACGTCAAGAAAAAATCATGCTCATCGCAAAAAGTCTTCGTTGAGCGTTAGCCCAAATTCGCGCGCAACTGACAAAAAGTCCTCGCGTGTGATGGTTTGGCGCTTGTGCTCCCCTGCCATGCTCATGGTGGCCACTTTGATGGCGGCGGCTTTCTCAATCACATGCAGCAGACCGTAAGTGGTGTCGAAATCCTCACCGGTGCAGAAGATGCCATGGTGCGCCCAAACGGCAGCGTCATAGGTTTCCATCAGCTTGCTGGTGGCGATGCCCACATCGGGTTTGCCGGGCAGCATCCACGGCACCACGCCCACACCTGCGGGGAAGATAATGGGGCATTCGGTCATCATTTGCCACAGCTCGTGCGAAAACACTTGGGCGTCAAGCGGCAGCACAAAAGTCAACGCGATAATATTCACCGGGTGACCGTGATACACCACGCGGAACTTGCCGTCTGTGGCCAGTTTTTTCACTTGGTGGTTGAGCAAATGCGTAGGCAGCTCGCAGGTTGGGCCGCCGCCATCAGCAAAGCCCCAGATCACGCGATACTGCTCCCCAGTTGCGTCAACTTCCAGAATGCCTAGGCAGCTTTCGGGCTTGAGCTCCACATTGCGGAAGAACTTGCCCGTGCCGGTGAACAGAAAGAACTCCCCTGCTAGGTTCGGCACGCTTGCATGAATGGGCAGCCAAGCACCGCTTGTGTTGAGCTGCGGAGCAATGGCAGCGATTTCTTCGGGCTTAATGCGATAGGACGCGTTGCCGCCGTTGCGCTCGTGCCAGCCTGCGGCATAGCCATCGGTGCACATGCGGATGAAGCCTTGCATGAAACTTTGATTTAGAACAGACATGATATTCTCTCCTCATGATTGAAAGTAAAAAGCCCCTTGAGGATAGCCAAGGGGCAAATTTGTGATTTCGCACAACCTAGCCGAGAAAACAGCGAAGCGACGGAGCCCCACCGCAGGTGGCGAAGCGACATTAGTCTTCGCCTTGGGCCATGGTGTAGCCGGGTTCGCCGTTGATTTCTAGCAATTTTTCTACGTGCATCCATTGATGTTTGGTGGCAACTTGCGCAAGTAAGGCCATCACTTGCTCAGGCGATGCACCAGCAGTGGCGTCGCGCAGCACAAAGCGGCAGCGCCAATGGTCGACGCAGTCAGGCTGGGTGTCGCCGATGGGATAAACCTTCGTGCCGCGGTTGGAGATCATTTTCAAGCGGAAATCAGAGGCTTCCACGATGCTGTCCAAGCTTTGGCCAAGCGACTCAGCATTCTGCGGCCACTCGATGAAGATATCCGCGCCAATCACGCGGCGTGATTCGGGAATGACGAATGCCGGATTTTCTGGAATATTCGGCATTTGAATGGCTTGATGCTCACGTGCTTGCCATTGGGTTGGCTTGCGGCCGAGGTTATCGATAATCGCTTGAGTATACTCGCTGGTTTTGGCGCCTTTGTCGTAGCCAATCACGTCGCCAGTGGCAGCTTTGCCCTCTTCAATGGTCACCATCACTGCGTTTTCGATGAGCGTTGCAGCGTCGAACTCGCCAATGTGCCGCAGCATCATTACCGCGGAAAGAATGACCGCCGTGGGGTTGATGACATCTTTGCCGGCGTATTTGGGCGCGGAGCCGTGCACGGCCTCGAAAATGGCGATGTCGTTGCCCAAGTTCGCCGTTGGCGCAAAACCCAAGCCGCCAACTAGGCCTGATGTGAGGTCGCTGATGATATCACCGTTCATGTTTGTCGTAACAATCACGTCATACTGTTCGGGTTTTTTGACCAATTGATGTGCACAATTATCAATAATCACATGCCAGGATTCAATGTCGGGGTATTCCGGCGCGATTTCTTCGAAGGTTTTTTTCAGCAAGCCCTCGGTCATCTTCATAATATTGGCTTTGGTGGCACAGGCAACCGACTTGCGACCTTCGGCACGTGCGAACTCAAAAGCAGTGCGCACGATTTTTTCGCAGCCCTTGCGTGAAATGAGCTTCAGGCATTGTGCCACGCCGGGGGTTTGCATGTGTTCGATGCCGGCATATAGGTCTTCCACGTTTTCGCGCACGATAACCACGTCAATGCCGCGGCCGCTGTAGGGCGTGGTGACACCTGGGAACTCGCGTGCGGGGCGAATGTTTGCGTATGTTTCAAACAGCTTGCGCAGGGTGACGTTGGCGCTTTTTTGGCCAAAGCCCACGGGTGTGCCCAGCGGCCCCTTGAGCACCACGCGGTTTTTCTTGATGGACTCAATCGTGTCGGCAGGCACGCCAGACGGAATGCCCTGTTTGAACACGCGTTCGCCTGCGTGACGTTCTTCCCATTCAATATTAACGCCAGCAGCGTCGATGATTTTCATCGCTGCGCCAACGCATTCTGGGCCAATGCCGTCGCCCGGAATCACTGTGATCACTCTTTTGTTTTGCATGTTTATCCTCCTGAGCCGCAAATCGCGGGTTTTTATTGAAAAGATGCCCTGAACAATAATCCGGTACAGGGCAAAGCTGATATGCCAAAAACCATTATACCATATGCCTGATTGCATGTCAAGAGTAGTTGCCTTAATATTGCCAATTCGGGCTTGACCTTTTTGTCAAAATATGCTATAATATCCAAAAAAATGCGAAGGAGAAGCTGATTTTGGTGCCTGTTGTCATTTTTACCGTCCTATTGATTATATCAACAATGCTTTTGTTTTTTTCACATCAAGGTAAAAACAACCCAAACAGTGTTTTTCACAAAGCCCTATTTAATATCCAAGGTGTACGTGTGTTGCCCATGCGTGCACTAGTGTATACGTCTGTGGCGTTAGCCGTGGTGTTTCTGGGGCTGATGATTGCAGATCTTTCCTTAGGTTTGGCACCAAGCCTAGCACGGGACTATCACTTATCAAGAATGATGATGGAAACCCGAACGCAAGCGTATGATTTTCCATTGGTAGCCATTCGTGGGCGCGATGAAATTCCGCCTAAAGAACGGCCGCGTATTTTGGTGATTGGTGATTCCTTTACGTGGGGTGTTGGTGTTCCCAATCTCAATCAAACCTTCCATCACATTATGCGTGACGAATTGCACCGGCAAGGTTTTGATGTGGACGTTTTTGTTTTGGGTTTTGGTTCCACCCAAACGGACCACCATCTTGGTTGGTTGCGAGACAGCACAGCATTGCAAACCATTTCGCCAGATTTGATTGTGATAGCCTATTACATGGATGATGTGAGCTTGGACACCATGCCGCAATACCATTTGCCTATGCACATGCCCGTTAGCATTCAACGCGTCAGCAGCCGATTTCCCATTGCTGCATTTCGTAATATTTTCCCAAGTTTTTATATTGCATTGGATAGCATGCTTGCCTTGCGCTTTAGCCACAACGAAAATCGCTTTAATCATGCCGAAAGCGGTTATACGGCATTTGCTTGGATCAACATGCTCACCCAAAGTCCACATATTGACCGCTGGGAGCAGCATGCTGTGCAGCCATTGGCACAGTTGACGCAGCAAGCCAATATCCCTACAATAGTTTTCCCGATTATTTGCTCGGTGTATATGGATTTGATGGACGTGAATTTGTCGCGAACTATTCCGGTGTGGGAGCGTGCCGGTATTCCGGTTTATAGCCCATTAGACGCCTTTGTGGATTACGTTCGCGCGAATCCTCGTTTGCGCAATTTGTTGCAAGCTTCAATTACCGATTACCACCACGGCCCCGCTGCTTCTTGGTTTCAGGGGCGCTTTTTGGCAGATATTTTGATCGAAAGCTATGCACATATTTTGGGCGAACGAGGCACGCGCAACCGGGATAGCCTTGCGATTGAATTTAGCGATTGGCTGCCCTTTAGTCTGAGCCCCCAAGTACTGCAGCAAAGCGTCGATGTTGCGCAATATACCATTGAATTTCCTGCAAGTGATGCATCAAACGGCTTTTTAACTTGGTTCATGCGCCGCCCGCATGTGTTGCTTAATTTTCGGCATCCGGTGCGCCTGTCATCAATCATGGTTGAAGGAGAAAATCTGCGCAACGTGCAAGTTTATACACTGGGGCTTAATCTGGACTTAGGTTTTGATGATCAGCGGCCACAACGCCTGCGTGAACGCAATGGCGTGCTTGCAGGCTGCGAGCGTTATGTCACGTCGTTGCTAATTCGCGCATCCACAGTGAATAATGCCGGCGCACAGCTAACCCTCACCATCGAAAACCAAGGCGAAAGGGAGATGTTTTTTTGAAGAAAAATTCGACCGTGTTGGGTATTTCGGCTTATTATCATGACTCTGCTGCGGCCATTTTGCGCGGCGGTGAAATTGTAGCTGCGGCTCAGGAGGAACGTTTTACTCGCGTAAAAAGCGATGCCTCATTTCCGCACAATGCCATTGATTTCTGTTTGCAGGCATGTAATATTTCAATTGAAAACGTGGATGAAATTGTTTTTTATGAAGACCCGCTGAAGAAATTTGAGCGCCTGCTGCAATCACAACACTGGACGGTGCCCAAAAGTGTAGTGGCGTTTTTGCATTCTATGCCAAAATGGCTCACACAAAATCTATGGTTGCAAAAAGGCATTGCCCGCGAATTGGGCTTGCCGCGTAAGAATATCACGTTTTGCGACCACCATCAGTCGCACGCAGCCAGTGCATTTTACCCCTCGCCGTTTGCACAAGCGGCCATACTTACCGTAGACGGTGTGGGCGAATGGTCAACTGTGGTGTGTGGCGTGGGCGACGGCAATAACATCACCCTGCACCAACACATGACCTATCCGAATTCATTGGGGCTGCTTTACTCAGCGTTCACATATTACTGCGGCTTCAAAATTAATAGCGGGGAATACAAGCTCATGGGTCTTGCGCCCTATGGACAGCCAAGATTCGTTGATTTGATCAAACAGCACCTGATTTGCATGCATGAGGATGGCTCGTTTGTGATGAATCAGCGCTATTTTAGCTATACGCATGGCATGCGCACCATCAACCGTGAATTTGAGGCATTGTTTGGTCAACCTTCACGCAAACCAGAAAGCGAAATCACTCAGTTTTTTATGGATGTCGCTGCCAGTATTCAAATGGTGACCAATGAAATTTTGTTGACCATGGCTAAACATGTGCGCGCACAAACTGGGCAGAAGAATCTCGTGCTGGCCGGCGGCGTTGCATTGAACGTGGTGTCAATGGGCCTGCTGCAACGCGAAAGCGGCTTCGAACGTGTTTGGGTGCAACCAGCAGCAGGCGATGCAGGCGGCGCGCTGGGTGCTGCGCTTTTTGTTTGGCACAAGCAACATAATAATTGTCGCCTCCCTAAAGCAAGCGATAATATGCAAGGCTCCTTTTTGGGCAGCGAGATTCGCTCAAAAAGCGCCGAAGATGACGTGGAATTAAAGGCTTTGGGCGGTGAGTGGGAGACCCTGCACGAAAACACCCTTGCACGAAAAGTGGCCGAGTTGATTGCGCAAAACAAAGTGGTTGGTGTGGCGCGCGGCCGTGCAGAATGGGGGCCGCGTGCGTTGGGTAATCGCTCGATTTTTGCCAATGCGCAGCATGCCGATACGCAATATAAACTCAACGTCAAAATCAAAGCGCGAGAGGGATTTCGCCCATTTGCGCCGATGGTGCTGCGTGATGATGCAGCAGAATATTTTGACATGCAAGGCGATTCGCCTTATATGTTATTTACCTACCCGGTGCGAGAGGAACGCAGATTTAATCCAGCCCGCGATGCATTGGATATATACGAAAAAGTCAAACAAACACGCTCAGATATTCCCGCTGTGACACATGTGGATTATTCTGCGCGCGTGCAAACAGTTGATGAAAGCAACGCGTTTTCACATAGCGTATTGGTTGCGCTGAAACATCTTACGGGCTGCAGTGTGATGGTGAACACATCGTTTAACGTGCGCGGTGAGCCCATTGTCAATAGCGCGCAAGATGCTTATCGTTGTTTTATGGCCACAAACATGGACTATGTGGTCATCGGCAATCGTTTGTTTGAAAAATCAAAGCAAAGGAGGGAGCAACGTGAGATATCTTGAGCGCAAAAAACAAAACGACGAAAAAGAGCTTGAGAAAAACCACATCATCTTTGGGTTAATGGCTGGTTTCATTTTAATTGTGGTGGGCTTTTTGCTTTGGCTAACTGTCACGTCTAGACTATGGGCTATGATGCTTTTGTGTGTAATAGGCCTTGGTGGCGTGCTGCTTTTGCTTGCTATAATCGCACCTGCATTGCTTAAATTTCCCTGCAAAGCTTTTCGCGCATGGGGAAAGCTTATGGGCAGAGTGATTTTTACGGCGGTGTTGGTTATGGTTTACTTCTTGCTGATTGTGCCCGTGGGGCTAGGCATGCGCCGCAAGCAAGAAAATCAGGGCTATGCTCAGTGGAATGAAACACCGCCTAAATTGTGCAGCACTTTTTGCGCAATGCCAAACATCAATCCAACACAGGCTGAGAAAACTTCTTATTTTAATATCGTGCAAAAACTGCTGGCCTTGTTTGTAGCAAGCAAACACTACCTAATGATTCCCGCACTAATCATAATGGTTCTGCTTGGTTTAGTGTTTTTCTTTACCACATCAAATGTGGTGTTGGTATTTGTGTATGCGATTTTTTAACAACTTTTCCGTTAAAAAAACTAACTTAACTGTCGAGAAAAAAGCCTTAAACTCTGTCAAGGCTTTTCGCATGTAAGCATTGAACAAAAAAGATGCAACCCTGTCGCGGGCCGCATCGTTAGATAAAACAAAAAGCCTGCGCGCGAGGGTGCTCGCCGCAGGCGTGGCGGAGGGCGAGGGATTCGAACCCCCGTGGGCTTTCGCCCTAACGGTTTTCAAGACCGCCCCGTTATGACCACTTCGGTAGCCCTCCGTCTATTGGGTATTATACCAGATTATGCGGGCGTTGTCAAGTGCTTTAGTGCTGCTAGTCTTGGCCAAGCATAGGCAAAGAAGCCCTGCATGGCTTGACAGTATACATTTTTGCCCAGCTGAGCGGTGAATATATCACGGTCGCGTCGGCAACCACCGCGACAAAGCGGATGCCATGGGCAAGCCAAGCAATCTGGGTGCTGCTGTGCGCTTTGCTCAATAAAATGCAGCTCTCGTCGGCGTTGATCAATGGCCTGCATGCCATCTTCACGCAAATTGCCCAAGCAATAATCTTCATGCACATAGAAATCGCAGGGATACACGCTGCCGTCGGTCTCCACCACCATTTGCAAGCTGCACTGCCCAGCCATGCCGCAGGCCTCGGGCGAGCGATCATGCAACAGACCCAGCAGATTATCAAAATAACGATGCGGGCGATATTGGCCGCGCAAGATGTCTTCATGCCAGCAGTCAAATGCAGCCTTGAGGTAGGTTTCGTAGTCTTTGGATGCAAGTGCCCAAGGCTGTTTGCCGCGCGGCTGACCATAGGGCTCTAAGCATGGAATGTGCTGCACGAAATTCACGCCCAGCTTGCGAAAAAATGCGTCAATTTCAGCATAGCGATGGCAGCTTTGCTTGGTGAGCACTGCTAGCACGTTCACCGAAACGTCGTTGGCTTGCAGCAGCTTAAGCGCACGCAGAGTTTGGTCAAACTGGCTGCGGTTGGCGTTGTGCAGCGCGCGCGGGCCGTCAAGCGAAACGCCAACGAGAAAATTCTCGTTGCGCAAAAAATCACACCACGCTTGGTCAATGAGCACGCCATTGGTCTGCAGCAAAAAAGTTAGCTTGCAATGATTTGGATTATTTTGTTTGGCGATTTCTACTGCTTGCTTGAAGAAATCAAGGCCCGCAAGGGTGGGTTCGCCGCCCTGAAACGCGATAGTACAGTGCTGCGCGGCGTATGCTAGGGCCTTGGTCAGCACAACACGCAGGGTGTCGGGCGTCATCATTTCACGCGTGCCGTGGCCGCGATAAAAACAATAGCGACAGCGCAAATTGCAGTTGCCGCCTGCGGGTTTCAGCAGCAAAAACAGGTTATCGGTCATCGCTTTGCCTTCCCGCGCAGCCAGCGCATGAAGCGTGAAACGGGAATCCCCAGCAGCCCCAGCACGCCCGTAAGCAGCCGGATAGCGAAGCGCGGCACGCCGCTTGCCGCCGCGTTGTTCCACAGCGTTTGCTTGGGAAATCGTTCGTCAAGTGTGGGCGGCACCACATCGCAGGTTTCGATGAGCCAATTGAGCATTTGTTGCTGCATGGTCTGCACTTGCGCGGCATAGCTTGGGTTGTTGATTTCGTTCACGCGCTCGCCCTGTTGCAAGTCATAAAACTCATCTTGCTCTTGCAGGCGGCGGATGTACTTATAGCGCTGATTGCGCAGCATCACGGCCTTGGTGTGTTCGCCGCTGTTGCGCGCTTGCAGGTTTAACCGCGGCGCATAGCGGTCGAACTCGCCTTGGATTTGCTCGGCCTCGCTGCAATGCGTTTCGCCGGGCAAACGGCCGCCCTCGCAGGTGACGAACTCGCGGTGCAGCAAGGTTTTATCGGCCATGGCGGGCAGTAAACTGCGCGAAAAATGGCTGCGCTGCACCTGCGCACCGCCCAGCTGAGTCACCGTGGCAAACACGTCAAGCAGCTCAACGAGGTTATCATTCACACCGCTGTCTACTGCCCGATTGCTGGGCGGTTTAATTAGCAGCGGCACGCGCACGAGGCACTCGGGAAAGCAGTTTTGCGTTTTTTCAACTAGGCCGAAGTCGCCGGTGTAGTCCCCATGGTCTGAGAACACCAGCACCGCGGTGTCGTCATAAATCCCCTCGGCTTTCAGTGCATCCAGCACGCGGCCTGTGAAGTCATCCACCTTCGCGCACATGGCTAGGTAAATCGTGCGCAGTTCGTCAAAGCGCGATTCATCCCAGTGGCCCACGCCAAGCGCTTCACACAGCGCTTGCTCCATGATGGGCTTGCCTTGAGTATCATCCAGTGTGGGGATGCGCGGCGGCAGTTTGCTTTTGTCGATAAGATCGTAGTATTTTTGCTCCACGTGGTAGGGCGGGTGCGGATAAAACAGCCCCAAGAACATGAAAAACGGCTTGTTCTTCGGCCGGTTTTTGATGCTGCGAATGGCGCCTTCCACCAGCAGTTCGTCTAGGTTTGGCTCGTCGGGAATAATCCCGTCTAGAAATGAATAATCGGCACTAGGTTTGATGTGCGCAATGGGCTTGCGTGGCCGCTTAACTTTAATGAATTCGTCTACCAGTTGCTTGTGATACTTGGGGAATTGCCCGGCCATTAAGTCGCCTCGGGTGCAAGCAATGGTGTGGTAACCAGCCTGCTTCATGTCGCCATAAAGATTTTGCTCGTGCGGCTGCAGCAGGTGGTTCATCGTGCGGTGTCCATGCACATGGGGATACAAGCCCGTGAACACGCTGGCGCGACTGGGCACGCACACCGGGTTTTGGCAAAACGCGTTGGAAAAAGACACCCCCTGCTGCGCCAGAGCATCCAGCACAGGGGTGTGTGCAGCGGCATTGCCCAAGTGCGCCAAAGCGTCGGCGCGCATTTGGTCGGGGTTAATGATAATGATATTGGGTGGCATGTGCAAATTCTCCGTCCTCTGCATGTTCTTCTATATTTTATCACACTCGCCGCCGCATTGCAAGCTTTACAATGCACAAAAAATCTGCTATAATAAAAGCATGAACGTAACTTTGCTTGCCATCAACACAAAATACGTGCACTCCTCGCTTGCTGTTTGGGCAGTGGCAAGCGGGATTACTGCGCATGCCCGGCAAACTCATGTCGTGCAAGTGCTAGAGGCCACCATCAACCAAAGCTGTGCTGAAATTGCGCAGCGCGTGTTTGCACAACAACCCGATGTGCTGGGCATCTCCACGTATATCTGGAACGCCGCCATGCTGCCGGAGTTGATAGCACAGCTGCGCAGCCAGTTGCCGAACTTGATCATCGTGCTGGGCGGGCCCGAGGCCGCCTGCAACGCGCAGCACTGGCTCAACCATGGCGCGGACCACGTGCTTTGCGGCCCGGGCGAGCACAGCTTTGCCGCACTGCTGGATACCTTAACGGGTGACTCCCCCACTGAACATCACCAGCAAATTGACCCGTACTCCCCGGCATATTTCGATGCGCTCGCAGGCAGAATTGCTTACATCGAAACCTCGCGCGGCTGCCCATTTCGTTGCAGCTATTGCTTGTCCGGCAACAGCAAGCTTGAGTTCGTGCCCCTTGCTTTGGCCAAAGCGCAAATCACCAAGCTTGCGCACAGTGGCACACGCACCATCAAGTTTGTGGATCGCACTTTCAACGCCAATGCACAGCGGGCATGCGACATTTGGGCGCATGTGCTGAGCTTGGACAGCAATTGTTGCTTTCATTTTGAAGTTGCAGCCGACTTGCTGGACGAGCAAAGCTTGGCCTTGCTCGCACAAGCCGCATCGGGCCGCATTCAACTGGAAATTGGACTGCAAAGTTTTCATGCACCAACGCTTGCTGCTGTGCAGCGAAAAACAAATCTTGCGCTGGCCGAAAAAAACATCTGCCGCCTAGTGGCAGCGGGCAATATTCACGTGCATGTTGACCTGATTGCCGGCTTGCCGCAGGAAAGTCTCGCAACATTTGAGCAGGGCTTTAATCGTGCCTATGCGCTGAGGGCGCACAAGCTGCAACTTGGCGTTTTAAAGCTGCTGCATGGTAGTGAACTGCGCAGCCAAGCACAAAAGCTTGGCTTGGTGCATGCAGCCGAACCGCCCTACGAAATCATCCACAGCCCTTGGATGAGCGAAGACGACCTAACTTGGCTGAAAATCGCCGAAAATGCACTGCAGCACACCTACAATCAAAGCAGGTTTTTGTGCACGCTGGAGTATGTGCTTGCGGCTTCGCAGCTATCCCCGCTTCAGTTATTCCACGGCATGGGCCGCGCCGCGCCTCACCATGCTACTGCACTTGAAGACTACGCTGCGCAGTTATATGCGTACTTTAAGTCGCTGCCAAACGTGCAAGATGACCTGCTGCGCGACCACATGCTGTGCGACTTTTTAAGCATGACAAAAGGGCAAAGCATGCCGCAGTTTCTCAAGTGTTATGACAAACGGCGCAAGCAGGTGCTGCAACATGCCAACGAGGCTTTAGCGCGCAGCATTTGCGCAAACGAGGCCGCGCTACTGCGCGATGGCCGCGGCGTGTTTGTGGACAGCCAATCGCAAGACCCCATCACAAAGCTATATCCGCTTGCGTTTGTTGAATTGTAGATGACGCACACAACATTACCATGCTCACATCATATAATGAATCAGTATGCGATGAATGTGAGGCAGTTGTGATGGCAAACATAATTGGCTATGTAGGTCCCGATACACGCTTTGCGCCGTGGTGGTGGCAAAACGATGACCCCGCCAGCGGCGTGGTGGAGGTTGGCGGTGGCCTTGTGCAAGGCATGGCTTCCACCGGTCAATACGCCAACTACAGTCCTTGGGAAGACTATCGGCTGCAAGTTGTGCGCATCGTTTTCACAAGCTCTAATGATACCATTGGGTCGTTCAATCTTACCTCGCTGTTTCGCAATCTGCCCAATTTGGTGGAAATAGACAACATAGATTACATCAACCTCAGCGACACACGTTGGCTTTCGAACATGTTCCGCGACGCAACTAGTTTGCAGCGCATCATTGGCCTAGAAAACTGGGATACCAGCGCGGTGCAGCGTTTCACCGGCATGTTTCGCGACACAAATTTTGTGATCCTAGACTTAAGCACGTTAAACACACACAGCGCGGTGCGCCTAGATAGCATGTTCCGCGATGCAAGCCATTTGCAGCGCATCATTGGCATCGAAAACTTCGATACTGGCAATGTGGCAACCTTTGCGCAAATGTTTCGCGGCGCAAGTGCCCTCACTAGCTTGGACTTGAGCCATTGGAGCACCGGCAGCCTCACCGCGGCCGCGGGCGGCGAAGGCATGTCCGGCATGTTTCGGGATATGCCCGGTCTCATCAGCTTGAACTTAAGCAGCTGGGACACCCGCAACGCATCCGCCGCACAAATGCAGCAAAGCTTCACGGGCACAGCTGCCCTGCGGGAAATCACGCTTGGCGCAAACTGGACAGTGCCGCCGGGAGCATCGGGGCTCGGTCTGCCGCCGGTGCCATCTGACGCGCCATTCGCTGGCCTGTGGCAAAACGTTGCCAACGGCACGGTGAACAATCCACAAGGCATGCTGTTTTTCACCTCCCCCGCCCTGATGACCAGCAGCAATGGCGCAGCAAACACTTGGGTTTGGGCCAGTGCAACGCCCAAGCTAACTGTTATTTTTGTAGGCAGCGCCAATGGCACGTTGATTCCCGCGCCGCCAGTGCATGTGGATATTGCCGCCGGAGCAACCCTAGACGAAGCAGGCATCGCGGTTGCCTCGGCACCCAAAGCAGGCTACACATTTGCCTATTGGATCAGCCCGCAATATCCTGGCGTCAGATTTAGCACGGCCAAGTTGCTTGCCTTGCCCATTGAGCAAAACACGAACTTCATTGCGCTGTTCGCGCGGGCTGCAATGAAACCCACAGCGTCGTCAATGCACAACGCTGCAGGCTTTAATCACGTTATTTTATTACTATGCGTCCTTGGCGCTGGTTGCAATTCTACATCATTTGCTCCATCATCGCGCCCATGTGTGCGCCAATGGCGTGTACAAAATTCACGGCGCCGTAGCCCGCGATGTCCATGCGCACGATAACTTCGTAGCCCGAGGCTGCGTCGTCGGCGATGTCTTGGCGCAGAACTGTTGCAAGTGCTGCGATTTCTTCAGCGTTATCTAGAGTGAACTCGATCGGGAATTCGCCGCCAAAGCGCAGGTTGATGGCCGTGATGTCGCCGGGGTTGGCCAATGCTTCGTAAGGCGTGAGGGCGTCTTCATCGGCCAGCAGTTCAGCAATGCCGCTGCTGAGCATGAAATCTACACTCAATGCATAGCGACGATACATGCGGTCGCCATTTTGCATCACATAGGTGATGGTTAGCCACTGCCCGCCGTCTTCTTCAAATTGCCTGCCGCCGCCGGTGATGGCCTGCCAGTGGGTGTCGCGCATGTCGCTGCGTACATCACGGCGGTCACTGTTGTGGTCGCGGCGTTCGCTGCCGCTCATATCACGACGTTGGTCGCGGGTGAGGTCGCTGCGGGTGTCAATGGCATCCAAAATGATTTCGTGAATCTCAACCGCCTCAGCAACTTCAACGCGCTTTTCATTCACATATGCATAGGCAATTCTCGCTTGATTGGGCACATACTGCACAAAGCCACGCATGCCAAACATCGTCACCAACAGCATGATGCCATACAACACGGCAATTACGCCAGCCAAGGGCATGATTTGCTTGACTTTGTTTTTGATGTTGAAATTCTTCTCAAAGATGATTTGTAGCACGCAAAAGGCAATGGCAAAGCCCAACACAAAGCCGTAATAGAGGAACCAGCGCCCGGTGAATAGGTTAATCATGAGTCCGCCCATGGCAATCATGCCCACGATAGACAACAGGAAAATCATCACATTTTTGAACGTCGAGAACACAATGGTGTTTTCGGCTTTTTCTATCTTGCGGGCCGCGAAACATGTGCTTGCGAGGCCCAGCAAAACAAGTGCAATGCCTAGATAGATGAGATAGTATATCGGCTGAGCAAGGCGGTTCCAGTTGAATTGCCAAGCCAGTGGGTTGAAATAACTCAACAGCGTCATGGGCTGCATGGGATTCACGGGAGCATAGCCGGTCACATAGAATTCGCCGATGAGCAGGCCAAGGCGGTGCAGCAGCAACGGTGCCGCCGTGAGCAACCCCGCAATGAATGTTGTGACCACCCAGTTGCCGCTAAGACTTGCGCCGAACAAAAACAACGCGTACATGAACACCTGTGACACCAGCACGCGCAGAAAAAATGCACTGGTGGCAGCAAAGGTGCCATCAACCAGCAGCAACAAGCTGCTGAGTGCCAAGGGCACGGCAATGAGGACAAAGCCTGCTGCAGCGTTGGTCCAAAACAGCTGATTTTTGCTGCTGGTGAACGCATAGAACGCTTCGGTTGCGCGGGGTTTGAACAAGAACGAAAACAGCAAGAGGGTAATCACAAATGGCACCGCAACGGTGAGGGCAAGCATGTTGGTGTTGCGCATGGCAAATAGGTCCGCGATGGCAGGCGTCATGTGTTGCACCAGCACGGGAAGCGCCACAAACAGCGTGTATGCAAGAGCGGAAAACAACATAAACGGCCAAAACCGTTTGAGTTGCTCTTTCATTAAAGCAGAACTAATCATCAATTTCGTCCTCCGTTTCAAAGATAAAGATTTCCTCTAAGGTCATGGGCAGATGGTCGTAAACAAGTGGAGCAAACTGCTGAATGTGCTTGGCGATTTCATCTTCTTTGCCGCGCACCACCAGCAGGTCGGTGCTGCCGAGTTCTTCCATGTGCAGCACGTCCAAGCTGTCATAGGGGAAGTTGTTGAGCAAAAAGTCCGGCGGGAAGGCAACTTGGATTTTGTGCACGTTGGTGCGCAGATCGCCCAAGTCGCGCTCAATCACCATGCGCCCAGCCTTAATAATGCCGATGGTGTCGCAAATGCCATCGAGTTCACGCATGTTGTGCGAAGTAAGCACCACGGTCATTTCGCGCTCAGCCACATCTTCGATGATATACTTCAGCGCCTGTTTGCGCACAATGGGGTCAAGCCCGTCGATGGTTTCGTCCAGCAGCAGCACGTCCGGCATGGCAGAAATAGCGAAAATGAACCCAGCCTGCTTTTGCATCCCACGTGAGAATGTGCACACGGTTTGTGTGTCGCTCAGCCCAAACAGTGCCATCATCTCCTGATATCTATCTTCATTCCAAGTTTTCTTGTGCTTGTCTTTAAAGAATCCATGGAACATCTTCATGGTGTAGTCGGGCAAGAAGTAAAGATCTTCTTGCATATAGCCAACGGTTTTCCCATGCGCGTTGTCATAGGCGGCAAGGCCGTCCACGCGAATGGTGCCTGCGTCGGGATAGTAAATGCCTGCAAGGTGTTTGAGCGTGGTTGTTTTGCCAGAGCCATTGGTGCCAACCAAGCCATAAATTGAGCCTTTTTTCACGTTCATCTTCAGCGCGTTGAGGGCTTGCACGCCATTGAAATTCTTGTTTACGTCTTCCAGCGTAATATACGCTTGCTCGCCCATGCCAATAAGCTTGCCGATGTCTTCGCGCAGCTCGCCACGAGCGATAAGCTCTTGAATGTCCGCATGCAGGCGGCCATACAGTGCCGACACATCATCTTTGCGTTCCATTTTTTCTTTGTTGGACTCATCGGTGGCAATAGCCCAGTCTTGCCCATCTTCGGTGTAGAAGTAACCTTGGTTTTCCAGTTCAAGATAGGCCTTTTGGATGGTATGTGGGTTGACAATGAGGGTTTTTGCCATGGCGCGGGGTGCGGGCAAATCCTCGCCGGGATTCAGCGCGCCCTTTTCAATCAAGCGCTTGAAATTGTCAACTATCTGGTCATAAACCGCCTTGCGGCTTTTTAGGTCGATTTGAAACATGATGTTTTTTCCTCCTGATAATTTAAGCCGCAAATTGGCTGTTGTAAATGTCGCTATACATGCCCCCGCTGTTGAGCAGTTCGTCATGGCTGCCGGTTTCCACGATATTGCCCTGGTCCATCACCAATATTATATCAGCGTTTTTGATGGTGCTCAAGCGGTGCGCGATGATGAAGCTCGTGCGGCCTTTCATCAGGTTATCCATGGCCTGCTGGATGTGCAGCTCGGTGCGGGTGTCTACGCTCGAAGTCGCTTCGTCCAGAAGCAAGAACGTGGGATTCGCAACAATGCAGCGCGCAATACACAACAGCTGCTTTTCGCCCTGCGACAAGCTTGCGTTTTCGTCGTTGAACACGGTGTTGTAGCCCTGCGGCAAGGTGCGAATGAAGTAGTCTGCACGTGCCATGCGCGCGGCTTTCACCACGTCGCTTTGCGAGGCACGGTGGCGGCCATAGGCGATGTTTTGGCTAATCGTGCCGTCAAATACCCAGCTGTCTTGCAGCACCATGCCAAACAGGCTGCGCAGGTATTCGCGATCCATGGTGTTGATGTCCACGCCGTCGATTTTAATGGTGCCGCCGCTGATTTCATAAAAGCGCATCAGCAGGTTCACAAGTGTGGTCTTGCCCGCGCCGGTTGGCCCCACAATGGCGATTTTCTGCCCAGCTTTGGCCTCAAAGTTCACGCCGTCCATCAGCAGCTGCTTGGTGTAGCCAAACTGCACATTCTCAAAGGCGATGTCGCCCTTGGGTTGCTTGAGCGTGCGCGGCGCGGCCACGTTGGGCACATCTTCCTCTTCGTCAAGGATTTCAAACACGCGCTCGGCTGAGGCAATAGCGGACTGCAGGCTATTGAGCACAAAGCTTGCTTCGGTCAGCGGCTCTTGCGACATTTGCACGTACTGGAAAAATGACATGATTTGCCCGATGGAGAAACGCCCTTGAATCACGAACATCGCGCCGAGGCCTGCGATGACGACATAGCCAAGTTGGTTGAACAGGCGGATGATAGGCATGATGGCAAACATGATGAACTGCGCTTTTTTGTCGTCTTCGTAAAGCTGGTCAATTGCTTCGTTGGTGCTTTTGGCCACTTTTTGTTCCAGCGTGAAGGCTTTAATCTCCACTTGGCCGCTGAAGCTTTCTTCAATGCGGGTGTTGAAAATCCCCAGCGATTTTTGCCGCGCGGTGAAGAGTTCTTGGCTTTTGATACTCACAATCATGGTGATAACAAGTCCCATGAAAATCGCACCGATGGCAATCGAAGTCAAAATCCAGTTGATGCGGAACATGAGAATAATCGCGCCAATAATGGTGATGCCTGAGGTAAACAGGCGCATGATCGCGTCTTTAATAATCTCGTTGAGGCGTTCGAGGTCGTTCGTCACACGGCTGAGAATTTCACCTTTTTTGTGCGTGTCATAGAAGCGCAACGGCACACGCGCAAGCTTTGCACTAACTTGTTCGCGCAGGCGCAGCGTGAGCTTTTGCCCCACCTCAGCCATGATATATTCTTGATAATAGGTGAAAATGGCTGACACCACATAGATGCCGCTCAGCAGCAAAACATACTCGCCCAGCGCGCCCATGTTGATGTTATCACCGATGATGCCCGCAAACACCACGTTGATGGCATCGGCGAAAATCTGTGGTGCCCAAAGGTTCAGCAGCACACCCGCAATGGCGAAGAAGAACGCAATTGCCAGCTGCCAGCTCTGTGGTTTCAACGCTTGCACTAAGCGCTTGAGCGTTTTGCCGCTGTTTTGCGCCTTATCGATGCTCATACCACTGCCGCCGCCGTCCTTGACATCATAAGTTTTGTTATCTTCATTCATGTGGCAAGTTCCTCCTCGCTTAGTTGTGAACGTGCGATTTCAACATAGACTTCGCAGGTTTGCATGAGCTCGTCATGCGTGCCCTTGCCCATGATTTTACCTTCGTCAAGCACGATAATCTGGTCGGCATCGCGAATGGTGCTGATGCGTTGCGCTATATTAATTACAATGGACTGTTGCGTCACTTCTTTCAGTGCGCGGCGCAGCGCAGCATCAGTTTTGAAGTCCAATGCGGAAAAGCTGTCGTCGAAGACATACACATCCGGCTTTTTAATCAGCATGCGTGCAATCGACATACGTTGCCGCTGCCCGCCCGACAAGTTCTTGCCGCCCTGCGACACAACAGCCTCGTAACCGCCCGGTTTTTCCATGATAAAATCATCACTTTGCGCGGTGATGGCGGCGCGTTTCATGTCTCGCAGCGTGGCGTTTGGGTTGCCGTGGCGCAGGTTATCCGCAATGGTGCCGCTGAACAGAAATGCCTTTTGCGGCACAAAGCCGACGCGGCGGCGAGTTTCCTCCTGCGGCAGATCTTTGATGTTGGTGCCATTGAGCAAAATCGCACCGCTGGTGGCGTCAATCAAGCGGGGAATGAGCCGCGCGACTGTGCTCTTACCACTGCCCGTGCCGCCGATGATTGCCGTGGTTGTGCCTTCTTCGCAGCTGAAGTTCAAGTTCTTCAGCACGGCATTTTCGGCGTCTTGATAGCGAAACGTCACGTTCTTAAACTCAAGATTGAGTTTTGCGTTGGCTTTAATCTGCCCTTCACCGTCGCGGATTTCCGGCTTGTGGTTAAGCACTTCGTGAATACGCTCGGCGCAAACTTTGGCGCGGGGGATGTAAATCACCGCAAACACGGCCATGATGAGATACATGAGGATGTTCATTGAGTATTCGATGATGGCCATCACGTCGCCCAGCTGCATGTTGCCGGTGTTGATGCGCATGGAACCAAACCACACAATGGCAACAATCGCAAGCGACATTCCCAGCATAATCAGCGGCATCAATGAAGCAAACAAGCGATTAATGCGAATGTTAACTTTCGCGAAATCTTTGAAGGCGGTGTCCATGCGCTCGCTTTCGAGCTTGGTGCGATTGAATGCACGCACCACACGAATGCCCGAAATATACTGCGCAACCACGCCGTTCATTTTGTCCAGCCCCAGCTGCACTTTGTTGAACAACGGAAAGACTTTGGGGGCTATCACCCCAAGCACAGCCAAAAACACAATGGAGCTGACGATGAGAATCAGCGCCATCGTCCAGTCGCGCATGAACGCCAGCACCATGCCAATGAGTATGACAAACGGCGCGGGAACAAGCATCTCGAATATCATGCTCAGCGTTGTTTGCAGCTGTTCAATATCGTTGGTCGAGCGAGTGATCAGCGATGAT
This sequence comes from Oscillospiraceae bacterium, assembly GCA_009784445.1. Taxonomy (GTDB): domain Bacteria; phylum Bacillota; class Clostridia; order Oscillospirales; family Acutalibacteraceae; genus WRMQ01. The sequence continues at coordinate 31,183 of WRBQ01000011.1, forward strand.
GTGCTGAATTTTTTGTGGTCCTGATATGAAAGCTCTTGCGTATGCGCAAATAGTCGCTTGCGCGTGTTTTTGGCAAAGCGTGTTGCGATTTCGGCCGAGAAGTAAGTTCCCAGCACGGAAAATAGCCCGGTAAGTATGGCCACGCCCAGCATCAACGCGCCGGTGCTGAGCACATAGTCCATGTCCTCGGCCATCACGCCATAGTTGATGATGTTGGCCGTGAGTGTGGGCAGCAGCAGCGTGCCCCCCATTTGCAGCGTAATGAATAGCATGAGCAAAAATATCTTGCTTTTGCCCAGCTGCGCTTGCTTGAATAACTGAATCACTTGTCCTTCGCCTCCTTTTTATAGAAACATGTTCTGAAAATCTCCAAATAGCCACGCAGGCTGTCGAGAAATTGCTCGTAATCATCATGCTGCTCGCCGTCTATCAAGCTATCCATGGTCAGCGCAATGATGTCAACGGCTTTCTCGGCATCAATGTCTTCGCGAAACAGGTTCAGCTCGCAAAGTGCGTATAATTCGTTGTACGTAGCCTGTGCTTCTTGCGCCAACAACTCGGCCTCCATGGCGGGCGCGTCATCCATGTGAACATACACGCCGTTGGTGAAGTCATGCAGGTAGGGATGCTGACTAATCAGGTCTTTTTTCAGCAGTGCCGCCTGCCAAAACACCTCCAGAATGTCCGCGTTCCCCTCGTCGAGCATTTCGTAATAGCCGCTGTGTATCAAGTCGTTCGCATAGCGCGCCAAAAAAATATATAGCTGCTCTTTCGACCCAAAGTAGTGGTAGAGCAGGCCCTTCGAGATGCCCGCTTCTTTCACAATCGCGTCCGTCGAGGCCTTTTTGTAGCCATAGCGGAACTCTTTCATCGCTGCATTGATAATGCGGTTGCGCTTGCCTTCTTCCAGTTTCATGAATTTTTCGAGATCGGCTTGTTTGACTGATTTACTCATAAAACGCCCTTCCATTGACTAACTTGGTCAGTTTATGCTATCATTATATCATTGTTGACCGAAAAAGTCAATGATTTTTTAAATATTTTTCGATTAGCCAAACAACGTCTCTCGGCAATAAAAAATCACGCACCCAAGAACGTGAGTGCACGATTTACGTGCGACGCCTCGCCGCTGTCGAGCCCTAAATGTCAACTGTACAGATTTATGCTTGCATTTTTTCCACCGATGTGTTATAATGAGGTTGTGCGCCTGTGGCGAAGCTGGATATCGCAGCAGATTCCGATTCTGAAGGCCGGGGGTTCGAATCCCTCCAGGCGCGCCATAAATAGTATCCATAGGGGTCTTTGGACTTTTATGGATATTTTTTGCTTCTTTGAATAAAACGGCAAGGCAACAGCACACAAATTGCACGCGTTAAGACTTCGCACCATATGCTGATATTAGTTAATCATGTTACAAAAGGAGAATAAAAAATATGCCTTGTCATAATCATACGCATGGCCGATGCTGTTGCTGCAACCCTTGTTGTAAATGCTGTTGTTCGCCATGCAAATGCTTCCGTCCGCCATGTCCCCCGTGTCCACCTGCTCCACCAATGCTTGATGTTATCTGTACCCCGGGATATGAAGTTTTTCTTGAACAATCTATCAGCAAATCCGAGTTTGCTCGCATAGAAAATGTCTTTAACCGTAATGATGGACCTGAGCCATACCATTTCATTTCAGCGGAAGTAGTGTGGATACAACAAGCTATTTCTGAGCTCGAATTTCAGGTTCAAAGGAATATGCAGACACTGACAGGTTCTGTTCAAGTGTTTATCCATGTTGTTTATACGGATGGATTTCACCAAACACGCAGCAAATTCGTAACAATTTTTATGCCAATAGAATCTGCTGCTTTCTCAACACCCGAAGATATAGAATGCAAATATAATTGCTGCATGGAAGAAGCAAGCCTAGAAGACGTAGCGCTATTGGATAATCAATTAAGCTTTTCCTATACAATTTCCTGCAAACTGTTGATTACGGACGCGCAAGCAAAACGCTTGCCGGTGATTGAACATGTTGAAAGAAACGCACAACAACACAACTTGCCCACAAAAAAAGCGGCTATCTGCCCCGTTAGTAAAGTATGCGAATTATCCCATGAGCTAAGTTCATTTCAAGCAGGCATCATCCCTTTTTCCGCACAAGAAGCACAGGCGGTTGCCGTGGTTGGCATTGACGTGCTGCCCGGTTTCACCCTATTGGATGTCTCTTCGCAATGGTCAACCACCACATTATCCGTGGCTTTTCCGGTTAGTATTGAATTGGCCTTAATTGACGACACATTTTCCACGCAATCTTCTTATTTGTTTGCAGAGCTTACTGTTGAGGGGTTCCCCCCCTCAGAAGATATGCGCTTGTTTGTTGATTTGGATTTTATGCATCACGAGTGGTGGTGGCCGCACATTAGCGGTAATGTCATCGTTGTTCCTTCGGGCACCATTCATGGTTCAATTAGCTTGGCCGGCGATGCTGCCACAAAAAAATTGGCTGCGTTTGTGGATTGCGGACCTGTGGAACCCTGTCAATGTGTGCAAGCGCCTCCAATTTCGTCAACCACTCAACTTTGATAAAAGGAGCATGCAATATGCTGATGTCAATTGTGATTGCCAGCAAAAACGAAGGCAATTTGCTGCGCCAAACGCTAGATTCTATTTTTGCAGCAACGTGTGATGTTTCCTATGAAGTGATTATTGTGGATGATGGTTCACAGGATGGGAGCTGTGATTTTTTGCGTGGCAACCATCCACCATATGCTGTCACGTTGCTTCGCACGCAGGGCATCGGATTAGCCCCTGCCAGAAACTTGGGTATGAACCATGCAAATGGCGATGTTTTGGTCATTTGTGACGCACACATTGCAGTGCTTCCTCACTGGCTTGACCATTTGGCACAGACCATACGGGAAGGTGCAGATGCTGTTTGCCCCCAATTGGCCGACATGCACGAAGACCCATTGCCGCGAAAACGCTTGAATAGTTTAGACAGCGCAAGGTCTGGCGTGGTTGCTGCAGGCATGTGCGGAAAAACCATGTTGTCGTTGTTTCAGCCGCGCTGGCTTGCACCGCAGCAAACGGCAGTGGAGGTGCCTGTGTTGTGCGGCGGATGCTTTGCGCTCACACGCGCGGCGTTTGAGGCAACAGGCGGATATGAACCGGCATTTCGCAGCTATGGTTGGGATGAGGAGGAAATCTCCATCAAGCTGTGGACGTTTGGCTTCACGCTCAAGGCAACGCCACACACCTGTGTCAAGCATTTTTTTCGCCCCGCGGCACCTTATCCCATTCATAATGAAGATGTCATGCACAATTTTTTATATCTTGCCATGTGCCATTACAGCGACAAACGCGTGGAGCAAATTAAGACAATGCTTCAGGCTTCCGGTGCAACCAAAGCAATGGCACGGCAGCTGTTCCCGCAGGTTTTTTCCGCAGAGAATATCAAGAGCAAACGCGAACTGTATCGTGAAAAAAGAATGCACAGCGACGATTGGTTTTTTGAACAATTTAAACTCATGATGTAGGGTGTCAACTGCTGTCCGCACCAGCAACGAAAGCCGCTTCGCCATGTCCTATGCCATTGTGCATAGGACTTTTGTATACCAATTACCTAAACGATGCTTACACCTGTGGTGGGGCACCCTCGCGTACTCCACCGCATATATTTTGACTCAGCGGCACGCGATACGCGTGCATCTTTTTCGTTGTATGCTTACATTGAAAAAACCGTCGAACTTGACTGTTCGGCGGTCTTTTTTCTTGATATTACTGCGATTGCGAGTTGCTAAGTCCCATAAGGGCACTCGCGACTTTTGCTATCTTTCCATATCATTGCGTGATCTTTGTGGGTTTTTCGCACAATCACTAAACTGTGCCTTGCTTTTCTCAACACCAGCTTTAAGTTGGGCTGAGAGCGGCTTTCTCTGCAGCTGCAATTGCCGAACTAGCTCGATATTGTGGGTTAGTGCATCCAGCAGTGCCACGCGGCGCTCCTTGCTGATGAATGGCGATTGCGCAAAAATCGCATCGCATTCTTCATGCAGATCATGAAGTTGCTTTGCATTGAACCAGTCAAGATTTTGCACCAGCTGTATTTGCTCGGCATGTGTTTTCTTGAACGGCTTGCTTTCCTGCTCACGTCCAACAAATTGCGTGTGATGCCACATTGACGTTCCGCTGTCATAAACAGGAGCCAGCCCAAGCCATTCTAGGCTGTCCACATTGCGAACAAAGCCAAAGTTGTTATAATGCCGGTCTGTATTTGCGATGCAATAGTCAACAACGAGCATTTTCTCAATGGCAGCACGCGCATCGGGAATTCTCAGTGTGTCGCAACAATTCAGCAAATGCATAAAACTTGAGCGTTTGCCATCTTGTTTTTGTGTTTGCAAAACACGCCAAGCGGGCACCAATTCGGTTTCGGGTGTAATAAACGTTTGGCAAAGGCTATATGGTAGCTCATCTTGAACTGTCAGTGTGTACGGCACATGAGGAATATCCAGCCTTCGCATGACTGCGCAAGCAACCAGTTCGTTGAATGGCTCTTGCTGATAGTCACCGCTGCCGCCTTTCATCAAAAGTCGTTTTCCATCAGAAACCACCCACTTTTTGCGCAGCCAGCCATCAGAAGTATTATCCGGCGACATCAAATTAACCGCGTCATTCTCAATATAGCCGCCCCGAAATAAAATTTCCCCGATGTCATTTGAAAATGCATTGTCAAAAAAGTTAACGTCTTTCCATTGCAGAGAAAGATTTTCGGGACGAACCCAATACTGGTCAGATAAACTCAAGCCATAAGCCTTTTGTGAAAGCGCAGCAGCCGTGCGAACCCCCAAGCCAAGCAGCAGGGGCTCAAAGCCTTCGCGGCTTGCGGGGATTGTGCGCCCACGCCACCAGTCATTGAGCTGTCCTCGGTTTGCACATCCAGCTTCGGGGCCGGTAATCCATGTTGTGCCAATCGGAAGGCGAGCGGCATCATGCGTTGCCACTACTTTGTCAATATATCCATTTTCCTCGTCAAGAATTAAATCCGCAACGGGAATGTTCTTGTGCATCAGCGTATAATTCATACAAGCTACCTCCTTGCACAGTGATTATAGATTTCTTTTAATTATAGTATACCACACTAAAGCAAATTTGGCAAGAAAATATTGCACACGCCTGTATTGATATACAATCAGGCTTGTGGTATTACTATTCCCTAGGATAATTAAGAGTGCGTAGCTGCAAACGCTGTAATGTCCGGCCGGTAAAACGTTGATATTACTAGTGTTCGGAGTAAATCCCATAAGGGCATCCGCACCATATTAAATGCTAAAATTTAATACCAAGCGAGCCGCCTGATTTGGGTGGCTCGCTTGGTATATGTGGACCGGAAAGTCGCAGTGGGGGTTAGCAGTATTCGGCAGGTTTCGCGCTGGTGCTTTGTTAGGCATTGTAACGGCCACAGAAGGCACTCACTCGCTTCTTTACCGCATTGCGTAAAATATCGTAAGCCCCCTGTTTGAACTCTTGAATAAAAGGTCATGCAAGATAAAACCGCGAGTCCCAAAATTCATGAAAGCACGCAACTGGTGGACAATTTGCGCGAAACATGATGCAGAAAGAAATTTTATGTTAAGAGCAAGAATGCGAAAAAATTTGGCAATACTGTTGGCAATTGTCATGGCGGTTGGGGCTTTGACAATCATGCCTGTCGCTGTTGACACGGCAGTGAGCTCAGAGTATGAAGCATATGAAGCCGCACATGGGCTTGCGCAAGAATTAGAAGCAGATAGCTTAGAATTTGAAGAAATTTCTGATGAACTTGCGAGGAGCATCTTAACTAGCACGCTGCAAGGCGCAATCGGTATGCAAGGATTTTATGGATACATTCTCGAGCAATGCCGCAATAGAAATTTTCAGCGAGCATTCTGGGATTTTCAACGGTTTGGGCATGCGTGTGTCAGCGAATATGGTTGCGCAAATTGCAGCATTGCCCGAAGTGTATGCTATATACCCCAACTGGGCGATGGACGATTCGCAACCAGAGTCAGATGAATTCCCCATCGCGTTTAGTGAATCTGTTGCGATCGCGTCTAGTGAACCGCCCCCCTTACTGTATGCAAAACGCGGACGCACCCATGATTTAGGGCGGAACTACTTGCTCTAATCGAACGCCGCAACAAGAGGACGGCTGACTGTTTATCTTACGGACACAAAGTTCCAGGGATATAATCGTCAGACCGCTTGCCCTCTTATTATGGCTTAAACAACAAACGCGATCACACACACGGTTGGCTACCGGAGTGAAACCGCAATCTTATTGTAGCAGGAATATAACCGAAAACAGCCATGCCGCTACACGCGTGCGTGGCTGTTTCGTCATTTTGAAGGAGGCTTTTCATATCAACATACTTTTACTTGAACCCGCTTACACTGCCAAATTCCCACCACTAGGGCTGATGAAACTCTCGGCATATCACAAGCGACTTCGTGCATTTCGCCAAGGGCACAACAGACCTGCAAGCCGCGTGGGATCGTATCTACATCACCACGCTGTTTACCTACGAATGGCAGCGAACTATTGACACTATCGAATACGCCAAGACGCTCGTGCCGCCGGAATGCATCTTCATCGGCGGGGTGCGCACCATATGCGCTGGGATCTGCAAATTTACCTGTCCGTTGACTTGATTCAGGCGGGCGTTGGCTCAAGCGGGGGCTTCAGTGGAGAAACGCACGAGAAATACCGCATATACTCCAAGCAAAGCTATGTCTTCACTTATTGCCTTAGTCCAATTCACGTCGACCAAAACAGCACAGCAAGCTTGATGCAGCAGGCACAAACACGGCGCACGGCAAAGCCTTCAAGCAGCGCAGAATTAAGCGCAGGCTACGTCTCCCCTGCTTTTTCAACCAATGATGCAGAATTATCGGCCATCGTTGAGCTGCCGGACGTTGCTGTTGCGACTACGGTGGGTTGTGAACCCGAGTTGCCCACTTCAATCACCGCGGTGCGCGCAAATGGCGCAACATCGTCAGTCGGTGTGCTTTGGCAGACCTATACGCCGCAGCAAATTGCTGCATCGGGTTCATGCGGCACCGTGGAGGATGCCGGCATCATTCCGAACTGTGTGGTAACCGTGCACTAGCGAAAAAAGAGCCGCCCAAAACGGGTGGCTCTTTTTATTTTGCTATTTCGCTGGTTAATCGTCAAAACCCACGCCAACAGTCTCGCGTTCGTCTTCTAGGCGTGCTTTTACTTCTGCGGCCAGACGGCGGCGTTCGGCCAAGTCGGCCTCAACTTGCTCGCGCTGCGCGTTGGGATATTTATACAAAATGCGCGACAGCAAGGCGATGGCTGTTGTGAGCAGAGGCATCCATAGCCACATTCTGGGCATCCACCGCAGATAAGTTGGGCCTTGCCCAGGTTGCGGCAAGCCGGTTTCGGGGTGATATTCCCCTACGATGCCCAATTCGGGGTCAAAACCTAACACAAACTGCTGAAAGAATGCGCCGGTCACGTCGTTGATGCGGTTGGTTATCAGTTTGTTTTTCAGGCCTTCCACAGCCATGGTTGCGCCTTCGGTGCGGCGGCCGGTTTTCCATTCCACGTAGTCAAGCATCTCAAATTGGTTGATGCGGTGCGCCACGCTGTTGCCCACGCGGCCAAACGTGCGCAGACACATCTCCATTAGCATGTGAAAACCGAAACGTGGAACTGTGTTTACGCCAACCAATGCGCGAGCAAGAATGGCCACCAGACCAATGCTTTCGTGCAGCACTTGCGTGTTGCGCGGCCCGCCCAGCTTGTTGATGATGGGCAATGAAAACGGCACAATGAAGTTAACAGGAATGCTCACGATGTTGTCGCGTGCCCACAAAATGGTTTCAGCTTGCACGGCGGCACCGCCTATTGTGACTGGCGGCAATACTCTTAAAAGGTCGCTAAAGCGAAAGAAGTCGCGGTCGGGAATGGTGGGAACAGCTGCCACCAGCAACGCACGGATGTTGTCTAGCCAAAAGTATTTGTTGTGCCGCGTGATTTTAAAGGCTTCCCAAACGCCAATCATGGTTGATTTAAACGTGAATTCTTCGGCTACGGGGTTTTGATGGTCGGGCAGGCGTTGGATGATAAAGGTGGGACCCCAGTTGCCAAGGATGGAGGGCAGGGTGAAAATTGCGGTGCCAATCAACAGAATTTGATACATGCTTAAACCTAGCGCATAACGCAGGCCAATGAGCGCCCCCCCAAGGGGCACCAGCATTTCGTGAATTGTTTCGCCAAGCCCTTGGGCAAGGTTTATCTTGCGGCGTTGTGCGGGGTCATCGGTGGTATGCACCACAAGCTTTGTGCCTGCAACACCGGCTGGTGTGCCAATAAAGTCAGCAATGCAACGGCAAATGATGAGTATCGTCAGACGTTGCCAGTGGCTGATTCCGCCAAAGCCCAGCATGGGGATTAAAATCAAAATTGGCCCCAGCGTGCCTGAAAGACGATTTATCCATCGGTGCGTGTTTAACTTGAAGTTTTTGGTGTCCATGAAGGCACCGGCGAAGGGGTCGTTGAGTGCATCAAACACACCAACGATGGTGTTGGCGATGGCGCTGTCTGCAAGTGGAATGCGGAAGTACTGTGTGAATACCCAGCCTTGTTCCCACGAAAACGCATTGCGAAACGCATTGGTTACGCTGTTAATTACGTGCATGCCTTGTTCCCATGGCCGCACTTGTTCGTTGGGCAGGTCACGCCCGCGCCACCATCTCACCGGGTGGCGGCCAATGTAGCGCAATGTTTCGCGCTTTTCCGGGGTTAAAATCGCCATTCAATACTCTCCCTTGCACAAAATCGTTCATCCTATTGTAACGCATTTTGGCAGGCATGTCAAGGGGAAAAACTTAACGTGTAAAAAATTTCAAAAAAGGCTTGCATTTTGCAAAAAGATGTGATATAATAATCGTTGGCATTATGTGTGCAAACATTTCAGATACATACTAGAAAGACAGGATGACAACATGAGTTGGTATCAAATTATTTTGGCGTGCAGCATCATTTTACTTTCTGTTGCGCTCATTATTCTTATCATGCTGCAAGAAAGCAAGTCGCAAGGGCTCAGCGGTGTTATCGCCGGTGGGGCCGACAATTTGTTTGGCAAAACCAAAGGCCGCTCGTTTGAAGACAAGCTGGTGAAGTACACCAAAGTTGGCACAGGCATCTTTTTTGTGCTCACGCTTGGCTCTACGCTGTTGTTTTTGTTTTTTAGTCGCTAGTTAAAATTTTTTCCAAAAAACTATTGACAAATGGCGAATGCTGGTGTATAATAGTTTTTGGCTTTGGGAGCATAGCTCAGCTGGTTAGAGCACCTGCCTTACAAGCAGGGGGTCGCAGGTTCGACTCCTGCTGCTCCCACCAGTAGCACCCTTCCCTTTTTGTGGCCCAGTAGTTCAGTTGGTTAGAACGCCAGCCTGTCACGCTGGAGGTCGACGGTTCGAGCCCGTTCTGGGTCGCCAAACCTGCGGTTAGCACCCCTCGCGCGTTTACTTTGTTGAATGCGCGAGTGTGCTGCCCGCGATAATAAGCGAGTTTTGCTAAGCATTCGCCTCTGTAGCTCAGTTGGTAGAGCAGCGGACTGAAAATCCGCGTGTCGTTGGTTCGATTCCGATCGGAGGCACCACCCCTGCGGTGGAGCACCCTCGCGCGGGCGCTCCACCGTGGTCATAGTTTTTGCGCGGTTGCGTATATTTGGAGTTAGGACGTAGGATTTTAGGAAAGTTAGTGCGGATGTAGCTCATCTGGTAGAGCGCCACCTTGCCAAGGTGGAGGTAGCGAGTTCGAGCCTCGTCATCCGCTCCATTGCCCTAACCTGCATTCTAGCTCCTCATCTTTTTCGGCGCCATAGCCAAGTGGTAAGGCAGAGGTCTGCAAAACCTTTATTCCCCGGTTCAAGTCCGGGTGGCGCCTCCAGCACCTGCGGTGTGGCTTTCTCGCGTTTGCATAACAGCTTGTGTAACTGCAAAGAATTAGTTGTGTAACGCGCGAGAGAGCCTCAGCGCAGGTTATTTTTATTACTGGAGGTTTTTATGTTGAAGGCAAACGGCAAAAAGTATGTGGCGGAACTGATTGGCACCATGGTTTTGGTGTTCATGGGCTGCGGCGCAGCAGTGTTTTTGGGCGCGGCAACCGGCGTTGGCCACCTAGCAGTGGCACTGGCTTTCGGTCTAAGCATTGTCGCCATGGCTTACGTCATCGGTAACGTATCGGGCTGTCACATCAACCCGGCGGTTTCGTTGGCGGCTTTGCTGGACAAACGCATTAAGCTGCTGGATTTCTGTGGCTATGTGGTTTCGCAGGTCATGGGTGCAATCGTTGGTGCGGCTCTGCTGTTTTTGGTGTCCGACATCGCAGGCATTGACCACACCGGTGCGTTGGGTAGCAATGCAGTGGCGGGTGCTGGCGGCATTGGTGGCGCATTTTTGGTGGAGGTCATTCTCACCTTCGTCTTTGTGCTGGTGATTTTGGGCGTAACGGCCGACAAAAACAAAGGCAGCGTGGCAGGCATCGTCATTGGTCTTTCGCTGACCTTTGTGCACATTGTGGGCATTCCGCTCACGGGCACGTCGGTTAACCCTGCACGCAGCATTGGCCCCGCGATTTTCGCTGGCGGGCAAGCGCTGACGGATTTGTGGGTGTTCATCGCGGCTCCCCTAGTGGGCGTGGCACTGGCTGTGTTGGTATACAAAGTGGTGAAAGAGAAAGTTAAGGCTTAAATAATACGTTCATCCCCTTGCTTTCGAGAGAGGGGTATTTTTTTGAAAAAAACGCTTGACATTGCCGCCGCGGCATGGTTTATAATCAATTTTAGAGAGAGGAGGTGCGGCCATGTTGCGCATTGGTCAAGCAGCAAAACAATTCGATTTATCCAACCGAACGCTGCGTTATTGGGAAGAGATGGGCATTTTGCACAGCGAACGTGCAGACAACGGCTATCGTTATTACGACAGCGAAAACGAGCGGCGTATCCAGCAAATTGTGCTGCTGCGCACGTTGCAATTGCCCATTGCCGAAATCGAGCGGATATTCTTGTCGCAGGATGTGGCAATAGCGGTGCAAGCGCTCAGCGCCCACGCAAGCCATTTGCGTCAAGAATCCGCTGACTTAAATGACCTAGCGCAACTGGTGGAAGAATTGCGTCAGCGGCTGACCGAAACGCCTGATCTGCTGCAAGCACTTTTGCCAGCTATTGCAAAAAGCAACAAGCCGCGCCTTAAATCTTTTCTCTCTGAAAGGATTTTCGTCATGCCAAAGAAACTCGACAACGTGCGCATTGTTCGCCTGCCCGCCATGACCGTGGCGGCCTACCGGGCTGAAAGTGCCACGCCGGAGAACGACTGCGCTGCCGTGCACGACAAATTTGTGCGGGAAAACAACCTGCATCAGCGCAGCTGCTTTCGGCAATTCGGCTTCAACAACCCCAACCCCAGCGAGGGCAACCCGATTTATGGCTACGAACTTTGGGTGACCATTCCCGATGACTTTGATGTGCCCGCCCCTCTTGAGAAAAAACAGTTCGGTGGCGGACTATACGCCTCTATCCCCACCCACATGAACGAAATCGGCGAACGCTGGACACAGCTCTATCACTGGGCTGAAAAAAGCGACCAGTATCGGCCAACCGATGCGCATCAATGGCTGGAGGAGTGTATCGACTTTGAGACGTTCAATTCGCCAGACGCTGAAGAATGCACCATGCAGCTGGACTTGCTGCTGCCAATCAAACCCAAATTAGGAGGTCAAAATGAACATTGAAATCGAAATCTTGGAATTGAAACCAGAGTTGACTCTTGTTTACAAAGCGCACACAACTAATTCTAAATCAGATAAAGTCATCAAAACAGGTATCAGCATGGTCAGCGCCTATCTAGAGCAGTTAGGCGTGCAACCAACTGGAGCACCCTATGTCGCCTACCTGAACTGCGCCAAGGACTGGTCTAAGTTTGACGTGGAAGTTGGCTTCCCTGTTGCTGAAGCGGTGGCAGAACAAGACGGTCTGTGTATGAGCCAAACCCACGCAGGCAAAGCGGTGGTGGCCATGCATCAAGGCTCGCACCGCTCGCTCAACACAACCTACGGCAAAATGTTTGCGTTTATGCAAGAGCATTCCCTAGCATTCACGGGCACATTTTATGATTGTTATCTGACTGACCCAGCAACAACGCCAACCAAAGAAATGCAAACAAAAGTGATCATTCCCATATAATCACAAACACGCACTCAGTTTTGCTGGGTGCGTGTGTTTGTGCTCTTATCATTAATGCTTGCAATTGTGCTATTAAGTATGGTATACTCGTGTAGAAAACAGCAAAGATGGAGGAGGCTTCTTGAAATTGGCTAAACGATTCGCAATATTGCTGACGATTTTTGGAATCTTAATGGCGTTTGTAGTCACCGCATTGACATTTGAACCCGCATGGTTTGAAGAGGCGATTGCCTTGATGGAGCAAGAGCAAGATGCCCCCGCATGGTTTGAAGAAGTGGTTGCTTTGGTGGAGCAATTCAACCAAAGCCACGGCGGCACAGGGCAGTTGATGGTAACACGCTTTGTTGCATGGGTGACCATTACTGGTGAGGTGCAAAATGCCACACGCGGGCTTGCGCTGCCCAACACAGAGGTGCGATGGGATGCACGACTGCATGGCCAAACACAAGGCGAGCCTTTGTTGCAGGCAGAAACTGTTCGGTTGTTGCAACAGACCGACTTGGCTACGGATGGCATTGCTGTGCAAGCGGGCAGCATTAGCATGGAAGGCGGCGTGGTGCGCGGGCATTTGCAGTTGCAAGAAAGTGAGCTTTGGATGAGGTTCGAGCGAATCGTATCCGCTGTGCGCATTGAAAATGATGCAGTGCTGCACGGTAACATATATGCGGTGGGAGAAGATATTACGGTTAGCCACACAGCACAAGTGCATGCCGAAACCATCGCGGGGCATTTGCGTGTGAGCTGGGCGGATGCCAGGGTCAGCGTAATCAACACGCAGCAACTGGGTGCTGTGCGCATTGCGTGCCGCGATTCAGTGGATTTTCTCGACCAAATTCCTGGCTACATACTTGACTTGGGCGGAGATTATCTAACTGTGTTTGGCGAAGTGCATGCGGGAAATATACGCATATGGGCCGCAACGTTATATGTGCCTGAAGGCAGCACCTTGGTGGTGCAACGGCTGCAATACAGCCCGCATTGTAGACTAATCATTGAGGGCACACTGATTGCTCACGAACGTGTGCGCGACCGTGATCATTATGCCATGGTGCTTTTGGTTGTGTTTGTCATCCCTGCGGCGCTGGTAATGCTGATTATCGCGCTGGTGATTGTTGTTGTGCGGTGCCGAAAAAACAAACGGCTGCGCAAGCAACTCCAACGCGCAGATTCATAGGCGATTGCACGCACTCGTTAGAAGAGTGCGTGTATTTTCATTACTCTAATAAGTACCCCCGCAGCCGTTGCAAAATCGCCTTTTCGCGGCGGCTCACCTGCACCTGCGTCATGCCGAGCTCTTCGGCGGTGCGGCTTTGCGTCATCGCCTGAAAATAGCGGCATTCCACCAGTCGACGCTCGCGTTCATCTAGGGTGTTCATCACCTGGTGCAGCGCGAGCTTGTCCACAATTTCGCCCGCCTGCGATGGCACCGGCAGGTCAAACTGGCTTTGCCCGCTGTCGTCGCTGCTGGTGAGTGACATCACGGGCATGGCGCTGCCCAGCAGCATGGCTGCTTCGCTGATATCCAATTCGGCCAATTCAGCAAGTTCGCTGATGCTTGGCTCGCGGCCAAGTTGTTCGGCAAGCTGTTCCTTTTGGCGCAGCAGATCGCGGGCTTTTTCGCGCGTGGTGCGGCCGACTTTCACCGCGCCGCCTTCGCGAAACAACCGTTTGATCTCGCCCAGAATCACCGGCACGGCATAGGTGGAAAACGCAAGCCCGCGCGTGCTGTCAAAGCCGTCGGCGGCTTTGATGAGACCCACTGAGCCTGCCTGCACTAGGTCGTCAAACTCAACTCCCCTGCCCTGCAATTTGCGTGCGCAGGCATAGACCAAGCCCATGTTTTGCTCAACAAAAGTGTTTCGCTGCGTGGTATTAAGCTCAGCCGTCATTACGCTTACCCTTAATATGTTTGCCCATGGTGATGGTGGTGCCTTTGCCGGGGCTTGAGCGTACGCGCAGGTTATCCATGAAGCTCTCCATCACAGCAAAGCCCAGCCCGGCACGTTCGTCGCCCAGTGAAGAATAAAGCGGCTGCCGAGCCAGTTTAATGTCCTCAATGCCGCGGCCTTGGTCTTTCACGAACACACGGAAAAAGCCATCCACATAAATGCCCGCCCATAGGGTAATTTTACCTGTGCTGTCGGGATAAGCGTGTACGATGGCGTTGGTGACGGCTTCGCTCACCGCAGTTTTGATGTCGGTGAGTTCTTCCACAGTGGGGTCCAGCTGTGCGGCAAAGGCAGACACTGTGGCGCGCGCAAAGCTTTCGTTCACCGAGCGGCTGTCTAGCACCAGCTTCATTTGATTGACGAGGGTGTGTTTGTTATGTTTCATGCAGAGATTTCCTCCTTTTGTTTAAGCAATGCGAGGGTTTGCAGGTTGGCCATTTGCATCATGCGCAGCCCAGTGGGTGAAAGATTCACTACCTCTAGGGCGGCGTCATAGGCCATGAGCAATTTGTAGCGCCCCATCACGAGACCCACTGCCGAGCTGTCCATGAAGGTCACGGCGGCGAAGTCTAGCCGAACGCGCGGCGGGCGCAGCTTGGCAATGGCTTGATCAATGGGTTGGCGCACTGCAGCTGCATTGTGATGGTCTATTTCACCTGTCAGGTATGCCGTCAAGCGATTTTTTTCGTAGCGGATATCCATAGCATATTTTACCTCCTCGTTGCGTATACATATAATTTAGCACAATAGCCGTGCGAAGTTTCGGGAAATTTGCGGTGCTTGACTAGAATTTGTATGCGTGGTATAATATGAATATGAGAATGATTGAACTGATCTTGATCGCCTTGGGCCTGTCGATGGATGCCTTTGCCGTGGCCGTGTGCAAAGGGCTGAGTTTGCCGAAAGTTCGGCTGCGCCACATGCTTGTGGTGGGGCTTTATTTTGGTGTATTCCAAGCGGTCATGCCGCTGCTGGGATGGCTACTGGGCGCACGCTTTGCGGGCTATGTGCAAGCCATCGCACCCTGGATTGCTTTTGTGCTGCTGGCGATCATCGGCGCAAAGATGATTTGGGAAAGCCGCAAAAAAACCGAAGAAGACTGCAACCCCTCACTGGGCTTGCGGGTGATGCTCCCCTTGGCCATTGCCACCAGCATCGATGCATTGGCCACGGGTGTGACTTTCGCCTTTTTGCAGGTGAATATCATCCCCGCGGTGCTGCTGATTGGCGCAATCACGCTTGGGATGAGCATGGTTGGGGTGAAAATTGGCAATGTGTTTGGGCTGCGGTTTAAGAGCCGCGCTGAGCTTGTGGGCGGCATCATTTTAATTGTGATGGGTCTGAAAATTTTGGTGGAACATCTTGCGTTTTCGGGCTAGGTGTGTTATACTATATAGCATGAAGATTTTGCTTGCGGTTTTGCTGTGCCT
Source organism: Oscillospiraceae bacterium (assembly GCA_009784445.1). GTDB lineage: Bacteria > Bacillota > Clostridia > Oscillospirales > Acutalibacteraceae > WRMQ01. The sequence goes on from WRBQ01000011.1 coordinate 46,806, forward strand.
AGCCATGCTGGGCATGTTTGCGTGTGCGGTGAATGAAACTGTGCCCGCGCAGCAAGAAATCACGCAGCAAGAACCACAACGAACAGGGCAACGCACTGTGCGAGAACGTGCAAGCGTTCACGAAAGTATGCCAGAGTTCACCTTTGCGTTCACTGGCGATGGGTACGTGTTTCCGCTTACTCCTTACTGCGACTGGCCAAGTGGCTTTCTTAGCATCACCAATATTGATATTTCCAGTGAAGATGGATTTCATCAGCATATTACACTCGAACCTGTCCGCCATTCGGGGTATATTGACGGTTTTGGCGACCTCAATCAAGATGGATATCTTGACTTTTGGCTGGTGGCGGGGGAAGCTGTTTGGTTGTGGTGTCCTCCAACAGGAAAATTTGTAGAAAATGACACCTTGCGTGAATTTGCACCGTTTGGCTTTGATTGGGATACTGGCCTGTTGTTCAGGGGACAATCACCCGGCGACCTATATAGTAAATTTTATCGTTATCAAGATGGCGAAATAGCGCTAGCGTGGCAACAACGCCGTACTCGTTGCCCAGAGACCAATAATGTGATATATGAATATTTTGAGCGAATAGGCGATGAGATGGTGCTTGTTCAACGAGATACTATTGATGGTCAGCGAATTTTTTTTCATTTGATGGAAAGTGAAGTGTTAGTTGATAGAGCTGTGCGCACTTTTGAAGCAGTTAATCAAATTCCGCGACGAATACACGATTGAACACCCCAATATGGAGGACAGAATGACCCACCCCACCATCACCCAAATCGCGCCCGCAGTGCAGTGCGTGGCCGTGCAAACTGGGCAGTTCAAAACCGCGCGCATGGTGCTGCAACTGGCACTGCCGCTGCGGCGCAATCAACCCGCCCAAACGGCGGCCAATGCCCTGCTGCCGTTCTTGCTGCACCGTTGCAGTGCAGCCTATCCCACCCCGCGCAAGCTGGAGCAAAAGCTCGCCGAGCTATATGGCGCAGTGCTCAGCGCAAACGTGAACAAGCTGGGCGAGGCACAGATTTTGTCTATCGGCCTCACCGCCATGGATGATCGCTTCGCATTGGCGGGCGAGAAAATCGCCGAAGAATGTGCCGCGCTGCTGCTAGATTTGCTGTTCAATCCGGTCATCAACGAAAGCACCGTGGAACTAGAAAAACGCCTGCTCATCGAGCGCCTGGAAAGCGAAGAAGGCGATAAATGGAAATACGCCGCGCAGCGTGCCGAGGCGCTCATGTGCAGCGAGGAGGCCTATGGTCTGCACCCGCTGGGCGAAAAAGAGGCCGTTGCGGCACTCACCGTTGATGACATTCAAGCGGCTTGGGAGCGCATGCTCATCGCCGCGCCCATGCAGCTAACGATGGTCAGCAATGCCGCCTGCGAGCCCGTTTGCCACGCTTGGCGTGAGCGATTCGCCAGCCAAACGCGTCAGCCTGCCATGCCGCAAACACAGTTTATCGCCACACCCGGCGACGTGCGCAATTTCCGTGAAGAGCAACAAATCGAACAGGCCAAGCTGACGATCGGTTTTCGTGCTGGCGTGAATTCTGCCAGCGAAAACGACTATGCCCTGCGTGTTGCCACCGACATTTTTGGCGGCGGCATTCACAGCAAGCTATTCCTCAGCGTGCGTGAAAAACTCAGCTTGTGCTATCATGTTAGCGCGCAGCAGCATCGCCACAAAGGCTTGGTGATGGTGCGTGCGGGCATTGATACCGAAAAATTTGACGAAGCCCGCGTGGCCATTTTGGATATGTTGGCGCAGGTGCAGGCGGGCGACTTTTCGGCAGAAGACCTCGCTACCTCACAGCGTAGCATGTGTGACAGCTACACCACCTACACCGACCTGCCTGAAACCCTCGCCGCTTGGTATGGCATGGGGCTGCTGAGCGGCGAGCATGTTACCCCGCAGCAGGCTTGTGCGCACATCAACGCCGTCACGCGCGAGCAGGTGATTGCCGCCGCGCAAGGCATTGCCCTAGACAGCGTGTATCTATTGGCCACAAAGGAGGGTGCAAATGAGTAAACTTGCTTGGGAAAAAATCACCGACTCCATTTTAGACGAAACTTATTACCGCGCCCAGCACCCCGCCGGGCCCGAAATTCAGGTGTGCCCTAAGCTAGGTTACACCAGCGCCTACGCCATGTTTTCTACGAAATATGGCTCGATTGACACTGCGATTGTTAAAGGCGATAGCGTCATCCAGCTGCCCGAGGGCACCGCGCATTTTCTGGAGCACAAGCTGTTTGAAGGCGATGACGGCGAGGATGCCTTCACGCGGTTTTCGCAAACCGGCGCCAGCCCCAATGCCTACACCAGCTTTGACCAAACCTGTTATCTCTTTAGCTGTGCCACCGAGTTTCGCAAAAACTTCGAGATTCTGCTTGACTTCGTGCAAGCACCCTACTTCACCGAGGAAACCGTGCAAAAAGAGCAAGGCATTATCGGTCAAGAAATCCGCATGTGCAACGATAGCCCCGGCCGCAACGTGTTTTTTGGGCTGATGAAAGCGCTGTTCCCCACGCATCCCGTGCACATTGAGGTGGCGGGCACCGAGACCTCAATCGCTGAAATCACCGCCGAGTTGCTGCACGATTGTTACCGCCATTTCTACAACCTGCACAACATGGTCATCACCGTGGCAGGCAATGTGACCCTTGAAGAAGTGGCCGCCATCTGCGACGAACAGCTCAAGCCCTGTGATGGCTCCCCTGCTGTGCGCCCGCGCATGGCCGACC
>WRBQ01000012.1 GCA_009784445.1 Oscillospiraceae bacterium
GACGTTTGTGAAAACCAGCATTTTGGCTCACAATGCGGTTGACGGACTGGTTAAACTGGTTCAGCGCAGCGGTGCTGTTGTTCGCCACGCTAATCGGTGTGGTTAGTACTCGGTCGGCTTGGCCATGTTGGGGCGGTGCCGTGGTGCCCGGCGGCGAGGTGATGATTGGGTTTCCGCCACCGCCGCCAGCCGTGGTCGTGGGCGGGCGAGTTGTGGTTGTCGTGGTTTGGCCAGGCTGCGTTGTGCCGCCAGCTTGGGTGGTTGTCGTCGTGCCCGCAGGTGCGGTAGTGGTTTGCCCGGGCTGCGTGGTCACCGGCGAGCCATCAGCGTTGGTGGCTGTGGTAGCCGTTGTGGTTTCCATGACCGTTGTCGCATCTGGGTCAATGTAGCCACCGTCCACCAAGCGTTGCATCACGTTTGCCGTCACGCTTTGCCGCAGCGTCGTCATGGGCACAACACGAGTCAGCTGTGCGCTGTCCACGTCATTGGCTGGCTCAAGCGTCATGGCGTTGTTGGTGAATGCAACCTGCTCAAACTGGCCGCCGTTGCGGCGCAACGTTTGCCCTTCACTGTCGCGATAAAACGCAAGCGGCCGCTCAATTTCGCCCACCGGCACAAAGCTGCCGGCCTGGTAGCGAAACACGTCATACGTAAAGCCGCCACGTTCTTGGCGCACCAGCAACGCGGGCACATTGTTGCCCTCAAGGTCGTACAGCAAAAACTCCGTATTGGCGAAGTCTTCACCAAACTCTTGCGCCAAGAAGTTTGCCAAGGCATCTTGCACATTGGCAGCCACTTCGGCGGGTGCAGTGGTTTCTTCGGGTTCCTCAACGGCTGCGCTGCGGCAGCCAACGGCCACCAAAGCTAGGGTAGCCAGCATGGCCACGGCCAAGATAATTGCAAAAACTCGTTTCATCAGGGGATTCCTCCTCATTGGTCTGGATTTAAGTCGCTTCGCTGTGCGTTAATCGCGTTACATTAAAGGCGCAACGCTCTGCGTCTATTATATCACGGTTGGCGCAAAATTGCAAGACTTGCCTGCGTGTAGCTCACAACTTCTCTGGTATTCTGTCGTAATTGCGCAACAAAAATCCTCACCTGCTCTTTAAATATGAATTATACATGAATAATCGCCATTTGCCTTGACAAGCCTCGCCAACCTGTGGTAAACTATTATATGGAAAATAAGAATACAGGAGGATATTTTATGGCAGAAGTTCATGTTGGCAAAGGCAAAGGCGGCGGCAAGCGGCCGCGCGCGGTGGTTATCCCCCCCATGAAGGCTGGGCTGCGCATTGCGCTTTCGCTGGTCGGCTCGTTGCTCACGGCCATTATCGCGTTTTTCTTTATGATGCCCGCCATCAACTTTCGTTCACCGGATTTCTACGCTTACCTGCTGCTCGTGATTGTCTCATTTGTGGTGCTGCTTTACCTATTCAGCAACGCCAGCAAACAAGCAGAGTTCATGCCTTGGGTCAAACGCACGTCCATGCCCGCCATTGCCATCGCATTGGTCATTGCGCTGTTCTTTGGCGCAGCTTGGGTGTTTTCGTCGCCGTTTTTCCTCGCCCGGCGCTATCACCAAATCATGCCCGTGCAAGAACTAACCTTCGCCGAAGAAATCGACGAAGTTGACTTTGGCCTGCTGCCCAAAATCGACGAAGCAGCCGCGCGCATCATCGCCGAAACCACACTGGGCGAACTCATCGACGTGGTATCACAGTTCGAGCTAAGCCAAAATAGCACACAAATTGTATACAACGGCCGCCCCGTGCGCGTGTTCCCCTTGGCTTACGTAGACGCCATTCGCTGGATCAACAACACCAGCACCGGCCTGCCTGGCTTTGTTATGGTCTATATGGACGACAGAACTTCCGAGTTCCACCGCTTAGACCAAGGGCAGTATATCCGCTTCACCGACGAAGAGCACTTCTTCCGTCTGTTGCAGCGTCACCTGCGCCTGCGCTTCCCCACCTATCTGCTGGGCACCGCCAGCTTTGAAATCGACAACGACCGCAACCCCTATTGGGTGGTGCCGCGCCTGAACCGTACCGTGGGCTTGGTTGGCGGCGAAGATGTCATTGGCGTGCTGTTGGTGAACGCCGTCACCGGTGACATCACCGAATATGATCTGGCCGATGTACCCGAGTGGGTTAACCGCGTTTACAATGCCTCGCTGCTGCGCCAGCAGTTCAACTGGTTCGGCCTGTATGGCGAAGGCTTTTGGAACTCCATTCTGGGTCAACGCGGCGTTTGGCAAGCCACCCCCAACTACAACTATCTCATTCAACGCAATGACGTGTATATGTACTCCGGCGTGTCCGCAGCCGGCGGCGCCGAACACTCCATCATCGGCTTTGTATTGGTCAACCAGCGCACGCGTGAGGCACACTTCTATCAAATCGCCGGCGCGGCAGAAACCTTTGCACAAAATGCCGCACAGGGTGCCGTGCAAGCGCATGGTTGGCGCGCCACGCATCCGCTGCTCATCAACGTGTCGGGTCACGCCACCTACTTCATGGCTCTCAAAGACAACAACAACAACGTGCAAGGTTTTGCCATGACCAACGTGGAGCAATTCAACCTCATCAACGTGTGGGCCGAAAGCCTGGATGTCGCCATTGAACGCTATCTAGTCGCCCTAGAAGCACACGGTCTTGACGTTAACCCCGACTCCCCCTATTACGCCATCACCCCCAACATGACCTCCGGCGCCATCGCCAGCATCCGCCAAGTGCACATTGGCGGCACAACCAACCTGCTCATTCGTCTGCAGGGCGACAGCGCCTACTACCGCATGGCCGTCACCAACAGCAACGTATATCTTGCGCTGCTTAACGTGGGTGATGTCATCACCATCACCTCCGCCATGGATGCAGAAATCACCGGCAATGTCATCCCAGCTACCTCCATTGCGCTGGGTGCCGTGGTGCTTGAGCCTCCCGTGGCTGACTACGATGCCTATCCCATCGTAGACAACGACACGCAGCCCGAAGAATAACCCAACCAAGCAAACAACCGGCTGCTAACTGGCAGCCGGTTGTGGTTTTATTTCGTTGCGCGAATAATGTCTGCCATATCCCGATCTTCGTTCAGCGGGAATAGATGTTCTGCAATAATTTTCGGTAGTTTCAACAACGCCACAATAACAGTTGCTGCACCACCACCCGCGACAGATAAAATTGCGCCTATGTTGTTTTCTGCGTCAATTACAACGGTGTATCCATCCATGAACGGCAGTGTGAGTTCCCAACGAGCTTGCGTGAGCAACAGCACAAGACATAACAGAACAAAGCCGCCAACAATTGCGAATAAAATACTCGTAACTGTCCAAAAAAACACTTTTTTGTAATAATGATTGCCGCGGCTCTTTTCGATATAGTTTTCTTTGAATGCCACTACAATATTATTGTACTCGGTGCTTTGCCTGATTTTTTGTTCTTCATGTCGCGTTTCGATCGATGGCGTTGTGGATTTAGCTTTAGCAGCCGTGCACTGAGCTGGAAGCGCGGTTGAGCTATCTTGTCCATTATCTGGATAAGGCTCAAAGGGCGGCAAGTCTCTATGCAGCAAAGAAAACCCTCCCGTCCTCCACAATATCATCTAACGATAACGGTTGATTGTGCGCTGCTTTTTCCCAAGCTGTCTCATAATTTTCTATAATGTCTCCATGAGTCAAACCCACCAAAAAACTTGCTGTCTGCGTTCCATAAAGCTTTATCACGTCAAAAAAGGCCTTGCGAAAACGCTCATCGGTCTTCATCACTTTGCTTATGGAACCATCATCGTTGCGATAAATTGAAACCGGTTGACTTCCGTGCTTCTTAAAGTTATGATAGACACTAACAAACACAGGCCCATTTTGCCATCTCACAGGGCATTCATCAAAAGGTATTAGTTCGTTTTCACCGCTCACTTTGCTCAAGTACGCGAATCGCGCGAAAAATAGGTAAAGTAACTTTTGCAACTCTAAATGGGTAATGCGTATACTCTCCCAGTCTCCCCATTCGATAATATTATTTGCATAAATTGATGGCAGATTATTCATATAGCACCTCCTACTTCCATTATATCATGTTTGTCAAGTATTGAACACAAAAAAAGACGTAGCTAAAGCTACGTCTCATGCTTGTGCGTTTAGCCAATGGTTTCCAGCACGTTGCCCACGGTTTTCATTGCTTTGTTAAAGCCTTTTTTCAAATTGCGTTGGTAGTGCGGCTGGCGCGCCACGGCGCTGCCCACAAGTCCAACTGCGCCGCCAACGGCCATGCCGATGCCCACGCCTTTGATAATTTTTGCGCTTTTGTGTGCCATAATTTTTACTCCCCTTTCGTTAATGTGCAAGCTTATCTTGCCCGCAGCACGGCACAGCATACTAGTGAAAAATCTGGCAACACCCTGCAGAAGAAATTTATGCTAACACGACACACAGTTGTCATCTTTTGTGTGATATCATTGGTTCAAAAACATGGAGGATTAAATCATGAACAACGTAACCATTCGTGAGCTGGAAGAAAAGGAGATTGAGACGATGGAATATAAATATCATTGCCAACATGCGGCAGAGTTGATTGCCAACTCTATGTTGCCTGTCCCGGAGGATTATCCTCTTGCTAATGGATTGCCGGACGATTTCATAGAGCATTTCACACAATTGCGTAATCTTATCAAAGATATATACTTAGACATGGCAAAACAGCCGGAAGCCTATGGCTTAGTTTTAACGGATTACAACTTACAATCGGCAGATAAAAAATCAAAGGAATACGCTCTAGCAATGAAGTCGAAAAATTCCGTAAACAGACTTCCCGACACATTGTTCCGCCTATCACAAAACGGCGAGGTGCATAATCATCAGTTGATTGTTTCATTGCCGAGTTTTAAGGAATCGCTAAAGCAAACGGCGACATATGGGTTAAGTGCTGTTACGAAGTATGAGTTGATTTTATCCCGGCTTGTTGATTTTGGGTTTTCTATTTCCGGTTTTAACGGCAAACCCTTTGCTAAAACAGTAGATTCATTCACAGTTGAATATCCTGATACGCCTGAATTAATTGATACGCTCAAAACATTTTGTGATTTGTGGCATGAAAATAAAATCCGTCAGCAGCAAGAAGCACCAGCTCTTGTAGCGTCTAGGGTCAAACCTGCTCTGCATTATGGTGGTCATATGAATTTTGACTTTAGGTTTACGGCTGACCAAGATAAAATTCTCATGTGTGAGTGGATTAGGTGCGAATTGCAATCACAAGGCTACTCCGAAGATAGAATTTGCTTCTACACCGCATTTTACGATTATTCCATAAAATACACAGATATGCAATATAATGGGGATTATTATGTCAACGCTAAGCGCATTGTGCATCTAGGATATAAATGTTTAAGATTAATTCTTAAAAACCCGAACAATTACATGGACGAAATTACAACAATGCCGGAAGTTATACGTGATGTCTTTGCTAATATGCATTGCCGTTTTTGCAATTTTCAAGGAGCTACGAAGGAACATTGTAAATTCCAGTTTCATTGGACGTATAATGATGCCCCAAGAGCCGGATGCGCTCATACTTGCTTTATTTTTCCCGATAACGATGCTACACTCGTGCCGTATTATTGGCGGTTGCTAGAGTTGGAATATGACATTAACATGGAGGACCAAGTTTAATGAACAACGTGATCATTCGTGAGCTGGAAGAAAAGGATCTGCCTGCACTTAAATCGCTGATTGTAGAGGCATTCGGCGAAGGCTGGAATCTTGCCCGCTTTGACCAAAGCGAGGAGTATTTTCACGCATTGTTAGATCTCTATCAAAGCATGTTTCTCAATTCCAGCACATTCGGCAAAGTCGCAGAGTTAGATAGCGAAGTCGTTGGGGCCGCGCTAGCTTCAGCAAAAGGCGAGCCAACAAAGTTTAGGCAATGGCAGGCCGACATGGCCCCAAACACGCTTGCCTTGCTGGCCGCCCCACAGGCCGAACGCAACGACATCGTGGAGCATTTGTCGGTGTCATTCCAAGCCATCGGCCAGCTGCTTGAAAGCCGGGTCGACGCCTACGATGGCAGCTTGGAATTCATCGCAGTGGCGCAACAAGCGCAAGGCTTGGGCATTGGTAACATGCTATGGAACGAAGCCCTTGCCTACCTTAATGCTAAATCTGTGCAGTCCATCTATCTCATCACAGATTCCGCCTGCAATCTTGGTTTTTACGACCACAACGGCTTCTCAAACGTCGCCGCGCAAGACGCCATCTACAACTACAGCACAGGGCAAAAACGCTCAACTGTGTTTGTGTATGACTATCAACTATCATAATGCAAAAAGGAGCTACCCATGAAAAAATTATTCGTCCTGATGCTCGCGCTTGCCCTGCTGGGCGCGTGCGCCGCACCTGCGGTGGTGGAAACAACCACCACGCAAGCCACCCTGCCGCCCAACGAGCCCATCGAACTCACCCTAACCATGCAAAACACACGCGATGACGTGGACGCCGACTTCATCTTTGATTTTGGCGAGCACGAGCGTTTTCCCAACCTTGATGGATGGATTGTGCGCACAACCGCGCCAATCTATAACGTGCGCCTGTTTCAGCTTGAGATTACCTTTGGTGGCCTTGAATACGATTATATCTACAGGCCGATAGAGGATTTTCCGACCATCGCAACGCTAATCCCCAATCAAACCTTGCTGCTGGAAAACTACATCACCGTTGGGCTGGGCAGCTCCATGGCATTTGGGTTTGAAGATGCCAACGGCAATGCGCGCATGTTTGAGTTTCATTTGTATATGTGGGGAGCTGCGGGAGAAATAGACGGCGAACCCGTTGCGCCTTACTATACCTTGCGGGAAATCGCCCACTACTCAAGAGCGCCCTGGACAGAGTAGGAGAAAACTTTCCATGAAGAAACTACTCATCATTAAAATCCTGCGGGGAGTGATACTCCCCGCCTATAACGGTCATGTTATGGGCGTGCGTAATACGCTCGCGTGCTCTCGGCGAGTGAGTGCGCGTAGCACGCGCACCCTGCCGTACATCGTTTTAGGCGGCGCGTATCACGCGGCGCATCTTCTATCACCACGCCATCAAAATCTCGGGCGGCAGGTTGGCGACCCTGCAATATGTTAACGTCGAAAGGAATCTGTCATGAAGAAACTACTCGCTCTGTTGCTTGCGCTTGTCGTTTTGTGTTCAGTTTTCGCCTTATCCGCAGCAGCTAGCGGCGGTCCACAACCTGTGTGCGAATGCTGCCGCCCATGGTTATGGCACTATCCTTACGGTTCACCGCTCAATTATGGCATACGCCTACAGGGTAGGCTCATCTGGCTGTTTGATGTAGCCACCGTTTTGCTTGTAACGCTGTGCCCGTCATTGCTGTCATTGCCGTATGGTTGGCACGACGCACGAAGTTCATAGAAAGGTAACTCATGCAACACTTCCAACTCAACCTCGTGCTCGTCGAGCCTGAAATCCCCCAAAACACCGGCAATATTGCCCGCACCTGCGCAGCCACCGGCGCACGCCTGCATCTGGTGGAGCCCATGGGCTTTCGCGTAGACAACGCCAAGCTCAAGCGCGCAGGACTCGACTACTGGCACATGCTGGACATCACCTATCACAACAGCTTGGCCGACTTTTTCGCCAACACGCCCGGGCCGTACTACTACTTCAGCTCGCGAGCACAGCAGGCGCACAGCGCGGTGAACTACCCGCCGCAAGTCTATCTACTGTTTGGCAAAGAGACCCTCGGCTTGCCCGATGACCTAGTGCAAGCGAACTTGCAGCATGCCTTGCGCTTGCCCATGCTGCACGATGCCCGCTGCCTGAACCTGTCGAACTCCGTTGCCGTGGCGGCCTACGAAGTGCTGCGACAGTGGGGCTACCCCGGGCTTACGCAGTGCTCGGATTATTTTGGAGGATAGAGATTATGGGCATGTCATTCACTTGTGCTTGGCTCAAATCAAACCAACCGCAGTTGCCGCTGCAATTAACGGCGAACATGCAACGTGAGGGCTACACACCTTGCGAAACGCCCGCCGACCGCCACTTAACTTTGCTTGCAGCAGAACACTCGCCATGGGTGTTTTTGTTAGATTCTCACACAGTTGATTACCCGCCAGACGGCTCGCAACTGCGCAAAACAACACGCAAGTTGGCCAAAGCGTTGGCTTGTGATGTCCTAGCTGCCGAGGTCGTCACCAGTGATGCACTCGCTGTGGTGCTGTGCGCCTCCGCAGGCGAAGATGTGCTAGTGCACAACGCCGAGCTATACAATAACTTGGGTTTTGGCGCACGCACCGGGCGTGGCAAAGCAGAAATCTGGCAAACGGCGTTCTGCCTAGCAGACGAGCAAACACAGCAGTTGCGTTTGCTTTGGCAGCGCGACGATGCGTTAGCCGAACACAAGCTGACGAATCTGCTAGCACTGCTGGGCATTGACCACAATGTGCTCGATTATCTTGATGCCGAGCAAGCGCCACCGAGCTACAGCGTTACGCAACTCCATTTTCAAGCCAAGCTAAAGCCGTTTGAGCTCATCGACCGCGGCGACGCGGTGGTGGACTTCAATAGCTGGACAAACGAAATTGTGCTGGGCAACAATACGGTGCATACCTACTTTAACACTGGCGGGTGCTCAACCGGTGCTGCGTTTGTATTGGTCAGCGATTTTTTTGCAGACTTTCAAGGCATCTTTTCGCCTGTCACGCTTGAAAAAAGCAAAGACTTCAGCGATAGGCATTGGGTGACCTACAATCGCGAGATATACAACGCGCAGTTCGAGAAAACCATTATGCCAGATGGCCGCACAGCCATGATCGCCCGCTTTCCCAACTTTGTTTTTCCGCAAGGCATTCAAATTAATTGTGATGCCGTGCAAAACTGGAAAGCAGTAGATGACACACGCCATGCCCGCAGCATGAATGTGCGTTACATCATCAACAGTCAAAGCGATGTGCCGCCGGACACCATGATCGAAATTGCGCTGATTCCGTTAACAGAAAATCCGCAAGCCAAAAGTTTCAATGTGCAGCTGCAAACACAGCAGCAATATGACGACGCCATGCGAGAACAGCATGCGCGCATGGGCATTCCATTCCCCCCTTGCACTCCCCCACAAAACATGATATAATATAACACATGACCATTACCCACTTCACCGCCCAAGCCTTCCGCAACATCACGCGGGGGGAGCTTTCGCCATGCCCGGGCGTCAACGTCATCTTTGGCGAAAACGGACAAGGCAAAACCAACCTGCTCGAGGCCATGTGGCTGTTCACCGGCTGCCGCAGCTTTCGCTCCACCGACAACCGCGAGCTGATTCAGCACGCCAACGCCGATACAAACTCGCCCGCAACACAACTATCCACCCAATTCATCTCCAACGCCCGCGAGCAAACTGCCTCCATCGACATCACTCGCCGCCGCGCGCTCACCCTCAACGGCTTCGCGCAAGAAACCCCGCGCCGCATGCTCGGCGTGTTCCCGGCAGTCGCTTTCACGCCCGCCACCTTGGCCCTCGCGCAGGGCAGCCCCGCCGAGCGCCGCCGCTTTCTCGACGTCGCGCTCAGCATGCTCACCCCGGCCTACGCCGTGCGGCTTTCCAAATATCTCAAAGCCCTCGCGCAGCGCAACGCCCTGCTGCGCCAGCCCAACCCCAACCTCGAGCTCCTCGCCACCTGGGACGAAACCCTGTCCCACCACGCCGCGCAACTCACCGCCGCACGAGCGAGTTACTTGCAACAGCTCATCCCCGCCGCGCAGGATTTCTACACCGGCATTTCCGCCGGCCGCGAGCAACTTGGCATTGAAATCCACTGCACCGGGCACGATTTCGCCAAGTCACGCCAGTCCGACTTGCGCCGCCAAATGACCACCGTGGGCCCCCACCGTGATGATTTAATCCTCACGCTTAATGGCCGCCCGCTCCGGGACTTCGGCTCACAAGGTCAACAGCGCAGCGCAGCCCTTGCGCTCAAACTGGCTGAAGCCGCAGTGCTGCGTGACACCACCGGCGAAACCCCCGTTGCCCTGCTTGACGACGTGCTCAGCGAACTCGATGCCCGCCGCCAAACTGATCTGCTGCGTTATCTAGACGGCTGGCAGGTTTTCCTCACCTGCTGCGAGCCAAGCCACACCCTGCACGGCAGCGCGGGCCGCGTGTTTTGTGTGCGCAATGGGGAGATTTCGCCACAATGACGCGCGGACGTTCTTTTTTTGCAAAAAAAGAACCAAAAAACCTATGCGCTTCGCGGGGGAATTTTTATGAGACGATAATAGGGCAAGCAACGAAGCGACCAAGTCCCACCGCAGGTGGTTGAAGGAGCAAGCCTCGGCTCCTTCCTCGGGAAGGAGCTCCCCGAGCCGCGAGGGGTGAGGAAGGCTCGCGGAGCGACGTGACTTTCGCCTCGCACATTCGCCCGCGTCAACCAAAAAAATCAACACCCCACCACAACCGTGACGGGGTGTTTTTTGTTAAGTTTTACTGTGGCTCGAATAAAGCACAGCGAAGCGACGGAGCCGCACCGCAGGTGCTAACCGTGAACCACTTTTTCGCCACCGGCAGCTTCAATGGCAGCTTGTGCAGCAGCCAAACGAGCAATCGGCACGCGGAAAGGCGAGCAGCTCACGTAGTCCAAACCAAGGTTGTGGCAGAATTTGACGGACGAGGGGTCGCCGCCGTGTTCGCCGCAGATGCCCAGTTTAATGCCCGGACGACCAGCACGGCCTTTTTCACAAGCCATTTGCACCAGTTGGCCAACGCCGCTTTGGTCCAAACGCACAAACGGATCGCTCTCGAAGATTTTCGTGGTGTAGTAATCTTCTAGGAACACGCCTGCGTCGTCGCGGCTGAAGCCATAGGTCATTTGGGTCAGGTCGTTGGTGCCAAAGCTGAAGAATTCGGCTTCGGTAGCCACTTCGTTGGCCAGCAGTGCTGCACGTGGAATTTCAATCATCGTGCCAACCATGTATTTCAAGCTTTGGCCGCTTGCTGCGATGATCGCATCAGCAACTTTCACCACGATGTCTTTCACGTATTTCAGCTCTTTGGTTTCACAGGTCAACGGAATCATGATTTCCGGCACCACTTCAAAGCTGGCGTTCTTGCTCACGGCAAGGGCAGCGTTGATGACTGCGGTGGTTTGCATTTCAGCAATTTCGGGGTAGCTCACTGCCAAGCGCAGGCCGCGGTGGCCCATCATGGGGTTGAACTCGTGCAGGCTGGCAATTTTCTCTTTCAGTTGCTCAACGCTCACGCCGATTTCGCCTGCAATTTCCACGATGTCTTTTTCTTCTTGCGGCAGGAACTCATGCAGCGGGGGATCCAAGAAGCGAATGGTCATGGGTTTGCCTTCAAGTGCTTCAAACATTTCGGTGAAGTCTTGTTGTTGGTAGGGCAGCAGCTCGGCCAGTGCGGCTTTGCGTGCTTCCAAGTCTTTCGCCATGATCATCTTACGCATGGATTTAATGCGGTCGCCTTCAAAGAACATATGTTCGGTACGGCACAGGCCAATGCCTTCGGCACCGAACTGGATTGCAGTTTTGGTGTCTTTGGGGCTGTCGGCGTTGGTGCGCACTTTCATGGTGCGGGCAGCATCGGCCCATTTCATGAATGAATCAAAGTCGCCGGTGATTTCAGCTTCAGTGGTGGCCAGTTCGCCAGCATAGATTTTACCGGTGCTGCCGTCCAAGCTAATGAAATCGCCTTCGTTGTACACGTTACCGCCCAGTTCAAAGCTGTTGCCTTTGATCTTCACGTCGCCACAGCCGCTTACACAGCAAGTGCCCATGCCGCGTGCAACTACTGCTGCGTGGCTGGTCATGCCGCCACGTGCAGTCAGAATACCTTTGGCCACGTTCATGCCTTCAATGTCGTCGGGGCTGGTTTCCAAGCGCACGAGGATGACGGTTTTGCCTGCATCAAACCATTGTTTGGCGGTGTGGGCTTCGAATACCACTTGGCCGCAGGCAGCGCCAGGGCTGGCAGCCAAGCCTTGACCGATGGGTGTTGCGGCTTTCAGTGCTGCGGGGTCAAACTGCGGATGCAGCAAAGCGTCCAATTGGTTAGCGTCAAAGCGCAGCAGCGCTTCGTCTGTGGTGATGGTGCCTTCGGCAACTTGGTCCACTGCAATTTTCAGGGCAGCAGCAGCAGTGCGCTTGCCGTTACGGGTTTGCAGCATGTACAGTTTACGGTTCTCAATCGTGAACTCCATGTCCTGCATGTCTTTGTAGTGTTTTTCCAAAATGGCCACAGTGTCGGCAAATTGCTGATACACTTCGGGCATTTCTTTTTGCAGTTGGCTAATTGGGTTGGGCGTGCGGATGCCTGCCACCACGTCTTCGCCTTGTGCGTTGATTAAGTATTCACCATACAGCACGTTTTCGCCAGTGGCAGGGTCGCGGCTGAATGCCACGCCGGTGCCGCTGTTGTCGTTGAGGTTACCGTAAACCATCGTTTGCACGTTCACGGCAGTGCCCCAGCTGTAGGGGATTTCGTGCATGCGGCGATAGATGTGGGCACGTTCGTTGTTCCAGCTCAGGAACACAGCACGCACCGAGGCACGCAGTTGTTCAACAGGGTTGCTGGGGAAGTCGCTGCCTGTTGTTTTTTTCACCAGAGCTTTGAAGCGTGCCACCAGTTCTTTCAGGTCAGCAGCGTTCAGCTCCAAGTCGTCGGTTTTCTTCAGTTCGGTTTTCAGGTCGTCAATGATGGTTTCAAAGTCATGCTTGGAAACTTCCATCACCACGCCGCCAAACATTTGGATAAAGCGACGATAGCTGTCATACACAAAGCGCTCAAACGCAGGGTCGCTGTTGCCAGCAATCATGCCGGCCACAACTTCGTCGTTCAAGCCAAGGTTGAGGATGGTGTCCATCATGCCGGGCATGCTGGCGCGTGCGCCCGAGCGAACAGCCATCAGCAGCGGGTTTTTGGGGTCGCCGAATTTTTTGCCTTCGATTTGTTCGGTTGCTGCCACGCTTGCGTCAATTTGCGCCAAGATTTCGTCGTTGATTTTTTCGCCGTCTTCATAGAACTTGGTGCAAGCTTCGGTGCTCACGGTGAAGCCTTGGGGCACGGGCAATCCCATGCGAACCATTTCGGCTAGGTTTGCGCCTTTGCCGCCCAGCAGCTCGCGCATGGTGCCGTCGCCTTCTTTGAACAGGTATACATACTTGTGTGCCATTGTGTTTTGTCCTCCTAAAGAATTTTGATTGAACATACAAGTCCTATTGTATCACATCGTCCGCAGCAAAGCAAGTGCTTTCACAATTTTTTTACAACTTTTTTCACCCGCTATTGACATGCACGAGAAAATATGCTATACTGGTCGAACAAAAAGAAAGTTGAAAAAACACATGAAAAAGCGAATTCTAACGGTCGCCACCATCTTATTGGTCACCATGATGGCCATTGCCCTGCTCATTCCCAGCATCCTCACCACAAGCTTCGCCACTGCCAATGAGCCTCCCCTGTGCAACACGGCTATTTGTCCCGGCTGCGGTGCCGGTTGCGCCTTCTGCTGCTGCGATTGCGTCCCCTGTGCAGATTGCTGGAACATTCATTGCGAAGATTGCTATCGTTGCGTTGTTTGCTCATGTAACTGCATCCCAGCCAATTTTTGCTTTTGGTGCGGGATAGATAACAACATTTATGCCTGTCCTGGTGCAATGTGCATGGACTGCAACCGCCAAACGTGCGCCTGCATCTGCCTCCCAGCCAACCGTTATTGCACTTGGTGCGGGAGAGATGGTAACGGCGGCTGTCCCGGTGCAATGTGCATGGACTGCAACCGCGGAATTTGCGGCTGCATCTGCGATCCAGTCGCACCCTCGGCACTCAATTGGGTGCAGCAGCTGTTGCATTTCTTCCAACTCATTCTCAGCTGGCTGTTTGGTTAACACGCAATATTTTCGCCCCCAACACACTGTGTCGGGGGCTTTTTCATTTACTTTGCCATCACCCAAGCCGCAATATCCTCAATCACCACGTCCGCCACCTGCTGCGCCTTGCTATACTCCGCCTTGGCCTTGGTCACCTTGCCGTGCACCACCGACATGAACACATGGTTCAGCCCGGGGTAAAGCTTGAACGTCACATCAGGGTAGTGTTGCAAAATGCGCTTGTACTCATTAAAGTCCTGCTCCACCGACACATGAAAGTCGCCGTCGCCCTGCATCACCAGCAGCGGAACCGTGCACTCACGCAGATACTCCTCCACGGTAATCTTGCCCAAGTCTTTTAAATAGTATAGCTTGTTGTATTTGCCCAAGAAGTTCGTGCGCTTAGCCTCTTCGTCCGGCATGTCATAAACGCCTTCAATGCTGGCGTGGAACTTGGCAAATTGCTTTTTTGCAATGCCTTTGAGGATACGCGGCACTTGCTCAATCTGCTCGGCTCCTTGGGCTTTCATCACATCGTCCAAGCGGCGCGGCGTGCCCGCCATAATGATGAGTCCCGCAAAGTTGCCTCCCTCGGCCTGAATGCGCGGTGCAATGTGCCCACCCAAGCTCAGCCCAGCCAAAAAAATCCGGTTGGAATCAATACGTGGGTCGTTGCGCAGCATATCAGCGGCCAGCAGGGCATCTTCAATGCTTTCGTGCCAAATGGTGAAGTCGCCGCCGGCAGCCTTCATTTGCTCTTTGGTCACAACGAAGGTGCGCTTGTCATGCCGAATGCTCGCAATGCCGCGGACCGCCAAGCCCTCCGCAAGGTCTTTGAACGGCCGCACGGCATAGATTTTGCTGTCCATGTCGCTGCCGCCGCTGCCATGCACGAACACAACTGCCGGGCAAGGCGTGTTGGTTTCCGGCAACGTCAGCATGCCATTCAGCGGAATCTCTCCGTTCGGGTTAACGATGATTTTTTCTTGTTTCATTTGTGAATCTCCAATCTATTGAATCTTTTTATGCGAAGCTCCAACTCTACTGCTGTTGCGCATCCAAAAACGCACTCAGCGCCTCGCGAATCGCAGCTTCATTGCCTATATGAATATTATGGTTGCCTTCAAAGATGATCATTTCAGAACCCACGCCATATCGCTGCATGTGGGCTTCGTTGTTTGCCGGGTTGGTCATCGCACTGCCCGGGTTTGGCCTTGTGGGACGAATGGACAACACGGGAATGTGCTGCGGAAAGTCAAGCGCCACCACTTCGCGAATCGTTTCGTTAAACAATCTGGAACGGTTCATCGTGGTTGCATTCACTTCATGGTTCATGAACCGCCTGATGTTGTTGATTTCTTCCGGCCTAAACCCATTAACTTCGGTGATTCCCTCCAGCCTCAACATAAACCGGCTCATCAGTCGAGGGCCGCCTATGAATTGCCCAAATCTCATTAATTGCACAAACGGCTCCGTCATGTTTGACTCAAGATGCTCATGCGTGTGCACCGTGTCCAGCAACACCAGCGCAGCCACTTCCTCCGGGTGACGAATGGCAAAGTAGTCCGCATAAGCCCCCGAGGCCGAGTGCGGCATGAGAATGAACGGCGGCTCAATGCCTGCGGCAGATAACGCCTGGCGAATTTCATCCGTAAAGTTTGCATTGGTTCGCGGTGCATCTGTTTGGTCAGAGTGCCCTGTGCCGAAGTAATCGATAATAACAACAGTGAATTCCGTGGCCAACTCTCTGGCAAAGGGCGCAAATTGTTCGCTTGGCAGCGGCGTGCCTAAGCCCGGCATAATCACGATGGTATGCTCACCGTTGCCCATGGCGCGAATGTGCATGGTTTTTCCATTCACCTGCACCAACTGCCCGGTGGGTGCAATGCCCTCAAGCTCATTGCGCAACAGAATTTGATTCACCACCATGCTCACCAAGTTCACCGCAACCAGCGCACCCAAACTAATCAGCAACACTCTCACGATCATTCTTCCCGCTCCTTTTTTCTTAGTTTTCATGCAGTACCTCCTTAAAATGTTGATTATCCCAATAGGAGGCTGCAAAAAACCGCCCCCTATGGATGATACACTTCAACACACCAACCGCTGTGTTCACACTTGGGGCAATCGAGCTTAACCAGCCTGCTCAATTTGTTGGACGTGGCCGTGTTCGGCGCAAGCAAAAACTGCCGCAGGCTTATCCGGAACGTTTCGCCGCATACCGCGCAGCGAAACGCCGTGCTTTTGTAATACATGCGAATCACCAACACTCCAACAAACTGATGCAAAAGCATGGCAACTGCAAATGGAATCCACATGCCCATCACAATCCACAGCACAAGCAGTCCCAGCTGAATCGCCGCCGACGTAATGCCAACTGCCAAAATAATGCCATGCACTCTCTTCAAGCCCTGTTTGTTTGCCATCATCTGTTCAATGTCCGTGATGGAATGCGCAGGAATGGCCGTCATGTTCTGCACACTATCTTTGATAATCTTGATGGCCTGCAATTGCCGCTGCCGTTGCTCAATTTCATCGCGCAGTTGCCCGGCTTGATCATCCAGCA
This sequence comes from Oscillospiraceae bacterium, assembly GCA_009784445.1. Classification (GTDB taxonomy): domain Bacteria; phylum Bacillota; class Clostridia; order Oscillospirales; family Acutalibacteraceae; genus WRMQ01. The sequence continues at coordinate 16,443 of WRBQ01000012.1, forward strand.
GTGTGGGCAGCACTTCGCCCGGCGTCTCGCTGGCAAGTATATCCTTAATGCTGTCTAGCGAAAGCCCAATGGTCTTCAGCGTGCAAATCAGCCGCAGTTTCGCCAAATCGTCGTCGTTATACAACCGCCTGCCGCCCTCGCTCAACTCTGATGGATGCAACAAGCCCTTGGCATCATAAAACTGCACCGTTCGCACCGACACATTGCAACTCGCCGCCATTTCTCCGGTAGTGAATTTTGCCACAACATTCTCTCCTTGCACATATTATACCGCATCACGTAACGTCACGAGCAATAGGTTACGCTAGGGGATTTTTCGAAAAAACCAAACTTTTTTCTTCCTCTCAGTCCAGTATACCACGCCCACCCGTGCGAAACAAGGTTTTTGCAAAATTTCCACCTGCAGCGCAACTCGCACCTGCTACCTTCGCTGCGGCGATTACGCCGCCCAGAATCTCCCACGGCCTTTGGCCGCATTCCCGTAGGGGCGAGCTGCGCTCGTCCGTGCCTCTTTATCTCATGTGTAAACCCCCGGGCGGCAAAATTGCCGCCCCTACAGGTTGCGGCTTAACGAAAGCCAAAGAAAACTGTTTCCTGAGCGGCCCTCGCGATTCGCGGGGGCTGTCGCCGCGAACAAGTCTTGCGGCTCTATGGCATGTGGCGCGGTGACTGGGGGTGCGAATTTCGCAACCGCCCGCGTCAGCATGTAGGGGTGGCGGGCACGCCACCCGGGAGACATCCTAAGGTAGTATTTTTGCCCGGGCGGCAAAATTGCCGCCCCTACATCTCGCCAAAAATTTACCGCGACATTAAACCGGCTCGTGCTTCGCACGTCACCCTCACCCCTCGCGACTCGGGGATGGTGAGGAAGGCTCGCGGAGCGACCGAGCCATTCTCCACCTGTAGGGGCGGCGATTACGCCGCCCGGAATCTCCATCAACCTCGCCCACGGCCTTTGGCCGCGTTCCCGTGGGGCGAGCTTCGCTCGTCTTCCACCCAATCCCCACAGGAAAAAATATTTCCCAGCCCGCAAAATGCTTGACAATCGCCGGGTCGTCTGTTATACTATTATGTGATATAATGTGGTGAGGATTGTACATCTGCACCAAGAAGGAGAAGTATATGCCATTCACGCAAGACATTGGGGTAGACTTGGGCACCGCCAACACCTTGGTATTCATCAAGGGCAAAGGAATCGTTATCCGCGAACCCTCCGTGGTCGCAGTTGATCAAAAGCATAATCCGCCGCGTGTGATGGCCGTGGGCGAGCAAGCCAAAGATATGATTGGCCGCACACCCGGCAGTATCGTTGCCGTGCGCCCGCTCAAAGATGGCGTTATCGCAGACTTCAACAACGCCGCGGACATGCTCAAAGCCTTCATCCGCCGCGCCATGAATAATTCGCCGTTTAGCCGTGCCAACGTGCTCATCTGCATCCCCTCCGGGGTTACAGAGGTCGAGCGCCGTGCGGTCATCGGTGCAGCCAAAGGCGCCGGCGCCAAAGAAGTTCACCTGATTACCGAGCCCATGGCCGCAGCCATCGGCGCGGGTCTGCCTGTGCGCGAAGCCACCGGCTCCATGGTGGTCGACATCGGCGGCGGCACCAGCGAAGTGGCCGTTATTTCCTTGGGCGACGTCGTCACCTGCCGCTCTGCGCGTGTGGGCGGCGATAGCTTCGACAGCGCCATCATCGCCTATATTAAGAAAAAATACAACCTGCTCATCGGCGAACGTTCTGCCGAGGAAGTGAAGATTGCCATCGGCTCTGCCTTCCCCTACGAAGGCGAAGGCTCCATGACCATCAAAGGCCGCAACCTCATGGACGGCCTGCCCAAAAGCATCGAGGTTTCCGCCGAGGAAATCCGCGAAGCCCTCATGGACCCAATCAACCAAATCCTTGATGCCGTGCGCACCACCCTAGAGAAAACCCCGCCCGAGCTCGCAGCCGATATCATCGACCACGGCATCATGCTCACCGGCGGCGGCGCCCTGCTGCGCGGCCTTGATTTACTCGTTCAACACGAAACCAAAATCCCCGTTAACGTTGCCGAAAACCCGCTAGACTGCGTGGTTGACGGCACCGGCATGTGCTTGGAATACGCACACCTTTTCCGCGCCAACGTGGATTAAGGAGATTTTCATGAGTAATTTGGCGCTATATAGCGAAACAACCTTCGAAGATATCAAGCAAATTGACGAATATGGCAACGAGTTTTGGTCAGCGCGTGAGCTTTGTGATGTGCTAGAATATTCTGGCTGGCAAAGATTTGGCGATGTGGTTCGGCGAGCGTTGGAGGCTTGTGAAATTAGCGGCTTTGATGTGGCAGACCATTTTAACAGAGCCGTTAAAATGGTCGACATTGGATCAGGTGCGAAACGTGAACAACAAGACTTACATCTTTCGCGTCACGCCTGCTATCTCATTGTGATGAACGGTGACCCTTCAAAAGAAGTCATTGCTCTGGGGCAAACTTATTTTGCCGTCAAGGCACGCCAACAAGAACTCATTGAGCAGTATGACTCATTGACCGAAGATCAAAAACGCATTGAAATTCGCCAGCAGATGAAAGTGCACAATAAATCGCTTGCCCAAGCAGCGCAACAAGCAGGTGTCACAAACTTTGCTGCATTTCATGATGCAGGATACAAGGGGTTATATGATGGCTTAACTGAAAACGCCATTCATCAACGCAAGGGATTGGGCAAAGGCGAAAAAATTCTCGACCATATGGGCAGCACCGAGCTTGCCGCAAACTTATTCCGTGCCACCCAAACCGACGAAAAACTCCGTCGCGATAATATTCAAGGTAAGCAGCAAGCAAATGAAGCACATTTCGATGTTGGTGCTAAAGTGCGTCAAACGATCAAAGAACTCGGCGGCACCATGCCTGAAGACCTACCGACGCCGGACAAAAGCATACAACAAATTGAATGGCAAGAGAAGAAAAAACTAAAAGCCTAATCCAGTTAATTCGAGGTATCCATGTCCAGACTTCTCAAATCCCCCGCCACTCGCGTGCTAGTTCTCGTGCTCGCCATGCTGTTGCTTGGCGGGCTGTTGCCGTTTTTTGCGCGTGGCACGGCCAGCCCCATCAGCTCAGCCGTGGGCGTAGTCACCTCACCGCTACAGACCTTTGCAGCTTGGGCCGCCAACGGCGTGCGCGATGTCGCCTCCCCCTTTGCCTCCGCATCTTATCTGCAAGAAATCGTTGACGCGCAGGAGGAGGAAATCGAAGCCCTGCGTGTGCAGCTCATCGACTATCACGAAGCCATCCAGCGTGCCGCACGTTACGCCGAACTGCTCGAACTCAAAGCCGAGCACACGCACTGGCAGTTCCAGCCCGCCTCCATCATCGGCGTGGAGCACAGCGCAGGCGCAGTGGTGGCCTTTACGCTTAATCGCGGCAGCCTTTCGGGCATCCGCGCCGGCATGCCAGTGATCCGTGGGCAAAACTTGGTCGGTGTTGTGGCCGAGGCAGGTCTCACCACATCAACCGTGCACACCGTGTTTAACCCCCACGTCAACATCGCGGTGTACGAAACGCTGTCCAACGAAATTGGCGTCGCCACCGCCACGCCCGGGCTTGCCATGCAAGGCTACACCGCCATCACCCAGCTTGACCTCACCACGCCAATTGCGGCGGGTCGGCTCATCGCCACCAGCGGTTTGGGCGGTATCTTCCCCCGCAATCTCATTGTGGGCACTGTTGCCCGCATGCAGCCCGGCGCGCAATATCTGCACCTCACCGCCGTCATCGAACCCGCGTTAGACTTCAACACCCTGCGCGATGTCTTTGTGCTCACTGCGCAGTAGTTCCTGTTCTTTTTTTGCAAAAAAAGAACCAAAAAAACCTATAGCGCTTCGCTGGGGGTTTTTATGCCAATTTGAACAATAATCCCCAGCCTCCCCCTTGGGGGAGGTGCCCCGCAGGGCGGTGGGGGTAAGCCCCTAGGCTCCTTCCTCGGGAAGGAGCTCCCCGAGCCGCGAGGGGTGAGGAAGGTTCGCGGAGCGACGCGACTGATACCTCCGCCGCCCGGGCTATAACCAGCCCCCATCAATCCACATGAAAACAACCCCCGATAAACGCAACCGAATCCTCCGCCGCATCGCGCTGGGCGCATTGATGCTGCTGACAGCTATGGCGCAGTTTGTGCCATGGCTACCTGTGGTATACGGCGCACGTGCCTTCCCGCTGCTGGTGTTGATTGCCGCCATCGCCTGTTACGATCAACCCGCCTCCGCCGTCATCTACGGCGCCCTGGCCGGTGTTCTGTGGGACATCTCCGCCCCCTACGGCACCTACCACGCGGTTTTTCTTGCTATCGCGGCATTTTGCAGCGCCATGGGTGTGCGCTATTTATTCAACCAAAACAAGGTCACCAAAGTGCTTGTTCCCCTGTGCATCACCACAGTATACGTCCTGCTGCGCTGGTCACTCGACACCCTTGCCATGCCCGGCATCACCTTTGCGCAAAACACAACCATGTTGCTGCGCGAGTCCCTGCCCTCCTTGGGCTACACCCTGCTGCTTGCCCCGCTCATGTTCACCCTAGTGAGCCTCATTGTGCGCCGCACCTCACGCCGTCAGCAACGCGTCCTCGCAGATTAATTGCGCTCGCCGCGCAGGTGTTACTTTTTTTGCAAAAAAAGTAATCAAAAAAACCTAGCCGCTTCGCGCTGGAATATTTATGCCAGTTTAAACAGTAAGCCTCTGCCTCCCCCTTGGGGAGGTGCCCCGCAGGGCGGTGGGGGTAGTGCAGCGCACAAGCCCCCAGCTCCTTCCTCGGGAAGGAGCTCCCCGAGCCGCGAGGGGTGAGGAAGGCTCGCGGAGCGAGGATTTTTCTACTACTCACAACCAACACCCGGCCTTTGTCCGCCGCCCGAACCAAATTAGCACATCTAACCTCATTTCAGAAAGAGGCCAGCCCATGAACCTCCAAAAACTCCGTCTGCGCACCTTTGTCATCATCGGTCTGATTGTAGCCATACTATCGGGCTTTATTGTGCAATTGTTCGCCCAGCAAATCGTGCGTGGGGCATATTACGCCGACATTGGTCAAATCATCACCCGCACCGCGCCCATCCCAGCCGCACGAGGCATTATCCTCGACCGCAACGGCATCCCCTTGGTGTTCAACGAAACCTCCACCGCACTGGTGTTCGAAGCCCCGTTTTTCCCCAGCCGCTACACCGAAGAAGAACAAGCCCAGCGCAACGAGGTGCTCGTTGCCCTGCTTGCGCTGTTTGCCGAGCACGAAGCCGAATGGCTCGACCTGCTGCCGCTATATCTCGACGAGCACGGCAACCCGCAATTTGAAGAATACCGCGAAGACGACATCGCCCGCATGAAAGAGCGCGATTTCCTGCACCTCAATGAATGGGCCAGCGCGCAAGATGTATTCTATGCCCTGCTGCAACCCGGTCGCCAGCCCGGCCGCTTTGACCTGCAAAACTTCGAGCCACAGCTCGCGCGTAACATCGCCTCCATCCAATATAACATGTGGCGCATGGACTACCGCATTGGCATCCCCTATATTTTCGCCCACGACGTCAGCCCCGCCATCGTGTCCTATGTGCTGGAAAACCATCAGCAGTTCCCCGGTGTGCGCACCCAAGCGGTGCCCGCGCGTCGGCACCTCAGCGGCACCTTGGCCCCGCATACCCTCGGCCGTGTGGCCGGCATCAATGCCGCTGACCACGCCCGCCACCGCGACAGCGATCATCCCTACCGCCTCACCGACGACTACGGCGCATTCGGCTTGGAGCGCGCCGCCCAGCCAGATTTACGCGGCCGCGAAGGCGAAATGACCATCACCATCAACCGCCTCACCGACCAAACCACGCAGGAAATCACCACACCGCCCCAGCCGGGCAATACCGTCGTCACCACCATCGACTCCGGCCTGCAAGCCATGATTGAAGAGTTCTTCCCCGCCAACATGCACGCCAACCCGCAGCGCAGGCACCCGGGCGTGCCCGTGGGTGGTGCCGCGGTGGTGTTGTGCGTGCGCACCTTCGAGGTCCTTGCCTCCGTCAGCTACCCCAGCTTCGACGTCACCGAGTACGCCGTCAATTTCGCAGACCTGCACAGTGACCCCCGCACGCCCCTGCTCAACCGCGCATTGTTGGGTGCATACGAACCCGGGTCCACCATCAAAGCGCAAATGTCCTTGGCGGCCCTGCAAGAAGGCATCATCACCCCGCAATGGTCCATCCGCTGCACGGGTGTGTATCACTTCGGCGGCACCACCTTCCGTTGCCCGCAGGTGTTTTTGCACCGCGGCAATCCGGTTAACGTGCGCCGCGCCATGATTGACAGCTGCAACTTTTTCTATTATCACATGGGCCGCCAGTTGCGCTACGCCCAAATCAACGCTTACCGCATGGCACAAGGCCTCGGCGTGCCCACCGGCGTAGAACTCCCCGAATCCCTCGGCGTCATGGACAGCCCCGAGTTCCGCGCCAGCCGCGGCCAAACCTTCTACGAAGGCCTCAACCTGCTCACCGCCATCGGCCAAGGCAACCTGTTCACGCCCATCCAATTGGCCGTGCACACCGCAACCATCGCCAACTTTGGCGAGCGTCGCTCCGCCAGTTTCATTCACTCCGTGCGTCGCCCCGGCACCAACGAAATCGTCCGCATCAACGAGCCTGAAGTCCTCAGCCGCTCGGGCATTGAGCGCCGCCACTACGAGTTCATGCATGGCGTCATGCGGGACAGTGCAAATCATCCCGGCACACTCGTGCAGCGTTACTTTAATGATCTGCCTGTGCAGGTGGCTGGCAAAACCGGCACCAGCGAGGTTTATCGCGTCATCAACGGCCGCAACACGCTCACGTCCAACGGCCTTTTCATCTCCTTCGCGCCCTACGATAACCCCGAAATCGCCGTCATCGCCATCGGCGAAGGCGGGCGCGGCTCGGCCATCGTCATCCCCACCATCGCCGCCATCTATGACTACTGGTTCAACCAGAACCACCTCAACGCCCCCACCCGCGAAAACGTCTTGCTATAATGCGCTCGCCGCGCAGGCGTTACTTTTTTTGCAAAAAAAGTAACCAAAAAAACCTATGCCGCTCCGCGGTGGACTATTTGTGAAAGCATAAGAGGAAAGCCCCCGGCTCCTTCCTCGGGAAGGAGCTCCCCGAGCCGCGAGGGGTGAGGAAGGCTCGCGGAGCGACGCATCTCGCACATTCACTCACTTCAACCCATGCGCGTAATACGCGCCCCTCCCCGATACACACGTTTTAGGCGGCGCGTATTACGCGCCGCACCTAATTTCACTTTGCCCGGAGACAACACATGCCAAGCCCAACCATCGCAGCCATCGCCACCGCCCAAGCCCCCGGCGGCATCGGTGTGATTCGCATTAGCGGTCACGCCGCATTTGATATTGCCCAGCATCTATTTTCGCCAAAAAAACCACTCGATTACAGCCAATTGCGCCACCACACCATGGCCTACGGCACGTTACACGACTTTCCAGCGGCTACAAACCAGCCTCCCGCACAACCCAGCAGCAACAAGCCCCTAGGCTCCTTCCTCGGGAAGGAGCTGTCGCCTCGGGCGACTGAGGAAGGTTCGCGAAGCGACGCGGCTTGCATTTCCGCCTTCGCCCACGGCTACAAAATAGACGATATCATCTGTTTGCTCTTCCCCGCCCCCCACAGCTACACCGGCGAGCACGTCGTGGAGTTCCAATGCCACGGCGGCATGGCGGTGATGCAACGCGCCTTGCAAGCCGTGTTTTCCGCAGGCGCACAGCCCGCAGGCCCCGGGGAGTTCACTCGCCGCGCCTACGAAAACGGCCGCCTCAACCTCACCCAAGCCGAGGCCGTCATGCAGCTCATTGCCGCAACAAGCGAGCAAGCAGCCCGCGCCGCGCAAGCAGCCATGGGCGGCGCGCTCAGTCAAGCCATTGACCAAACCCGTGCAAATCTCATTGCCCTGCAAGCCCACATCAGCGCCTGGGTCGACTACCCCGAAGAAGACATTGATGCACTGCAAAGCAGCGAAATCACGCATATTCTCAACCAAGCCCAGCAAGAGTTACACGCGCTCATCGCCCGCGCCCCGCGTGACAATCTCATGCTGCAAGGCATCAATACCGCCCTCGTCGGCCGCCCGAACGTCGGCAAGTCCAGCCTGCTCAACGTCCTTGCTGGCTATGACCGCGCCATCGTCACCCCCACGCCCGGCACCACGCGAGACACCGTCACCGAAACCGTGCAGCTGGGCAACCTCACCCTGCGCCTCACCGACACCGCAGGCATTCGCGCAACCGATGACGCCATCGAAGCCGCAGGCGTGCAGCGCAGCCGTGCAGCCCTCGCACAAGCCGACCTCATCCTCGCCGTGTTCGACGCCTCACAGCCCCTCACCACCGAAGACCACGACCTGCTCGCACAATGCGACCCCGCCCGCACGGTCATTGTGTTCAATAAATCAGACTTGCAGCAACAAACCCCTAGGCTCCTTCCTCGGGAAGGAGCTCCCGCCGCAGCGGGTGAGGAAGGTTCGCGAAGCGATTGCGACCTTGCCGCTTCTCCTTTCACCCGAGTCTCCATCTCCGCCCTGCAAGCTAGTGGTATCGACACCCTCACCCAAGCCATCGAGCAGCTACTCAACACCTCATCGTTCAACCCCAACGAAGCCATGCTTGCAAATCAGCGTCAGCGCGATACCGCAACCCAAGCCCTTGCCGCCATCGAAGAAGCCCTCTACGCACATGAATCGGGCTATCCCCTCGACGCCGTCTCCATCTGCATCGAGGATGCCATCACGCACTTGTTTGCCCTCACCGGCGAGCGCACGACAGATGCAGTCGTCGACGAAGTCTTCGCCCGCTTTTGCGTGGGTAAATAGCGCTGTCGTTATCCTCTTAAACCCCTAGGCTCCTTCCTCGGGAAGGAGCTCCCGACCTCGGGGAGGGTGAGGAAGGCTCGCGGAGCGACCACCTGCGGTGGGGCTTAGCCGCTTCGCTGTGTTCTATCACAACCTGCGGGGAATCTCCACCTGTCCGGGTGGCAAAGTTGCCACCCCTACACCCCGCAAATACAGCACCCGGAGTAAAAACATGCACTACGACATCATCATCATCGGCGCAGGCCACGCAGGCATTGAAGCTGGCCTAGCCGCCGCACGCCTTGGTTGCCGCACCGCGATATTCACCCAATGCTTGGACGCCGTGGCCAACCTGCCCTGCAATCCATCCATCGGCGGCACCAGCAAAGGCCACATCGTGCGCGAAATTGACGCCCTAGGCGGCGAAATGGGCAAAGTCGCGGACGAAACCACCATTCAGTTTCGCATGCTGAACCTAGGCAAAGGCCCTGCAGTGCACTCCCCCCGCGCGCAAGTTGACCGCCGCGCCTACGCCGACACCATGAAACTGCGCCTCGAGCAACAACCCAACCTCCATCTCATCCAAGGCGAGGTCATTTCTGTAGAACCCATCAGCAACAAGCCCCCAAGCTCCTTCCTCGGGAAGGAGCTGTCGCCTCGGGCGACTGAGGAAGGCTCGCGGAGCGATGCAGCATGCGGCTCGCAGTTACCAAACGGCCTTTGGCCACATGCTCGTAGGGACGAGCTGTGCTCGCCCGAAACCATAAATCCACCCCACTGGTCAATCCAACTGCTCACCGGCGCAACCTACACCGCCCAGTGCGTCATTCTGGCCACGGGAACTTTCCTGCGTGCGCGGGTGCACATCGGCGAGCACAACCACCAAGCCGGACCCGACGGCCTGCCTGCCGCCATGCAGCTCAGCGAATCCCTCAAGCAACTGGGTATTCCGCTGCAGCGCTTCAAAACCGGCACCCCACCGCGTGTGAACCGCCGTTCCATCGACTTCAGCCAAACCACCGAACAACCCGGCGATGAACACCCCACGCCATTTTCATTTTTGCACGAAGCCCGCAGCAGCAAGCCTCAGCTCCTTCCTCGGGAAGGAGCTCCCGCCGCAGCGGGTGAGGAAGGCTCGCGGAGCGACGTGACCAGCTCCTCGCACCTTCGCCGTGACGATTCTCCATCCGCCTCCCCCTTGGGGGAGGTGCGCCCGCAGGCGCGGTGGGGGTGCACGGCAGCGCCAGCGGTCAGCCATCCGCCCGCTCCCCAAGTCCCCTGCCATCTCACCTTCACCACCGAAGCCACCAAACAGGTCATTCAAGCCAACCTCCACCGCTCGCCCATGTATAGCGGCGTCATCGATGGCATCGGCGCGCGCTACTGCCCCTCCATCGAGGACAAAATCGTCCGCTTTGCCGACAAAGACCGCCACAACATCTTCATCGAGCCCTGCGGCCGCCACACCAACGAAATGTATCTGCAAGGCCTGTCATCATCGCTCCCCGAGGACGTGCAGCACCAAATCCTGGCCACCGTGCCCGGCCTGCAGCACGCGCAAGTCATGCGCCCAGCCTACGCCATTGAGTACGACTGCGTCAACCCCCTCGCACTGCGCCCCACCTTGGAATTCCGCGATCGCGCCGGACTGTTCGGCGCAGGCCAGTTCAACGGCTCCTCCGGCTACGAAGAAGCCGCAGCCCAGGGGCTCATGGCAGGCATCAACGCCGCCCACAAAATCCTAGGCCGCGAAGAATTCACCCTCGGCCGCCACGAAGCCTACATCGGCATCCTCATTGATGACCTCGTCAACAAAGGCACCAACGAACCATACAGAATGATGACCTCCCGCGCGGAATACCGTCTCCTCCTGCGGCACGACACCGCCGATCGCCGCCTTACCCCGCATGGCCACAAGCTTGGGCTGATCGACAACACCCGCTTCGCCCAATACGAAGCCAAACAAGCCCAAATCCAGCAGGAAAAACAGCGGCTAGCCAGTGTACGCATCACTTGGCAAGGCAAGTCCGCCACATTAACCGAACTCCTGCGCCGTCCCGAGCTTGATTACACCGCCCTCGCAGAGCACGACCCCGATCGCCCCAACTTGCCACAAGAAGTCATCACCAACATCGAAACCGACATTAAATATGAGGGCTACCTCAAGCGCCAGCAAGCGCAAGTGCACGAAATGCTGCGCCTCGAGCACGTTCCCCTGCCCGCGGACATCGATTATCATGCCATCACCGCCCTGCGCATTGAGGCCCGGCAAAAGCTTGTCGCCGCCCGCCCCGAAACCCTCGGCGCAGCCTCGCGCATCAGCGGCGTCAACCCCGCGGACGTCGAAATCCTACTACTTTTTTTGAAAAAAAAGTAGCAAAAAACGTTGGCCGCTTCGCGGTGGACTATTTACGAGCGCATAAGAGGCAAACCCCTGCCTCCCCCTTGGGGGAGGTGCCCTCGCAAGGGCGGTGGGGGAGCAACCCAGCGCAGCGGCCTGCCCTGCACCCCACACTTTCGCCGCGGCGAATTACCCACCCGTAGGGGCGAGCTGCGCTCGTTCATCCTCATCATCTTGCCTGCACTTACCCCGCCCAAAAGGAGTTCCCCCATGAAACACCACCTCCAATCCCTCGCCAAAACCAAAGCCAAAACCCAAATGCTCGAAGCCTTTGCGCTCTACGAGCAAATTTTGCTGCGCGAAAACGCAAAATATAACCTCACCGCCATCACCGACCCCGAGGAAATCAAGCAAAAACATTTTGCCGACAGCATGGCCATCCTGCAAATCCCCGAGCTTACACCGCACCTGCAGCCCGGCCATTGCCTGCTTGATATCGGCAGCGGCGCGGGCTTCCCCGGCGTGCCGCTCAAAATCGCCCGTCCGGATCTCCATGTTGTCCTCCTCGAAGCCTCGGCAAAAAAGTGCGCCTTCCTGCAAATGCTGGCCAATGAACTCAAGCTTGCCGCGCCGGATGGCAAACTTGCCCGCCTAGCCGAAACCCGCACCGGGCCGCGTGCAGGCTTAGAAGTCCACAACGCCCGCGCCGAGCAAGCCGCCCACAATCCCGATCTTCGCGAGCAGTTTCACGTCGTCACCAGCCGAGCGGTGGCCACATTGCCCGTGCTATGCGAGTGGTGCCTGCCGTTTGTGCAGCTTGGCGGCGTTTTCGTGGCCTACAAAGGCACGCGCGAACGCACCCAAGAAGAATTAACGCAAGCCGAAAACGCAATCAAGCTCTTGGGTGGTGAATTGTCACAAATTGTTTCACGTGAAACAATTTCAGGCGAACGCACTTTCGTCATCATCAAAAAAATTGCCAAAACCCCACCCGAATACCCCCGCGAAAACCGATTGATTAAGAGCAAGCCGCTGTAGGGGCGCGCATTGCGCGTCCGTTCCTCTTCCACCCGCCTAAAACCCCCGGGCGGATTCACATCCGCCCCTACCCGAGCAAAATCTCGCTGTCATTGTCCCCTTAAGCCCCCAAGCTCCTTCCTCGGGAAGGAGCTCCCCGAGCCGCGAGGGGTGAGGAAGGTTCGCGGAGCGACCATGGTTACGCCTCGCACTTTCGTCACGTCAACAGGAACGGATGACTGCCCCGGTCATCCGTTCCTGTTGCGCCCACTATCAAACGTTCGGACGACCGAGGGTCGTCTCTACAACAATTCCTATTACACCTTATAAGGAGCCCCCATGAAAAAACTACTCCCCCTCCTGCTCATCCTCGCCTTCCTGCCGGCCATGTTCGTCGGCTGCACCGGCGCGTCCAACGAGCGCATCTGGCGCCACCCCGATCGCGAAGGCAATTTCAACCTCAACGAACCCGGCATCGTGTACCGCATGATGACCTTATCCATGGAACCATGGCGCAGCGTGTTTCGCATCAACGAAGACGGTGAAATCGAGTTGTATGACGAATTAATGTGGTATGAAGTTGGCGAAACCCGTCAGCCAAGTGCTACCGTGGCGGCTTTGTTTGGCCAGCCCATCCCCGAAGGCGACCGCGACGCCGCCGCAGACCTCGCCGAGGCCATCTTGGCGCAAGAGCAAGCCGAGGGCAATTTCCTCAATGTCGAGCTTTCCATGATCACAGTCGACCCCATCGAAGACCTTTGGGTGCTCAGCTTCCGCCAGCCCGGCGTTCCCGGCTGGGAGGGCGTTATCTTCGACATCGCCGTGCAAGGCGAAACCGGCGACCTCGTGCGCATGTGGGTTGGCGGCGCCATGCTAGACTCAGAATAGGCGGCCAAATCCCGCTGTCTTTTCAAAAACGCCCTAAAATCCCCGGTTGTTAATTTCTGTTGCTTGCTAAAGCTCCGGCTTTGTGCTACAATGGCAACAGAAAGGAGGAGCAAACATGCTCAACACCAACATCAAACAACTACGCAAGGCAAAAAACTTTTCGCAAGAGGAGCTGGCCGTTCGGCTCAACGTGGTGCGCCAAACCGTCAGCAAATGGGAGAAAGGGCTTTCGGTGCCCGACGCCGATTTGCTCATTCAGCTGGCCGACGTCCTCGAAGTCCCCGTGAGTAGCCTGCTCGGCGAACAATCCGCACCCGAGCCCCTGCCAGAGGCCGGCATCAACGCCGTGGTCGAACAACTCGTCCGCATCAACGAACACCTCGCCATTCGCAATCACCGCACCCGCCGCATCTGGAAAGTCGTGCTTGCCGCAGTCATCACACTGCTTGTGGCTCCACTGCTACTATTGCTGGTTGCCTCGGTGTCATTTAGCACCAGCTACTCCGTGGCCGTGTTCGATTACCCAACGCAGTTTCGCGAAACCATCGTTTATCAAAGCGATGACGGAAGCATCACCGTGGTGCAAGTCGATGGTTACGAAAACATGAACTACCCCATCGAAGCACAAGATGACAGCATCATTCTTCAGCAACCAACCACCGTTGAATCAACCGAATAGGCAAACAGGCGGCAGCGATGTCGCCTGTTTTTTGTCGCTCCCATCAAACCTCCCGGGCGGATTTGCATCCGCCCCTACATAAACAAAATGCGCTGTCGCTTTCCTCTCAAGCCCCTAGGCTCCTTCCTCGGGAAGGAGCTGTCACCTCGGGTGACTGAGGAAGGCTCGCGGAGCGACCACCTGCGGTGGGGCTTGGATGCTTCGCTGTGTTCTATCATGGCCTGTGGGTAATTCTGGGCGATTACACCGTCGGGATTATCAACCTCACCACGGCCTTTGGCCGCATTCCCGTAGGGGCGAGCTGTGCTCGTCCGCTCCTTTTCCGCCCCGCCGCAGGCGGTGTCGAAATTTGCGACCGAAAAAGCTGGACAAGCCGAAAAAAATGTGTTATAATGACAATACCATAAATTGGCAAGGAGGCCTTGGGCGGTCAAGTAAACCGCTAAAGCAATTTTCACAAGGGGGAGGCTGGTCAACATGCGTTTTAAGGAAAAAAAGCCCGAACCCGGCATGGTGCTGCACTTGCCTCTGGGCGATATTGCGCCAAACCCGAGCCAGCCACGCCGCCAATTTTGCCCCATCGAGCTGGAAGCACTAGCCAGCAGCATCCGCGAACATGGCATTTTGCAGCCACTGGCCGTGCGCCGCCTGCCCAACGAAACCTTCGAGCTCATTGCGGGCGAACGCCGCTTGCGTGCCGCCAAACTTGCCGGCCTCGAGCGCGTGCCCTGCCTCATGAGCTACGTCACAGACGAACGCTCAGCGGTGCTTGCGCTGATTGAAAACCTACAACGCCAAGACCTCGGCTTTTTTGAGGAAGCTGCCGCCATTCAAAACCTCATGGTCTGCTATCATCTTTCGCAAGACCAAGCCGCCAAGCAAATTGGCATGGCGCCCAGCACGTTATCGAACAAGCTGCGCCTGCTCAAGCTGCCCGCCGACCTGCGCGATGACATCGAAGCCACAAACCTCACCGAACGCCACGCCCGTGCCCTGCTTCGTGTCAGCGACCCGGTTTTGCAGCGCGAATTGTTGCAGCGCATCATCAAGCGCAACATGAACGTGCACGAAGCCGAAACCTTCATCACCAACACCCTGCAAGAAGTCGATGTGCCGGCCCGTGCCCGCCCGCATGTGCGCCTGGTGCGCGATGTACGCCTGTTCGTCAACACCATCCACCACGCGGTGGACACCATGCGCAGCTCCGGCATTGAAGCACATAGCGAAAAAAGCGAAAACGACGATTACTTAATCTACACCGTCATGATTCCCAAGGAGCGCCTTGTGGCCACAAGACGAATCTAGCCTCCTCTTTCGGCGTGCACAAACAGATAGAACTTCGCATAAAATTTGTTTCACGTGAAACATCGCCTGCGGCGAGGCTCGGTCGCTTCGCTGTGCTCCCTTATCACTCTCACAAAATTCAAGGCACTACCAGTTGCGCCTTAGCAACCGCTGTGATAAAGCACAGCGAAGCGACATTGCTTTCTTCTTTTCTCTTTCACACCCCCACATCATCCGGCGAACGGGTAAGCACTTCGGTGTTTGCTCGTTTGTCGGTTTTACAGGCTAAACACGAACAATCTGCGTCGTTTGTTTCGTCAACTTGCACAAACTTTATTTATTTTTTCAAAAGACTTGACTTTTGTGCGAAACCAACATATAATAGTAAATGTCAGAGCCCTCCCGCACCTCTCCGCTTCGGCGTGATGTGTCCCAGGGGGGGCCATTGAATAGAGTGGGGCATATTATGCGAGAATTGAAAAAACCAACCACCTACAAAGAACAACTTGAAAAAATTAAATCACGCGGTTGCGCGGTTACTTGCGATGTGGAGTGTATTGAGCAACTGCGCAGGATTGGCTACTATCGCCTAACCGGCTATTTCTTGCCTTTCAAGGAGGGCGAGCGCTATCGAGACAGAACAAGCTTTACACAAGTTCTTTCCGCCTATGAGTTCGACCGAAAAATGCACAGCATTTTATCTCTCGCAATCGAAGAGATCGAGGTTCAGCTTCGTTCTACATTGTCGTATTTTCATGCCCACAAATACGGTGAGGAAGGATACATAAACCTTGCAAATTTTTCTGGCGTGCACGCCTACACCAAGTTTATCAGCACATTCTTGCGCGCAACCAGCAAAGATAGCAGCTTAATCGTCGAGCATCACAAAAATCACTATAGAAACCGCCTCCCTATTTGGGCGGCGTTTGAACTGCTCTCGTTTTCCGCGTTATCAAGATTCTATTGCAGCCTGAAGGTCGCAGACAAGAAAGCCATCGCCAAGCAATTTGACAAGAATTATCACTACAAGGATGTAGAAAGCTGGATAACGTGCTGCGTAGATTTGCGCAACGCGTGCGCCCATTACAGCAGATTATATTATCACTACTTTCCTCGCGAGGCACGCAACATCCCCGCGCCAACTCTAAGCGAGGACGACTATGCCAAACGAAGGCTGTTCGCGCACATCTGCGCCCTGCAAAATTTATACCCCAACACAGAAGCTTGGCAAAACGAAGTAGTTAATCCAATCGCCGCGCTAATTGACCAATACGGCGAGCACATCAACTTGCTGCACATCGGCTTCCCAAGCGACTGGGAGCGCATACTTAGAAGCTAGTCCAACTTCGCATAAAAATTGTTTCACGTGAAACAATTGCACCAGAAGTTATGGCCTGTGTGTAAAATCACAGGCTTTTTTTCATTTATAGCTTGTACTTGCCCGCGCGATATGTTATAATAAAAAGCAGAGCGTGTTATAACGAAAGGATAAATCATCCATGGGAAAAATTGTTGCAATCGTGAACCAAAAGGGCGGGGTAGGCAAAACCACCACCGCCGTTAATCTGGCAGCCGCCGTGGGTGCCGCGGGCTACCGCGTGTTGCTGGCCGACATTGACCCCCAAGGCAACGCAACCACCGGCCTTGGTGTGAACAAAAAGCAACTGCACACTTCGTCCTATGAGGTGATCATCGGCGGGTTGCGTGCAACGGATGCCATTGTGCCCACGCAATTCAGCAATTTGTCGTTGCTGCCCAGCAGCATTAACCTTGCGGGCGCGGAGCTTGATCTCGTTGAGCTGCCGCAGCGCGAAAGCAAGCTTAAACAAGCGTTTTCGCTGGTGCGCGACGACTACGATTTCATCTTCATGGATTGCCCGCCTACCCTCGGTTTGGTGACCATCAACGCCTTGGTAGCCTGTGACACTTTCTTGGTGCCAATTCAATGCGAATATTTCGCGCTGGAGGGGCTGAGCCAGCTGATGCAAACGGTGCGGCAAGTCAAACGCCTGTGGAACCCACTGATTGACATTGAAGGCGTTGCACTGACCATGTACGACGGCCGCTTGAACTTAACGCAAGCCGTGGTGGACGAAGTCAAGCGATTTTTCCCGCGGCGGGTATACAGCGCGGTCATCCCGCGCAATGTGCGGCTGAGCGAAGCCCCTAGCTTCGGCAAGCCGGTCATGTACTACGACAGCCACTCGCGCGGCACAACCAGCTACCACGAGCTTGCGCGGGAATTTTTGCAAAGCAACGGAAAAATTGCGGCAATGCGCTAACGCTGCGTCGCGATAACAAAGGAGACAGAACACATGGCTTGGACAAACATAAGATGCGGCAACTGCACCGCCATGCTGCAACTTGAGCCGGGCGAAACCGCAGTTGAGTGCAAATTCTGCGCAACGATGGTTTCTTCGAGCGCAGCCGCACAGCCCGTGCAGCAACAGCAACAGCCAATGCAAGCGTCGCCTGCGCAGCCTTGGCAAAATCCGCAACCGCAGCAACCGAATTACATGCCGGTGCAACCGTCTGCGGCTTTGCTGGCAAAGGGGAGATACTTGCGCTCAACTGCGATTGGGCTTGGCGTGTTGTCGCTGCTGCTTTCAGGCTTGTGGATTATGCTAGAATGGCAGCTTTACTACAACCCAGCAGCATTTGATATTTGGATAAACAACTATGTTGATTTAATGTTTGCGGCTTTGATTTTCGTGCTGGCAGGTGCTGGCATTGCGGCGGCGGGCCGCGCACGCAAGCACCACTGCAACGCAAAGGGCGCCATCGTACTCGGATGGATTGCGCTATTTATTGCCGCTGTGTGCGTGGTGTTGGCGTTGGGCGTGTAACTTCGCATAAATTTTGTTTCACGTGAAACATTAAGCAGGCCACGTCGCTCCGCGAACCTTCCTCAGTCCGACCCGAGGTCGGCCAGCTCCTTCCCGAGGAAGGAGCCAAAGCTTAAGGATATAACGCCATCAAACTTGAAGAAACAAGCCCCTTGGCTCCTTCCTTGGGAAGGAGCTCCCGAGCTCGGCGAGGGTGAGGAAGGCTCGCGGAGCGAATGCGAGTTTTCGTCTTGCGCTTTCGCCCGCGTCGGCGCACAGTATTACGCACTAACATTTGAAGGAGGCAGAACATGCCAACCGTGAAAAAGGGTGGATTAGGACGAGGTCTTGACAGTTTATTTGAAGAGAACGGTGGCTTGGATGAACAAACCGCTGCGCTGTCGCAAGTGAAGTTGCGCGTGATGGATCTTGAACCCAACCGCGACCAACCGCGCCGTTTGTTCAACGAAGACGCACTGGCGGAATTGTCGCGTTCCATTGCTGAGCATGGCGTGCTGCAACCTATTTTGGTGCGCCCACAACCCAGTGGTGCCTATCAAATCATTGCGGGCGAGCGCCGTTGGCGTGCTGCGCGTGCTGCCGGACTTGCCGAAGTGCCGGTTGTGATTCGTGATTTCACCGACGAACAAGCCATGGCCGCCGCGCTGATTGAAAATCTGCAGCGCGAAGACCTTAACCCCATGGAAGAGGCGGCGGGTTATCAACAGCTGATGGATGTTTTCGACCTGACGCAGGAGGATGTGGCGCGTAGGCTGGGTAAGTCACGCTCGGCGGTGGGCAACGCGCTGCGTTTGCTCAACCTGCCGGACGGCGCCATTGAGCTGGTGCGCGAGGGTAAGCTTTCGGCCGGGCATGCGCGTGCACTGCTGGCCTTGGATTATCTGCACACTTCGGCTGATCGCATTGCCGAAGAAGTGGTTGCGGGCGAGCTGAGTGTGCGCGAGACTGAGCGATTGGTCAAACGCGAAAACATGGTGCAGGCTCCGCCGAATGTTTCGGCAGATTTTTTGTTTGAGCCACGCCGAGCTTCGTTCTACGACGAAGTGCAGCTGAGCCTTGAGCAATGCATGGGTCGCCGCGTGAAGGTAGAGACCCGCGGCAAACACGAAAACGGCACCTTGGTCATTGATTTCCACGACCAGGCGGACTTGCAGCGCATTGCGAAGTTGCTGGAGACGGTGTAGCGTTGAATAAACACCACCGTCACCGCCCATAATCCCAATAAGGAGAACATATAAAACATGCTAGACATTAAATTTGTGCGGCAAAACCCCGGCGCCGTGAAAGAAAATATCAAGCGCAAGTTTCAAGATGATAAGTTGACGCTGGTTGACGACGTGATTGCCCTCGATGAGCAATATCGTGCGGCGCTGCAACAGGCCGAAACTTTACGCGCGGCAAGAAACAAAGGCAGCAAGGAAATCGGCGCACTGATGGCGCAGAAGAAACTGGACGAAGCCAACGCCAAGAAAGCGGAAATCGCTGCCATGGGCGCAGAGCTAGACGAACTGGCGGCTCTGGAGAAAGAACTGGCCGCCAAGGTGCGTGCTATCATGCTGGTGTTGCCGCAAATGATGGACGACAGCGTGCCCACAGGTAAAGATGATTCGGAGAATGTTGAGCTTGCTACCGTTGGCGAGGCGAAAGTGCCGGACTTTGAAGTGCCTTATCATGTGGAGATCATGGAAAACTTGGCTGGCGTTGACCTCGATAGCGCGAGAAAGACCAGCGGCAACGGGTTTTACTATCTGCTGGGGGATGTGGCGCGGCTGCACAGCGCGGTGCTGAGCTACGCCCGGGATTTCATGATTGACCGCGGCTTTACCTACTGCATTCCGCCGTATATGATTCGCAGCAGCGTGGTGCAAGGCGTGATGAGCTTTGCCGAGATGGAAGGCATGATGTATAAGATTGAAGGCGAGGACCTTTATCTGATTGGCACCAGCGAACACAGCATGATTGGCAAGTTTATCGATACGCTCAACGCAAAAGAAAGCTTGCCGCAGCGTTACACCAGCTATTCGCCATGTTTTCGCAAAGAAGTTGGCGCGCACGGCATTGAGGAACGCGGCGTGTTCCGTGTGCACCAGTTTGAAAAGCAAGAAATGATCGTGGTGTGCGAACCCGAAGACAGCCCTGCTTGGTTTGAGAAAATGCTGAACCACACCGTGGAGCTGTTTGAGTCCCTGGAGATTCCTGTGCGCACCCTGGAGTGTTGCAGCGGTGACCTCGCTGACCTGAAGGTGAAGAGCGTTGACGTGGAGGCATGGTCGCCACGGCAGCAGAAATATGCGTTTGAGGTGGGCAGCTGCTCGAACTTGGGCGATGCACAGGCGCGGAGATTAGGAATACGCATAAGAGGGAGCAGCGAAGCGACCGAGCTGGACCGCAGGTCCAACTACTACGCGCACACGCTGAACAACACCGTTGCTGCGCCGCCACGCATGCTTATTGCGTTTTTGGAGAACCACTTGCAGGCCTCCGGCACGGTACATGTGCCGGAGGTGTTGAGGGGATATATGGGTGGGGTGGAGACCCTAGGAGAGAAAGCTAATGCCACTTGAATACAATCGATATTTAACAGCACCTGCACGTGAGTTGCGCAAAGACATGACCCCGTAGGAGCGCAAATTATGGTTTGATTATTTATCCACGCTACCGTATCGTTTTCGCAAGCAAAAGCCAATTGGTAACTTTATTGCTGATTTTTATTGCCATGAAGCCAAGCTGGTGATTGAAGTGGACGGCAACCAGCATTATACCGAACAAGGGCTAGGCTATGACCGTGAGCGCGATGCCTATCTGCACAGTTTAAACTTGACGGTGCTGCGAATTTCCAACCATGACATTGATACTCGCTTTCATGACGTTTGCAAGCAGATTGATGCATGTTTACCCCCTTTGGTGTAGCCGGATGTCGACCGCTGTCGCTAGCCCGCTCCCCCACCGCCTGCTGCGCAGGCACCTCCCCCGGAGGGGGAGGCTGTACCTCTGTCCAACGCGCCAAAAGCCTCCCCCTTGGGGAGGTGCCCCGCAGGGGCGGTGGGGGAACCCGCCAGCGAAGCGGCCAACGTGCCGCCACAAAGGAGAGCATATGACCATTAAAGAACAGCTGCAACGCTGCGGAGCCAGTGTGGTTCTGCGGCCACTGTTGCATTATGTTGCGAAAAACCCAGGGCCAAACTTGGTGAAGCTCGTTGAGCTAGTGGACCGCGTGGGCGGAGGGGAGTTCCCCGAAAAAACCATGACGGCCCTAAAAAAGGGAGCCCTAGATGAAGACAACGTTTGGGTGCGCATGGCCACGAATCTGCTGCGTGACACCGATAAAAAGCACACGCGCCAGCTGCTAATGACCGTTGGCCTTGGCGCGTTGAATGGCACAAAGCTGGTGCGCGCGAACCGCGAAAAATATAACTGCAACATTCCGTTTCAGATTTTGTTTGACCCAACCAGCGCGTGCAACCTGAAGTGCAAGGGCTGTTGGGCAGGGGAATATGACAAGCACAACAACCTAAGCCTTGCGCAAATGGACGACATTGTGCGCCAAGCCAAGGCATTGGGTACGCGGATGTTCATGCTAACCGGCGGCGAGCCGCTGATGCGCGCAGACGATGTGCTGACCGTGGCGCGCAAGCACCGCGAATGCTACTTCGTGATTTATACGAATGCTACTCTTTTGACTGATGAACTGGTGAAACGCGTGAAGAAGTGCGGGAACATCACCTTTGCCATTAGCATGGAGGGCACGCCCGAAAGCAACGATGCTCGGCGCGGCAAGGGGGCTTATCTGCGCTCGGTGAAGGCCATGGAACGCCTGCAAAATACCGGGCTGCTGTTCGGCATTAGCGTGTGCTACACCCGGGATAACATTGCGGCGGTGACCAGCGATGCTTTCATGCAAGACATGATTGCGCGCGGCGTGCGCTTTGGGCTGTATTTTCAGTACATGCCCGTTGGCGCAAAGGCTGATGTGGAGTTGATTCCCACGCCGGCGCAGCGCGAGGAGATGTACCACTGGTTGCGACGCACGCGCAACGGCAAAACCGGCAATCCCATGTTTGTGATGGACTTCCAAAACGACGGCGCCTATGTGGGCGGCTGCATTGCTGCCGGGCGAAATTACTTCCACATTAACGCAGCCGGTGACATTGAGCCCTGCGTGTTCATTCACTATGCGGACTCGAATATTCGCGAGCACACACTGCTGGAAGCTTTGCAACGCCCGCTGTTTCAGGCGTTCTACAAAGGTCAGCCTTTTTGTGATAATCATCTGAAGCCTTGCCCTATGCTGGAAAACCCGCATATTCTGCGCGAGATGGTGAACTGCACCGGCGCGTGCAGCACCGACCAAATTGCTCAAGAAGATGTAGAGACCTTGTGCAGCAAATGCGATGCTTACGCTGCTGACTGGCACCCCGTGGCAGAGCGCATTTGGGCGGAGAATCCACAGCCGAAACCCAAGACGCAGTATTATGCGGGGAAGAAATAATGACAACCCGCGTGTAGGGGCACCCGGGAGTTTTCGCAAACTAGGATAGACCACAGCGAAGCGACCAAGCCCCACCGCAGGTGGTACATATGAAGGAGACGGCATGTTCGGACAAGACGATTATCTGATGCGCATGATTGAAAACATGGCAAAGGCACTGGGACAACTGGTGTTCAACAAGCCTGTTGAGACTGTGCAGCTGTTTGATCAAGCTGGCAATGTGACTGAAGAAGGCTTGCTGATGCAGCGACTGAAGGATATGCTGGCTTGCGGGCAGGTGAACGAAGCGGAAAATCTGCTGTTTTCGTGGCTGGATGAAAGCTTGGACCCCAATTTGTTGCCGGTGGCCATTGAGTTCTATCGCACCGTGGCGGGCATGGATGAGGCCGAGCTTGCAGCCAGTGACTACACCAGAGAAGAAATTGCCGAGGGACTGGCGGCGGTGGAGCGGTTGTTTGAGGGTAATGCTTAATTGAGTTGACGCGGGCGAATGCGTTAAACACGAGGCGCGTCGCTCCGCGAACCTTCCTCACCCTCCCCGAGGTCGGGAGCTCCTTCCCGAGGAAGGAGCCTAGGGGCTTGCTTCTTCAGCTTACACGAATAGTCCACCGCGGAGCGGCTAGGTTTTTTGGTTCTTTTTTTGCAAGCACCTGCGGTGGGGCTTGGCCGCTTCGCTGTGTTCTATTCCAGCCCCGTGAAAACCCCCGCGCGGCGAGCGCGAAAGGAGACAATATGCGACGAAACAACTGGACGAAATATGCGCAGGTGCTGCTGGCGGCGGTTTGTATTGTGCTGGTGGCTTTGGTGGCCAACGCGCACACCTTGGCGCAACAAGACTGGATGCTGCAGGTGGAGGGAATCCCGATTTCGCGGCAGCTGTATAGCTACTTTATTGCACAGGCTTTGGCCGAGGTGGAGCGCGACGACAACGGTGTGCCGCTTGACATGGAAGAACTGCGCGCCCACGCAGCTGCACAGGCCATCACGTTTGTGGCACTCAATAGCGAGCTACGCAACCAAGGCGTAACTCTTGAACCCTACATGCGTGCCGAAGTGGCACAACGCACTGCGCTGCTGTGGCGAACCTTTGGCCACTACTACACCCGCTTAGGCATTGACAAAGAAATCGTGGCGCTGGTGCAAGATAGCATTGCTGCGCAAGACCGTTTATTCCGTGCGCTGTATGACACCGGAGGCTTGCGCGAAGTGCCGGAGGAGAGCTTGGAGTCGTTTTTCTATGGCAACTTCGCTGCCATTGATGGGTTGCGATTGCCGTTACGCGTGATTGAAGAAGACGGCAGCGAACGCGCCATGACCCAAACCGAGCGCGGTATTCTGGTGGACACCATGCGTGCCATGGCCGTGGAGGCAAACCGCGAAGGCGGACCGCCGCTGCTGATTCTGGCGCAGGAAGAACTGTTTGCCACGGCGATGAACTATGCCATGCCCTTCGCGATGGTGCTACGCCGCGATCTAGACCTAACCAGCGCAGACTTTGACCGCGTGATGGTGCTGAGCACTGAAAGCGTAACCGTGCTGGAGCTGGAACACGAAGTGATTGTGGCACACGGCGTGGACATGCGCGAGCACAAAGAAGAGTTTTATTACATGCACCGGGCCTATTGCCTGCGCACGATGATGCTGCCCGCGTTTGAAGCCGACTTGCAGCTGCTGTTTGCGCAATTCACTGCAGATGAAAATGTGGCGGCGATTGAATCGCTGTTGAATAACTGGGATTTTAGCTTTGGGTTTAGAGGCGTGGCGAAAGAGTAAGATTTTACGACCACACGCAGTAGAAGGAGAATGACATGAAGAAAAAAGTTTTGACCGCAGTGATTTTGCTGGCAATATTCACGGTGGGGTTTGTGCTGGGCGTGTTCGTGATTGGACCGTTGTTTGGCCCGACACCCACTGAAGAATCCCGCGAGCCAACAGCTGACATGCTGCGCTTTGTGCAGGAATATGAGGCGCTAAACGGCACACAAAATGCGGCCGGCACGCGCACGATGAAGACAATCGACATACCCGAGTTTAACTTGATTAGCTACATTACCCCAGAAGAAATTCTCGACATTGCCGACAACGGCACCGGCCTGATTTTCTTCAGCTTTCCGCAGTGCCCGTGGTGCCGCCAAATGGCGCCGCTGCTGATTGACGTGGCATTGGAGATGGGACTAGATGTGATTCACCACATTGACATGACGACGATTCGCACCACTTGGGAACTGCAAGATGGTGTGCCGGTGATGACCAATCCCGGGCATGCGTACTACCAAGACTTGCTGGTGGCCTTTGAGCGCGTGATTGAACCGCTGCCGCTGAATCCTTTCCACTTGGTGGACGAAGATGGAGAGCGCCACAACACCGAAGAATTGCGCATTTTTGTGCCCACCGTGGTGGCCATTCGCGATGGCCGCATTGTGGACTGGCATGTGTATACTTCTGAGCGTGCTTTCCCCGGCAACGAGGGAGGCTATCAATGGTATCCCCTAGATGCTGACGAGACCGCCGAGCTGCGCGCGATCTATGAGCGCGTGATTGGCGCGATGCTGCCGGAGGATTGTGGGAACAGCTTGGGGTGTTGAGTTTTGATGGTGGGACTCGGGACGCTTCGCTGTGCTTTAATATGGCGAGATGAAGAGTCCGAGAGTCCGGACGAGCGCAGCTCGCCCTTACCTAGTCGCTCCGCGAGCCTTCCTCACCCTCCCCGGGGTCGGGAGCTCCTTCCCGAGGAAGGAGCTGGGGGCTTGTTTCTTCAGCTTTCATTAATGTCCAGTGCTCCGCACCCCTCCCTCACCCACTGCGGTGGGAGCTCCCTCTACCAGAGGGAGCCTAGGCTTGCTTCTTCAGCTTTCATTAAATAATCCACTGCGAAGTGGCTTAGGTTTTTTGGTTCTTTTTTTGCAAAAAAAGAACATGCCCCGTGCGAAAGGAGACACCATGAAACGACCCGAAGACATAAAGAAAATTGTGCTGATGTATTCCGGTGGGCTGGATACATCGGTGATGCTGACGTGGCTGAAAGAACACTACCCCAACAGCGAAGTGATTGCTGTGGCAGGCGACGTGGGCCAAGGCGAAGAATTGGATGGCTTGGAAGAAAAAGCCCTAGCTACCGGTGCCAGCAAAGTGTATGTCCTTGATCTGAAGCAGGAGTTTGTGGAGGATTTTATTTGGGCAACACTGAAGGCCGGCGCGCGCTATGAACGTGAATACCTGCTGGGCACGGCCTTTGCACGGCCTGTGATTGCCAAGCACGTGGCGGAAATCGCACGCCGCGAAGGCGCAGACGCCATTTGCCATGGCTGCACCGGCAAAGGTAATGATCAGGTGCGCTTTGAGCTGACCTTCAAGCACTTTTGCCCGGGCATGCATATCATCGCACCGTGGCGCAGCTGGGAAATCAAGAGCCGCGACGACGCCATCGCCTATGCTGAGGCGCGTAATATTCCGCTGAAGATTGACCACGAAAGCAACTACAGCAAAGACAAGAACTTGTGGCATCTTTCGCACGAAGGCCTTGACTTGGAAGACCCGGCCAACGAGGCGCCGCTTGATAAACCCGGTTTTTTGGAGCTTGGCCTGCGGCCTGAAGACGCGCCCGACCAAGCGGCCTATGTGACGATTGGCTTTGCACAGGGGATTCCGGTTGCACTGGACGGCGAACAGCTTGATGGCGTTGCGCTGCTTGAGCGGCTGAACGAGATCGGCGGGGCAAACGGTGTGGGCATTGATGACTTGGTGGAAAATCGCGTGGTGGGGATGAAGAGCCGCAGCGTGTATGAAAATCCGGCAGGCAGGATTTTGCACAAGGCTCATGATATACTGGAGAGCATCACCCTTGACCGCGACACGCAGCACTACAAAGAACTGATTGCAGCGCGCTATGCCGAACTGGTTTACTACGGCCAGTGGTACACTCCATTGCGCGAGGCACTGGACGCTTTTGTGGACTCGACCCAACGCAACGTGACGGGCGAAGTGAAGATCAAGCTATACAAGGGCAACATCACCGGCGCGGGCGTGACCTCGCCGCATTCGCTGTGGAACGAGGCCTTCGCCACATTCAACGAAGACGATGTGTATGACCAGAGCGACAGCGAGGGCTTTATTAATCTGTTTGGATTGAGTATGAAAATGCAAGGGTTGTTGCGAGAGGGCCAGGAGTAGCCACCTGCAGGTGGTCGCTCCGCGAACCTTCCTCACCCTCCCCGGGGTCGGGAGCTCCTTCCCGGGGAAGGAGCCATGGGGCTTAAGCGGAAAACGACAGCAAAACCCGTGGCGAGATGTAGGGGCGGCCATTGGCCGTCCGAATTTTTTTGCATGGCATAAAGAAAACGGACGCGCAATGCGCGTCCCTACACGACAGAACGCGGGAATTTTATGCCCCGGGCGGATTTGCATCCGCCCCTACAGGTTGTGCAAAAACACAGCCCGATAAAAATTTCGCAAAAAGACTTGACAAGAGGGCTTGACCGTGCTATAATAAGCGGTAGCTGTTCTTTAGCAAAGGAGGTGCCACCATGGCAAAATGTGATTACTGCGGCAAAGGCGTGAGCTTCGGCATTAAAGTGTCGCACTCCCACCGCCGCTCCAACCGTAGCTGGAAGCCCAACGTGAAACGCGTGAAGGCGATTGTGAACGGTTCGCCCAAGCGTGTGCATGCTTGCACGCGTTGCTTGCGCAGCGGCAATGTGACCCGCGCGGTCTAACCGAAAAGACAAAGCAAGGCAGGGGTGACCCTGCCTTTTGTCATACGATGCAGTTGGATTAACCGAAAATCCAGTAAAACAGACCGAAGGCTATACCGAAAGATGCAAACAATGCAGAGAGCATTCCGATGCCTATCGTCAAAAGACCAGCGGCAGGGTCGTTTCTAAGCTCAAAGTACATGACTACAAAACTGGAGAAAAGCATAGCTAAGGCTAGCGCAAACGAACTAAGCATCGCCCATCTCAGCATAAATGCATCCTCCTTGGTTGAATTCTTGCCTATAGTTTAGCATGGGCGAGGCGAAAAGTCAAGATTTTTTTCGTGGTGCGGGGCGTGGTCTTTTTTGCCACGCCAGCAACATCTGCCCCTCTACTTTTTGGACGCTAAGGCGTCCAAAAGTCGCGCGACGGGACTGCACGCGGGGTTGGTGGATTTTTATGCCCCGGGCGGATTTACATCCGCCCCTACCGGTTGTGGGTGACGTGGGCAGGATAAATAGGACGGACGAGCCAGCAGGCATCCTACAGGCGGCGGGTTGACGCAGCGAAAGTGCAGACTGGCAAGTCTCGTCGCTCCGCGAACCTTCCTCACCCTCCCCGAGGTCGGGAGCTCCTTCCCGAGGAAGGAGCCATGGGGCTTAAGAGGAGAACCGACAGCGAAACTTTCGACAGGATGTAGGGGCGGCAATTATGCCGCCTGGGGGTTTTATGGCGGGAGAAAGAATCACGGACGCGCGATGCGCGCCCCTACGGGAATGCAGCCAAAGACCGGATGCATAGGTGAAAGAGGCGAAAATAATGACATTAAGATGTTCACTGTGCGGCGCTACCATTGAAATTGCTAACGCTGACCGAACAAAGACCAATCATATGGCCAAATCGCTCGGCTGGAAAAAGAGTCGAGCAACTGGCGGTGCGGTTTGTCCTCCTTGTGTTTCTGCACCTATACAGAAATCTCCGCCGCAAACGACGCCTAAAGCGCCACAACCGACTTGCTTTAATTGCACGCATTATGGCCAAGAGCATTTTTGCTCGAGCATGGACGTTTGCGATAGATATTTATTGAAAAGCGACATCCCAAGCCACTGGCCGACATGGGAGGACATGCATCGAAAAAGATATGGCGAGTTTTTCAAAAATTGAGGACGGACGAGCCAGCAGGCATCTACAGGCGGCGGGTTGATGCAGCGAAAGTGCAGACTGGCAAGTCTCGTCGCTCCGCGAACCTTCCTCACCCTCCCCGGGGTCGGGAGCTCCTTCCCGAGGAAGGAGCCATGGGGCTTAAGAGGAGAACAACAGCGAGTTTGCCTAGCGAAAGGATAAGCCCATGTTCAAGATTATTCCCTATGAGGGGCACTATCGCGATGACATGATTTTTTGCCTGCTGTTGGCCAAAGATGCCCTCGGCGGTGTGCCGCGCCTGAACGACGATCTGCTGGATGTGCAGGCGAATTATTTCACGCGCGGCGACGCCTTTTGGCTGGCTGTGGATGAGAACGATCGCGTGGTTGGCATGGTGGGTACGCACACGGTTTCGGCTGATGAGCTGTGGCTGAAGCGGCTGTACGTTAAGCCGGATTGCAAGCGGCAGGGCGTGGCTTCGGCGTTGCTGCACATGGCAGAGGACTTTGCGCGAGCCAAGGGGATTGCGCGGATGCACACGCGGTTTAATGATGATTACCACGAGGCGGCGAGGTTTTATGCTGCGATGGGCTTTGTGGAAACCACAAGGAGCAATGACTGCCGACATTTTGTGAAGGATATAACACATGAGTAACATTAAACGCATACAAAATAACCTGCCATTGCGCTGTGCTGCGCTGATTGAATGCCCGCGCAACCGCAGGTATTTGACGGGCTTTGTGTCGAGCTATGGTTCGCTGCTGCTGACACGCGACACGGCTGTGCTGCTGACCGACAGCCGCTACATTGAAGCGGCGCAGGCGGCCGTGGCCTGTTGCGCGGTGGAGGAAATCAAAGCTGGGCGGCTGCGGAACTTGTGTAAATCTCACGGCGTGAAAAAGCTGTGGCTGGAGGGCTCGGCGACAATGGAGCGCGTGCAGCAATTGCGCACAGCATTGCCGGGGGTGTATCTTTCGTCAAACAGGGCGTTAGATGTACACATGAACCAGCTGCGCATGATTAAACACGATGATGAAGCGCAGAAGATTACCGCGGCGCAGCGCATTGCTGAGGCGGCCTTTGCGCAGGTGCTGCCGACAATCACCGTGGGCATGACTGAGCGTGACGTTGCACTTGCCCTTGACTTCGCCATGCTGCGCGGCGGGGCTGAGCGCTTGTCCTTCGACACAATTGTGGCGGCGGGCGTGAATGGCAGCAAGCCGCACGCGGTGCCAGGGGATTATGCCTTGCGTCGCGGGGATTTGATTACCATGGATTTTGGTGCGGTGGTGGAGGGATATCACAGCGACATGACGCGGACGGTTGCGCTGGGTGAGCCGAGCGCGCAGGCACGTGAGATATATGATGTGGTGTTGGCGGCGCAGGAAGCTGCGCTTGCTGTGATTGCACCCGGTGTTGCCTGCAAAGATGTGGATGCTGCGGCGCGTGACATGATTAAAGCTGCGGGTTATGGCGAGCATTTTCGCCATGGCACGGGGCACGGCGTGGGTCTTGCGGTGCATGAAGAGCCTCGGCTGAGCGAGAAATCACGCGAGGTGCTGCGCCCCGGCATGGTGGTGACGGTTGAGCCGGGCGTTTATCTGCCTGGGGTGTGTGGGGTGCGCATTGAGGACCTGGTTGTAGTGACGGACACGGGCTATGTGAATTTGACGGCATGTGAGAAGGAGCTGATGGTGGTGTAGGAGCGGCAATTTGCCGTCCGGAATATAACCCGGGTGGCATAAATGCCACCCCTACAGATGGAGATTGCCCGCAGGCCATGATAGAACACAGCGAAGCGGCCAAGCCCCACCGCAGGTGGTCGCTCCGCGAACCTTCCTCAGTCGCGCGACGCGACAGCTCCTTCCCGAGGAAGGAGCCTAGGGGCTTAAGAGGATAGCGTCATCAAATTTGCATCCGCCCCTACAGGCGTGCACGCCGCGCAGAAATAGCATAAAGAACCCCCGCCGTTTTGGCGGGGGTTCTGTTATATATAGTATGTTATTCGCTCATGAAGGATTGATAGGTGTTGGGCAAATCCTCGGCGAAGGGAACCGGCTGCGGCGCGGGGGGGCGCTCCTCGGCAGAAAGCTCGGCGTTAAGTTCGCTTTCGATGCGCTCACGCAGGCGCTCGTTTTCCTCCAGCAGGGGAGCGAAACGATCTTTGGATAGGCGATAGTTCATGCCTTCTTGCAAAGCGGTGAGCTCTTGACGGAAAGTAGTGAGCTGCTGGCGGATGTCGCCGGTGGTTTCGTCAAAGGAAGCGGCGATGGTTTCCACTTGATTGAGCAGACTGGCCGATGCTTCGTTCACATGGCTGATGTTGCGGCTGGTGGACTCTGAAATGAGCTGCGCGGTTTTCATGTTGTTGTCTACATAAAGGTTAGCATAGTTGAATGAAGACAACACCATGCCACGCAGGGAGCTTTCTTTGTTGCTGCCGGCTGCGGGCAGGGCTTGTTCGGCCGTTTGCTCGGCGGTGTGCAACTGCAAGCGCAAGTTATCACAGTCCGCGGCCAAGTCGTGGTTTTGCTGATGAAGCGCATCTAGCTGGGCGTGACAGTCTTCAAGCTGCTGCGCCATGGCGTCGTAGTTGCCTTTCATCACAGCGCGATCTTGGGCGGCATCGTAAAGCTCGGCCTGTGCGGCGGCGAGTTCGCTTTGCAGCTGCTGCACGGCGGCGTTATCTTCTTGTGGGGCGGGCTGCGTTTGCGCGGGGGCATCTTTCAGCGCTTGCAGCTCGGCTTGGGTGGCCGCTAGCTCTGCTTGCAGTTTGGTGACTTGCTCGGCAGATTCGGCCAGTTTGTCCAGATGGGTCTCTAGGGACTCCAGCTGTGGCGCGGGCAGGGCGTCGCTTTCGCGCAGCTCGGCCATGAGGGATTCACGCGCGGCTTCTTCTTGAGCAACGCGTTGCTCAAGCTGGGTAACGGCTTGGTTGCGTTGATCCAGCTGGCGGTCAAGTTCGAAACAGCGCGCCTTGAGGGCGTTTAGCTCCGCGGCCTGCGCGTGGTCGCCACCGACCAGCGGGGCGTTGCCGCTGAGTTGTTCCTCCAAAGCCTGACATTGGGCGGTGAGATCGGCTTTTTCGCGCTCGAGGGTTTTGGCTTGGGTGTACCATGCGTTTTTGGCGGCCTCAAGCTCTTCGATTTGCGAAAGTTGGTCGGCGTGGGCTTGTTGGCGCTGGCTGATGAAGTTCATGACATCTTCACGGTCGAAGCCGTGTTTGCCACGGGGGCGGAAGGGAAATTCTTGGGCCATAGTGGGGGACCTCCTAGGCTGGTATTTGACTTTTGTGTAATCATTATATCATGAAATTTGTCATTTGTCTATGGCTTTTGCGAAAAAAAAGCACATTTTGTCCATCAAATATGCAATTTCTTAAAAATTTTGAAATATTTGTTGACAATGAAGCTGATGTATGCTATAATGTTGTCGTGCGACGCTTGAAGGCGCCGTAATACATTTTATGAAGGAGAACCTAACCTATGGCAAAGAAAATTCTAGCAATTGCCTTGTCGCTGGCTTTTGTGCTTACATTCGGCTTTGCGGCAATGGCAGACAACAGCTTCACTGCGTTTGACGACGTGACCAACGACGTGACCAACGACGTGACCAACGACGTGACTAACGACGTGACTAACGACGTGACCAACGACGTGACCAACGACGTGACTAACGACGTGACTAACGACGTGACTAACGACGTGACCAACGACGTGACCAACGACGTGACTAACGACGTGACTAACGACGTGACTAACGACGTGACTAACGACGTGACTAACGACGTGACTAACGACGTGACCAACGACGTGACCAACGACGTGACTAACGACGTGACCAACGACGTGACCAACGACGTGACCAACGACGTGACTAACGACGTGACTAACGACGTGACTAACGACGTGACTAACGACGTGACTAACGACGTGACCAACGACGTGA
>WRBQ01000013.1 GCA_009784445.1 Oscillospiraceae bacterium
CATTCGCAAAATCATTGCGCAACTCGATGATCTCAACGCCCGCGGCATTCCCGCCAAGGCCACGTGGGACACCGAAAATGGCTACAGCCTTGAGGAGATTTTGCCCACCCATGCGCCTGATATCATCGCGGGCATGCAGCGTCGTGTGCGCGAAAACGGCGACGAAAACATCATCATGGGCTACAACAATGGTGCGCTTGCTGCCATGACATTCGATGAGCTAAAGGCCAGCATTGACTGGGCGGTGAGCAACGAAAAAGGTAGCGGCCTCAAAGATTTGTTTGGCGAGTGTGCGATGATCGTGCGCCCGCAAGAGGTGATGTTCAGCCCGCCGCAAGTGGCCGACTATAAAAAACTGGGCGTGCAGGCGCTGTGCCTATATCACAGTTGTGTGCCCTTTGATGCCTTTGCCACCATCACCCCGCAGCTGAGTGATGCGCACAAGTTCAACCCGGTTACGTATACTTACGACGGCGAAAGCATCACCGTGATGCCTACGATCTCTAATGCAGACCTGCTGGACGCGGGCTGCCTGCGCGCGCTGGTGAAGGATCTGCGTGCCAAACAGGAACGCGGCGAGATTAATCATGACGTGTTCATCTTCACCAACATGGACGCCGACGCACCCTTTTGGGAGCCGCTGAACCTGCCGTGGCCGCTGCGCAATCTGCCCGGCACGCACGGCATTCGCGGCCTAGTTGAGGAAGTGGCCGACCTAGATTACGTGGTGTTCAACACCCCCGGCGGCTATTTGAAAGATCACCCGCCGCTGGGCGAGGTGACTTTTGGCCACGACACCGCTGACGGCAACTACACCGGCTACGCCAGCTGGAGCGAAAAACCCTTTAATCGCTTTGTGTGGACGCGTATTGAACGCGCACGTGCTTTGGCGCGCAGCCAGGGCAAGGACTGGGACAGCGCGGGATTCAACGAGCGCGTGATGCTGCTTTCGACCACGCATTTTGGGCTGAGCTCGCCGGTGTTGAACATTGACCGCGAACGGCGCGCACTTGCGCTGTCACGCGATATGCTGCAAAAAGAGCTGGACGCACAGCCGCAGGTGAGTAAAATTACCGCCGTGCAAAGCGGAGATGCCAGTGAGTTGCTGAGTGTGGAGCTTTGCTTTGCGCCCGGCTGGCTGCGCAAGATTGAAACACTCAATATTCAGGCTGAGGGCTTGGAGCATTTTGGCGGCATTGCCCTGCGCCACCACGACGACAAAAGCGTGGCGGCGGCCTTTGTGCTATGCAAATTTACGCAGCCGGTGCAGCAGGCCGAGCTGGATATCACAAATGATGCAAAAGTGACTCTGGCGGCTGCGCCCTCGCGTTTGCAGGCGGGGGGCTTGCAGTTCAATACCAGTGCGCAAGGCGAAATGCTAAGCGTAAAATACAATGGGCAAACGATTGCTGGCAAGGATTTTTTCGCCAGTTTTCTCACCTACAACGGGCAGGATTACCCCTTTGTGCCGAAAAAACGCAGCGCTTTG
Source organism: Oscillospiraceae bacterium (assembly GCA_009784445.1). Classification (GTDB taxonomy): domain Bacteria; phylum Bacillota; class Clostridia; order Oscillospirales; family Acutalibacteraceae; genus WRMQ01. Next base: position 1,490 of record WRBQ01000013.1, read on the forward strand.
CCTCTAGCCGGGCAATTGCAAGGCATGCGCTTGCAGGGGGAAATCAACCTGCCTGAGCAGCTGCGTCCCGGCGATTATACCCTAGATTTTTTCACCATGCCGGGCTGCAATGGCGTGATGCTGCACTGTAAAGTATCATACCCTTACACGCCCGAACGACACGCGATATCCACCACCACCAGCGCGCTGGGGCGGTACTATGACATTGCGTGGCAACAGGCTGTGCCGCTGCAGTTGACACCCAAACTCAGCGGTGAACTGCATGTGGTGAAGCGCAATTTTGACTGTAAAGTCAGCGACTTTCCGGTGGCGTCTTTCCGCGAAAGCTTGCCCGAAAACGAGAACCTTGCTTCGTTCAATCACCAGCTAAGCGGAGGCTTTGTGGGGCTGAGCAATGGCGATGTCGGCCTGCTGGTGGCCAATGCGAGGCAGCTGAGCGGCTCCATGGCGCATTGCCCCATGCGCTTGCAGCGCGAAAACGAACAGGATACCGTGAAACTTGCGCCATTTGGCACCTACCATGGCCCGCAGCGCAAGCACCCCAGCCGCGGCGGCGGCAGCTTGATGGATGCCTACACCATTGTTGCGCCGCAGTCGCGCTCGCTTGCGCCGGCCTACAATGGCGTGCAAGAAAGCGCGGTGATGGGCTTGTTTGCCTACGATGGGTTGCGCCCGCAAGGCGAGCAATTGGCCGAGGTTTGCGCCATCGCTGACGGTGCGGTGCTGCATGTGCCCGCAGATTCGCCGGTGTTCCCCCGCCCTGCCGAGGAAGATTACGTGGCCTTTGCGCCCGCGCAGGAGCACAAGGCGAAAAAGCCAAAGTCGGTGATTTTCAGCGGCGCACTGCCCAGCCCCGGCCGCATGGCTCGCGTTGGTTTGCGTGCCCTGCGTAACATCAAAAGGGCGCAGCGGCGAGCGAAATAATGCGCAACAAAAAAGCACCTCTGCTCGCAGGGGTGCTTGTGTTTTTTATTTCTATAGCCCTAATTTTGCTCGCAGGCCAGCTAAATCTCGTGTGTCAAAGCAGAAGGTTTCGATGCCCACGCGGTTGGCACCGGCGCAGTTTTCCGGCAGGTCGTCGATGAACAGGCACTCGGCCGCTTGCAGATTAAAGTGCTGCAAAAATGCACGGTAGAAGGCTTCGTCGGGCTTAAGCAGGCCCACGTCGCAGGAGGCAAACATGCCATCAAAGTGTGCGAAATGCGGCACGCAGTCGGTGTTTTCGTGGATAGCCAAGGGCGTATTGGTGAGCAGGTAAAGCCGATAGTCCTGCGCTTGCAGCTGCGGGATTAAATCCGCGGTGGGCAGTGGCCGCATCGCCGGAAAGTGCCCATTGAGCATGCGTTGCAACAGCGTGGGCATGGGTTCGGGCAGGTCGCGCTGGGCAAGCTGCACGATTTGTGCGTCGGTGAGCTGGCCGAGGTCACGCTGCCGCCAACGCCCGCCACCAAACAGCCAGTCTTCCAACTGCTTGCGCTGCGCGGGTGTGAGTTCGCCCAAGAAAGTGTCGAGCAGCCATGGTTCGCTGAAGTCCAGCAGCACGCCGCCGATGTCGAATACGATGTTTTTGTAAGTCATGATAATATAATACCACTAAGCCAAGCTATTGTCAAGTGACGACTATCACATTTATGCGAAACTGTAGGAAATGCCGCGAAGCGCCTGCGCCCCGCAGGGGTGTAAAGTAAACTAACTTGTCGTGTTCACGCTGTGTTGCGCAAACACGACAAGCTTTGTCGCTTTATTTTAAATCGCTGTTGCAAATTAACGATTGCCGACGCGATTCATCACCGCGAGGGGGTCTTCGACTTGGCCGTTCACGCGGATTTCTAGGTGCATGTGCACACCGTGTGCAGCACCCACCGGCACGTGACCAACCTGCCCAACCGGCTCGCCTTTTTCCACTGCGCGGCCAACGGCGGGCATGCTATCTTCTTGCATGCCTTTGTAGCGCGCAACCATGCCGTGGCCGTGGTCAACCGCCACAACCCAGCCCCAAAGCGGGTCGTTGGCCACAGATTGTACCACGCCATCTTGAATAGCGAAGACTTGTTGGTCTTGCTGGCCGCCAAAACTCACGCCGTTGTGCACGCGCCAATCTCCCATGGTGACGGAGCGAACGAGCTCACCGTGCGAAAAATCTTTGACGATATTCGTGCCAAAGGGCAGCGCAAATTCGCCGATAAACGGCAGGTTGTCGGTGCGCACGGCCTCAACCGGCGGGCGGTCGTCTGGCTCGTGCTGCACGGGTTCGTGCACCGGCTGCACGCCTGTGGTGGTCTCCCATTCAGTGACGGTGATGGGCGCCACGGTGGTGAAATCCTCCCAGCGAATGGTTTGGCGTTGCTCGGTTTGGCCGTGGAATTGGTTGTTGCGCAGGCTGTGGTTCACGGCTGTCCAAACGCCCAGCCCCATGACCACCACAGCAAGCGAAAGTGCCACGTAAAACCCAGTGCCGCGCGGCACCCGGCGGCGGAAATTATCGAAACGTCGATTCATTGTAGTAATCCTTTCGGTCGTTTTTTTTAGTTTGGGGCTTGACAAGCAAGATTATTCATGCTAAACTAGATGGGAACAAAATATTTTACGCAGATTCGAGCCGGTAGCCTAACGCGCAAGCCATGGCACAAGGCCGTTTAGCGTATAGCCGGAAACAGCTATGCGTTCCGTGTTTGAGAAGAATGTTGCGCCAAAAAGCCTGTGAGGGCTGCCTGTGGCGTGAGTTGATTTCTCAACTTGCGCTGTTTTTTTTATTATTTTGAAAGGTGGATAGGATGAAACGATTTGCTTTAGTTTTGCTCGTCATCGCAGTGCTGCTGGCTGCCTGCGGCGCACCCGCTTTGGTAGAAGAATACACTGGCGCAACCACCGCGGAACATACCACAGCTACTGAGGAATTCGTTGTGCTGGGACTGCCCGACCTGCCGCAACATAGACAAAGTGATGACCTTTACACCTCCGAGCCGTATCAACAGATGCCAACCGAAACACAGGCTCACCACCACGCGATAACCCAAGCCCACGTCACCACAACGCAGGCGCAGACCACAGCCACCACAACGACTACCACTGCCGCTGCGCTGCCTAACATCACCACGCAAACAACCACGACCACGACCAGAGCCACCACTACCCTGCCCACGCGTGCAACCGGCATTGGCGGCGGCGGCGGCGGTGGCGGAAGCGCTGGCACCACACACACGCGCGTGACCATCAACGTCACCCGGGCGGGGCTGATTGCCATGGGGCAACCGGTGACGCAGACCTCGCACATGGTGGACAGCATTGGCCGCGAAAGCGAACGCCTTTACACCGGTGTGCCGCTGCGCAATATTCTGCAGGCCAATGGGGTGAGCGTGAACACCGCACCCGCAAGCTCCACCGTGTTGGTAACGGCCCTTGACGGCACGACATTTACGCTTAACCGTGCGCAATTCAGTGCCAACACCACGCTGCTGGCTTGGGTGGAGGATCGCGGTGGCGGTGACGTGCGCCAGTTGGATCGCCCGCGCTTGGTGTTCCCACAGGGCTTGTCTGGCACGTTCATTCAGCAAGTCGTGAGCATACAATTTAACCCTTAGACTGAGAGGAAAACCATCATGCACAGAATTATCATCGCCATTCTCATCGCACTTTCGCTTGTGGTTGCAGGCTGGTTGGGCATTCGCCACATCACCGGCGACAATGAGCCTCCCGCCTACACCACCGTTGCCACGCAACAGGGCAGCATCACAATCACCCGCGCGGGACTGATTGCCATGGGGCAACCGGTGACGCAGACCGCACACATGGTGGATAGCATTGGCCGCGAAAGCGTGCGCGATTTCACCGGCGTGCCAGTGCCTGCTATTCTTGCCGCACATGGCGTGGATGTGGCCAATGCCGCCAATGCCGCCACCGTGTTGGTGACTGCCAACGACGGCACGACCTTTACGCTTAACCGTGCGCAGTTCAGCGCCAACACCACGCTGCTGGCTTGGGTGGAGGATCGCGGTGGTGGTGACGTGCGTCAGCTTGACCGCCCGCGCTTGGTGTTCCCGCAGGGTTTGTCTGGCACGTTCATTCAGCAAGTCGTGAGCATACAATTTAACCCGTAAACTGAAAGGAAAATCGCTATGAATTCACATCAAGTCAAAAACATCATCGGCGTTGTGTCTCTGTTCACCGCAGTGAGCATTTTCATTTTCGCGTTCTTTAGCTTTGGCCCCGGCGCAGGCAACAACGATGAAACCACCACAACCACAAACGTCACAACCACTTGCCGTTGTTGCACCACTACCACCGAAGTAACAACAACCACGCCTGCACCTGTTGTGATTGAAATCAGCGTTGCGGCACTTATGGCGCAATTCGCAGGCACAACGCAAGAAGTGGTGCAGCAAATCGCTCCCTTGGACGGCGCCGACAGAGTGCAAAGCCGCACATTCACCGGTGTGGCCATTCGTGACATTTTTACGTGGCAAGGCGTTGAGCTTTACAGCAACGCTAGCGCCACATTGAACGTTGGCGGCAGTGTGCTGCAACCTGCGGTGTTCCTAGCCGAAAGTACCCTGCTGGCTTGGCATGAAGTGAACCACGACAACGACGATGCCGCGACTGATTTGGCCAACGCTCGCTTGATTTTTGGCGACGAACAAGGTTTGCGCTGGGGTGCCTACCGCCAAAACATTGTGGAAATTACGCTGGAGTTTTAACGCATGAAAAAGTTTTTAGCTATTCTTTGCGCTGTGGGGCTGGCAGTGGGATTGCTGGCATGCGCTGCCGACACTCCCCTAGATTTCACTGTGCTGGATGATATTATTATCACGGTGCACACGCCCGAGGGCTTCTTCATTGACTTGGCTGCGCATGCGCTGCACAATGGCGAATTTGACGTGGTTGAGCTGGACACCATTAGCATTGATGCACGCGGCGAGCAGCGCCATGTGCAGGCACGCGGCGTGCTGCTGGAGGATATTCTGCAGGCGAATGGGCTGACTCAACACGACTTCGCTGCCATCACCGCAAGCGGCGCTGACGGTTATTTCATCGCCATTCCTGCTGATATGTTGCGCAACCGCGATGTGCTGCTGGCCTATTATATGAACGGCGAGGTCATTGACCCGCGCGTGGTGATTCCCGATGAGCGGCTGATGTTTTGGGTGAAGTATTTGCGCGAACTGGAGCTTGTGCCGCATGGTGCTGCGATGGAGGTGACGCGGGAGGTCGACTTCGCTGAATTGCTGGCGGAGCTTGAGGAATACACCGAGGTGTTTTGGCATGAAGGCGCCGAGACGCAGGCGTTGCCAATTGCCGCCATGCTTGCGCATTTGGGCGAGCCGCACGGTGATTTTGTCATTATCATCGCCGAAGATGGCTTGGTGAAAACCGAGCGATTCAGCACGTTTTCACAGCAGCTGATTGTCTTCGCAGGCACGGAGTTGGCGCCGTTGTTCATTGGCCCAAGCTTGCCTGTGGGCATGCGTGTGCACGGCATGGCCAGTGTGCAAATCGGAGAATTTTTGGTGGAATTTTAGATGAAGAAGTTTATTCTGGCGTTGTTGGCAGTTGTGCTGGTGGCAGTGGGGCTGGTGGGTTGCACTGCGCCGGTGCAGCCGCTGCCGCTGCTGGGCGATGCCACTCCCCTGACTTTTAACGCACGTGAATATGCCCTTGCGGATGTGATTGACGCGCGTGCGCAAGAGTTCAGTTTGCTGGCCATTGCGCATGACGGCTTTGCGGTGCAGCTGCGCGGGGATGAACTGGACGGCGTTCGGCTGCGCTATCGCAATGGCTGGCAGTTGCATGCACCCGAGCACCCACCCAGCGCGAATGTCCGTGACATTGCGCAGCTTGTGGTGGTGAGTGAAGGCGATGACCTTTACACCGTACGGCTGATTGATGCTGACGAGCATGTGCGTGAAATCACCGCTGGACAGCTGTTTTTGCAGCCGCATCGCCAGCATTTGTTCTACGAGGGGACAAGCTATGCCCACACTGGCCGCAATGTCACAGTGCTTACCGCATTGCGGGCTGTGCCGCTATATCATTTGTTGGCGGGGAACCATTTTGCTGCCATGGCGCGCAATGGAGAAACGGTGTACTTTCGCGGGCAGGGCTATCTGATGAGCGAGCAAAACCATGTGAGTTTGCAGCTGCCGGATGGCCGTGTGCTGCGCGACATCGTGGGCATCATGGCCGAGCCGCCGGGGGTGCAAATCACGCAACTATTCCACGATGCAATGCATTTTATCGCACAAGATGAGCAGGTTCTGGCGATCAAAATTGACGGGCTTGGCTGGGATATGCTGGAGCATGCGCCGTTTATCAGCTCGCTGAACCCCCAGCGTGCACTGGCGGTTTTTCCGCCAATTACACCCACGGGCTTGGCTAGCATGCTCACCGGCAAAACGCCCGATGCGCATGGCATCACCGGGCGTGGGCAGCGAAATTTGTTGATTGACGACGACATCTTCGCGCTGGTGCCCGGCAGCGTACACATTGGCGCGCGCAACAGCTTCTTCAATACCAGTTTGTCGCCACAACTCACCACTAGCGACGCCGACGGCTTCATGCTGGCGCAGCAGGCACTGGCACAGCCCGCTGATTTCACCTTTGTGCATTTTAAACAGGTGGACAGCACCGCGCACTATTATGGTCCGCAGGCTGAGCAAACGCAACGCGCCATTGCGGAAATCGACGACTTTGTGCGCTTGCTGGCCGAGCAGTTTGATGGGCGCATCATCATCACCAGCGACCATGGCCTGCACGAAACAGCCGATGGCGGCAACCACGGGCTGTTTTTGCCGCAAGACATGCTGGTGCCTTACGTAGTAAGGTAACACAAAAAATATCACCCGGTGCTGAGAAAGCTACCGGGTGTGTTTTGTTGTTGATGACCGCTTCGCTAGCGTGCTCCCCCACCGCCCTGCGGGACACCTCCCCCAAGGGGGAGGCAGAGGTTTGTTTTTTCAACTTATCATTAAAATTCCACCGCGAAGCGGCTAGGTTTTTTTGGCTCTTTTTTTGCAAAAAAAGAACACACACTACAGGCTAGCCGCAGCCACGCTTTGGCCAACGCGGCGGGATTTTTCGTCCGGCACATGCACGTTGAAGGTACAAGCGGGGTATTCCTCAGCAAGCACTTTTTTGGCGCCGGCGAGGATGAGGTTGCCACCTTCGCCGCTCATGACGCGACCCAGCAGCAGCACGTGACGGAAGCCGTAGAACTCGTGATAGTACGGCAGCGTGTGGCCAAGATACACACCGATGGACTCAAACACTTGCACGGCGCGCGCGTCGCCAGCGGCCAAGAGATCTTGCACAACTTTGAGCTTTTCGCCGGGGGCTGCGGATTCATCAAGCGCAATGCCTGCGTGTCCGGCCAGTTTAATCACACCGTCTTGGCTGAAATATTTCACGCCGCAGCCGATATCTCCGCTCCACTCATCTTGCATGGCGCTAGGCGCGGCATCCACCGGCGCAAAGGCCAGTTCGTTGAGCCAGCCGGTGATGTTGCCGTCTTCATCCACAAAACCACCGGCCTCGCTGGTACCCATGGCAATGCCCAGCACTGCGGTGTCTTCCAATTCCATCGCGCCAGCCAATGCGGTGACGTCGCCGTCGTTAACGACGTTCAGCGGCAGTTCTGCGCCGATTTCGGCAGCTGCACGCTTGTAGATATCTTTGACTTGCGCGTCGAATTTATCTTGCGGCACTTTGAGGAAAAGCGAGGCGACCATGGTGCGGTTGTCGATGTAAATGCCCGCTGAACTCACGCCGATGGCATCCACCCGCGGCATTTTGCTGGCGGCGGTTTTCATGGCGCTGACGATGCCGTCAAAGTGATACTGCGGGTCGGGATTGATTTTGGGGTGCCACACCACCTCTTCGCTATACACCGCTTCGCCATCAATCACTGCCGACACTTTGCGGTCGCTGCCGCCTGCGTCAAAGCCAATGCGGCAGCCGCGCAGGTTGCCACCCACGGGTCTAGATTTCTCGCGCACGGCAGGTTTGTCTGACAAGGACAAAGCCTTTACAGCAAAAGGTTGCTCGTATACCCGTGCCATGAAGGCTGCGTCAAACGCGCGCGTGCCGCCTTGGCTGTAGGCCGCTTTGATGTGGGCTGCGATGTCGTCATCGCCGCAAATGGTGACGAAAAAACCGCCCTTTGCCCACAGCAAAAACTTCACGCAGCGGTCAACGTAGTATTGGTCTGCCTCTTTGTTGGTGCCGGTGATTTTGGTGTCATACACGGCGGTGAGGCCATCGTTGCGTTGCACCGCAATGGCGATGGGCTTGTTCGCAAGTTTGAGGAATTCACGCGCAAACACGGCCATGGGGATGTAGCCCGGGTCGAGTGCTGGCGTGTGTTTGAGGGGGATTTCGATACCTAAAAATTTCATGAGAGTTTATTTATCCTTTCGCGCACATCTTGTGCAAATTTTTCAATGTATGCTTGCATGAATGCCGCAGGCTCGGCATCGCTGTTGACCAGCACGGTGATATCCAAGCCATAGCTCATGCTGTCGCAGTCGTCCACATCGTGGCTGGCGAAGAAGGTTGCATTGGCCAGCCGCCTGCCAATCGTGGCTAGGTCATAGCGCTTGCCGCCCGCGATTTGGCTGTCATACACCCCAAGCAAAGCTGCCGCCACATTGGGATGTTCACCAGTGTTTTGTGCCACTTTGTCTTCGTCGTTGAGCCAGTCCAAGCTGCGCCACACTTCCATGCTGATGACCCGCTTGGGGCGTTGCGCAACAGGAATGCTGCGCAGGGCACGAATCACTTGCAGCGTCACGGCCACATGGGTATCGTGCTTGTCGGCGAGATTATGGGTGTAAAGGGTATCCGCTTTACAGGCTAGAATGATGTCGCGCAGCTCGCTCACCAGCGCGGGGCTGTCGGCGGCTTTCACGGCAGAGCTGGGGTAGGCCAGTTGCAGTTGCGCGGCATATTTGCCTACATCAGCGGCCTGGTTTTGCTCAACGGCGCGGATGACTTTCATGTCGTCGTCGGTGTAGTTGGCGTAGATGCCGCTGCGAGGCGCGCCGCCGCCGTCGGTGACGGTGACGCCGGTGAAGTGCTTGTCCGCCTTGCCGTAACAGTCGATAATCGGCGCAAAGGCCATGATTTCGATGTCGTCTTGGTGAGCAGCAATGCACAGGTCTGTGGTGCGGGCGAGGTTAGTTTCGCCGTCGGGGTAATGGGCCTGCGCGGCCGGGTTATGAAAATGCATTTGGGCTTCCTCCTGTGAATATCATACCTTACTATGATACCATAGAAGAAGCCCAAATGCAAGTGAAATTTTGATGAATAATTAGACCGGCACACTATCGTGATATAACTCATCGGGACAGATGTCTTGCCCGTGAATCCATTCCACACTCAAGTGTGCGGGTTTTACTGTGCGAAACAATGCAGGGATTTTCAGCTCACGATAAGCTGGATGGTCTAGATAGGGTTTTACATCAAACAGCCGACATTCCCGGTTGTCAAACGTAACCAAAAGGCAGTAATTTTCCTGTGGCTGCACTGCAATGGCACTGGGTGCAATTGACATTATTTAAACCCCTCAATTTTCACGATTTCACCGCTTTCGTTCCAAGCTTCCCACGCGGCGTTGAGTTCATCTTGGCGAATTTCACACCACGCTTGAATGAGGCGATGCTGCTTGCGCGGCAGTTCGCCCTCTAGCAGTGTGCCATCAAAAGAATAAGCAGCTCTTTGTCCTGCATATTTGGCATGAAAATGCGGCGTGTGGTGTTGTTCGTTTTTTTCGCTATAGATGTGAATCAAAATTCCAAAAAAGTGTGAAATCAACGGCATAATAGACTCCTATCCTTCTAATACCACTGGCACAACCAGCGGGCTGCGGCGCGTGCGTTGGTACATCAACCCGGAAATATCTTCGCGCAGTTTGCCCTTGAGGGCGTTGGTATCGCGCTTGTTGCGGGCGGGGAAGTTCTCCACCACGGCAATGGCGTGCTGGCGTGCTTCCTCGAGGAGGTCGCCGGATTCCTTGACGTATACAAAGCCCTTGCTTTGAATGTCTGGCCCGGCAAGCAGCTGCCCGGTGTGGGTATCCACGCAAACGGTAACGATAACCATGCCCTCTTGCGCCAAATGCTTGCGGTCGCGGATGACCGCACTGCCCACGTCGCCCACGCCGTAGCCGTCCACATACACACTGCCGGCGGGCACAGGTTCGCCCACTTTCATAGCACGGTTGGTTAGCTCCAGCATGATGCCGTTGTCGGCAATCATGATATTATTCGGGTCAATGCCCATGGAAAGCGCAAGCTGCGCGTGCTTCATCAGGTGTTTTTGCTCGCCGTGCACGGGAATGAAATAACGCGGTTTGGTCAAACCCATGAGGATTTTCAGCTCTTCTGCGCAGGCGTGGCCGCTGACGTGCACGTCGTACATTTTCTCATACACGACATCCGCGCCAAGCTTGAGCAGCTCGTTAATGACCCTGCCCACGGTTTTTTCGTTGCCGGGAATGGGCGTGGCAGAGATGATGACACAGTCACGCGGGGTGATTTCCACGCGGCGGTGGTCGCTGAAGGCCATGCGGGTGAGCGCGCTCATCGGCTCGCCCTGGCTGCCGGTGGTGATGATAACCAGTTGCTCAGGCGTGAAGCGGTTGAGCCACTCCAAGGGGATGAGAATGCCCTCGGGTGCACGCAGGTAGCCCAGCTCCAGGGCAATGTTGACGAAGTTCTCCATGCTGCGACCCATGAGTGCCACCTTGCGGCCACTGCTGACGGCGGCGTCGATAATCTGCTGCACGCGGTGCACGTTGGAACTGAAGGTAGCGACAATCAACCGCTTGTTGGCTGCTTTGCGAAACAATGCCTCGAAGCTTTCGCCAACCTTGCGTTCGCTCATGGTGAAACCTGCACGCTCTGCATTGGTGGAGTCACTGAGCAAAGCTAGGACGCCTTTTTTGCCGTAGTGCGCAAAGCGGGCTAGATCAATCATGTCGCCGTCGATGGGCGTGGTGTCAATTTTGAAGTCGCCGGTTTGAATCACCGTGCCGGCCCCGCAGGTGATGGCATATGCCACCGCATCGGGAATAGAGTGGTTGACGTGGATGGGTTCAATGGTGAAACCGCCTATCTGAAAGCTGTCCCGTGCGCGTACTTCGTGCAGCTTGACGCGGTCGAGCATTTTGTGCTCTTTGAGCTTGCCACGAATGAGCCCCAGTGTGAGCTTGGTGCCATATACCGGCGCGTTGATGCGCTTGAGTAGGTATGCCAGCCCGCCAATGTGATCTTCGTGGCCGTGGGTAATGACGATGCCCTTGAGGGTTTCGTAGTTTTGCTCAAGCCATGAAAAATCCGGGATGATGAGGTCAATGCCGGGGGCATCTGCGTCGGGGAACGCTAGGCCGCAGTCCACCGCAATGCGCTCGCCTTTGTATTCGTATATGGTGAGGTTTTTGCCCACTTCGTTCAGGCCGCCCAAAAAGGCGATTTTCAGTGGATCTTGTTTGCTGCGTTTTTGCTGCGACGCGCCTTTTTTGGCACGAATGACTGAAGTGTTTGCCCCTTGTTGGGCTTGTTTGGCATGGTTTTGCTGCGCAGGCTGTTTTTTGGCCTGCGGTTTGTTTTGTTTTTCGTTTTGTTGCAAGAAAAAATTCTCCCTTTGCCCACACGGTGCACTCCCCTGTAGATGGGAGTTCGTGCGGGCATCTTCTAGTATTATTTTGTTTATATCACATAGCGACAAGACAAGCCGCTATCATATACAGCGCAATTACCTATAAGTATACACGAAATTTTGGGAAATGTCAAGAAAAATCTTGCAACGGAGGAAAAAGCATGCTATAATGTAGCTTGAAAGCATTTTTGAGGAGTTTCGACATGGCTTATAAAAACTTGATTGACCTGCACGTGCACACCGACAATTCCTATGATGGGCATCACTCTGCTGTGTTTTTGTGCGAAAGCGCGGTGGAGATGGGTCTGCGCGCGGTGGCTTTCACCGACCACGTGGAGATGGATTTCTATCGCGACAACAAGTTTGATCTTTCGGCGCGCCAAAGCTACTTTGAAGTGGTGAAGGCGCGCAGCGCGTTCACCGGCAAGCTCATTGTGTGCGCCGGGCTTGAACTGGGTCAGCCGACCTATAACTTGCCCGACAGCGAACAGCTCGTACAACTATATTCTTATGACATTATCTTGGCTTCTATTCATAATTTGCGCATGAAAAATGATTTTTGGCTGCTGCCGCGGGACAAAGCCATGAATCCCGATGAAATCCACAAGCAGTTGCAGGGCTATTTCAAAGAGATGCTGCAACTGGTGCAGTGGGGCAAGTTTGACGTGATGACCCACATGACCTACCCCTTGCGCTACATGATGACCGAGCGCGGGCTGGGCATGGTGGATTTGGCGCCGTATCGTGAAGTGATGGACGCGATTCTCGAGACCGCTGCGCAGAAGAAGATTGCCTTGGAAATCAACACCGCAAGCTTGCGCACCAGCTATGGCAAAATTGTGCCGGACGAAAGCATTGTGCGGCGTTTTCGCGAGCTTGGCGGCAGCCGCATCACCGTGGGCAGCGACGCGCACTATGCGCACCACTTGGGCAAAGACGTGGACAGCGGCATGGACATGGCGCTGCGCTGCGGCTTCACGCATGTGACGCTGTTTCAGCAAAGAGAAGCGCTGAAGATTGAAATTGCATAGCTTGATTCGACGCTCAACCACCCCGCCGTTGCGACGGCACCCCTCCACGGAGGGGAATTGGGGGCTTTTAGGATATAGCGACAGTGAAATCCTCGCTCCGCGAGCCTTCCTCACCCCTCGCGGCTCGGGGAGCTCCTTCCCGAGGAAGGAGCTTGGGGGCTTAAGAGGATAACGACAGCAAAGGGAATATAATGCGTATTTTATTCAATCTGCCGGCTGAGCAATGTGAAAGCATTTGCTTAGCTATTTTGCGCGAACTGCCCAGCTGGTTCGGTAATGAAGCGCCCGTGCTAGATTACGCTCAACAGTGCCGCACGCTGCCATTTTGGGCGGCGTTTGACGGCGAACAGGCTATAGGTTTTGTTGCGCTGAAGCCGCACAACGCATTCACCAGCGAGATTTGCGTGATGGGCGTGCTGCCTGCGTATCATCGCCGCGGCATTGGCAGGCAACTGCTAGCAACATGTGAAGAATATGCTCGTCAAAACAGCACGCGCTATCTGAGTGTAAAGACTCTTGCAGACACACACCCCAGCAAAAGCTATGCCAAAACCCGCGCATTTTATGAGGCTGCGGGCTTTGTGCCGCTGGAGATCTTTCCACTGCATTGGGATAAAGATAATCCATGCTTGGTGATGGTGAAAGGCCTATGACCCCTGCGGGGCGCAAGTCGCTTCGCTGTGTCCTATTCAAGACACGTGAATTTTATACGCTTCGCGGTGGATGATATGAAACACACTTACAAAGCATTTGCAAAAATCAACCTGTTGCTGGATGTAACGGGTCGTTTGTCCAATGGCTACCACACGGTGCAGATGATCATGCAGTCCATTAGCCTGCACGACACCGTGACGGTGGAGCAAACCGACGAGCCGGGCATCGCCATCACTTGCGATGTGCCGAGCATCCCCACGGACGAGCGAAACATCGTGCACAAGGCCTGTAAAGCTTTTGGCCTTGACAGCGGATTGCACATCCATATTGAGAAGAAAATCCCCAGCCAGGCGGGTTTGGCGGGCGGCAGCGCTGACGCCGCCGCTGTGCTCACTGCCCTACGTGATATGTTCAAACCCGGCATGCCCATGGAAAAGCTCTGTGAGATTGGCATGCAAGTTGGCGCAGATGTGCCCTTCTGCTTGATTGGCGGCTGTTGTTATGCCGAGGGGCTGGGCGAGCAGCTTAGTCCCCTGCCCTGTTTGCCGCGGGACTATCGCATTGCGCTGGTGAAGCCCGACTTTGGCGTGAGCACCGCGCAGGCTTATGCCGCGCTGGATAGCATAGACATCGCACATCCCGATACCCAGCAGGCACTGGCGCACGCCCGCTCGGGCGAGTGGGAGGCGATGTTCCCGCTGTGTGCGAACGTGTTTGAGCAGGTCCTTGATCTCCCCGGGCTGGCGCAGGCAAAAGAAAAAACTATAACCTCTGTCAAATTAGCCATTACAAAGCAAAATCCCGCCAAGCTGGTGCAGCTGACGGGCAGTGGGTCGGTTGTGTTTGCGATTGATGGCGCAGGTGCGCTTGCGGGGCTGGGGGAATACCTTGGTGAGTTTGCGCCGGTGGATTGTGGGGTTGCCAGAAAAGTTACAACTTTTTAACTTGTTTTTGTGCGCAGGTTGTGTTATACTGATAGCACGCGAAAGGAGTGTGCTGATGAAAGTTGCAAAAATCGTTTCGTTGCTGCTGGTGATTGCGCTGGTGTTTTTCGCCTGCGCACAGCCGCAAGCCACTGAAGAAACCCCAACAACTGTGCAAGAAACCGCAGTTACCATGCAAGAAACGCAACTTGACTTAATGCTTGGATTGCCGCCCTTGCCCGAAACGCAAGCCACCACCACAACCGCCGCGCGCGAAAGAAGAGTGTTCATCATTGCCAACGGCGTGGAGCACGAGTTGCCTGGACAAGTAGTGCACGCATTTAGTGATGGAATGTCTGCTAGCGTAATGCATGCGCCGGTGCAACAGTTTTTGGATGCTATGCCGCGTATTCCTTACGCAGAAGATTTTCAAGTTTGGGTTGATGGTCAACCAGCACAAGGATGGCATCGATTGCTTGATGAAAATGCCCAATGGATTCCCATTGACGAAAGGCATGTTTTGGGTTTTCATATAGGAGAGCCTTTCCCGGCTGATGAGGGCATATTTATTTTGGTCGTTAGTGTATCACGCGGCACATCTGATAATATGGGGATGTATGCGTATTATGCGAAAATTGTGCTTGGCGCATCATAATACAGGGCGGCTAATTTCTAGCCGCCCCATTATTATACTTAAAATCTTGAGCCGTAAGCTTGGCAGGCACGGAAGTCCGCGCTTTCTAGGCATTTTGTGCCAAAGGCACTCCAGCTGTGGGGGCGGTAGACTGCGCAGTCAGCCACGTTGTGCATGCTCACGGGGATGCGCAGCATGGCCGCCAGAGTGATGAGATCCGCACCAATATGGCCGTAAGTGAAGCTGCCGTGGTTGGCGCCCCAGTTGGCCATGACGCTGTAGACGTCAGCAAAAGCTGCGCCACCTGCTTGACCTGTAATCGGCGCAAACCAAGTGGTGGGCCATGTGCTATCGGTGCGCTCGTCGAGTGCCTTGTGCACTTCATCGGGCAGGGTGACGGTGTAACCCTCAGCAATTTGCAGCGTGGGACCCACGCCCTCGGTGATGTTGAAGCGCATGAGGGTGACGGGCATTTCGGCAATGGTTTTGAAGTGCGAGGAATAGCCGCCACCACGGAAATAGCCCTTGTTGGCCGGGCACCAGTCAGTGGCTTTGAGCATCGCAGAAATATCAGCTTTGGCGACGTCCCACCAAGGCTTGATTTTATTTTCGGCGGCACCGGTGGCGTCTAAAGCAGCTGCGCCGGAGTTGATGAGATGGATGATTCCGCCGGCGGCTTGGCCTTGCAGGTCATAGCCCGTGACACGTTTGACGGCATCGGGCGACCAATACGTACGCACATCTGCAAAGATGCTTGCCGTGCCGGTGAGCAGGTGGCCTGCCAACATGCTCAGGCCGTTGAGTCCATCGTTTTCGGTGGCGAACATCAGCGGACGGCGTGGGCCGTTCCAGTCAAAGCTGCTGTTGAGAATGGCCTCGGTGAAGTCTGCGTTGGGCATGAAGTCTGTCCACTGGCGCTGGCCTTGAAAGCCGCCCACAATGGCGTTGCGGCCAAGGGCTTCTTCGTGCCAGCCGTCGGTGAGTGCGCCATTTTGCTTGGCGGCTTCGGCAGAGGGACGAACCTCTTTAAGCTTGGGGTTGCCCAGCAGAATATCGCGGCAAATGAGCGTCATCTTGGTGCAGAACTCCCATTCAAAGTCTTTGCGCTCGCGCGTGGAGGGCTCGGCGTTTTTGTCGAGGCCTTCGGGGCAATTGGCTTTGACCCAGGCTAGCGCCCGCTCGTACTCTTCTTTGTCGTAAATTTCGAGGTCAACGCGGCGGCGCACTTCGCTCATGTCCACGAACTCTGCGCGAATGCCGAAGTAGTGCTCCATGACGCTCATGTCGGTGTAGCTGCCCATGATGCCCATGCTTACGCCGCCAATGCCCACGTAACTTTTGCCTTTCATCTGGCCAAGGGCCACGGCACAGCGGGCAAAGCGCAGGATTTTCTCTTGCACGTCGGCGGGGACGTTGCTGTCGCCAGCATCTTGCACGTCGCGGCCATAAATGCTGAAGGCAGGCAGGCCTTTTTGCGCATGCGCGGCCATGACAGCGGCGAGATACACAGCGCCGGGACGTTCTGTGCCGTTGAAACCCCAAACAGCTTTGAGGGTCAGCGGATCGCAGTCCATGGTTTCGCTTCCGTAGCACCAGCAGGGGGTGACGCTGAGCGTGGCGCAGACGTTCTGCGTGGCGAAGTAGTCGGCACATTGGCCGGCTTCGGCTGCACCGCCGATGGTGCAGGGGGAAATGACACATTTGGCGGCTGTGCCGTCGGCGTAGCGCACGTGCGCCTCAATGAGTGCCTTTGCGGCTTGGGCTTGCTTCATGGTTTGGGCTTCGAGGCTTTCGCGCACGCCGCCCCAGCGGCCGTCGATGACGGGGCGGATGCCAATGGTTGGGTGGGTCATGTTATTTCTCCTTTGTTATGTTTGCTTGAAAATTCACTCTCTATACATGCAAGTTCATCTGCTTTGCTGCTAAAATCCTTAGCCTTTTGGGTATCATTCGTTTCTGAGGCAAGTGTAGTATATAATATCTGCATACTCTGTAGTACTGCTTTTTTCAAGTTATTCATCTCGTCCACAGTAACATTGGCAAAACGAGAAAATTCTTCCACTTGCTCCGTAAATTTCGCTTCTGTGTTTTCTAATTTTTCTTCAAGTCTCACCGATTTTTCTATTGCATCGTCTAACTCTTTCGTGCGCTCTTTCAAACCTTCTTCCAATGCTTTTATTTGCGCTTGTGAGTTGTTTTTCAGTTCATGCAATTCCTGTTTTAGAGCATTCGTTGCATTGATTGCAACATCTAATTTCTCAGTGCGTTCTTTCACATCTTCTTTTAGTTCTTTAAAGCTGTTTCGGTTCACCAGCATTTGCCCTATGGGCAGTATGACAACGAAAACCGTTGTGAGAATTCCCAGTGCAGCAAGAATTACACCCATATGCTCTAAGTGCATTCCAAATTCTTCACGCACAATCAATCTAACTTCGCTGTCCGATAGCTGGGCGGCAGTCACTTCTGTGACTGCGGCTTCTTCAGTTTGATAATCCGCAGAGGCGGCAGTGCTAAACGCAAGGCCAATCGTCATCGCGATGCACAACACCGCAACCCAAACGTAAATTTTCCTGCTTTTCATGCGCCCCCCTTGCTAATCTTGCTTGTTCTTCATGGTGTCAATCAAATCCATCGCCGAAAGGGTTTCTTCTTTCCAAGCTGCCAGTTGATCGGGCTGCGGTGTGTTGCCGCCGCCAAGCAGTTCAAGCAAAGTATGCTGGTTGCTTAATATGGTTGTGGCCAGTTCAAACAGCGCTTTGTCTTGCTTTTCATTGAGCTCAAGCAGAGCATCAAGCTCTTTTTCATCTTCTTGCAGCCGTTCACTTAGCTTTTTGGAGTCCTCAATGGCTTTGTCCAGCTCTCGTGTGCGCTCACGCTGAATCATAATCGGCACAACCACCGCCAAAAATGTGATGAGAAAACCAACCATCACAATCATTGTGTTCATTTCGCTCAGATACGCTGCGTATTCCTCGCGCACAATGCCGCGAATCTCATGCTCCAGCAGCGTAGCGTCATGCATTTCGATGATCGGGCGCTCGCCGGTGATGGTGCGCGTGGCCTGCAGCATGCGAAAACTAAACAACGCCGCACACAGCGAAACTATCGTTGCGCCCAGCAAAAGCCAAAGAAAAATCTTCTTGTCTTTCATGGATGTACCCTTCCTATGTTTTTTTCAACGTAAGCATCACCACACTGCGCGGGTGCAAGCTCGCCGGAAGCGCAGCACTCACCTGTGTCCAGTCGCTGGCGGGGTTTAGAATATCACGTGCTTGCAGGGCATCACTGGGCTGGATGCCCAAGCGATTATCTTGCGCCAAGTATGCATTCAGGTCTAGAGCGATGCCTGTGATGGCTTCATCGGACTTGTTGAACAGGCACAGCGCACAGCTGCCGTCCGCTAGGGGCTTGAGCAGTAAATCTAAGCCCGGTTGCACGGTGAATCGCGAGGCCTGCAACTGCAGAGCGTCTTGATTGATGGCGATGAGCGCGGGGTTGGTCACGAGTTGTGCGATATCAGGCGTGATATTGCGCACGTCTAGGCCCAGCACCAGTGGTGCGCTGAGCATGCACCAAAGCGCGAAATGGCTGAGATTTTCGTCCGCGGAAAAATCGCCGATGCCGACTTCAAGCATGTCGGGGTCGTTGTAGGCTCCCGGCTGCTGGTGCTGCCACAGGTCGGCCGCGACTTCGTAATTGCGCAGCACGCTGGCCCAGTTTGCCGAGATATCCCCGCAAACCCGCCACGAACCGCCGAAGTCTCCTGCCCACAACCATGGCTGCGTGCGCCCATGCTCGCAGATGGAAAAACAGATGGGTCGCTCGGACGAAGCGGCTTGTTGCAGCGCCTGCCCCATGTTTGTGTAACGCAGGATGGTGTCGTCGGCTTGCCCGCGGATTGGGTTGGTGAGCAGCAACGTGTTTTCGCCTTGCTTGAGGGTGATAGTTGCAGTCACACGCGCAGATGAAAACCAGCCGCTGGTTGGCGGAAACCACACTTGCGTGGCTTCGCCGTTTGCCGCTGCCAACACGAACTTGCGGTGCTCGGAACGCTGTTTATCGTAGCCGATTGCCAGTTGATATTGCCCGGCTTTTGGCACGCTCACGGTGAAGCGCGCTGCGGCTCGCGGGCAGTCTAGGCCTGTGATTGCGTCGCCTTGCAGCTCTGCTGGCGCAGTGAGTTCGGCGGCTTTAGCGTCCATGCGCAGTTCAGCAGCCGTGCCATCAAATGGCGTGATCCCAATGTAGAAAATCGGCGGGGTGGTGTCGGCAAAATGCTGTTGTTCAAAGTGCGGGTCAGTGGGTAAATCCACCACATGGCAGTAGTCATACTTGAGATATTCTGCGCCCCAAGCGGCGAAAGTGCGCGCGTCAAGGTCTTCGTGGCCGTAGCTGCCGGGCATGTCTTCACAGGTGTACACCCCGCAGGAGCTGTATAGCCCCACTTTGAAGCCCAAGCTGTTGAGTTGCTTAATTAAGCCCTCCCGGCTGGGAAAGCGCCCGATGTCGAAGCAAAGTTGGCCGTTGTGGTCGCGCTGACTTGCCTGCCAGCAGTCGTCCAAGTTGATGTAGCGATAACCTGCGGCGAGTAGCCCGGAAGCTTTCATGCTGCGGGCGATGTCCAGTATTAAGTCTTCGCTGATATGCTGGTGAAACTGGTTCCAGGTGGACCAGCCCATCATGGGGGGGAGTTTTTTCATGCTCAATCCTCACTCGTCTTTGCCCCAAACAGGGCCAGCGTTGAAGGTGTCGGTGTATAAAATTTTGCCGTCTAGCACGTTCATCAAGTGCTTGCCGTACTCGCTGGAGCCGTATTTTTCGGCGGAGGCGCGCAGCTTTTCTTCGCTGATCCAGCCAGTTTTGTAGGCAATTTCCTCCGGTGCCGAGATTTTGATACCCTGCAGCGTTTCAATGGTGCGCACAAAGCTCGAGGCGCGATACAGGTTAGCAATGGTGCCGGTGTCTAGCCAAGCATAGCCGCGACCCATTACGCGCACCTGCAAGTCGCCGCTGCGCAGATATTTGCGGTTGATGTCGGTGATTTCCAGTTCGCCGCGTTTGCTGGGCTTGAGTTTTTTCGCAATTTCAACCACACGGTTATCATAAAAATACAGACCTGTGACGGCGTAATTCGACTTGGGCTTGGCTGGTTTTTCCTCAATGGAAAGCACCTTGTTGTCGGCACCGAATTCCACCACGCCGAACTGCGCGGCGTTCTCCACGCTGTAGCCAAAAATGGTGGCGCCGTGCTCCCGTTTGGCGGAATCGCGCAGCAGTTTGCCCAAGCCGCCGCCATAGAAAATGTTGTCGCCCAGCACCATGGCCACGCTGTCGCTGCCGATGAATTGCTCGCCAATGATGAAGGCCTGTGCTAGGCCGTCGGGGCTGGGCTGCACAGCATAGCTGAGCTGCACGCCGAACTGCGCGCCATCGCCCAGCAGTTGCTCAAACTTTGGCGTGTCGTCGGGCGTGGAGATGATCAAAATCTCACGAATGCCCGCCAGCATCAGTGTGCTGAGCGGGTAGTATATCATGGGTTTGTCGTACACAGGCAGCAGTTGTTTGGAGGTGACCATGGTGAGCGGATAAAGCCGCGTGCCGCTGCCGCCAGCGAGGATGATACCTTTCATGCGCGCTCCCTCATTTCATGTATTCGCTGTGCACAGGCATAGGCCAGCGCAAGAAATTGCTCGGGTGTTGTGCCTGCGGGCACAGTTTTGCCCACTTCAAGGGCCGTCGCGCCGATGTAGCCAGTTTGCGCAATTTGCGCCATCAACACTGGCCAGTCAATCGTGCCTTCGCCGGGCAGCAGATGCTCATCATCCACGCCGTGGTTGTCGTGCAGGTGCAATGCCATCAATCGCTCGGGCCAACGGATTAGCCAGTCAACGTCACGTCTCCGCGCATGATAATGCCCGCTGTCAAAGCAATAGCCAAAGCGCGGTGAGTCGAATGTCTCCAGCAGCAGCTCAACGTAATCTAAAGCCAAGCCAAAGCGCATGTTTTCCACAGCGATGTTCACGCCAAGCTCTTCGGCGCGGGCAATCAGCTGTGCCCAGCGAGCCAGACCAACTTCGCTCACCTGTGGAGGTTCATGGCCGCGTGTGGCATGCATGACCACCGTGGGGATATCATGCTCGGCGCAGTCGTCGAGCATTTGCAGATAGCCCGCAAACACGCGCTGACCGTCGGGCGTGTCCTCCCAAATATGGTTGCATTCATCAAATGGCGCGTGGATGTTCTCAATGGCAAGCCCCAGCGCACGTGCTTGTGCGGGGCGATTTGTTGCGCGAAATTCCACGCCGAAGTCATCGCCATACCACATCATCACATGTTTGAAACCCGCCTGCGCAATGTAGCGGTATCGCTCGGCATAGGGGAAATCAAAGCCAAAGTAATCATGAATTGCGAACATGAAGTCTCCTTTATGCAGGCATAGATTTGGTGGCAATGTGCCAGTTCAAGCCGAAGCGGTCGGTCACGTGGCCGCAGAGTTCTGCCCAAAATTGCTGCGCGAGTGGATCTGTCACCGTGCCGCCATCGGCCAGTGTGTTGAACAACGCAGTGACTTGCTCGGCGCTGTCGAGAAACACGGTGAAGGTGTGGTTCACGCTTGCGGGCGCGGCTTCACAGCCGTCCGTCAGTGCCACGGTTGTGCCGAAAATCTCGATTTCCGAATGGCCGACAAAGTTCGGTGCGACTTCTTCCACATAGTGCACCGCCTTGACGGTTGCGCCCACGGCGTCTTTGTAATACGCGATGACTTCGTCGCAGTTGCCTGCGAAATGGATGGTTGGGATGAGCATGGTGATTCTCCTTTATGATGATTTTATCACGTGGGCGGTAAAATGTCCTCGTTTTCCAAGCGCTCAATAAATTCCTGCAAACGCTGCGTAATATAATCATCTCTTTGTTTTCGCACGCGTTCGATTTCTTCTTCGCTGGGCGGCGCATGAAAACGCATTCGCTGTGCTTGCGGAAACACACCAAAGGTGATGTCGCTATATTGTTGCTCTAGCAACAAAAAACGCTCACGCTCATGCACAGCATCACAGACTATCACGGCAACGCGCCGCTCTTCATCGAATAAATTGGCAAAAGAATCTTCACCCCAAAACTCGCTTAGCGTGGATAACAATGGCGGTTCACCATCAAAGTTCAGCCCAGCTTCTTCTAACTGCGCACGGATTACACCCAACGTTTCTTGCTCGGTTAAGTATACCACATATTGCGGCGCGAGGTGATGACCACCACCATGCGGCCAGCCAAACGGGCTAAATCGCCCACAACCCGCTAGCGTGCTCGCGCCAAGCACACCGATGCACGCCACCACGGCGGCATTGCGCGCCCAGCGTTTTGGCAGTGTATTCAAGGATGGCTTTTCTGCTAGGGTGGGCAGTGCGGGCGAGGTGTAGTGCGCAACAGGTTGCAAATCTTTCATGTTCCAATCCTCCTGCGATGCTTGCTGCAAATAATTGTACCACAAAGTGCTAAATCTGTCAACGCCCACATATGATGAGAAAAACAAACCATTTCATCTATGGAGGGGGTCGCCTGTGAAAGGAATCGTTGAGGAACGCTGCGTGGAACTGGGCAGCTACATTGTGGAGAACCAGGCCACCGTGCGTGCCGCCGCCGCCAAGTTCGGCATATCCAAATCCACGGTACATATGGACGTGAGCGAGCGTCTGCGCAGCATTCGGCCACAGCTTTATTCCCAGGTGCGGCAAGTGCTAGACACCAACAAAAGCCAACGGCACATTCGTGGTGGGCTTGCCACGCGCGAGAAATACCGCATGGAAGAAGAATGAGCATAATTCACGCACAAATTGCAAGGGCGGATGAAAATCCGCCCGTTTTTTATTCCCCTTCCACCCATCTTCCACGCTGATAGCGCAACGGAATCAATGCGGCATGCGGAATTCTCTCTTGCGGAGTTTTGTTGGAGAACGCAACACCACGAATGAGCGATTGAATCGCATGAATGACTCCACCGTGCGTAACCAGAGCAACATTTTGCGCTTCTTGCAGCATTTCATCCGAAAATGCCTCCCATGCGCTTTTGATGCGTTCATAAAAGAGCAAAGGACTTTCGCCATCAGGATAAGTTTCATCCCACGCTAACGTATTCCAGAAAACGCCGGGGTATTTTTCTAGCGCAAGTTCATTCGGCATGCCCGCAAATATACCATTATTCGTTTCACGAAACTGCGGGCACTCCACAACAGGCAAACCCAATGCATGAGCAATAGGATTAGCCGTTTCGGTTGCACGCGGAAGGTCACTGGAGAATATTTTTGTTATAGCCAGTTCACAGCGTTTGGTGAAGATATCATTCGCCAAGTCTTCTGCTTGCTGTTTGCCTTCGGCGGTTAAGCCCAGTTTACTCCAGCCGCCGCGCACGGTGGGATCATCTTTCCCGTGCCGAATTAAATAGCATGTCACAGATATTTTCTCCTTGCTAGTCTGCGCAAACACTTGCCTCTTGCTGTGCACGCTGCGCCGCAAGTTCTGCGCGGATTTCCTCTTCGTCGCGCTTGCTGAAGGGGTACCAAAACTGCATGGTGAGGAAGTTGAGCAAAAACGCAATGGCCGGCACCAGCGTAGCCACAAGATACAACCGCCCGGGCACATGCGCCGGCTGCACCGTTGCGCCCTCCACATAGCCAATGGCACCGAGCAGATAGGACGAGCCTGCGCCCGCCGCCGTGTGGCCAATTTTGCGTGTGGCAAAAAACAGCGCATAGCAAGTGCCTTCCTCGCGCTTTTCGCTCAGCAGTTCTTGTTTATCCAGCACATCGGTGAGCAACGCCCACAGCTGCATGTTCAAAAAGGTTTGGCCAATACCGCTGATGAAGCTCAGCCCAACAAACACAAAGGGGTTGCTGGTGTGCAGCAGCAACAATGCAAAGTTCGCCAGGGCACTCAGCGCAAGGCCGCAAGCGCACAATTGCTTTTTGCCCATGCGGCGCACCAGCTTGGGCAACACAGGCAGCAGCAGCACCGCAGGCGCGTTGATTGCGATGTTCAGCAGGGCAAGCAGGCCGGGCGAAGTGAAGTAATGCACAAACAAAAAGTTGTTGACCGCCATGGAAAACAGCATGCTGCCCATGGTGAGCAACGAGGCCACGCAAATGGCCAAAAACGAGCGGTTCTTTGCCAGCACGCGAACGGTGTGGCGAATATCATGCGCTTGCGGCTTGGACGGCGCCTGCACGCGCTCGCGAGTGAGCTTGAAGGCGGCGTTGTGCACCACAATGCTGATGACGGAGAAAATCAACACGGCGATGAAAAAACTGCGATAGTTGAACACCTGCACAGCGTTGTCGTTGTACATGACGGTGGAAAACACCAGCAACGGCAAAATCACTTGTGAGGGCAGGCCGCCTAGACCTGCACCTAGGCTGCGAAACGTGGAAAGCATCGAGCGCTCCTCGCCGTCGATGCTGATGACCGAGGCCATGGCGCCCATGGGAATGTTGATGGCGGTGAACACAACGTCGTAAATGATTTGCGTGATGTAGGCGTAGATGAGATACTGCGTGGGCGAAAGCCCGGGAATTTGCGCGAACAACAGCACCGCCATCACCGCAAAGGGCAGCGAAAAATTGCGCAAACAAGGGCGATATTTGCCGTATTTGCCGGGCGGTCGGCGGTCAAAAAAGGCACCGAGGATAGGGTCGTTGACACCGCTGAACAAACGGATAACCAGCAGCAGTGTGCCCACGCGCTGGAATGGAATTTTCAGCACATCCACATAAAACATTTGCATGAAGGTGCCAATCATGCTGGTGAACAGGCTGCCGCCGGTGTCGGCCAAGGCATAGCCGATTTTTTCGCTAAACGCAACGTATTCGTGAGTTTTCTCCATGTGACTGCCTCCTAACGTCATTGGGACAATTTGTATATACCCATTCTACACTGTTTTTGCGCTGGCGTCAAGAAAAAAATGCCCGCCCAAGCACTATTTGCGCGCGGATACAATATAGTAATAGAGAACTGAACCAACATTGGGAAAGGAAGATTATACATGGACAATTTGACCATTGAGCAATACAAGCAAGAGATGCTGCGGCAAGCCAGCCGCGCACGCGCATTCGACCCGCCGGCGGCCGTGCCGCTGGAAGAACCAGTGATGGCGCATGACTTTGGTGAACCCGACTTGCCCGCTATCGTACATATGCCGAGCAACGAAATGATGGAAGATAGCTACACACAGCCTGACCCTTTTTTCGACACCACCATCGAAGCCGAAGACATCGTGCCTTTTGTGCAAGAGGAAAGCGACGACAACGGCATGTTTCTCGCAGCCGAAACTCAACCACCCGCGCCTGCAGCCATGCCTCAGCCCACGCTTCAACCCGAACCCGAGCCCATGTTCGAACCCCAGTTCGAAGTGCAAGCCGAAGCATTCGCAGACCTGCCCGCTCCCCTGCCCCAGGCAATGCCCGACGCAGGCGTCATTAGCGACGAAGAGTGGTTTGGCATGTCCGGTGCCGCCGCGCAACCCACCGTGGCCTATGTTGACGAGCCCGAAGAACTCGACGCTGAGCAGTTGGACGAAATCGAGCATTTTCCGCCCGGTAATGCCGCGCTTGAAGCCAACGAAACCGTCACCGAGTATTATGAAATGCCTTCGCCTGTGTTTTCGTCGCTGGCTGAATTTCGCGCCAACAACCCCGCCAAAGGCGAAATCCTTGTTCACGTAACGGATCACGGCAGCCCAGCAGCCGGCGCACGTGTGCAAATTACCAAGCAAATTGGCGGCAAAACCTATCGCTTTTACGATGGCTATGCCGGGCGCAACGGCTCGGTTGGGCCAATTGAACTGCCTGCGCCGCGCAAAGAGGCCGCTTACCATGAAACCACCATCCCCTATGCCTTGTATGACATCACCGTGACCCACGCGCGTGAGCGCCAGCATTTGCAAAACGTGCCCATGTTTGCCGACACCGCGGGCGAACAGGTGGTGCGCATGCAAAACGACATCCCCATTAATGAAGCCGTTTATGTCAAGTAGTGATTAGTGCATAGTGAATAGTGGTTAGTTTTCCACCACTAATCACTGGCCACTAACCACTAACCACTACTCTAAGGAGGTTGCTTATGGGTTTCGGTTTGCCAATCATCCCGCGGGAGATTACCGTGCACTTGGGTGCACCCCGCGCCAACGCGCGCCGCGTGACCGTGCCGTTTATTGATTACATCAAAAATGTGATGTGTATAAAAAACCGAATGAAATTTGCATAGGTCAACCTCTCATGGCAATAAGCATGTCATGGGGTGATGAGATGCAACAGCAGCAAATTGTTTTGCCAAAAACACTGCAAACTGAGATGATGAAATTCTTCTTTGAAGCCGCCGTGCGCCGCGCCAAGCAAGAACAGCTTGAAGCGCGTTTGTCAGAGCAAAATGACAGGGGCGAGAGCGAATGAGCACCGGAATTTACGTGCGAGTGTCGACCGAGGAACAGGCCAAAGAGGGCTACTCCATTCGCGGGCAGCAGCAAAAACTCGAAGACTATGCGCGCATCAAAGACTGGCCGATTCACGATGTTTACACTGACGAGGGCATCAGTGGAAAAAACATCACCGAGCGGCCGGAAATCAAGCACCTGATTGACGATGTGCAGGCCGGGCATGTGAAAAACGTGCTGGTGTTCAAAATTGACCGCCTCACCCGCAGCACGGCAGATTTGATTTATCTAGTAGACTTATTCAACGCACATGGCTGCGCGTTTAATTCACTGATGGAAAGCATTGACACGCACACAGCCTCGGGGCGCATGTTTTTGAAAATCATTGGCATTTTTGCGGAATTTGAGCGCGAAAACATCGCAGAGCGCATTATCTTGGGTCGTGAGCGCAAGGTTAAGGAGGGCTACACGCTTTGTTCCCACACCGCAAGCTATGGTTATGACCGCCCAAAGGGGCAAAAGATTCAGACCATCAATGCAGACGAAGCGCAGGTTGTGCGCGAAATTTTTGAGCTGTATGCCAACCAAGGGTTGAGCATCACCGAAATTGCGCGCAGACTCAATCTGCGCGGCGTGCCAACCAAGCACAACAATAAATGGACAACGCAGGGCGTGCGCAATATGCTGAAAAACAGCAACTACATGGGACATGTGCGCCACCACTACGAGAACGCACAGCGAGCCTACACCGTGCAGGGGCAGCACGAGCAAATCATTTCACAAGCACTGTTTGACAAGGCACAGCACCGCTTAACGAAAAACCCAAGCATATCGCCACGCAAGCAGCCCCGCGAGGAAAATTACTTCACCGGGTTTCTGGTTTGCGCCAACTGCGGCCATAAACTGCATGCGCACAACATATATTCTAAGCTGGCAGACGGCACAACAAAATTCCGTGGATACTATGGCTGCGGCAACACCGTAGTTGGCGCGTGCAACGCAAGCGAGATGAGCGCACTAAAGCTGGAACGAGCATTTAGCGAGCACCTCACCCGCTTTGCGGACTTTGAAGGCAATGCAGCTGTTGAACAAGATGCCCAAGCGCAAACGCAGCAAGAAAGTCGGCAGCAAATCGCAATTTGCGAAGAAAAACTGCGCCAAATGCAGGCAAAAGCACGCGAGGCTTTGGATTGCTACGCAAACAGTATCTTCAGCGTTGAGGAATATTGCCAAGTGAAGAAGCGCATGAATAGCGACCAAGAAATGCTTTGCGCCGAGCTACAACGTCTGCGTGTGCGCGCAGAAGAAATGCCCCATCACAAACTTGAAATTGCCAAAAGCTTGCAGGAAAACTGGGATGGCCTCTCTTATATAGAAAAGCGCATGTTTCTCATGCAATTCGTTGAGAAAATCGTGGTGGAAAATGAGAAGACTGGAACAGGACTTCACGACAAGCAAGTGAGAATTTTTGAGGTTGCATTTGGCGGGGCAAAATAGCAAAACCGGGGAACGTCAATGACGTTCCCCGGTTTGTTAGTGTTTATTGGCCAGCAGCAGCGCAGTGCTTAAGTCGCGCTCCAGGCGGGCAATGCGTTTGTCTTTTGCGGCATTTTGCATTTGCAGTTTGGCAATCACTTCATGTTGCGCTGCCTTGAACTCCAGCAGCAGACGCTGGGTTTCAGTATGCCCATCTTCCGAGCACTTTCTGGCCTCGGCGCGCAGGCGTTGCGCGTGCAACATTTGCTTGATGATATATCCCAGCCCGCTGCTGCCCATCACGGCAATCACGGTGCCAAGAGCAGCAACCACGGCATTGAAATTATCCATTTTGCTGCCCCGTTTCCAGTGCATCCAAGCGTGTTTCCAGCTTGGCAATTTTGATGCCGAAGCTATTGTGCTCATCCACTTTTTGCTCAAGGCGAGCCAAGCGATGATTGGTCATTGCGCTTGCCCCAAATGCACTGACCACTGGCCCAAGCAAGGCAATGACCATCAACACGTAATTCGTCATTCAGCCTCCCTTGGTGGCAGGTGCAGCCGGGTGCCAATCTGCATACGCTCGGGCACAACGTCGGGATTCAGTGCAGCAATTTCCTCCCAGCGCAGTGGACAGCCCAGATGTATTTGGGCCAGTGCCCACATGGTGTCGCCCCGCACAACAGTGTGCTGCGAAAGCGTGTTCGGTGTGCTGAGCACAGCGGTTTCGTTCATCTGTTCACCGGCCGAGAAGCAGGCAACCGTTTGCACAAAACTCGCCCAATGCGGGCGAATATATTGCGGACAAATCTTGCGTGAAAAATCAAAATGTTGCCACAAATCAAGCGCCGGCTCAAGCGAAAGTTCTTGGCACAGCCACGCACAAAGCAGCGCAGTTGCACGCGTTGTTTCGGCGTGGCTACCAATGGCCTCAATGGCAATGGTATCCAAGTTGCCACCAATGCGCTGCCCCGGGCGGCGGCCGTCGCGGCGGGTTTGCCCGTCACCGCCATGCCAACCCTGTTCATCCAGCCGAAGGTTTTGCCAAATTTCGTTGCGCCACACATAATAATGCACCACCACACCGGCCATGTTGCCGTTGAAGGTTGCGCGGGTGTATTGCTCGGCGGCGTTGGTGCCGCGCGCCACAGTGATGTCGTTGGTGTTGTGCACACAAATGCCGCGCGCAACGCCGTTGCCGCCCAGCAATCTGCGGGGTTTCATGGGGCTGCCCTTGGGCACCCATGCAGCCACGTTGCGCGGCGCACGCATGTCATCGGGAATGATTTTTTGGTGCACCACAAACCTGTGCGCACCCACGGTGTGTGTCAGTATGTTATCGGGTTTAAGAAATTTTGCCATCGTATTACGACCTGCCTTTCAACAATTGTTGCACTTGAATGGATTTATCGCGCATGTCTGCGGTGGAAACATCAATGAGTTTTTCCAGGCGAAATGCCTCGTGATGGTCACCACGCTGCATGGCTGCAAGCCGCGCGACTTTCCAAACTTTCAGATTTTCTTCGGTTTGACGAATAGATTCAATTTGCTCTTGCACAAATCCGGAAAAGGATTTCCAAGGCATGGGCAATTACCTCCCCGGTTGCTCAAATTTCTTCCACAGCTCCAGCAGCTCAACATCCATTACCCGGAATGCCCAGTTCCAATTTGGGAATAACAAAAATACTTTGCGCCCATATGCAACTTTGGCGTACTCTATGTACGCCGTTGGTATATGATGATTTTTAAAATCCATGACATTCGACAGATCAAAATCGGCATCCCACGCAAATTCATCGGTAATGACATCGGAGCTAAAGTGTTCAACAGCTCGTGGATCAGTTGAGCATGTAATGGTGACCGTACCTGGCCTTCGCGTGGGTTCATGAACATAACGAATTCTAAGCTTAGCCGTCAACTGTTCCGGAATTTCAAAGTCGTCATTAAGTCGTAGCATTGCGCCGAATTCACGAGCATAGGTTTTGGAAATTGGTGGCAGAGAAAAATTAATTTGAATAATGTTAAGTATCCCGCTGCTATATGTACTGGAAAATACTCCTGGATCAAAATCCGTTACAGTAAACATAAAACTTATTTGGTCAATATACCCAGGCACAGACGGATCTTCAAGGTTATATCCAATTGCCGCCTTTAACTGGAATGAAATGCCCGGGAAATCACCAGCCGCAGTCACGATAGATGTGCGGATTGTGGTATTGTCCACGCAGTAGATATTTTCAACATCCGTTACCTCAAGACTCAGCGTTTGCCCATTATTTATAACCAGCTGCAAATCAGACATATTGGCTAACTCTTCGGCAAGAAAGCGGTTGCGCCCAGGAGCCCAAAAATGTCCTTGGCGGTGCGCAACTTGCCCAATCGTCGTCGTTGATGCATTAAACCCCAGCGTCCCGCTGCCGTGAAACCATTGTATGTTACTTTGTACAGTTGTTCCCGAATAATGCACGGTATCCATCGTTTGTCCAGCATCTGCGGTGAAATCTACGCCTTCGATGAGCCGGCGGGCGTTTGCTCCACCGCTGAACGTGCTTGGGCCGCCGGAACCAGAACCAACCGGCTGCCAGCCCTCGTGCGTGCGTGCGTGAAGCCCCACCTGATGAACCACTTGCTGTGCAATCACATTATTCCATTGTGCAAGCTCGCTGTTGGCAAGCGACACTGAACGAGCCGTGATTGAAATTTCATGCTCATCTTCAATTCCAACCCATTCATCGTTGCCTAAATAACGCTGCCAACTTTCGAGCTCTTGGTTAAATCTAAACTCTGTTGTTTCACTGTTCTGGGTTTTGGTTGCAATGAGATGCACACTTTCGCCGTCTTGCGCAAGGCTGGCTTGAACCGCCAAGGTTGCTTGTTGGCCTTGAAACATGATTTGGGCAGGTTCATTCTCCAGTGCTTCAGCCCAAAATTCGCCACCCATCACCGCAAAGGTAATGGGCTCATTGAAACGTTCGGGCAAGTCTGGGGCGAGCCGGCTCCAATTATATTGCGGCTCATCAAGCCAAGCGAAAGAGGTGCTAACGCTGTTGAGGTTTTCGCCTTCGTCCACAATGGTGAGGTCTCTGGACTGCGACAAGCTTTGCCAGCCCATGCCGCCGCCGAATAATACTTGGTTTG
This sequence comes from Oscillospiraceae bacterium, assembly GCA_009784445.1. Lineage (GTDB taxonomy): Bacteria > Bacillota > Clostridia > Oscillospirales > Acutalibacteraceae > WRMQ01. Next base: position 32,411 of record WRBQ01000013.1, read on the forward strand.
TGCTGCCGCCCGCAGGTAGCTGGCGAATTCCTTCAATGCGTTCATTCACTGCATCCAAGCCGGCGGTAAAATCAGCGGCCAAGTCGCCTGCTTTATCTTGCATAGCATCTTCAAGCGAGTCAATTCTTGTGTTGGTTTGATTGATGGCAGTTGTGTTTGCGCCAATGGCAAGCTCGTTTGTGCCAATGGCGGTTCTGTTTGCATCAATGGCAGCTTCGTTTGCGCGAATGGCAGTTCTGCTTGCGTCAATGGCAAGGTGATTGTGATGCACGTTGTCAATCACGGGCTGCAGCCAATCGTTCACAACGTTAGCGTGCACGGGGTCGGTGGTAATCATTCTGCGAATGTTTCGGTTATACCCGGGATTATTCGGCAGGGTGAAATTTTCTTGTGCCATGTTGTTGCTCTCCTTCTACTATTTATTCGGCTGCAAGGCCAATAGTTTGCCAGTACAGTACGCTTCCGCTGGCAGTAATACGACGCATCTGAAAACTTCTGGTATGTTGATTGGTTATTTGAAAAGTCGGTGGGTTATTCGTCCAAGTTGAATCAGCATTATATGGAGTAATGGTGACACTATAACCTCGATCTCTTTGATAAGCTTCGGGAAGTATAACTACTACTCGGTTATTCCGACTACTTCCAGAGCCAACATTTGTTACTTCTCCCCAACAAATCAACAATCTCCCAAGCCTCACATGACTCCACCAACCTGTGGGGCGTCGATATCCATCAGCAACTTGTGGATAGGTGATATTGTGTCCCGGCACTGGCATCAGTCCTGCAAGAGTTAGATTGGGATGCGCGTTACGATCTTGATTGTGTGTGCTTATCTGTTCAGTTATCTGCCTAGGGATGTCATGCGCACTTTGATCTTGATCGTGCCTGTTAATCTGCACGGGGATGTCGTGTGCACTTTGATCCTGATTGTGTGTGTTAATCTGCACGGGGATGTCGTGTGCACTTGGGTCAGTAAAGTGATTTAAGTTATCACTTGCGCGAAAAACAGCATGCGTGTTGCTTGCAATTTCCCCCAAAGGTCTGTTATACGTATCTGCATGCACACGTTCTTCCGGCGCGATTTCGCCGATAACATTCCGATATTCTGCCGATGGGTCGATAAGATTAGGTCTTGGCCCTACCGATATACCGATAAGATTGGGTTTTGGCCCTTCCATGTCGTTTCCTCTTTTCTATAAATTGTTTCGTAAACTTTCGTCAGTTGCTCAGATGAATGTACCCGTCATTGCGAAGCACAAACTTGCGCCACACATTAGCTTGGCCGTTTGTTTCGCGGTATTCCAGAATGTCTTCGTCCTCATTCACGCGCATGCCGTGCACGCCAACTTCGTCTGTTAAGATGGTGCGGTGCTTGTGAATGCGGTGCGTGCGCGGGTCAAGACGCACTTCCACATTGGCTGCATTGTCCACCGCGAAAACAAAGCTTGGTTTAAACGTCCAGTGCCTGTCGCGTCTGGGGGGAACGCGGGTGGGATTTTGAAATTGCGCAATGCGGAAAAGGAAATCGCCACCCTGCGGCCTGCTTGGGTCATTTAGCGCAAAAATGCCAATTTGCCTAATTTCATAACCTGTTGTGCAAACAACACAAGTTCTTGTCGGATTAAATGTGTGGCAGTTGCATTCGTTGGTAAGCTCCGCGTCAATGATGCCGCGCGGCCCGTCTGCCCTGAAGTTTCTTGGGTCAATTTGTTGCACAATCGGGTTTATTGCAGTCAATTCGGTTGGTGTGGGGCTTTGTGCAGAAGATGTGACGATGCGGGTGATAATTAGTCTTTTTCCCTCACCCTCCATCATTTCTTCTACATATTCTCTCCCCCTTCTGGTCAGTTCGAGCATAATATTAGCCATGATAACTAATCCTCCTTCTTTGGAAATTCAGAATTAAAGGCAAGTGCCCCATTAAAAGTACGAGCGCCATTAAACAAATTCACGACAGATTCGCCCCTGTCAAATATCTCATAGATCACATCTTCCACTATCCCTGCATGATAGTCTGTGGTTTCCACATCATAATCATCAATCAGGCTGTGGTAGATGAACGAAAGGTGCGACGGTTTAATTTCGCGCAGCACCGCAATGGCCCGCGCATGCTCATGCTGGGGCTGCGGGTTTTGGTCAAGCGAAAACGTCGCGCTTTCGTTAACATCCACTTGGAAGATATATTCCTTGAGAATGTGTTCATGATTTTTGATGAATTCGATGATACTCACAGGCAAATCAGGGTTACAGTCGTTGCAGTTGCCATCGCAGTTATCGTTGAGCAAGCTGCACAGGCGGTGCTCGATGTGCGCGGGGTTGATGGGTCCACGTCGCAACCGACGTTGCCGGATTTCTTCATGCGATGTCAGCTCATAAACAAACACCCACATGTCGCGCGCCCAGTGCAAAAATTTTTCTTCTTGCGGCGACAAAACCTCCCCCGGCTGCAGGTGCGGAAACGCAGCATGACGCAGCATATGCAACAAGCTTTCTGCACGGTCAAACTCATGCCCCATGCCTTCAAACAACGCTTTGGCAATTTCAGAACGGTTGTAAAAACCTTCGGTGACCATGCCCAGCATGCGCTTGGCGGATTGGCTGGTGAGATTCATTGGCTCAATCCTCCTTAAAGTGCACTTCTGTAAATACGGGGAAGCCACCTGGTTCGATCATAACATCTCCTTTATCCGCACAAATTTTCGGCGGAATTGGGCCCTTCCACGCAGGGGTTGGACTTACGCTGAGCCTTAGGCTGCGCAGGCTAAAGTTAATAATACCTTGCGTTTTGGCTAAAGCCGCGCTGACCATTGCCCGCTTGACTCGGTTGTCTACAAGCACATTGCTGTTGACCAACGTTGCATTGAGATTCTCCAACACACGTTTTTGCAGCAAATCTTTATCTCCTTCAACAATCGCTTGCACGGAAACAACAATGGACACTTGTTGAGGAGCCTCGACAAATAAAGTTGCCCCAATGGGCGCACGGCGGCGCATGCAATGGTTGGTGTGTCGGCAATCGCTGCATTTCACAAAATCGTCACGCTCTGGGTCAAATGCGATGCCGGAACATGCTGCCGAGTCACCATACCCGGGCCCCATGATGTGCCGATGCACCTCTTCACGCATCTCAGGAGGTGCGGGGTTGCGAAAACCATCGATAATAAACAGCCGCACTTGCCCGGCATCAATGCCTTCGCCGGGCGGGGCCTGCACATAGGCCGAACCAACACCCGGCACCTCCATGGCCCAGCGCACATAGTCTGCGTCGTTGCCTGTCCAGCTAATGCCGCGGCGCTTCATGTCCAGCAAACGTGCGCGCAGTTCGTCATCGCTTTCTGCGGGGATTCCGCCATAGGTGGAATCTTGGTTTGTGATAAACCGAACAGCCGAAATTGGCCGAGCCATGAGCTTAATCATGTCGCCCCGAACATTTCCAATAGAACCGCTTTCAACTGCACGAACAGGAATCATTGTGCCAAACGGCATAACTTCTGTTGCGGCAAGCGCGCACGGTGCACGTTCTTCGCGCATGTCTTGCCAAGTGAACGGCAGCGAATTGCATGGTTTCACGTCCGGTTGTTGTGATGACGCAAGCGCTTGCACCGCTTCATCAAAACTTTCTTGCGCTGCATTGAGCTGAATTGTCAAGCTATTGATTTGATTAACTTGCTCAACACTTTGTGCGACTCCCCCTTCGGTCTGCTTTAATGCGTTGAGTTCTGCACGCGTTTCAAAAAGATCTTCCTTTGCTTGGTTCAATGCTGCACGCGCTTGCGTTTGTTCTGGTTCATTGGCAGTGGCAACAAGCGACAAATGTTGTTCAAACGCCTCGATTAACGCCTGAACTTCATCTGTGCCTGTAAAAGGAAGTGTCGTCACAGGTTCATCGTTGCGGTACAACGTGAACTGTTTTGTTGCAGCGTTAATGGAAAACTGGTAAGCCGCAATATCATCAAAGTCTGTGAATTGCAGCCCCAATGCCGGCTGGCCTTGTGCATCGTTAAGCACCGCACCAAGTATTGCGTCTTTGGTGGTTTCAAAGAACACGCTTGGGTTGTGCTCTTGCGCTGTTGCAAACTGGGTGCCCTGCACAATTGCCGTGCCCGGCACACCAACCACCGTCACATAACCCGTGGCATGGCTTGCCGGGCGGCGATTCATGCCTTCCAAGTCGGCGTGATAATCCAACCACTCGTCATTGGCCCAATGTGGGAACATCAGCCGAATGGTTTCGTTAAACTGCACATCCATCAGCTGTGCTTTTTCCAACGCAGCCGGCCGCGTGAAATCCCAAGGAATTTGCCCTTCGGTTTTATCAATGTCCTGCGGCAGATGCTCCAGCATACGCGCATGGATTTTATCTGCCGATTCTCCCAAAAACGGGGGTGGATTGTATTCGTATGACATAATTGCCCCTTTCTATCGTCTAATTTCCGCGTCAATGGATGCGGAGTTGCCGTCATGCCCCTGCACTTGGCAAGTGATGTGCAGGCTATCTGCCTGCCAACGAAAATACATATTGTTGACCTGTTTGGTGCGCCCGGCAGGGTCTGCTAGCAGTGCTTCGGTGATGCTGCGCTCCACTGCGCTTTCCTGTGCTAGGCGGTCGGGTTGCGCAAAGGCTTGCTCAAACTCCACACCAATGTCGTCACCATAGGCCAAGTGCGCCCAGCGCTGAGTAAGAATCATTTTGGTGCACCAAAGCACCCAGGCGTCGTGCCCGCTGCCGTAAATCGGCTGCCGCTTGCCGTTGAGCACAAACTCGCCGGTTTCCAAGTTAAACAGCGGCGCGGGCAAATATCGCTGCTGCGTTCGCACTTGCTCCACTAGGGTTTCAGGCATGTCGAACACAGGAAATAACTGTTGCATCGCTTACCTCCCAATATTTGTTGCAGGATAGATGAGGTCAATCACGCAGGGTTCATCGCCAACCCAAGCCACCAGCACACGGTCGCCGGGTTGCAGCCAGCGAAACCTATCACCGATGAGCGTTACGTGCTCGTGTGGCTCATCACTGGGGTGGCCGTGGTCTCCATCAATCATCGTTGGCGGATGCGGCACCCCCATTGCGCAGGCAGCAAGCGTGTGATGATGATTGCCCGCGCGACCGTGGTCGTGATCGCCATCGTTTGCGGTTCTATAAAATTCATCGTCCACCGCCCCCCATTGCACGCTGCGGCAAACCATGTAGTCACTTTGCGGCACAGGGCAAGGAAACTTGTTGGTAACCAAGCTCATGTCGCTTTGAATTTCGCCGTAATCCAGCAGGGGCGGCTTGTCGTCCAGCTCGCACATGCGTGTTTGCAGCACACGCCCCAAGTAGTTCACGCCTTCGTTGCCCATGTTCACCGCTCCCTTCTTAAGGTTAGATTCATTTGTTTTTGCGTGGCTTGGTGGGTTACGCTTTCCACAAAAAAGAAGCCCCGAAGGCTTCCGGCTTGGCATTCAATTCTGTCGCCTTTGCGCAGCATGGGCAAGTCAAGCGCTGTGACTTGAATTGTCTCGCATGGCCTGCCCCGGCTGCGCAGCAGACTGTCGGCCTCGCGCCGCGCTTCTTGCAAGGTGTTGCTGTCGCGCCGCACAATTTCCTGCAGCACGCCAAAGCGCAAATCGCCGTCCACAGTAGCTTCAACGGGCGCGCGGCCGCTGTTGGGCTGGCGGCCCAAAATCTGCACCCGCGTTACCAATTGGTTGATATTCTGGCTGTCTTTGACTGAGATTGTGCTGTTTTCGTCCAAGCAATACACCGTGCTGTTGTTGCCGGGATTCATGATGTGCAGCTGTCCGCCGCGATACAGCGCAACATAACGTTCGCCGTGGCGGTCGTACACTTCTTGCAGCAATTTGGTGATCATGCCACTGACTGTTTCGCCGTTGAACGTCTTTTTCTCGTGAGTGATGCTTTGGTTCCAGGTATACGACAGTGGAATGGACCACGCCACACAAATATCACCGATTATCGCTTGGGTGGTCATTCCCGCGCGGTAGTAGCGATTGTCTTTGCTTTGCTGAAGCCGCACCAAGCGGTCATAGGCCACCAACGAAAGCTCGTTTTGGTCGGTGTAGCTCCAGTCCCAAACCGTGCCATCGAACATCAGTTGCCGTGCGCCGCCATTCCAGCGCGCGCTAATTTGAATGACACAATTAATTTTTGCCAAGCTCGCCAGCCGTTGTGTGCCCACCATGGCGTTGGCCAAGGTCAAGCTTGCCCGTGCGGCAAGCCCGCTTTCGTTGTCTTCCCATTCCAAGCTAATGAGCGCATCGTTGAGCAAATGCCGGGCGCCGGTTTCGGTAATCAGCTCCACGTCATACGCGATGGATTTGATGTTAATCATACGCGCCCCCTATCTCGGAATTTGCAGCACAGTGCCGGGGAAAATCCAGTGGCCATTGTTTGAGCTGCGCCCCTTGCGGCGCTGTGCTTCTGCCTCGATGATGTCACGGTTGGCGTTGTAGATACGCTGGTGCTGCGCGCCGTTGCCAAGATGCCGCTGGGCAATGGCCCACAGGGTTTCGCCCACACGCACGGTGTGTGTGCTGGAAGCAGGCGGGCAGGGGCGCGCGCCAGTTTGTTCTCCCTGCCCGCTAAGATGAATGCGCAGCTGCCGCGCTTGGGTGAAAGCAATGTTATAATCGAAATCGCCATAACCGCCTGCGAAATCCCCGCCAAAACTTTCGATGTACACATCAAGATTGATGGGTGTTTGGGTCACCAGCAGGCGCAATCTTCGGCCATCGCTTTGCCAATGGTGAAGCAATGCGGTAAGCAGCCGTGGGTCTTGCCATAGCCGCACATAGGGCTGTCGTCTGCGTGCCCGCCCGGGGAGTTTGCCGTCCCACGACACCGTGCTCAGGTCGTTGCCACTGGGCAGTTTCACATCACCCACGGCCATGATATTGTGGCTTTGCAGTTGCGCGCCGGTTTGCAGGCTAATGCTTTCCGGCAGCATGGGAAAACGCATGCGCTGGCCGGATTCCAGGCATGTTAGGTGGATATCCATATGTACCTCCTGCTGTTATGAAGTTGCCGCAAGCGGCATATTGATGAAACATTGTTGCAGCCTTGCAGCTAAATTATTCGCAATGGCATCAACGGTTTGTGCGGGACTGGCCGAGCCGTCTACGCTGACAGCGATGTTGATGTGCTCGACATTCACACCGGCTGTGCCCGTGCTGATTGCTGAGGACACCGTGCCACCGGGAGCATATTGCCGCACACCGAGCATCTCGCCTGCTTGTTGCCACAGCGCAAGCCCGCGGCCACGGCGGTTGCTGCTAAGCGGGATAATCGCCTCGGGACCGGCTTCGCCCACAAGGCCCATGTGCGGTCGGGTGACTAGGCCACCGTTGGCAAAGGGTCTTGGCGGCGGACTGGCAGCACGGACACTAACAGTAGGCTCGCAAGGGATTGGGCTTGTTGAGATTCGATTAGCTGACCACCTATTGCCCTCATGCCATTCGGCTATTCTTTCTGTATACAAATTCACAAGTTCACGATTGCCAGTACGATGTCGTCTAAGATTCCCGTACCGAAGTCTTTGCTCATAAACTTGCCGTTGCAAATCATCGATATTTTCATCTAAAGTTGGAAGTATGGTTGGAACTAATCGATATACACAATTCATTGTGCTAAAAGCATCTCTATACGCACCCGAAATTATGTTTCCACTCCAAGTCCTAGCTTCTGGACCTAAATTCGCAAATCCAGCAACCCTAATCAGACTATTCGCCTCCCTTAGGGTTTGGAGATGTGGAAGTTGATGAGGTCTAGAAGCAGGTTCTCTTCCTCCATACCTGCTATAATCTCTAAGAAAATTTGCACGCTCTTGCGGATCAAACTGCATTAGAAATATTTCTTGCATTTCTTCATCAAGTCGTGCAAAGAGCATCCTGAGATTTTGAGCCTCGACTTCTCTAGCTTCTTCTAAAATCCTTGTCAGCCCTTCTCTGGCTCCTATTTTTCTATCCCTTCTCCCCTCTAAGAATCCAATTGAATCTTGCATTCTTCTTTCTTCTTGATTCCACATGCGATTGACTCGTAAGCCAACTGTGAGAGTTGCCAATGCAGCGCCTGCATATAACCCGGCTGGTATTGCTTTGGTAAGCGTACCCCCTGACACAAGAGCCAATATTGTTCCTGCAATACCTCCTCCATACGTTCCCAATCTAAGCCATTCAGCTCTAATTCGATATTCTCGTTGTGCAAATTCACAATTGACTTCCCTTGCTCTAGCACTGTATTCTCTCGCTTTTAAAATCGTTGCTATAAAACTAACGTTTTTGGGCAAGACTCCTGTTTGGCTAGCGAGACTATAAAACTCAAGTACGTCATTTCTCATTCTTCTAGCTCGGCTTTGCTCTGCGTAATTTCCATCTCGGCTTCCCTGTCCCATAAGGTTTCCCCTCCCATTATAATAACGCACCCCAGGGCGCAATAATATTCAACCCAACCTCCCCCCTGCACGCACAAGGGGGGAGTTCTTACATTTTTACATCCCTGCCGGTTGTTTCGCCTGTTCTTCAAGGTCCTTCACGGCCGCCGCAAAGTAAAACGCCTGCTGGCCCTCGGGCAGCGCAAGCACTTGCGCGGGATCGTGCCCCCACTTCATCAGGCGATATAGCAAATAGCTTTTGCCGCCGGCGTCAATTAGTTTTTTGCGTAGTTCTCCAAGTCGGTGTTATCAAACCCCGAAAGTTCATCGATTTGCTCGATGATCGCATCTTTTTCACCGGCGAAAAACACCAGATCAATCACGTCATAACCATTGATGAGGTTGTATTTTTGCAGCACAGCGGGATTATCCCACAGCAGCTTCTTATATTCCTCGGTGGTGGCGGTGTAGATTTTCAGCGAGCGCAACAAAGCATAGTCTGTTTCGCCTTCAATGCGCGGAAAGCGCTTGCCCGCCGGGTTGTCGTGATATTTGGTGGCGCGCTTGCGGCAAGCCAGTAGCTCGCGCTCATCCAAGGGGCGCACATCAAACTTGAAGTATGTTTTGCCGCGGCGATTCACGTGCAGTGTTTTCTTGATTTCGTCTACGTTGTCTTTTTCGCTTTCGGCAGCAAACAGACCTCGCAACAATTCATCTTCGCGCATAAGCAGCTCTTCTTTTTCGGGAATTGCCGCACCTTGCTGTTCTTCGGTGGCGACTTCAATGTCATCATGAATGATATTTTGCATATTGGGTCTCCTTCTTACTTTGTTTAGCTAAAGCTTTGAATCATCTCGGGTGTGGCATTCACACGGAACGACCACGAACGCTTGATGATTTCGCCGGGGGTGAGATTTTGCAGGTCAATGGTGCCATCCGGCAC
>WRBQ01000014.1 GCA_009784445.1 Oscillospiraceae bacterium
CCATTCCAAAGCGACAGCACCGTGAGCATCGCCATTATGCAGCTGCAAACACAGCCGCGTCAACCGCGTGAAATCAACGACCAAATTCCCGCAGGGCTGGAGCAAATTACCTTGCGTGCCATGCAGAAAAACCCGGCCGATCGCTACCAAAGTGCGGCTGAAATGCTGCTTGACCTCGAAGAGTTCAAGCGCAACCCCGCCGTGATGTTCGACTATGCCCCTGTGGCGCAAAGTGCCACGCGCTATATTTCGCCGGGCGAAACCCGTGCCATTACACCGCTGCGCCCTGCGGCACCGGCAGCACCGGCAGCGCACACAGATGAATTCCAAGCTGCGGCCGCGCCCAAAAACCGCAACCTGCAAATTATGCTGGGCATTGTGGCTGGTGTGGTGGGTTTGCTTGCCATTGTGGCTGTGATTATTTTCTTCCTTGGCCGCGACGAGCGCGTGCGCGTGCAAGACTTTGTGGGCATGAACGAAATGACCGTGCAGCAAAACGCCAACTGGCGGCGTATCTATGAATTCACCATTGTGAGTGACCCGGACAGCGGCCAAGAGCCCGGCACCATCGTGCGCCAAGAGCCGGAAGCCGGTGCACGTGTAGCACCCGTGAACGTGGAAGCCGACGGCGAAACGCGCCTGCGCGTGCCTGTGACATTGTTTGTGGCAGGAGACGTTGCCCGCCGCGTGCCTGATGTGCGCAACTATAGCCTAGCAGATGCCGAAGCTGAACTGCGCGAACTGGGTCTGTTGCCACGCACACAACTTTACGTGACCACCCGCGTGGAAGAAGGCCACATTGTGCGCACAGATCCACGCCATGGCACCAGCGTTGACCTTGGGCAAGTGATTATGCTTTATGTTGCCATTCCACGTGAGATTGGCACGGATAATGAAGTGCCGGATTTGCTGCGCTGGACCGTTGAAGAAGCGCAAGATCTGCTGGAAAGCGTGAACCTGCAACTGGGCACCGTGACCATTGAACCCAACGCGGAACAACAAGGCCGCGTCATCGCCCAAAGCATTGACGCTGGCGAAATTGTGGCAGCCGGCACACGCGTGAATGTTGTGCTAAGTTCCGGGGTCATTCCCAGCATTAATGTGTCTATTCCGGTGCCAAGCCGTGGCTGGGTGCTTACCCAAGGCAGGCTGACCATCTATCTGGACGGCAACCAAGTGCACAACCAAAACGTGCCGCTGAACGGCCCGCGCACCTTCCAAATTAACGGCAGCGGCGAAAGCGCACAATTGCGCGCCTACTTGGATGGCGACATTCTGTATTCCGCCACCATCAATTTCCGCGCTAATCCGCCTGTCATTGTTAGCTCCAACGAACACGGCTCCACGCCAGACCCGCAGCATCAAATTCCCAATGTGGTGGGTGACACCACCAACACCGCCGTGCAGCGCCTGCAATACTTTGGCTTTAACAACATTGTGATTGTTGATGTTCCCGGCGGCGGGGGCACAGCCGGCACGGTGGCCAGCCAAGAGCCGCGCGCCTGGCAGTGGCTAAATCTTGCAGACGAAATTGTGCTGGAGGTTTATGCATAGAATCCACAGTATTCAAGGCAATAACTACACCGTGAGCACCGAACAGGGCATGGTGGTGTGCCGTGCACGCGGATTATTCCGCAAGCAGGGTATTACGCCGCTTGTGGGCGATTTTTGCGACATTGAGCTGCACAGCGGCGGCGAGATTGAGGGTTATATCACTGCCATTGCGCCGCGCCAAAACGAGCTGCGCCGCCCGCCGCTCGCGAACCTGCAACAGATTTTTCTGCTGTGCAGCATGCGCCAGCCACGCCCGAACTTGCCGCTGCTGGATACCCTGATTGCCACAGCGGAGATCGCGGGCATTGCACCGGTGGTTGTGTTCACCAAAGGCGATTTGGGCGACGCGCAGCCCTTGATGCAAATTTACGCCCGCTGTGGCTACCCCGCCTTTGCCATTGACCCCGCCAGTGAGGTGAGTGTCATCGCCGCGCTGCTTGCGGGCAAAACCAGTGCGTTTTGCGGCAACACCGGCGTGGGCAAGAGCACGCTGCTCAACCGCATTGCGCCTGAGCTAAACCTTGCCACCGGTGAGGTGAGCCAAAAGCTCGGCCGTGGGCGCCACACCACGCGCCACGTGGAGCTGTTTCCCGTTGCTGGTGGCTGGGTGGCTGACACCCCGGGGTTTGCCTTTTTTGAGGCGCTTGAATTGGACAAAGACAACGTGGCACAAGGCTTTGTGGAGTTTGCTGACTATGCTGGACAGTGTAAATTCCACGACTGCGCGCACGTGAAGGACAGCGGCTGCGCTGTGCTTGCGGCTGTGGCAACGGGGGTCATCGCGCCAAGCCGCCACGCCAGTTATGTTGCGTTGTATAACGAGCTGAAAGATAAGAAAGACTGGGAGAAATAACATGAAATGCCCCTATTGTTCCTGCGACGAAAGCAAAGTGATTGACTCACGCCCCACCGACGACAACGAGCGCATCCGCCGCCGCCGCGAATGCATCGAGTGCCGCAAGCGCTTCACCACCTACGAAATCGTGGAAACCGTGCCGCTAACCGTGGTGAAGAAAGGCGGCGCGCGCGAAAGCTTTGACCGCCAAAAGCTGTTTAACTCGCTGCGCCGTGCCTGCGACAAGCGCGCTGTTTCGCTTGATGACATTGACCGCGCGGTTGATGCCATTGAGCTTGCGCTGCAAAACTCCATGGAGCGGGAAATCCCCACCGAGCGCATTGGCCAGCTGGCCATGGATCACCTGAAAAGCCTCGATGAAGTCAGCTACATCCGCTTTGCCAGCGTTTATCGCGAGTTCAAAGACCTGCACTCCTTCATGGAAGAGTTGGAAGTAATGCTAAAAATGAAAAAGTAAGCCGCTTCGCCGCGCTCTGATCAGCAAAGGAGCAACATGAAAAAACTAAGTAAAAATAAAATCATATATTTCACCGCTGTGCTGCTGGCCTGCGTGATTTTCCTGCTGGTGGGCAACCGCATGGCTGGGGAATGGTCACTGGGCGCATTTGCAGGCGATTACGGCGAAGTATATCAACGTGTGCGCGTGCTGCGCATCATCGACCGCACCGAAGAAGAAAGCGAATGGACTGGCGATATCCTCACGGATATCATCTTTAGTGCGGAAATCACCCACGGGCCACAGCGCGGCAGCCGCCTAGTGGGCATGCAAACGCTGTCTACCATGGACGAAACGGGCCAGCGCGAAGTGCAAGAAGGCGACCGCGTGCTGGTGGGCTTATTACCCGGCGCGGAAGTACACTATCTGGGCAATTTTTTGCGCAGCAACACACTGTTGATTTTTGCAGGCGTGTTCTTTTTGCTGGTGGTGCTGTTTGGCGGCATCAAGGGCTTCAACTCGCTGGTGGCGCTGGGGCTGATCGGCGCATCGATCTTCATGATTTTCATTCCCGGGCTGTTTAGCGGCCGCAACATTTACGCGCTGACGATGATTATCGGGGTGTTTGCGATTTTGGCTACCCTTGCCATTGTGGTGGGGCCGCACAAAAAGACGCTCACGGCCATTGCGGGCTGTTTGGGCGGTGTGACCGTGGCCGCAGGGCTGATGCTGCTGATGACCCGCCTGCTGGACCTCACAGGCAACTACAGCAGCGACACCGGCATGCTGCTGAACCTGCCTGTGCAGCTTGATCTACACGGCATTGTGTTCGCCGGCGTCATTCTGGGTGCCGTTGGCGCCATCATGGACGTTGCCATGTCCATGTCCTCCTCGCTGTGGGAGCTGCGCCAGGCCGACGAGGCTGCCAACTTCAAGCAGCTATTCACCAGCGGCATGAACATTGGCCGCGACGTGCTGGGCACCATGCTCAACACGCTTGTGCTGGCCTATGTGGGCAGCTCGCTGACGGTGATTTTGCTGCTGGTTAGCTATAGCACTTCCGCCATTGAGGTGCTGAACATGGAAATGATTGTGGTGGAAATGCTGCGCGCGCTGGTGGGCAGCTTTGGCATGCTGCTAACCATTCCGCTGACGGCTGCCATTTGCTCGTGGTTCTACCCACTGCGCGAAGTAAAACTTCATCGTGCAAAAGACTAAAGCGACAAAATTCCGAAATATACCACGCTACAGCGTTGCCACGGAAAAAGTTCCCAGAGACCCACGCACAATCAAATTCTTTCCTGTTCTAGCAAGCATTTCCTATTGACTTTCGCGCTTTCATGCACTATAATGCTGTTATAAGCTTGCGGCGCGGCCTAGGGGAGGCAGCACCGTTTGATGGGCTTAACAGACGTATGAAAAAGAAGTGAAACAGGAGGAGCATGAATCTTGAATAACAGTATTCAAAAACTCAGCAACGATTATCTATTTCGGGCAGTGCTTTCGCTAAAAAACATGGACGAGTGCCGCGACTTTTTTGAGGACCTTTGCACCGCGCAAGAACTCAAGGCCATTTCGCAGCGCATTATCGTGGCAAAAATGCTTAGCGACAAACGTGTGTACAGCGATATTGTGAAAGAAACTTCCGCATCCACCGCAACCATCAGCCGCGTGAACCGCAGCTTGGTGTATGGCAACGACAGCTTCCGCACCATCTTCCCGCGCCTTCCCCGCCGCTGGGACGTTGAGATGAGCGAAACCGAGTTCGAGGACAACGACATTCAGGGAGAGTAATGGGCTATCAAACTCTGGCGCGTTATTACGACGCCTTCACGCAACAGAACATGGACTACAAAAAGCGCACGGAGTTTATCTGTGCGCTGTTGTTTTCGTCTTTGTCGGCGGGCGGATTTGCATCCGCCCCTACAGATTATACTATATTAGACTTGGCATGTGGCACGGGGATTTACTCGCAGGCGTTGTTCGCGCAGGGCTATGATGTGATTGGCGTGGACGCCAGTGCCGACATGCTCAGCGTGGCACGTGAGCGCAACCCGCAGCAACTGTTGCTGCAACAGGGGCTGGAGCAGCTTGATCTTTATGGCACAGCACAGGCCGCCGTTTGCCTGACAGACAGCCTCAACCACATCACCAACCCCGCGCATGTGCGCAAGTTCTTCAAGCGGCTTGCGCTGTTTTTGGAACCCGGCTCGCCCTTTATCTTCGACATCAACACGCTGCACAAGCACGAACACGTGCTGGGCAACAACACCTTTGTCTACGAGAACAACGAAGCAACACTTGTGTGGCACAACCGCTGGCTGCCCGAACAACGCATGACCGAAATCACGCTTGACTTTGGCGACGCAACCGAGCAGTTTTGCGAGCGAGTGTACAGCGTTGAGGAGCTCAGCACGTGGCTGGGCAAGGCGGGTTTCGCGGTTGAAAAAACGCTGCCCGCGCCGGGTGAGGAAGAGGAACGCATCTTCATACTTGCATTTAAACGATAAGTGTGCTATACTATAGGGTATAGCGCATTTTTTATTTTGAGGAGGACATCATGTCAAAGCAACCGTATTACATCACCACCGCCATTCTCTATGCCACAGGCAAGCCGCACATCGGCAATTTCTATGACCAAGTGGCAGCCGACCTGCTCGCACGCTGGCGGCGAATGCGTGGCTTTGACGTGAAGTTTCTGGTGGGCACCGACGAACACGGCCAAAAGGTAGAAAATCTCGCAGCCGAAAACGGCGTGTCGCCCTTTGAGTTCACCACCGGTGTGGTCAATGTGATTAAAAACAGCTTTGCTGCACTGCAAATTAGCTATGACCAGTTTATTCGCACCACGGATGATTACCATAAGGCCGCGGTGCAGAATATTTTCACGCAGCTGCTGGACCAAGGCGATATCTACAAAGACGAATACGAAGGCCTATACTGCACGCCCTGCGAGTCATTCTGGACGGATTCGCAGCTGCAAAGCGGCATGTGCCCCGACTGCAACCGCGCTGTGCAGCCCGCCAAAGAAGAGGCTTACAAGCTGCGGCTGAGCAAATATCAGGGCTGGCTGGAGCAACTTTACGCCGAGCAGCCGGATTTCATCGTGCCCAAAAGCCGCATGAACGAGATGCTCAACAGCTTCATCAAGCCCGGCCTGCAAGACCTGTGCATCACGCGCAGCACCATCAAATGGGGTATTCCTGTGCCAAATGACCCTGCGCATGTGCTGTATGTTTGGATTGATGCGCTGAGCAATTACATCACCGCGCTGGGCTACAACGCCGCCGAAAACAGCGAGGAATATCGCACGCGTTGGCCCGCCGACCTGCACGTGATTGGCAAAGACATCTGCCGCTTTCACACCATTATTTGGCCGATTATGCTGCATGCGCTGGGGCAACCGCTGCCCAAGCAGGTGTTTGCGCATCCATGGCTGCTGTTTGGCGCAGACAAAATGAGTAAGTCCCGCGGGAACATGATTTACGCCGACGAACTGGCGCAACTGCTGGGCAGCGATGCCGTGCGGTATTATCTGCTTGCCGAAATGCCGCAGGCAACTGACGGCTCCATCACCCGAGAAGCTGTGGTTGAACGCTACAACGGTGACCTAGCTAACGTGCTGGGCAACCTCGTTAACCGCACACTTGCCATGACCAATAAATATTTCGGCGGCACGGTGCCTGCCATGGGCGAGCTCACTGCGCTTGAACACGAGCTGCAAGCATTCGCCAAGCAAACCGTGGCAGACTATGACAAGGCACTGGAAGAATTCCGCATTGCTGACGCCATGCAAGCCGCCATGGCACTGGCCAAACGCAGCAACAAATACATTGACGAAACCACGCCTTGGGCGCTTGCCAAAGATCCCGATCAGCAGGCCTATCTGGGTACCGTAATGGCGCACTTGCTGGGCTGCATTCGCGTGTTGGCAGGGCTGTTTGCGCCTGCCATGCCGCAGGCCGCTGCTAGTATGTGTGAGCAGCTTGGCTGCGCAGCCGGCAACTGGGATGCCTTGAGCGACTTCGGCGTTGCCGCCGGCACACAAGTGACAGACACACCCAAGGCGTTGTTTGCGCGGGTGGATGCCGAGAAATTCTTAAGCGATGAGTAATATATTCGATAGCCACGCACATTACACCTCCCCACGCTTTGATGCCGACCGCGCCGCTGTGCTTGCCGCGCTGCCACAACAAGGCGTGGTTGGTGTGCTATGCTGCGGCACGGATATGCAAGACAGCAAACACGCCATCAAACTTGCCGAGCAGTATGACTACATCTTCGCCGCTGCGGGCACACACCCGCATGAGGCCAAGCATGGCATTGATGGCCTGCGCGAGTTGCTGCAGCACCCCAAATGTGTGGCGGCAGGGGAGATGGGCTTGGACTATCACTATGATTTTTCGCCGCGTGATGTGCAGCAGGCTGTGTTCACCGCACAGCTGGAGCTTGCCCGCGAGCTGGACAAGCCCGTGGTCATCCACTGCCGCGAGGCTTTTGCCGACAGCCTGCGCATTTTGCGCGACTTCGCGCCGCTGCGGGGCGTGATGCATTGCTTCACCGGCAGTGTGGAGTTTATGCGCGAGGTGTTGCCGCTGGGGCTGCACATTGGCTTGGGCGGAGCGGTCACGTTCAAGAATGCCCGCAAGCCGCTTGAAGTCGCTGCCGCTGTGCCGCTTGAGCGTCTGCTGCTGGAAACCGACGCGCCTTACATGGCGCCGGTGCCGCACCGTGGCAAGCGCTGCGACAGTACGCACATTGCCGCCATTGCCGAGAAAATCGCCGCCGTGCGGGGCATGGCTGCGCAAGACTTGCTGGATGCTTGTGCCGACAATGCGAGGGGGTTGTTCTTATGCACACCGTAACTGTTGACGAGCGCGTGGAGCTGGTGTCGCTGGTGTTTCGGCTGGCGGGACTTTTTTCAAGCACCATCCATCGCACCGAAACCCCGCACCACGAAAAACTAGAGCTGCATTTCAAGCAGCACAAACGCCACCAGGCAATGAAGGCCGCCAAAAAATTCAAGCTATATCTTCCCCAAATACCGATTTATGCACTGCATCTGGCCAAGCATGGAGAAGATTTTGTCTTTGTTCCGAGAGCCTATATGAACCTCGCTCCGCTATATAAAGACAATTCGCTCCTTAATCCCATCGTTGCAGCACAGTTCACGCCGCTGCTCAATGATTTTTATCAAGCAACGCAGTTTGGCGCGTTTTTTCATGCGCACAGCATATTCTATGAAAAGCAAGCAAGCGCTTTTGCAGAAAATTACTACCACCAAATTGACCTTGCATGGTTCAGTAAATACATTGACCCAACACGGCTGCGTTGTGTGTTCACTCCCTCGCTTGCCTGCGGGAATTTTGGCGTTGCGGTTGCTGAGGCATGGTACTCCGTGGTCAGCGAAGGAATGGCAACGGTACATGAAATTTGCCACCTGTTCGCCAACCCTATCGCCGAGCAATGGTATGAGCAAAATCCAGCGTTTCGCCAACTGTGTGATGAGCCGATGGCCAAATGGCTGCCCTATGAGCGTGGGGTGAGCATGGCCACCGAGTACGTCACTCGCTCCTACGATATTTTATATCAGGTGCAGCATGGCGATGAACTTGCGACCCTGCTGCAACAAGAGCAAGCCAATGGCTTCCCGCACATTGAGCAAGTCTATAACATGGTCAAGGAGCTGCCATGACCCAATTCACCATCACCCCAAACGATGCCGCCCAGCGCTTGGATAAATTCCTGCAAAAGGCCGCACCCAACCTGCCACCCGCAGCGCTATATAAAGCCTTGCGCACCAAGCATATCAAGGTTAATCGCAAGCGCGCCGAAGGCAGCACCCGCCTTGCCGTGGGCGACGTGATTGACTGCTACCTGCCGGACGAATTTTTCGCCAAGCCCACGTGGCAGCACGATTTTTTGTGCGCACCGGCACAGCTGCATGTGCTTTACGAAGACGAGCACATTCTGCTGGCGCAAAAACCTGCCGGGCTGCTTTCGCATGCCGGCGATGGTGAATACATCGACAACTTGCTTGCCCGCGTGCAGCGCTATCTGCACGAAACAGGGGAGTACTCGCCCGAAAACGAGCACAGCTTTGCCCCCGCGCTGGTCAACCGCATTGACCGCAACACGCAGGGCATTGTTATCGCTGCGAAAACGGCAGTTGCGCTGCGTGTGCTCAACGAAAAAATGAAAACCCGCCAGTTGCGTAAGTTTTATCTGTGCGCCGTGCACGGCAAATTGCACGCGCCACAATGGCAATCTGTGATTAGCCACATGGCCAAAGACCCGGCAAAGTCGCTGGTGCGGGTGTATGACAGCCCGCGTGCGGGTGCAAAAGAATGCATCACGCGTTATCGCAGTTTGGCGCACACAAATGATTTCACGCTGGTGCAGGCGGAACTACTCACCGGCCGCACGCATCAAATTCGCGCGCAGTTTGCTCATTTGGGGCATGCGCTGGTGGGCGATGGCAAGTACGCGCCGCGGGTATTGTACCAGTCTGTGCCATATAAATCGCAGTGTTTGTGCGCATGGCGCCTAGCTTTTGACTTCAGCGGCGAAAAGACGGAGCTGGATTATCTGCATAAATTGGATGTTTTTGCCGACGAACCCGCGTTTTTATCCCGCTTATTTCCTGACACTACGTTAGCGCGTGAAACTCTTTGACTGTATCTTGCAAATTTCTCTTGCGTATTGCGGCAAAATGTAGTATAATGATACTTGAATGTTTTTCTCAAGAAAGGGACAAGTTATGGCTGAAAATAAATTCGAGAAACAACGCCAAAAAGATAAGGCGAAATTTGAGAAAGAACGCGCCCAATGGCAAAAAAAAGAAGCCAAAGCGCGCAGCAAAAAGAAAGCTAAATTTGACGTCACCCGCATTGTGTTCACCGTTATCGCCATTGTTGTGGTGGCTGGGCTGGTGCTGGGCGCAGGCGGCGCTTTCGCACTGACCTACGGCGTGCCCGCACGCTGGATGTCCGTGATTACCGTGGCAGGCACCACCATTCGTCAACCCGAATATACCATGCTGTTGCAGCGTGAGTTTTGGAGTGTCCACGCACATGCACGGCATATGTATGGCCTAGAACAACAATTCGCCGCCATGGGCTTTAGCGTTGGCGACCATTTTGGGCTTGACCCTTGGGCCTCACCCGTTGGCCAACCCGTGCTGCAACCTGAATCACAAGTGCCCACGTTAGACAGCGAAGGCAACCCCATGCTCAACGCAGACGGCACGCCCATGTTCACCACCATTCGTGAACCTGTGCTGGACGACGACGGCAACCCCATGTACTGGGAAGATCGACTCATCGAAAGTGCCAACCAAAGCTTCCAAGCTCTCATTGTTCTGTACAACGAAGCCCGCCGCTTGGGGCTGACGCTGACGGATGAACAAATTGCTCAGCTGGAAGACCGCATGGAAGATGAACGCCAAACTGCGCACGATCGCGCGGCCTCATTGAACGCTTGGCTACGCATGACCCACTTGCCAGGCTACACCGCCCGCACCTTGGAGCGCGCCATTGAACGCGAAATGCTGGTGTCAAATTTCCATCAATACCAAGAAAATGTGTTAGCCGAAGGCTTTAGCGACGCAGACGTGCGCGCATTTGTTGACGAAGACAGCACACGCTTTGATTTTGTGGACGTGCGCATTCAGCCGTTTGTGATTGCAGAACAAACACCCGAAGCCGAAGAAGCCGCCCGCCAACAAGCAGCTAACTTCTTGGCAGGGGTAACCAGCGAAGAAAGCTTCATTGCTGCCGCACAAGCCATTTTGGACGCTGAAGTTGAAGATGAAGATGCTGAAGCACTGGATGCCACCGTCAGCACCGACTTCCTGCGTCACCGCCGCCACCACTTTGACCAAAACTTCAGCGTGCAACGCCCCGACCAAGAGGAACCCGATCGCTTGGCCGACTGGCTGTATGACACCGCTCGCGCAAATGGCGACACCATTGTGTTTGAAGACGACACCACCGTGTATGCCGTGATGCTGGTGCGCACCGCTTATTCCATCAACGCTGTGGATTTCTATACCCTGCGGCTGCCTGTGGTTCCCGAGCAAATCACACCGCCCGAAAATGATGAAAATTGGGATGCTACCGCCGCCGCCCTGCAAGCGCACGCCGTGGCTGTGGAAAGCACACTTGCACAAGCCGAAACAATGCTGGCACAATTTGAAGCAGCCGGCGGCACCTCCGCAGCTTTCCGTGATTTGGGCCAAGCATCGCTACTGACTGGTGCGCTGCCCGGTTCCGAAAGCTTAACCCACGCCGAAAGCGAGCAATGGCTGTTCGAACATGAACGCCAAGTGGGCGATACTGTCGTTCTGCCTATTCTTAACCAACAAGGCACCGTGGGCGAAGTGCTCATCTTGTTCTTGGCCAACGAGCAAGAAGATGTGCCTAACTGGCTGGTGGAAGGCCGTCAAATCCTCACCTTTGAAGCTTTTGACAACCACGTGGAATACCTGCTGGAGCAAAACCCCGTGCGCCAACACCGCATTGGCATGTGGTTTGTGCGTCTTTCCGCTGACCCGATGATGGAATGGTATGCCCTTGTGCGCCGCCATGAATTCGAACTAGAACAAGCCTAGCCCATGTTTAACACATTGACCAAAACTCAACAACCACCGTGGCTTGCATGGCTGCGGTGGTTTGTCGTGTCCGGCTGGGGCGTTGCCGCGCAGGCCGCACTGGCTGGCGTACTCGTCATCACCCGCGCAGATGTCATTGGCGTGCTTGTGTTTATCCCCATTTTCAGCGCCATTGCGGTGCTTAGCAACAAGCTGCTGGCGACTGCGGCGCCGTTTTTTCTCACCACGCTGCTGCTGATTCAAAGCCAGCACACCACGGCTTACGAACGCTTTCGCCCGCTGTTTTGGGTGGTTGCGCTGCCGGTGCTGGCCATCGTGTTGCACTTGATTATCTATCCACCGCGCAAGCTGGTGCTGGGCCGCGCGTTTTGGCCTATGCTTGCAGTTTCTGTGGTGATTGTGCTGGGTGGCGTGGGTTACATTTCCGCCGAGGAATATTTTGCGCTCACCAGCTTTGCCATCATGCTCGCGCTGGGCTTTGGCATGCTTGCGGCTTACGTGTTGCTCAGCTGCATTGTGCAAGAAAGCGACAGCGATGAACTGCCACGCTATCTCACCAACGTGATGCTGGCCATTGGCTTGGTTGGCGCGTTCATGGTGTTCCACCACTATGCCGCATGGCTGCTTGCGGTGCCGGGTCGTTCGTTCCGGCTGCTGGCGTTTCAGTGGCGCAACAACGTCAGCACATTTTTGATGATGGCGCTGCCGTTCGCGTTTTACAAGGCAATCAAACAACCCGCATGGTTTGCGGCAGCGGCGGCGATGTTCGCGGCCATGCTGCTGAGCGGCTCACGCGGGGGACTAGTGTTCGGCGCAGTCACGTTTGTGCTGGGCGTGGTGTATCTACTGGTATTCGACAAACGCCGCCGCAAGATCTATCTCGCTGCGCTGGGCGTGCTGCTTGTGGGTTTCGTGATTAGCCTGCGTTGGCTGCTGCCGTTTTTCTCGCCCGTGATCGACCGCCTGCTGGACACCGTGCGCTATGCCGACGACGAAATTCGTGTGGCATTGTATCGTCGCGGCATCGAGGATTTCCTGCGGCGGCCAGTGAATGGCACAGGCCTAGGCTACATGGGCAACCGAGATGTGCACGCCTCGCAGCCTGGTGCGCTGTGCTGGTATCACAACAGCATCATTCAGATTATCGGCTCATTCGGCGCCATGGGCATTGTGGCATACGGCTGGCTCTATCTCAACCGCGCCAAGATATTCCTGCGGCGGCGCAGCCCTTTTCACATTGCGCTGCTGCTAAGCTGGGTTGCCGTTGAGCTGATGTCGCTGGTGAACCCGGGCGTGTTTGTGCCCATTCCCTATTTGCTGCTAGTAGTCATCTTCATCGTGGTCGCAGAAAAACAAAACTCCACTCTATGAAAATCACAGAGTGGAGTTTTTCGTGTAATTTGCAGGTGTTGCCGCGAAGCGACTGCTCCCCGCAGGGGTTAGCTGGTTAGGCTGCAGCCAATCAGTCCAATCACCAGCAAGCCAAGATATGCGGCGATTCCTCCAAGAACCCAAATGAGCCAAGTTGGCATGTGCATGTCCTCCCTTAATTTTAATGGTTACTTCTATTATACACCATTTGTCAAGCCCTCCCATGGCGCTAGGGGAGCAGCGCTTGACTCTACTTAGTCGGCGCGCAAAGAGAATTTCCTCACTATGGGCAGCAAAACAGTAGAAATAATTACCGTGGCCGCCAATTCAATGAGGAAATTCACGCCAATCATCGTTAAAAACAAAAACGCCACGGTGTCACCACCGCCCGCCCAGCTGGCCAGCAATGGCCAAAAGAACACGCGGCTACCCAGCACAAACACGCCGGTGTTTACCACGGGCACAGCAACGGCGGCACAAACAATGGCCGCCCAAGTGTTCTTTTTGCGCAAGGCGCGGTACACTAGGCCGCCGGCAGCACCGGCAAGCAAGCCGCGCGCCAATATGGTGATGATTGTGCTAGGCACGCTAAAGGCGAAAAATGGTGCAACGTCCGGGCCAAACAGCACCACTAAGCTGAACACGAGACCCAGCCAGATGCCGGCACCCACGCCCAACATCGCGCCGCCCACCACAATGGGAATGAGCGCAAACGCCGCCAGTTGTAATGGCCCAATGGTTAGCGGCAGCATTTGCAGCAGCAGCACAATTGCGGTAAGCATTGCCAGCTGGGTAAGCCAAAGAATACGGTTTTTCTTCATGATTTCTCCTTACTGATGCCCTCTACGGGTGCATCGTAAATGTATTTTATCATAAAGCCAATTGCGTGCGCCGCGTTAGGCGCGGTTTTTTGCGTAAATCTCGCACAGTCCCTGCAGCGCCAAGTCAGGGCAGTGTTCAATGTTACGCGTGCAATGGCGAATGATTTCTTGCGAAAGGCCGCCCGTGGCTACAACCGTGGCGGGCTGGCCAAGCTCGACCTCCATGCGGGCCACCATGCCGTCGATCATCGCGGCGGTGCCTAGCACCGTGCCGCTTTGCATGCAATCCACAGTATTGGTGCCGATGCAGCGCGGCGGCGCATGCAGTGCAATGCGCGGCAACGCCGAGGTGCGCATGGCCATGGCCTCCACAGAAATGGCCACACCAGCCGCAATGCTGCCGCCCAACAAGCCGCCGCAGGCACCCAGCACGCTAATTTTGCTGGCCGTGCCCAAGTCAATGACCAAACAGGGCAGGGGAAAACGCGCCTTGGCCGCCACGGCCGTAGCGATGAAGTCCGCGCCCAGCTGTGCAGGGTTATCAATGCGGATGTCCAAGCCGGTTTTCACGCCGGGGGCAATCACCAGTGGTGGCCGCCCGCTGAGCATCTGTGCGGCTTGGGCAAGTGCGTCGGTGAGTTCTGCAACCACGCTTGCGATGACGGCATCTGCGCAGGTGGCGGGGTCAATGCCGTGCAGCCGCATGGCCTGTGCAATTTGCATGGCCAGCTGGTCGGCAGTTAATTGGCGGTCGGTGGCTAGGCGAGCCTGTGCCACCAGGTTTTTTTCAGCAAACAGCCCAAGTGTTAGATTTGTGTTGCCGGCGTCAATCGCTAAGAGCATAGAATTTTCCCTCCACATCTATCCTTATTATAGCGCGAATTTCGGAAAAAAGCAAGTGTTTTCGCGCTAGGGCTTGCTTTTTTCTCCATTTTAGTGTATAATAGGGGCATGAGTATCCAAAATCAGCCGAAAATCGGCTTTATTGGCACCGGCACCATGGCGGGCATTATGCTGCAGGCAGCACTTGACCGTGGCTTTTTGCAGCCCGCGCAAGTGCTAGCGTACGACAAACTGCCTGAGTCCGCCGCGCGCTTTGGCGTGCCAGTAGCCGCAAGCGCTGCTGAACTCGCCGCCCAGTGCGATATCATCCACTTGGGCGTGAAACCGCAAGACCAGCCCGCTTTGCTCGCCACACTTGATCTGCGCGACAAACTGGTGATTTCCATTGCAGCGGGGGTTACCTTAAAGCAACTTGCTGTGCCCCGCGCCGTGCGGGTGATGCCCAATCTCAACTCCGCTGCTGGGCAAGGAATGAGCGCCGTTTGCGCGACCAATTTAGTG
This sequence comes from Oscillospiraceae bacterium, assembly GCA_009784445.1. GTDB lineage: Bacteria > Bacillota > Clostridia > Oscillospirales > Acutalibacteraceae > WRMQ01. The sequence continues at coordinate 14,994 of WRBQ01000014.1, forward strand.
GGGGAGCATGAGCTAGCCTTTGTGCGCGACTACTGCGCATGCTTTGGGCAGGTGATTGAACTAGCCGAAGAGCACTTTTCGGCATTCCTCGCGCTTGCAGCTAGCGGCCCTGCGTTTGTGTATCAATTCATTGCGGACATGGCTGCCGCTGGGCAACAACTTGGCTTGAGTGAAGACATCGCCCTGCATATTGCCGCGCAGAGCGTGTTGGGCAGCGCCGCCATGGTGCAGCAAAGTGATGCCCCGCCCAACGAACTGGTGCGGCGCGTGTGCTCGCCCGGCGGCACAACCGTTGCAGGCATGCAGGCGCTTGAGCAACATGGGTTTTCCAACGCCGTGCAGCAGGCCGTGCAAGCCGCCGCGGCTAGAGACCGCGAACTTGGGGCAAACTAACCACCTGCGGTGGGGCTTTGTCGCTTCGCTGTGCTTTATCCAACGCGGATTAAATCGTACTATCTCCATCCATCAATTCCTCCAACAAAGGAGCTTTATATGAAAAAAGAACGCAACCATAAATCATCGCCCGTGCGCAGCATTGTGCGCTGGGTGCTGATGAGTGCCCTAGCCATTGGGCTGTGCATTGCCATCACTAGCTCGGTGCTGGGCGGGTTTTTTCTGCTGAATGCCGTGGGCTATGTGCGCGGTGACGAAGTGATTGACCTGCGCGAACACTTGGGCGGGCAGGGGCGCACCACCATCATCTGGGCCTATGACCGCCAAGGCAACACCGTGGAATTCGCACGGCTGCACGGCGTGGAAAACCGCATTTGGGTGGACCTTGACGACATGGGTCCGCGTAACCCTGTGACCGGCATGCCCATGATTGCTGACGCCTTCATCGCGCTGGAGGATCACCGCTTTTGGGATCACAACGGCATTGACTGGCGGCGCTTCATCAGCGCAGTGACGATTCATGGCTTCACGCAGGGTGCTTCAACCATCACCCAACAGCTGATTAAAAACCTCACTGGTGAGAACCAAGTTACGGCCATTCGTAAGTATCGCGAGATGATGGCTGCATTGAACATGGAACGCCACCACGACAAAGAATCGATTCTTGAAGCCTACCTCAACACGGTGTATCTAGGGCACGGCAACTACGGCGTGCTCACCGGCGCAGAGGCTTTCTTTGGCCGCCACATCAGCGAGCTGAACATTGCCGAGGTGGCCGCGCTTGCCGCCATCACACAAGCACCGGGATTTTTCAGCCCCCTGCGCAACCCGCATAACAACCGCGAACGCCAAGTGGTTGCTATCCGCAACATGCATTATAACGGTATGATTACCGACGAACAATTTGCCGAAGCCATGGCGCACGAGATTATTTTCACCAACCACCCAGACTTCGTGCGCACCGAAACCCCTGGCCAAACCCATGTGCCCGAACCACAACCCATCAATAGCTGGTACACTGACTTTATCATCGACACCGTCATTGATGACCTGATGCGTGTGCATGGACTCAGCCGCGCCGAAGCCACGCGCCGCGTGTATTACGGCGGGTTGCAAATTCGCGCCGCAGTAGACATCGAAATTCAAAACATCATGGAAGATGTGTTCCGCAACCGCACCACCTGGGCCGGGCAAACTGGGCCGGCGTCGAACCCCATTCACGCCAGCATGGCCATGGTGTGCAACGACACCGGCCGCGTGCTGGGCATTGTGGGCGGTGCCGGCGAAAAAACCGACAACCGAGTGCTCAACCGCGCCCACCAAAGTTTCCGCCAGCCCGGTTCTACGATGAAAGGCTTGGTTTCGCACGGTCTGGGCATTGAAAACAATGTAGTCCACTGGTCGTATCTCACACCAAACAGTGCTTTTGCCCACCAAGGCAACATGTGGCCGCGCAACGCCGACGGCAGCCATGGTTCAGGTGCCATGATTAACACGCAGCGTGCATTCCAGTTATCGCTGAACACCGTGGCCGCACGCATCACGCGAGACATCGGCGCACAAACCGCCTTTAACTTCTTGGACGAAAACTTCGGCTTTTCGCGTCTTGATTCTGCCCGCGACCCATTTTTGCCACCCATGGCATTGGGCGCAATGACCCACGGCGTGAGCGCACTGGAAATGGCCGCGGCCTACGCAACGTTTGGCAATGGTGGCGTGTTTAACTTCCCCTTTGCCTACCATTCGGTGTATGACAGCCAAGATCGCCTGCTGCTTAGCCGCAGCGATTTTCCCGATCCAATCCAAGCATATTCCGAGTGCACCGCCATGGTGATGAACCGCATGTCGCAGCTCAACCCCATCAGCGGTTTTGCGCACAACAATAATCTCACCAACATCCAGCGTTTCCGCACGTTTGGCAAAACTGGTTCGTCACAAGACTGGGCCGACCGCTGGTTCGCAGGCGGCACACCTTACTTCACCGCAGCGGTTTGGTTTGGGCACGATCGCCCCCACGGCATGGGTCCGGTAACTAACCCCGCCGGCCGCATTTGGGTGGAGGTTTTCAACCGCATCAAAGCCGACACCGACAGCTTCAGCACCTCCACAGACTTCCCCACCACCAATCGCGCCGTGCAGCGCAGCTTTTGCACCAACTCCGGTTTGTTGGCTGGGCCAAATTGCCCCACCGCCAGCGGCTGGTTCCGCACGTCCAATATCCCGCGTGTGTGCAGCGGCTCCTGCGGCATTCCCGCGCCTGAGGAAAACGGCCCGGGTGGCGGCGGCATTGACTGGGGCAATATTGGCAACAACATCGGCGACTGGATTGGCGGCATCTTTGGTGGCGGCGGCGGAAACAACAACGCGCCAGCACCGCCCGAAACCACCCAAGCACTCCCGCCGGAGTATGACGAATGATCATACTAGGCATAGATTACGGACAACAGCGCACAGGCGTTGCTGCCAGCGACCCAACCGGGTTGCTGGCTTCGCCTGTTTGTGTGATTGAAGGGCTGGGCAAGCGCAAGCTGGTGCAACAACTATGTATTCTCGCGCAGGAAAAGCAGGCGGGCAAGCTTGTGTTAGGTCTGCCCCTGCGCACTGATGGCTCTGCCGGTGACAAAGCCCAAGAATGCAAAAAACTCGCTGAGCTGCTGCGCCAGCAAAGCAGCCTTGACGTTGTGCTGTGGGACGAACGCTTCAGCACAGCCATTGCGCACCAACAGCTGGGGGCTGCGGGGGTGCGTGCAAAAAACCGCAAGGGCATCATTGATGCCGCTGCGGCTGTTGTGATTTTGCAAAGTTACCTAGATGGTCATATATAATTTTGGGTTTCGCTTTAAAGTCTACGCTTTTTTGCGCAGCAATTTATCAAACAAACCACTAAACAACTCCCGCAGCCCGATAAAAATGAGTAATCCTGCAAACATATAGCCAATCCATCGTCCATCAATCAGATCGCTGAGCCAAATGCCCAGCAGGGTAGCGGGCAGCCCGCCTAAAGCAATCCACAGGGCGTTGCGCCAGTCAATGAGCTTGCGCTTGGCATTGATGATAATCGAAATCACCGCGCAAGGCAGAAAGAATAGCAGGTTCACGCCTTGCGCTTGCAGCTGCGGCATGCCCACCATCAAAGTGAGGTAGATCACCAAAATGCCGCCGCCACCCAAGCCCATGGCGCCCAATGCGCCCGCGCCAAATGCCGCTAGGGCGCTCCAAATCCAGGTCATCGCATCACCATCCGAATCCCCGCCCAAATCAGCAGCACCGCAAAGATTTTGCGCAACCACATTTGCGGAATTTTCGCCAGCACCAGCGCACCGGCTAAGGCACCCACCGCGCCCGGCAGCAGGAACTCCACTGCGTTGGGCAGACGATAACGCCCCAGCCACAAATACGCCGCTGCGCTGACGATGCTCAGCGGAAAAATCACCGCAACGGCCGTTGCATGTGCTTTGGTTTGGTCTGCGCCAAGTTTTTTTAGCATGGGCACGGCCAGCATGCCGCCGCCCGCACCCAGCAGGCCGTTCATCACGCCAATGAATATGCCGCCAAGCGCGGCCATCAACTTGTTTTTCATGTATCTAGTTTGCCCCGCATAGGTATGACTATGAGGGGGGACTGCCATGTTTTTAGTGAGAATTCGGCTCAAGCACGTGCTATTTAGTCTTGGCTGCGTGGCAACTTGTGTGTTTGTGCTGGTGATGCTGCACGCCGCTAATCAGGTGCGGCAAGTGAGTAGCGTCAGCCCGCCGCCCATCGTGCCGGTGATTGTGCTTGACGCAGGCCATGGCGGCGAAGACGGCGGTGCCGTGGGCATCGGTGGCGTGGTAGAGAAAGATCTCAACTTGGCCGTGGCCATGCAACTTGCACCATTTCTGCGGGCGCTGGGCTACGACGTGCAGCTCACCCGTTGCGAAGATTGTGACCTGAGTGAACCTGCCGCTACATTGCGTGCACGCAAGCGCAGCGACATTCAAGCCCGGCACGCCATGCTGGAAAACCTGCGCGACGGTGACCTGTTTTTGTCCATCCACATGAACCAATATGCCCACCCCAGCGCGCGCGGCACGCAGGTGTTTTATTCGCCCAATCACCCGCAAAGCCAAGTGACGGCCGAGCAAATTCAGCGCACAGTCGTCACGCTGTTGCAGCCGGAAAATCATCGGCAAATTAAGCCTGCGGGCAGTTCAATTTACCTGTTGCACAACGCCACGCGCCCGGCTGTGATGGTGGAATGCGGCTTCATCTCAAACCCCGGCGAGGCTGCGCGCCTGCAGGAGCCTGACTATCAACGGCAGCTTGCGTTTGCGGTTGCGGTGGGGGTGTTGGGGTAGGAATCACGCAGATTGCCCTCGTGTAGGGGCGGCTATTAGTCGCCCGCACTCGCTTGCACACACCATAGAATTTCACGGGCGGCAGGTTGCCGCCCCTACACGAGTCGAAAGGCGGACATGCAGTGCGAAAAAGAATTGTTGCGTTGATTGTATTCATGGCGATAGCCACCGCAGGGCTTGGCTTGGCATCTTGGGGGATAAACAACCAGCCAGAAGAATTTATGGTGCGCATTCCAAGCGCAGAGCCTTATTTTCACTTCTCGAGGCATTACGTTGATGGCAACGTGCTAGTGGTGATTGACTACATGCGCTTGTATGGCTACCACGATGGTGTCGCACGGCAGTTGCAATCCACACCCAACAGCGCTAGGCTTCAAACTCCAATTCACATCGCGGGCAGGCGCCACATTCACACGGAGCAACTGCGCTGGACAAATCAGACAAGCTTGTGGATAGAAACTCCCCCACCGCAGGAACTTGCATTTGACTGGGACGAGTTTAGTTACACCATCACTGCCATTGCTGCCGATGAGCAGCGGTATGAGCGAGTTGAGCACTCCAATGCAATACGTTGGCTTTGGGAAGGTGATTCGGAGCTGAACGAGCGCGCATACGGCAAGGGCACAGCAGAAGCCATGCTGTTGCGTTTGCTCACCGAGCCAGATTTTTCGCCAGAGCAAGTGGAGTTTGAGCTTTATTTTCCTGACGTGTGGGGAATATTCATCGCGCTGGGCATTTCGTTGCTCTTCATGCTCGTCGGCTTCATCGGCATCATCGTCTCTGCCATCAAAATTGGCAGCAACAACATAGAAAGAGGAGCAGCACATGCCACCCAAAGCCAAAACGATATATCTGTGTGAACATTGCAGCTATGAATCACCCAAGTGGGTGGGGCAGTGCCCCGGCTGCAGCGAGTGGAACTGCCTGCACGAAGAAGTCCGCCGCCCCGAACCCGCAAAACGCGCAGGCGCGGCGGCACGTGCGCCAACGCTCACCGGGCAACTGCTGCGTGACATCAAGTTTGACAGCGCCATTCGCTACCACACCGGCATGAGCGAGCTGGATAGAGTACTAGGCGGTGGGCTTGTGAAGGGCTCGGTGGTGCTGTTGGGCGGCGACCCCGGCATTGGTAAATCCACGCTACTGCTGCAAATTTGCGAACACCTCGGACAAGCTGCCAACATCCTGTATGTTTCCGGCGAGGAATCGCCGCACCAGCTGAAACTGCGCGCCCAACGCCTTGGCGTGACAACTGATAATCTCACCATTTTGTGCGACACCGACACCATGGGTATTTGTGACACTGTGCGCCACACCACACCCGGCATGGTGATTATCGACTCTATCCAAACCATGCAAATGGCCGATATTTCTTCCTCGCCCGGCAGCGTAACGCAGGTGCGCGAAAGCACGAATTTGCTCATGCGCACGGCGAAAAGCTTGGGCGTGCCTATGCTGCTGGTGGGCCACGTGAACAAAGACGGCAACATCGCCGGACCCAAAGTGCTTGAACACATTGTGGATGCCGTGCTGTATTTCGAGGGCGAGCGCCACTTGAGCTATCGCATTTTGCGGGCGGTGAAAAACCGCTATGGCTCAACGAATGAAATCGGCGTGTTTGAGATGCTTGAACGCGGCCTAGCCGAAGTGGAAAACCCGTCGGCGATGCTCATTGCCGGGCGACCGAAAGGGGTATCTGGCAGCTGCGTAGCTTGTGTGATGGAAGGCAGCCGCCCCATTCTTGCGGAAGTGCAGGGCTTGGTGTCGCCCACCAGTTTTGGCAACCCGCGCCGCATGCAAACCGGCGTAGACGGCAGCCGTGCAGCCATGCTCATGGCGGTGCTAGAGAAACGCTGTGGCTGGTTTTTCGGCAACATGGACACCTACATCAACGTCATCGGCGGGCTAAAGCTGGACGAACCCAGCACGGATTTATCTATTGCTCTGGCGCTTATTTCCGGCTTGAAGGACGTACCGCTGCCCGATGATGCCCTTGCTTTTGGCGAAATCGGGCTTGGCGGCGAACTGCGTGCTGTGAGCCACTGCGAGCAACGTGTGCGCGAGGCCGCGAGATTAGGCTTCGCACGCTGCATTGTGCCGCGCCAGAACTTTACCAAATTGCCAAAAGACCTGCAACAGGGCATTCAAGTCATCGGTGCGGGCAATGTGCGCAGCGCATTTGAGGCACTGGTGTAGACGAAGTTTTTGCGCTCGCCGCGCAGGCGTTACTTTTTTAAAAAGCAACCCAAAAACCTATATGGGGCTATAATAGTGCACAGCGAAGCGACGAAGCCCCACCGCAGGTGGCGGAACCAGCCAAGCTGCCCATCGCATACAATGAGCATGGAGAAACCATATTACATAATAAAGGGTGATCAACCATGCCATTGTTTCTATACCCGTCAGTCGCAACGCCCGTTGAATACCAGCCAGTCACCGTAGCCGAGCCAATCGATGAAGCAGACCAGCGATTCCTTGGAGGAATATTCAGGCCACGGCCACCCGCCACGCCAGTGCCACCCATCGGAGAACTTCCGCCACCAGTATTCCCGCCAATCACACCTGTGCCACCCATTGGGCAACTTCCACCTGTTGTGTGCCCGCCAATCACGCCGGTTCCACCTATTGGGGATCTGCGGCCACCTTGCCCGTGCTGGGCAGTGTTCGTGCCAGAAATGACACAATTTTGTGACCCCACGCGCCCTTGCACATGGCTAGGCATGAATCTTCCACCTGGGCCGCCACTTGTTAGACCACCCGTGATGCCAGCACCGCCCATCACGCCGGTGCCACCAATCGGCCAACTGCCTTGCCCATGGTGCAGACCTTGCAACAATTGCGGCGCGCCAATCACGCCGGTGCCGCCCATTGGTAGCCTTCGTTCGTCGTGTTCTTCATGCTGTTCGAGCTGCTCGTCAAGCTGCAGCAAGTCATCAAGGCGAACAAACTGTTGCTGTCAGCGATAATCTACATAGAACTATCACTTTAGTGCACTAAAGTGATAGTCGCGACAGGGCAGGGGGCTTTGTGCGAGATTTTACGAAGTTGAGGTGCCCTGTGAGCAATTCAAATGTTACGATTTCTCGGGTAGATTTGCGTGAAAATCTGCCCGAGAACGGTTCAACATCACGTGTGAAAACTGTGCGAATCATCCGGCTTTTCAGGCTAATGATTTGCTGCTTGCCAAGCTGAATTTGCCCGACGCGATTCATCTTGCGGCGCGCAATTTCGATGGCAAAATCGTGGGCTTTGCGGCAGCCGTACCGATTAAACGCCGTGTGTTTGAAGGCTTGCGCTTTTGTGTGTTGCCCGAATATCAAGGCCTAGGCTTGGGCAATGCATTGCTGGACAAGCTGTTGCACGAGTTGCGGCAGGGCTGTGCGCAGACTAGAGATCGGGCTGATTGACGCAAACGAGCCGCTCAAAGCGTGGTATTTACGGCGCGGGTTTGTGCAAACCGCCAAGAGGGAATATGCTGGCGTGCCGTTTGTGGTGTGCCGCATGCAGCTGGAACTGTAGCACTAGTTTGCAGGCGATAGAAATCGTTCGCATGACCTTTGGGTCGTTTGGGGCAAACTGATTACGGAGTGTGGGGGTGAGCGTGAAGTTCGTTCACGTTTGCCAAAACACAAAACTTCGCATAATATATGTTTTGCGAAATTAGGGGGATGAGATGAAACGAGACGATGTCGTATTCTTGCCAGCACTTGTGCAAGATTACATCCGCGCGCTCGAGCGCAAGCAGATTGCTGAGCTAACCATTTTGGAATACGCCAGCGACCTGCGCCTGTTTTTCTACTACATGGCGCAGCGCCGCCGTGCGCTGCCGCCGGGCCTAGGCTGGGATGAAATCGACCTGCAGCCCATTGCGAACCTCGACTTCATCCGCTCCATTTCCACTGAAGATGCTGAGGATTTCATTAGCCATTGCCGCAATGTGCGTGGCAATGGTGCCAACACGCTCAACCGCAGGTATGTTGCGGTGCGGCGTTTCTTCCGCTATCTCACGGTGCAAAAGCGTTTGCTGGAATCTAACCCGCTGGATAGCTTGGACGGCTTGAAGCTAGCCAAAACACTGCCAGTATATCTGCCGCTGGAAGACTGCATGCTGCTACTGAACACCGTGGAGCAAGACCTGAGCAATCCGTTTCGCGAGCGCGACTACTGCATCCTCGTTTTGTTCCTTAACTGCGGGCTGCGCCTGAGTGAGCTGTGCAACCTAAACCTAGCAGACATCGCCAGCAACAACACCGTGCGCGTGCGCGGCAAAGGCAGCAAAGATCGCACCGTGTATCTCAACGCCGCATGCTTGGCTGCGCTTGAGCGCTACCTGCGCACACGCCCACAAGATGGCCTGCGTCATGAGGATCGCGATGCGCTGTTCATCAGCCGCAACAAGCGCCGCATCAATCCACGCTCGGTTGAGCTGATGCTGACTAAGTACCTGCAACTGTGCGGGCTCGACAACCGCGGCTACAGCATTCACAAGCTGCGCCACACGGCCGCCACGCTGATGTATCAAAACGATGTGGATGTACTGCAGCTTAAGGAGATCCTAGGTCACGAGAATCTCAGCACTACGCAGATTTACACCCATGTGTTGAACAAGCAACTGCAAGCTGCCGTGGCACAAAACCCACTGGCCAATGTAAGAACTGAGCAAGGAGAAGATTAACATGAACCTACGAAACCGCAAAGGCTGCGGCTGCGTGATATGGGGCGGCTTAACCTCAGGCGTGATTGCTGCAATATTAAGCTGGCTGGTGAATGGCAGCATTGGCTGGGCGTTGCTGCATTTTGTGGCCGGCATATTCTACATCATCTGGTGGTGCATTGTGCATTTGCCTGTGCATCTGGCGGACTACGTGGCATATGTCACCAGCTTATTTTAACGAGGGGAATTTTTATGAAACGTATTGTTATTGCTTTGCTGGCAGTTGCTATGCTATTGCTGGCTGCCTGTGCACCAGCGCAGCCGACCGTGCAACCGACCGAAGTGACTACAACTGAAGTAACCACGATAGACATCACCACCACGCAAGCAACTACCACTGAAGTGATAACAACGACCCAAACCCACGAGTTTGCTTGGCCAATTCTTTTTGTGCCGAACCAAGCCGCCAATGGCTGGGATGAGATTGAACTAATCATTCGCGGCTATCCATCTGAAGCTACACTGATATCTGGGCTGGTATATCACAGTGCATTGCCGCAAGGCAGCATATTGCGGTCACCAGACTTACGCGAAGATATCCTGCATGTTGACATGAACCAAGCATTTGCGCAGGGGGTAAATCAAATGGGCACCACTGGCGAATGGCTAATGCTAGGCAGCTTAGTAAACACACTGCTTGCTTTTCATGATAACGCACAATGGGTACAAATCACTGTGGATGGCCAACCCTTGGAAACCGGGCACAATGTCTATTATGAACCGTTGGGGTTTTCCGCTTCAGCTAGCCCAAGTCAAACACGCCCGCAAACACGGTGAAGGTAATCACATCCACGGCGGCGGCAATCACGCTGGTCATCACCAGCACGCCATAGCACATGCTGTAACGCCTCAGGCTGCTTTCGGCGCGCTCAATCTTGCCGTTGAGCAACAGCAACATGTCGCCACTCATCAACATGCTTTCTTTACAGGCGCTGAACATGATGAGCATGCTGATGACCGTGGCCGGGTAATGCACCAGCAGCGCATAACCCACTCCAGTGGCACCATGCGCCAAGTACAACCCACCGCTGAGCACGCCAATACCCAAGCCACGCAGCACAGGCAACACCAGCAAAAACGGCAATCCGCCTGCACTTAGGCCGAATATGTATGCGATGCCTAGGAATATCATGTCGCCACCAAAGTAGCTTAACGCGTTGGCCAGCATGCTGCGGCCAGCCCGGCTGCTGCGCTGGGCCTGCAGCAAGGCCATCACTTGAGCCTGCCAACCGGTGTAGCCAACGGCAGCTGTGCGTGAGCCCAAAAACAGCCCAAGCCCGAACAAAGCCACCAGCGCCAGCTTGTGCCAATGCTTGTTCAGCATTTTTTTAATATCCTGCAAGCTGGGCAGGGTGTTCGAGCCACCAAGCCGTAACCATCGCAGTGATGTGATTGCGTGTAAGTTCATCTTGCAATTCCTTTCCGTTGCACAATTTTTTCTTGCGCGCCAAGTTGTTGCACAGCGCAGCGCAAGTTGCAAAAACTGTTTGCACGTTTATCTTGTCCATAAGTATGCTGCACGTGCATGAATTATGTGCGTGCAAAATCAACATGCGCATGCACTTTAGTTGATTAAAGCGCATGCGCGTCTGCATACTATTTCTCTTTCACTTCACTTTGATGAAGCGTCTCGTTTGCTTTAGTTAAATGAAGCGAATGAACGCTTCATTGCGATGAAGTGTTTGTTCGCCTTGCTCCCCTCTTTAACGCACTAAAGCGTTTATCAATCGTTGTAGCATTACCAAAAAGCGCAGCTCCTGCACCGCACGCGGCGCGGTGAGTGTGTATTCTCCAACTACCTCATCGCCCAGCATCACCGTGATGCGGCCCAACACCTGGCCTCCCACCACTGGCGCTTGCACATCCAAAGCCAGCTCAATGTTCTGCTGCAGGTCGTCTTCGCTGCCGCGCGGCACCAAAATGGGCATGCCACCAGGCAGCACTGGCGTGATGTATCTATCCTCGCCGCGCAACACACGCACAGGCGTGATGAGGTTTTCATCAATTTCGGGCGTCACTGTGCTGTAGTTCGCAAAGCCCCAGTTGAGCATGCGCTTTGCTGTGTCAAAGCGGTCGTTACTATTGTCACTGCCCAGCACCACGGCAATCAGATGGGTATCCCCGCGCATGGCCGTGGCCGAAATGCAGCAACCCGCACGGCTGGTGGTGCCGGTTTTCAGGCCGGTTGCGCCCTCAAAAAAGCGCACCAAGCGGTTAGTGTTCACCAGCTCCGTTTCACCGTCGCGCAAGCTATCCATCCAAATTGTCGAATACGCCACCACTTCATTGTGCTGAAGTAATTCGCGGCTCATCAGCGCAATATCATAGGCTGTGGTCAAATGATTTTCCGTGGTATCATCCAAACCAGTGCTGTTTTCAAAGTTGGTGTTGACCATACCCAGCTCGGCTGCTCTTTCGTTCATTAAAGCAACGAAGCCCTCTTCGCTGCCCGCAATTGCTTCGGCTAGGGCCACACTGGCATCGTTGGCGCTGTAAATCGCGATGGCTTTCAACAAGTCTTCCAGCAACATGCTTTCGCCCTCGCGCAGCCAAATTTGTGAGCCACCCTTGCCCGCCGCCGTGCCACTGACGGTGATTTGATCAGTTAGGCACAGTTTTCCATCAGCTAGCGCTTCAGCCACCAAAAGCAAAGTCATCACCTTGGTGACCGACGCCGGATACAAGCGCTGGTGCTCGTTGTAGGCCATTAGCACTTGCCCGGTGGCGGCGTCCATTAGCACGGCCGCACGTGCCGCGATTTCAACCGGCTGTTCTTCACTTTCTCGTGCCAAAGCGTTCATCGCTTTAGCTGACAAAAGCAATCCCGCCACTAGGGCGATTGCCACCACTCTTTTCCATGCACGCATAACACTCCACTCCTTCACTCGCTTTGTGAAATTTTTATGCACAGGCGTGTTTTTTTATGCTAGCCCTTGCATTTTTGCGCATTTTGTGCTACTATAAAAGGAACATCAAAAAGGAGGCTGCCGTGACGGTTGGTTTTTTCACGCTTGGTTGCAAGGTCAACCAAGCCGATAGCGATGCCATTTCTGCGCACATGCTCGCTGCGGGTTATTCGTCCGCGCCGCCTGAAACCGCCGACATCGTGGTGGTTAATTCCTGCACCGTCACCGCTGAAAGTGACCGCAAAACCCGCCAGACGCTGCGACGCTTTCGCGAGGTGAACCGCGGCTGCGTTCTGGTTCTCACAGGCTGCGCCGTGCAGGTCGGCGATGATTTAATACAGCAATACCCCGAAGTCGATCTGATATTGGGTCAACGCGATATTCACGCTTTAGCTCGCTACGTCGACGAGTTTTTATTGCACCGTCATCCCATCGTCCACGTGGCTTTGCATCAACGCGATGAAGTGTTTGCTCCACCCGGACAAGTCTTGTCCTCCACCCGTGCCACCCTAAAAATTCAAGATGGTTGTGATCATTTTTGCACTTATTGTATCATCCCACACGCACGCGGGCCTGTGCGTTCAAAACCACTTGATGATGTTCGGCGGGACGCACAAACGCTTGTGGCACAAGGATTTCAAGAGATTGTTTTGGTGGGAATTAACTTGGCTGCATACGGCAAAGGACACAATCATAACCTTGGCGATGCTGTGTTGGCTGTCGCGGAATCTGGCGTTGCGCGCATTCGCCTTGGCTCGCTTGAGCCTGATTTGCTTAACGAATCCATTCTCAAAACGCTTTCGCGCGTTAAAATTTTGTGTCCGCATTTCCATCTCTCATTGCAAAGCGGTTGCGACACCACGCTAAAGCGCATGGGGCGCCGCTATGATTCGATTCACTATGCTAGCTTGGTAAACCAGCTGCGCAACCTCTTCCCAAACGTCTCTATCACCACTGACTTGATGGTCGGCTTTCCCGGCGAAACCGAGCAAGAACACGCGCAATCACTCGCCTTTGTTGAGCAAATGGCCTTCTCGAAGGTACATGTTTTTCCGTTTTCGCCGCGCCCTAGAACACCCGCTGCTACATTCAAGGGTCAGCTCATCAAAGCGGAAAAGCGACAACGTAGCCAACAAGCAATTTCACTCGCTGAATCATTAAATAACGATTTTCTTGCCACACAAGTTGGACAAACACTTGAAGTTTTGCTTGAACAACCCGCCAAAAACGGCGGTATGCAAGGCTATTCTGCTAACTATTGCCCTATTGTTGTGTTAGACGCCACGCCCACGCAGCAAAATCAGTTTGTGCAGATTTTGGTTTCACACGTTAATGGGGAAAGATGCACCGGAACACTCTTGCGTTAAAGCGCGAAAACGCGCCGTCGCTGCTCCATTCCACATGGCTGCACCTGTGGCATGGCCAATGCCATTATGTCGGCCGCACGGCATTCGTGGGCAAATTGCAGCTGCGCTTCGGGCAACATTTTTGCTACGTCTGCCATGCGTGAGATGATCGGCAAAGCCATGTTCACTTTCGTTAGATGAAGTAATTCCCGCCCTTTTTTGGTGTGACCTATTATCCGAGTAAAGCGTGGAAGCGACGTCAAGCCCTCTATAGTTTCTCCAAGTAAAGCGTGAAAGAGCGCTCTCCTCACCCGCGCAGCAGGGTAGCGTTTTCCTGTGGCTGCCTGCAAAATTTCTTGCACGCTGTTTTTCTCTCGCACTGCACGATACAATAGATGTTCCATGCCTTCTGAAATGTCTGGCAAGGCAGCAAAATCTGCAAGTTGCATCGCACGCAAACGTAATAACCATGCGGTTTCTAGACATTGCATGTCAACTGGGGCGCGACCGTTGGATATTTCTTCCTGCAACCAATTGATTCCGACAGCTTCGCATAATTTATTGTCGCCCATTTCGCCCTTTAGTAGTATTTTGCGAAGTTCGCTTGCGTTGGCGAAGCCCTCTCCGCCGATTTCGTCGTGCGCAGCACCCACTCTTTTGATGGCAAAGGGCTCTATTTTCGCCCCTAAATGCTTTATTGCATTGATATATTCGACCCCAAGCGTGTCGTTTGGCGTGCGCAACACGGCTGCAGCCTGCGGATCCAGCTCGGCCACTGCCCCCTGCCGCGCCCGCGCAAAGGCCTCCCCCTCCCCTACCCGCTTTCGCAGGCTAAGCACTACCCTTTCGTCCCCTATTAATGCGGCAGCACGTTGAAGCAACGCCAAATCCGCGCTTTCGCTGCCAAAACTAAGTATATCCACACAACCCAGCGAATCCAGCAAGTGCACACCCGCCCGTGCAAAATCTTGCGCACGCGCACACGACCATGGCGTGGGCAGCAAAATCACCAAATCTGCGCCATTTTCCAGTGCCATGCGTGCCCGCACATGCGTTTGCGCAATGGCGAACTCGCCGCGCTGCACCGTGCAGCCGCTCATCACCACCACCACATGCGTGGCGCCGACCGCACGCGTTTGTGCAATATGCCAAGCGTGCCCCCGATGAAAGGGGTTATATTCCGCGATAATTCCAGCCACCATGGCGCACCTCTTTCGTCAATTTATACAAACTTGCACATTTTTATTATAGCACAAAATTTCCACTTGACAATCCGGAACATTTGTGTTATAATATTGAAGGTAGGAATATGCACGAAAACCATCGCAAGCGTGTTCGGCAACGCTTTCGCCAAGCCGGGCTAGAGTCATTTCCAGCGCACAATGTGCTGGAGATGCTGTTGTTTTATGCCATTCCACGGCAAGATACCAACGAAATCGCCCATCGGCTCATTCGGCATTTCGGCACGCTTTCGGCCGTGCTGGATGCTCCCTTTGAGGAGCTGTGCAAAGTGCAAGGCATTGGCGAAAACTCGGCCACGCTCATCATGTTCGTTGCACAAATCGCCAAGCGCTACCTTGCCGAGCAAGTGCAAGAGAAAATTTCGTTTGCCAACAAGCAGGCTTTGCATCGCTTTGCTGTGTCGCTGTTTACCGGCATGAAATCCGAGGCCGCATTTTTGCTGTGTTTTGACAACACCACGCAGTTGCTGCATGCCGGGCAAATTTCGCTGGGCACAAAGCATGCCGTTAGCTTGGACAACCGCACCCTGCTTGAATCCGCCTTTCGCCACAACGCTACCAAAGTTGTGCTGGTGCATAATCATCCTAATGGCTTGGCCGCGCCGTCGCGCAGCGATGTGGTGCGCACCGAGGGCGCTGTAAAAATCTTCAACAGCGTGCAAATTCAATTGCTAGATCACCTCATTGTTGCGCAGGGACAGTGTTTTTCCATGGCCGCGCACCCCAAGCACATGCGTATTTTCCACGACGAAGCCCCATCCATCCTGCTTCAAATTGCGGCAGATGAAAAATAGAAAGACAGAACATGCATTTCAAGCTTCATTCCAGCTTCGCACCAACGGGCGACCAGCCACAGGCAATTCGACAATTGGTTGACGGGCTAAATCAAGGCCACGAAACCCAAGTGTTGCTGGGTGTCACGGGTTCCGGAAAGACCTTCACCATGGCTAACGTGATTGCCCAAATGAACCGCCCCACCCTCGTGTTGGCACACAATAAAACCCTTGCTGCGCAGCTGTGCAGCGAGTTTCGCGAGTTTTTTCCCGAAAACCGCGTGGAGTATTTCGTCAGCTATTACGACTACTACCAGCCCGAGGCCTATATCGCTGTCACAGACACCTATATTGAAAAAGACTCGCAGGTCAACGAAGAAATCGACAAGCTGCGCCACTCGGCCACATCGTCGCTCAGCGAACGCCGCGATGTGATTATTGTGGCCAGCGTAAGCTGCATTTTTTCGCTGGGCAACCCCATTGATTACCGCAACATGGTGGTTTCGCTGCGGCCGGGGCAAACTAAATCACGCGATGACCTCATCGCAAAGCTAGTAGAGATCCGCTACGAGCGCAACGACGTGAGTTTTACGCGCAATCATTTTCGCGTGCGCGGTGATACGGTCGAAATTTTCCCGGTCTACAGCTTTGAAACTGCCATTCGCGTGGAATTTTTCGGCGACGAAATCGAGCGCATTTGCGAAATCACCGCGCTCACCGGCGAGGTGCGCAGCGTGCTGCAACACGTGGCCATCTATCCTGCCTCGCACTACGTCGTCGCGCCCGAGCGTCTGGATGACGCCATCATTGACATTCAGGCCGAAATGCTTGACCAAGAGGCGAAATTCACCGCCGAGGGCAAGCTCATCGAGGCGCAACGCATTCGCCAGCGCACGCTGTATGACATGGAAATGTTGCGCGAAACCGGCTTCTGCAAGGGCATTGAGAACTACTCTCGCGTGATGGCCGGGCGGCCAACGGGCGCCAAACCTTTCACGCTGTTGGACTACTTCCCCGAAGACTTCATCTTGTTTGTGGATGAATCGCACGTGACCATTCCGCAGGTGCGCGGGATGTATGCCGGTGACCGCGCGCGCAAAGAGAATCTGGTGAACTTCGGCTTTCGCCTGCCATCTGCCATGGATAATCGTCCGCTGACCTTCGATGAAGTGTATAGTCATTTGGGCCAACGTGTGTATGTTTCGGCCACGCCCGGGCCGTTTGAGCGCGAGCAAACACAGCAAATCGTGGAGCAAATCATCCGCCCCACCGGGCTGCTGGACCCCGAAATCTCGGTGCGCCCTATCCAAGGCCAAATCGACGACCTCATCAGCGAAATCAACACCCGCACTGCCCGCGGCGAACGCGTGCTGGTCACCACGCTGACGAAAAAAATGGCCGAAGATTTAACCTCTTACTTCGAGAATGTCGGCATCAAAGTGCGCTATATGCACTGCGACATCGAAACCATCGAGCGCATGGAAATCATCCGTGGGCTGCGCCTGGGCGAGTTCGACGTGCTCATCGGCATCAACCTGCTGCGCGAAGGCCTCGACCTGCCCGAAGTGTCGCTGGTGGCCATCCTCGATGCCGACAAGGAGGGCTTTTTGCGCAGCCAAACCTCGCTGGTGCAGACCATTGGCCGCGCCGCACGCAACGCAGAGGGCCAAGTGATTATGTACGCCGACCACGTCACCGGCTCCATGGAACGCGCCATTGCGGAGACCGAGCGGCGGCGCGAAATTCAAATCGCTCACAACGAAAAGCAGGGCATTGTGCCCACCAGCGTGCGCAAAGACGTGCGTGACGTGCTGGAAATCTCGAGCAAAGGCAGCGTGACCAAAGCGCGTGCGCAAAAGCTCAGCCGCACCGAAAAAGACGCAAGAATACGGCAATTGACCATCGAAATGAAGGCCGCCGCACGCCTGCTGGAGTTCGAGCATGCGGCATTCCTGCGCGACGAAATTGAGAAGCTGAAAGCCGACTGATTGCGCTCACTCGAAATTACACAGCTAAAGGAGTAGCCATGCATCATCCAAAGATTATAATCTTGCGGGGCAACTCCGGTAGCGGCAAAACAACTGTAGCAAAAACCTTGCAAGAAAAACTAGGCCGTGGAACGTTGTATATCTCGCAAGACCATGTGCGCAGGGAGATGTTGTGGATTCGCGGCAGTGCTGACAGCCAAAACATCGAATTGCTCAAGCATCTCGTGCTGTTCGGCAGCCAGCATTGCGATGTGACCATACTTGACGGCATTTTGTACGCAAACGAGCACGAAGAACTATTTGCGCAGATAAAATCCGCTTTTCATGAGCACGTGTTTGCCTATTATTTTGATTTGCCTTTTGAGGAAACCCTGCGCAGGCACGAACAAAAACTAAAAGCAAAGCATCATAGCTTTGGAGAGGCAGAAATGCGAAAGTGGTGGCGAGAGAAAGATTTCGCAGCCTATCTGGACGAAAAAAACATCACGCAAGACATGTGTCTTGAAGATATTATTGAGCGAATCTATGAGGATTTAAAGGACTAATATGCTGAAAAATCTAACCGTCACCGGCGCCCGCGAACACAACCTAAAAGATCTCAGTTTGACGATTCCACGCGACAAATTCGTGGTGTTCACCGGCGTTTCAGGCAGCGGAAAAACCTCCCTAGCCTTCGACACCATCTACGCCGAAGGCCAGCGCCGCTACGTCGAATCGCTGTCGTCCTACGCCCGCATGTTCCTGGGGCAGATGGAAAAACCTAACGTCGAAAGCATCGAAGGGCTGTCCCCTGCCATCTCCATCGACCAAAAAACCACGTCGAAAAACCCGCGCTCCACCGTGGGCACGGTCACCGAGATATACGACTATCTGCGCTTGCTGTTCGCACGCGTTGGGCTGCCGCATTGCCCGCACTGCAACCGCGAAATCGCCCGCCAAACCGTGGACGACATCGTCGAGCGCCTCATGCAGCTGCCCGAGGGCACGAAATTCCAGCTGCTTGCGCCGATTGTAAGAGGCCGTAAAGGCGAGTATGCCAAAGAACTTGAGCAAGCCCGAAAAAGCGGCTATGTGCGCGCACGCGTGGACGGCATTGTGTATGAACTGGCCGAGCCGATTGCCATTGACAAAAACAAAAAGCACAACATCGAGATCATCGTGGACAGGCTGGTGATGAAGCCAGATTTAAGGCGGCGACTTGCAGATTCCGTCGAAACAGCTACAAGGCTGAGCGACGGTCTGCTGCTCGTTGATGTCATTGGCGACGAGGAACTGCTGTTTTCACAAAACTATGCCTGCCCCGAGCACGAATTTAGCTTGGAAAACCTCACGCCGCGCATGTTTTCGTTCAATAACCCCTTTGGCGCGTGCAAAACCTGCGACGGCCTCGGCGCAAAACTTGTGCCCGACCCCGCGCTGATTTTCCCCGACCATTCGCTTTCGCTCAATGATGGCGCATGCCACGCTTATGGCTGGCGGCAAAGCGACAACGACACCATCGCCCGCATGTATTTTGAGGGCTTGGCTGCCTACGCCAATTTTTCGCTCAACACCCCGCTGCAAAAGCTGTCGCCCGAAACCCTAGACATGCTGTTGTGGGGCACGCGCGGCAAGAAAATCCCGCTGCAACGCTTTGCCGGCCACGGCGGCGGCACCTATTTTGCCGCATTTGAGGGCGTGGCCAACAATCTGCTACGCCGCTACCAAGCGCCCACCAGCGACGCCGCCCGCGCCACGCTGGAGCAATTCATGCGGCTGCAACCCTGCCCCACCTGTAAGGGTCAGCGGCTGAAACCCGAGGTGCTGTGTGTGACCGTGGGCGGGCAAAATATCATGCATGTCACCGAATTTTCGGTGCACAAATGCGTGGAATTTTTCGAGAATTTGCAGCTGAGCGAACGCAACATGCTCATCGCCGAGCAAATTCTCAAAGAAATCAAAGCGCGGCTAAACTTTTTACGCAGTGTAGGGCTGGGCTATCTGAACTTGTCACGCGCATCCGGCACGCTTTCGGGCGGCGAATCGCAGCGTATTCGGCTGGCCACGCAAATCGGCTCATCGCTCATGGGCGTGTTGTATATCCTCGACGAACCCAGCATCGGCCTGCACCAGCGCGACAACGACAAGCTCATCGCCACGCTCAAAAGCCTGCGCGATCTCGGCAATACACTGATTGTGGTGGAACACGATGAAGACACCATGCGTGCCGCCGATCACGTGGTAGACATTGGTCCCGGCGCGGGCATTCACGGCGGGCAACTGGTTTGCCAAGGCAGCCTTGAGGAAATCATGGCCTGCGAGCAATCCGTTACCGGGCAATATCTCAACGGCAAACGGCGCATCGAAACCCCTGCCACGCGCCGCCAACCCAGTGATAAAGTGCTTCAGGTGCTTGGTGCGCGCGAAAACAACCTCAAAAACATCAACGTGGATATCCCGCTTGGACTGCTGGTGGCAGTCACGGGCGTTTCGGGCAGCGGCAAAAGCTCTCTGATCAACGAGATTGTGCACAAAACTTTGGCGAAAAAACTCAACCGCGCGCAAACTTTTCCCGGGGAATACGACGAAATCCGCGGCATTGAGCACCTCGACAAAGTCATTTCCATCGACCAAAGCCCCATTGGCCGCACCCCGCGCTCAAATCCAGCCACCTATACCGGCGTGTATACGGACATCCGCGAGCTGTTTGCCGCCACCGCCGATGCCCGCCAGCGCGGCTACAAAGCCAACCGCTTTTCGTTCAACGTCAAAGGCGGGCGCTGCGAAGCCTGCCAGGGCGACGGCATTGTGAAAATTGAAATGCACTTTTTGGCAGACATTTACGTGCCCTGCGAGGTCTGCAAGGGCGCGCGCTACAACCACGAAACCCTGCAAGTGCTCTACAAAGGCAAGTCTATCGCCGATATTTTGCAAATGACCATTGAAGAAGGCATGCATTTTTTCGAAAACATCCCGAAAATTCATCGCAAAATGCACATGCTATTCACCGTGGGGCTGGGTTATGTGAAAATTGGCCAGAGCGCCACTACTCTTTCGGGCGGCGAAGCGCAGCGCGTTAAACTGGCGGCAGAGCTGCAAAAACGCTCCACCGGCCGCACCATTTATATCCTAGACGAGCCCACCACCGGCCTGCATGCTGCCGATGTGCACAGGCTCTTAGATGTTCTGCAACAGCTGGTGGACACCGGCAACACCGTGCTGGTTATCGAGCACAATCTTGATGTCATCCGTTGCGCTGACCATATCATCGACCTCGGCCCCGACGGCGGCGACGCAGGCGGCGAAATTCTCGCCACTGGCACACCAGAAGAGATCGCCCGGTGCAAAGCCAGTTTCACCGGCCAATATCTCGCGAAAATATTATAAAAACACCCCGGTAGTTGTCTACCGGGGCTTAGTTTAGTTGTATAAGTAGTCGAAGTATGCCTGCGTGTCCTCATGCTCATTTTGGAAGCGAAAAACGGTTAGCACTAGCCCAATGAGCAGGAATATGGTGAGATTAGCTGAGCCACCCGCGCTGAAAAATGGCAGCGTAATGCCCGTTACCGGCAGCAGCCGCAGCGTTACGCCAATGTTGATAATCGCCTGCGCGCCAATCATGAACGCAACGCCAGAGCACAGCAGCCGCGCCCGCAGGTTGCGTGTGCGCGAACTCACCAGCACCAAGCGGATAATCACCGCCGCCAGCAGCGCAACTGCTAGCACTGCGCCGATGAAGCCCAGCTCCTCGCCAATGAGTGAAAAAATCATGTCGTGCTCTTGTAGCGGCACAAATGTGGCACTATTGAACAGTCCACGTCCGGTTAACTGCCCGCTGCCAATGGCAATCATCGCTTGGTTTTGTTGATACATATCACGCGCAACAATTTCAGGCGGCAGCGAGTCGGGAAAATAAAGCGCCAAAATGCGGTTGCGTTGAAATGTGCTGATAAACTGGAACCATATTAGCGGTGCAGCCGCAGCAGCCATAGCGATGATTGCCGCGAACCAGCGCAGTTTCAGCCCCGCCAAAAATAGCATGCCGATTGTCACAAACAGCAAAACGAGGGCACTGCCCAAGTCACCGGTAATCACCACTAGCCCAAACGGCACCATTGCATGTGCACCCAGCAGCGCGATATTCTTAATCTGGTTAATGTTGTCGCGCACGCGGTGGATGTGCCACGTGAACGAGATGATAAATCCAAGCCGCAGCAATTCAGATGGCTGAAAGGTGAATGGGCTATCCGGCGTCAGGCGAATCCAGCGCGTGGCATCCGGGCGAAAATCCGGTGCCCAGCCAAGCGGGGTAAGCAGCAGCAGCATCAATAGCACGCAAATGATGGCAATCACCCACCAAAAACGCAGCAGAATCTCATAGTCGATGAAGCTCATTACAACGGCGGCCACAATCCCAACCACGATGGCTAGTGCCATGGTCACCACTTCGGTGCTAAAGGTGCGCCCCGCCAGCTCTGCCGCGCGGTGCGTTGCGCTGTGCACCATCACCAGTCCAAATATCGAGCATGCCAAGCAAAGCAAAAGCGTCGGCCAGTCCGTCCAGCGAAGCAAACCTTTTGCCCCGCTGCCCGAACCGCCGAGAATGCTTTTTTGCTTATTGCGATATTTAGCCATGATTTATCACGCGCATCCTTCACAGTCTTCGCAGTCACAGCCAAACTGGAATTCAATGGCCGCATCACAACCGGGGCAATTCACATAGCCCTCTTCTAAAATTCCTGCGTCCACCGCAATCGCTTCTTGGCATTCCGGGCATTCCACGTCATAGACCTCGTCTTCTTCGTCGCCATAAATATCTTCGGCCAGTTCTTCCATGCCGTCTTGCAGTGCATCAAGTTGCTCGGCCATGATGCCAAGCTCTTCTTCCAAGTCAGTCACGCGGTCGCTCAATTGCTTCACCAGCGCAACCAGTTCCTGCATATCCATGCTCATGCCTCCTTACGCGCGTGACGAATATTCGCCCGTGCGGGTGTCGATGATAATCAGCTCGCCCTCGTCAATGAACAGCGGCACTTTCACTTCCGCGCCGGTTTCGAGCGTGGCGGGTTTGGTGACGTTGGTTGCCGTGTCGCCTTTGAAACCGGGGTCAGTCTGCGTCACTTTCAGCGTTACGGTGGTAGGTGGCTCCACGCCAAACACGCTGCCTTTGTAGCTAAGCACCTTGCACACGCAATCTTCTTTCACAAACTTAAAGCCGTCGGGGAGCTTGTCTTCATCCACAGGAATCATTTCAAACGTTCGGCCATCCATGAAATAGTACAGGCCACCATCATTGTATGAATATGCCATTTCGTAGCGTTCAACTTGCGCGGCCGGGAATTTTTCGGTGGGGTTAAAGGTGCGCTCGGTTACACCGCCATCAATCACATTGCGGATTTTTGTGCGCACAAATGCCGCGCCCTTGCCGGGTTTCACGTGCTGAAAGTCGATAATTTGATATACCTTGCCATCCATTTCAAATGTGACGCCATTGCGAAAATCACCTGCTGATACCATAAGAACTTTTTCTCCTTAAATCGTTATATCTCTATTTTACCGCATTTGCGCAAAAAAAGCAAGTGTTTTTTTCCACTCCCCTACCCTTGCAGCTCCTGCGCTTGATAATTCTCGGCCTGCTTGGTGAACATGTCGTAATATCCGCCCTGCAAAGCCATCAGCTCGGCGTGCGTGCCACTTTCGATAATCGCGCCGTTTTCCATGTGATAAATCACATCAAAATCCCGCACAGTGGAAAGCCGGTGCGCAATCATGATGGTGGTTGACGTGTTGGACGCATCGAGGATGGTTTGCATGAGCTTGTGCTCGGCCAGTGGATCAAGTGCCGACGAAGGCTCGTCCAGAATCATCACGCCAAACGTGCCGGTGAACAGCCGCGCCAAGGTTATCCGTTGTGCCTCACCGCCCGACAGCACCACGCCATCTTCAGTGAACTCGCGCGACACCATCTTGTTCATGTCGCCGCCGGCTTTTTCCAGCACACCTTCAAGACCGAGCTTTGCAATCACTTCCATCAGCTGCTCGTCATCCACGTCATTATATACCGTCAAGTTGTCACGCAGGCTCATCGCCAGCACGCGTACATCTTGGAACGCAATGCCAACACGCAACCGCAACGCATGCACGTCGAAGTCCTTAATGTTCACGCCATTGATGAGCAGCTCGCCGCCGCTGACGTCATACAAGCGCAGCAATAACTTTGTGATGGTGCTTTTGCCTGCGCCATTTTCGCCCACAATGGCCACGCGCTGCCCGGGTTTGATGCGCAGATTCAAACCCTCAATGCAGAACTTGGCGTTTTCATAGCCAAAGCTCACGTTGCGGAATTCCAACTCAAACTTGCCGGTGGGCGGTGGCAACACGTTGTCGCGCTCAGGTTCAATTACACTTTCGGCCTCAAAAAACGCAGCAATTCGCTCGCCGTTCACGCTCAGTTCCATCAGACCTTTCACGTTCGTTAGCACATGCCCCAAGTGGGTGGCAAACTGCGTGCTGGCCACCGAAAGCGAGGCAAACAGCCCAATTTGAGTCACATCACCCTCAATGATAAAGAACACGATATAGAGCAAAATGCAAGCAGCCTGCACATGCGGCAGCGCGCTTTGCGTCACATAAAATGGCGTAACTTTTTTGCGAAACGGCGCGTATGTATCGACCATGCGTTTTTGCGCCGCTTCAAATGTTTTCAAAAACTTGCGCCCTGCCCCGCTGGAACGCAGCTCAGCGGCGTTTTCTTTTTGGCGCAGCAAGCGGTCAATGTAGCCAACCGGGCGCCAAACGTCATCTATTTTCATGTTGATGTCCGCTTCAGGCTTGATGGTTGGCAGCACAACCAGCGTGCCCATCACCACAAATGCAGCCGTAATCGCAAACAGCACCGGTCCGGCCTGCGAGATAATCGCCCCCATGGCCAGCACCGTCGCGATATCTTTGAGCGCATAGGGGAAATACCATGCAGCCATGCGTGCCTGCCATGGAAACTCCTCTTGCGCAAAGTTGAACTTGGCGTAAAATTCGGGGTTGTCATAATATTTAAAGTCGGTATACAGCGCTTTTGTGTTCACCTCATTTTGTACACGGCGCTGCAACTTCCACTGCGTGGGGCGTTCGTAATACAGCTCTACCATGCGGCGAACAACTGTAATAAATACAATCACCACGCTAAGCACAGCAACAATGGTTAGGGTTTGGTTGCGGCTGTCTTCGCGCATCACGCTGTCGATTGCCAGCTGCGGCAGCAATGTAATCAAAAATGTGCTGGCGGGTTGCAAAAACACTGAAACCAGCGTGATCACAATGAGGTACGTGCGGCCATGCCGCCAATATGGGCCCAGCAAAAACAGTGCATAGCGCAATTTGGCCAGGCCTTTGATTTTCTTTTCTTCTGTTTTTTTCTCTTGCATAAGTAAATCTCCTATGTCAGGAGGGCTAAAGTATAGTCACCCTCCTGCGGGTTGTGGTTGTGTTGATCATGTTAATCTCCTTTCATATAATTTGGGGTTTCTATAACGCCAAGAAAGAGCCGGGATTTCTCCCGGCCCTTTTTAGTTGATTTCGCCTAGAAGAAGCGGCTGACAATCGGTGTCCAAATGGCGTTAACCACGCGCACCAGACCCAGCAGTGCCGACATGCTTAGGCTTGTGCCAATCACACGGCCTACCCACAGCACAAATTGCAGGCCCCAGCGGATAATCAGGTTGCCGGGTGCAATCAGATCTGTGATTGCGGTGACCACAACGTTGCGGTTTTCCGCGTTATACTGCACCAAGTGAATCAGCTCGCGCAACAGTGCGCTAAACAGGTCAGCTTCATCTTCTTCGCAGTACAGGAACATATAGTGGCCAATTGCGCCGGAATGTGACGCGAACGTGATGATCGTACCGGTTTGCAGGTTTGCCAATGTGCGGTGCGACAATGTGTGCAGACCCAGTCCGCCCAAAATGTCATCAAGCATCGGCACTACATCCAAGGTGATTAGCGGTTCGTCGCTGACATAAGCGAAAATGCCGTTGACGCCACGCAGCAACATATCAAGGCTCATTTGCAGCAGGCCGCTGTCAAGAACATAACCCACGTTTGGCAACAAGCGGATAACCGTGTCAATCGGGTCTTCTACCACACGTTCCAGCAGGTAGAGAATCGGTTGCAGCAGTCCGCGCAGGCGGCCTTCAGCGTCTTCAGCAACCAGTTGTGCCGGTGCGACAATTTGGGCGCCAGCACCCAACGGCATGAGCAAGGATTCGAGCAGCGGAATCAAGCCTAAGCGATAACCTTCGTGCCCGAATACGCTCATCAAACCTTGGCCATTGTTGATGTCATCATGGCCACCCAGCAGAACAATGTCTTCGCCAAACAGCAGCCAGCCCAGTGCGGGTGCCACGGGTAGCAAGAACTCAATCATGCCATCCATAAAGCTGTCTTGGTCGGTCACTACTGCACCGGGGAAGTCTGCCAGATCATCCAGCACGCCAAGCAGGTCAACGTTTTCTTCACCAACCATTACCAAGCCATCCAGCAGTTCGCGCAGGGTGCGGCCAGGAATGAGGTCATTGATTTCGTCAAGCGGCAGTTCTGCCAGCAAATCCTGCACCAGTGCAACAATCATGTCGAAGTTTTCTTGCGTGAAGAGCACTTCGCCAAGCAGTTCATGAATTGTTTCGCTGATTGTTTCGTCACCAAAGAGCAACGACCAAACATTGTCAACGAGAATCGGCAGTTGGTCTGCAACGCGCATACCACTGTTGCGCGTCCAGAACAGCAGATGATACAGGTCGTTCGTGCGGCGGCGGTTCGGGTACGGCCAGCTGAAGGGATGGACCACCGGCCTTTCCCGCCCTGGCATGTTTAGGAGGTTCAGAAGGCCACCGAAGTCGCCAGCGAGTTCCAGCACGCCGAGTGCTTGCAGCAGGCCTGCGATGAGGTCTGCCATGTTCACGTCAACGA
>WRBQ01000015.1 GCA_009784445.1 Oscillospiraceae bacterium
ACTTCCGGTTTGCCGGATTATTTCACGCACAAAGAACAAGGCAGGCCATCCGGAATTGAGTTATTGCTGCAAGGCAACGATGATACTTGGGAGCTTGAAAAAACAATTTCGCTGATGAATGCCATGACCCCTAAATTTGCACCGGGGCAAAAGGGCAAGGCAGCGTATTCCGACACGAACTATCAGTTGCTTGGGAAAATCATTGAAGCGATTACCCAAAAAGAAATTGGCGAAGTATTCAAGGCGTGTATCTTTGACCCACTGGCTTTGGCAAACACGTATGCATTTAACGACATTGCGGACAAAAGGCCTGCTGTGTTTTATCATCGAGATAAACCGCTTTGGCTACCAAATTATATGGCTTCGATAACTGCTGAAGGCGGCATTGTGTCCACTGCGGACGATGTGATGATATTCTTGAAGGCGTTTTTTGCGGGATGTTTTTTCTCAAAAAGCAAAATTGAGGGGCTGAAACAATGGAACTTGTTGCTTCCGCCACCCGGCCTGTTTTATTACGGCGTTGGCTTGGAAAAATTGCCGACACCCCGCATTATCTCTTTGCGCAAGCCGATTGGTGAAATCATTGGCTTTTGGGGACAAACCGGCTCATTTGCTTGGTACAACCCCGACATGGATCTTTACTTTAGCGGAACGACGAATCAGGTTGATGGCACAGGGCACAGGGCAGCAGGCAGTGCTATGATCAAAGTGATAAAATCCGCCCAATAAGCAGGTAGCTATGTATTACTCCGAGCTGAAATCACACGATATTGCCAATGGGGTGGGTGTGCGGGTGTCGCTGTTTTGCAGCGGCTGCCAGCACGCCTGCCCCGGCTGTTTTAACCCGCAAGCTTGGCAGTTTGACTACGGCAAGCCCTTCACCGAGGAAACCGTGCAGGAGATATTGCAGCTGCTGCGCCCAGCGCACATTCGCGGGCTAACGCTGCTGGGCGGCGAGCCACTGCACCCGCACAATCGCAGCACGATACTTGAACTGATAAAACGTGTGCGCCGCGAGATGCCCAATCGGGATGTCTGGTGCTACACGGGCTTTGTGTTTGAGCACGAGCTGCTGCCCGATGAGGCGGTGCACCCTGTGCTGGCGCAACTTGATGTGCTGGTGGACGGGCGGTTTGTGCAAGACCGCAAGAGCCTGAACACCCGATTTCGTGGCAGCGACAATCAGCGCGTGCTGGATTGCCGAGCGTCGCTAGAGGCGGGACGCGCGGTGCCATTTTTCCAAGAATAGGTTTGGCAAATTAAATCACAAAAATTGCTTGACATTTATTGCGGAATATTGTATAATAGATGACATAACGTACCGAAAGGAAAGAGTTTTACATGAAAAAGTTTCTCAGCATTCTAATGGTTGTGGCACTGATGGCCGGCTTCGGCATCGTTGCCGCGCAAGCAAACACAAGCGTTACAGAAGCTCAACTGGTTGGCCGCTGGCGTGTAACCTCGTCGCAAAACCAAGTGTTTCGTCCAAATGACGTAATCGTATTCAACGCAGGCGGCGGCGGACAAATTATCCGTGCAAACGGCGCAACCAGCGCAATGACCTATCAGTTCGTGCAATCTGGCGGCGCGCGCTTGCTGCGTTTGACCAGCACTGCACTGCCCAATCCCGGCACAATGTCGTTTGGCGTGGTAACTCGCTCGGGCAACAACCTGACCATTGGCACCACACAACTGACACTGGTGCAAACCACCACACCGCCCACGCCTCCCACACCACCCTCCAATGTGGCAACCATCCCCGGCACAGACCGCCCGGCCACCACATGGAACTGGTTCCTGTTTGTGTTCGCGTTTGGCTGGATTTGGATGTAATCTCTTGCACACAAAGCGACCCGCTTGGGTCGCTTTTTTTCGTGGGCGAGTCTTGCATTGCGTGCAATAGTGTGATATAATGGTATCATAAAAACCGGAGGTGAAAACATGCGTGTAACCCAAAACCTAAATCAAGGCTGGAAGTTCTGCTTGGACGAGCAACCCTACGCGTTTTATGCAGGCTATGACGACATTGACTGGCAAGATGTGACGCTGCCACACGACTGGGCGGTGGAGCATCCTTTTGATGAGAGCTACAGCAGCGGCACGGGCTATGCCCGCGGCGGCGTGGGCTGGTATCGCCTGCGCTTTGACCTGCCGGAGGATTTGGCGGGCAAAACCGTGCGTGTGAACTTTGGCGGCATCTACAAAAACGCACGCGTGTGGTGCAACAGCAATTACCTAGGCATGCGGCCATGTGGCTACAGCAGCGTGACACACGACATTTCGCCCTTTGCACGCGCGGGCGAAAACGTGATTGCCGTGCGCGTGGAACACAACGATCTAGCCGACTCTCGCTGGTACACCGGCAATGGGATTTATCGCGATGTGACGCTTGAAATCATGGATGCTGTGCACTTTGTGCCCCAAGGCGTGTTTGTGTACTGCGTGGATGAACAGACGCTGCAGGTGCAGTGGGAGCTTTCGGCAGAAGCGGAAGTTAGCTTCGAACTGAACGGCAAAACCGTGACCGGCAGCGGCAAAACCGGCAGCGTGCAACTGCAAGTGGACAATCCCAAGCTGTGGTCGCCGGACTCCCCTGCTTTGTATACGCTAACCTGCCAGGTGTTGAAAGACGGCCAAGTTTGCGATAGCATGGACATCACTTGCGGCTTTCGCAGCGTAAAATTTGACGCGGACACGGGATTTTGGCTCAACGGCGTGAACATGAAACTCAAGGGCGTGTGCTTGCACCACGATGCCGGCGCACTGGGCGCTGCGGTGCCCAAAGAAGTGTGGCGGCGGCGCTTGCAAAAGCTCAAAGCTTGTGGCTGCAATGCGATTCGCACGGCGCACAACCCGCCTGATACCCACCTGCTGGACTTGTGCGACGAGATGGGCTTTTTGGTGATGAACGAGGCTTTTGACGAGTGGGAGGGCTGCAAAAACAAGTGGTGGCAGGGCCACAATGTGTATCCGCCGAAGCATTTTGGCTACTCGGATGCGTTTCCCAATTGGCATGAGCAAGACTTGCGCGACTTTGTGCGCCGCGACCGCAACCACCCCAGCATCATTTTGTGGAGCGTGGGCAACGAAATTGACTACCCGAATGACCCATACTGTCACCCGATGTTTAAGACGATGACCGGCAACAACGACGCCAACAAGCCCGCACAAGAGCGGCAATATGACGCCAACAAGCCCAATGCCGAGCGGCTTGCGCAGATTTCTGCGAAGCTTGTGGACATCGTCAAGCAGCATGACCCCACTCGTCCGGTGACGGCGGCGATTGCTTTCCCGGAGCTGGCCAACCAGGTGGGCTATCCGCAAACGCTAGACGTAGTGGGCTACAACTACAAGGAGCATCTGTATCGTGCTGACCGTGAGGCCTATCCGCACCATGTGATTTATGGCAGCGAAAACGGCCACGAGGAGGATCAATGGCTGGCGGTGCGCGACCATGACGACATCTGCGGGCAGTTTTTGTGGACCGGCGTGGATTATCTGGGCGAGGCGCAGGGCTGGCCGGTGCGGCTGTCCCCCGCAGGCCTGCTGACCACCGCGGGCTTTGAGAAACCGCGCTACCACCACCGCCACGCCATGTGGGCCAACGACCTAGTGGCGCACCTCGAAGCCGATGGCACAATATTTACAAATGCAGCACAAGTTGAGCTATTTTGCGATGGGCAATCGCTCGGCGCGAAAAACTTAGAAGGCTACACTGCGGCATTTGCGCTGCCTGCGCAATTCAATGTACTGCGTGCGGTTGCCACACGCGGTGACGAACAAGTCGAAGTCATCTACGAAACCCCGGGCGATCTGGCGAGCATTGCGCTTGATGCCGAGCAGGGCGAAAGCGTGGTGCAAATCATCGTTACGCTGCGCGACGCACAAGGGCGACTGGTGACCGACGATGCACTTATCACCTGCACGCTGCAAGGCGGCGAGCTGTTGGGCATCGACAACGGCGTGCCGGATGACCTGACGCCCTATCGCCACCACACGCGTAGCACCCACCGTGGGCAAGCGATTGTGTATGTGCGTGCGGGCTCCCCTGCTGTGTTGCAGGTGAGCTGCGGCGATGTGCGCGCTCAAGTGGAACTCACCGCTTGACAAACGCGCCGATTTGTGCTATACTAGATGTATTATTTCATTGAATTTAGGAGAAACCCATGCAACGTATTGTGACCCTGGAAACCCGCACCCTGCAAGAAAGCCTGTGCAACGGCGGCTGCGGCGAATGCCAAACCAGCTGCCAGTCGGCCTGCAAAACCAGCTGCGGCGTGGCCAATCAACCTTGCGAGCAACAAGCTGAATGATACACGGCTACACTTTACACGGCAAAAACATCATACTTGACGTGAACAGCGGGTCAATCCATTTGGTTGACCCGTGTGTTTTGCATGCTGTGCAGCATTGGGATAGCGTAAACCAAGCAGATTTTCCAGACATACAGGCGCTGATTGATGCGGGCAAATTGTTTGCGCCGGAGATTTCGCTGCCAGCCCAAGAGTCCAAGCCGCATTATATTAAGGCGTTGTGTCTACATATGGCGCATGCTTGTAATCTCTCATGCGAATATTGCTTTGTGCGCGCGTGGGACAAGCAGCTGATGAGTGTCGATGTGGGCCGCGCAGCCATTGACTTTTTGCTGGCCAACAGCGGGCCACGCCGCAACTTGGATATTGACTTTTTTGGCGGCGAACCGCTGTTGAACTGGGATGTGCTCAAGCAATTGGTTACCTATGCACGCGCGAAAGAGAGCGAAACTGGCAAACACTTTCGCTTCACGCTAACGACCAATGGCATGCTGATTAACGACGACGTGATTGACTTTTGCAACCGTGAAATGAGCAACGTGGTGCTGAGCCTAGATGGCCGCAAAGCTACCCACGACCGCCTGCGCAAAACGCCCTGCGGGCAGGGTTGTTATGACAGCGTGGTGCCGAAGTTCCGGCGCTTGGTGCAGGCGCGCGACGGCAAGGGCTATTACATCCGCGGCACCTTCACCCACCACAACACCGATTTTTTGCAGGATATCCTACACATGGCTGAGCTGGGCTTTCGCGAGCTTTCGCTAGAGCCTGTGGTGTGCGACCCCGCTGCGCCGCACGCGTTGACACCGGATGACTTAACACGCGTGCTGGAAGAATATGAAGCGCTTGCCCTAGAGATGGTCAACAGCGATTTTTCTTTCTATCACTACACGCTGAATTTGCGGCACGGGCCGTGTTACTACAAGCGCACGGCGGGCTGTGGGGTGGGCACGGAGTACCTTGCGGTGACACCTGCGGGCGAGTTTTATCCTTGCCACCAGTTTGTGGGCAGCCCGGAGTTTGCCATGGGCAATGTGTACCAGGGCCTCAGCCGCCCTGATCTGCGTGATAACTTTGCGACCTGCAATCTGCACGCCAAGGCCGAGTGCCGCAGCTGCTGGGCCAAGTATTTTTGCGCCGGCGGTTGTCCGGCCAATGCCTACCACGCCGCCGGCAGCATTCATGGGATATATAAAGACGGCTGTGCATTATTCAAGAAAAGACTTGAATGCGCCATATGGCTGGCAATAAGCAAGGAGCTGGATTAACCAGCTCCTATTTTTTTGTAGTCTTTTTTGCGGGCGGCTTTGTCTTGGTGGGCTTTTGTTGCTGCTCAATGCTTTGGCGAAAGGCGTCCATGAGGTCTGCAACATTCACTTGGCCAGTTTTCTTGGGCATGGCCATGTCATCGCCCGAAATCTTGCTTTCCAGCAGCTGGCGCAGCTTGGCTTGGTATTCATCGTGGTAGTCGGCCAAGTCAAAGGGAGCATCCATGGTTTGCAGCAGTTTTTTTGCCATGTTCAGCTCCTGTGCGGTGACTTTTGGCGAAGCTTTGCTGGCGGGCTGGGGCTTGATTTCATCGGCGAAGAACATCGTTTGCACCAGCAAGCCGTCCTGCTGCGGGAAGATGGCCACGAGGGTTTCTTTGGTGCCCAGCACGGTTTTGCCCACGGCCACGCGTTGCTCTTGTTCAAGTGCCTGGCGCAGCAACGCAAAGGCTTTTTCGCCACCAGGCAGTGCCTGCGCGTAATACGCTTTGGCATAGCAGATGCTCGAAATTTCTGTTTGCTGCACAAAATGCAGGATGGTGATAGCCTTCTCTTTTTCGGTTTTGATGGCCTCAAGCTCTTCGTCGGTGACGATAACATAGTGGTCTTTTTCGTACTCATAGCCGCGCACGATGTCGCTTTGCTTAACCTCTTTGTTGCAGCCCTCACATACTTTTTTGTAGCGGATGCGGCTGTGGTCAGCCTTGTGCAGCTGGCGAAAGCCGATGTCGTTTTCCTGCGTGGCGGTGTGCAGCGCAATGGGTATGGCCACCAAGCCAAACGACAGCACAGTTTTGGTTGCGGGCATAGAATCACACTCCTTTGGGGATAGTATGTGTATGAAAAACAACTTACACATCTACAACCAAAAGAGAAATTTTGACAAAACTACTGAGCCTCAAGCAGAGGCCATAATATGCCACAGCGAAGCGACCGAGCCCCGCCCCAGGCAGCGACATTTTGTCATACAACATCATGAAGCGAGCCGAAAGCACTACGACTTGCGGCTGGAGATGGGTGGCGTGCTGAAAAGCTGGGCCGTGCCAAAAGAGCCTTCGCTGACCGAAAAGCGTCTTGCCATTCAAGTGGAGGATCACCCACTGGAGTATCGCCACTTTGAGGGCACCATCCCCAAGGGGCAATATGGTGGCGGCACAGTGGTGATTTGGGACAAAGGCACTTACGAACTGCATGCACGCAGCGAAAATAACATCAAGTTCACGCTCCATGGCGAAAAATTAACGGGGAATTGGTCGCTGGTGCGCATGGACGACAAAAATTGGCTGCTGCAATTTGCAGGGGCGGCCGAAGCACCTGCGCTAATGCTGTGCAAGCTGACCAAGCAAGTGCCCGAAGACGACGGCTGGGTATTTGAACTGAAGTACGACGGCTGGCGCGTGCTGAGCACAGTGGAAGACGGTAGCGTAAACCTGCAAACCCGCAACGGCAACGACTGCACGCAAAAGTTTAGGTCCGTGGCGAAAGCGCTGCAAGGGCTTGGCCGGGATTTCACCATGGACGGTGAAATGATGCTGCACAGCAAGCCACTGCAATACATTGCCTTTGATTTGCTTGCGTTAAACAGCGAAGATCTGCGCGGCACTCCCCTGCTGCAACGCAAAGCCAAGCTTCAGGCTTTGCTGGCCAATGCACCGGATAGCCTGCAATATAGTCATCATTGGACAGAAAACGGGCAGCAGCTGTTCAACCAAGCCTGCGCGGCAAATTTAGAGGGCATCATCGCTAAGCGCGCAGATGGGCTTTACACCGGCAAGCGCGAGTGGCTGAAAATCAAGTGCGAAGATTACACACGCGGCGTGGAAATTTCCAGCCCCAACAAAGTTTTTTCCACCGAACCGCATGTGACCAAGCAAGACTTGGCGGATTACTACCAAGCCGTTGCGCCGCGCATGCTGCCGTATATTGAAGGCAGGGTTGTGACTGCAATTCGCTGCCCGGGTGGGGCTGACGCGCCCTGTTTCTACAAGAAAAACCCGCAATTGATCATCAACACAGCCGATGAACTGCTGGCCGAGGTTCAGCAAAATACTGTGGAATTTCACGTGTGGGGCAGCCGGGTTGACACCCTAGAACAGCCAGACATGCTAGTCTTTGACCTTGACCCAGACGAGGGCATGGGCTTGGAGCAAGTGCGCCAAGGTGCACGTGATCTGAAGAAAATTCTCGACAAGCTGAGGCTGAAATCATATCTAAAAACCAGCGGCGGCAAGGGCTACCACGTGGTTGTGCCCATGCCCATGGAAAACTGGCAGAGCTTTCGCGATTTTGCCAAGGGCATTGTTGACACAATGGTGGAGGATTGGCCGGATCGCTACACCGCCAACGTGCGCAAGGTGAACCGAAAAGGCAAAATTTTTGTGGACTGGATTCGCAACACGCGGGCGGCCACCAGCGTTGCACCCTACAGCGTGCGCATGCGCCCCGGTCTGCCGGTAAGCTGCCCCATTGCGTGGAGCGAACTGGGCCGCGTTGCACCGGATGGCATTGATATGGCTGAGGCGAAAAAGCGGCTAAGACGCAAGAACCCATGGGAGGATTTCCTTAAATGAAATAAAAAAGGCAAGGAGTAAATCCCTGCCTTTTTTGATGCTTATGTTGAAATAGCACTAGGCTAAAGCAAACTTTCAAATACCTCTGGCCGCGGGTTAGCAATTACCACATGCGCAAGCACCATGCCTTGGCTTTCTTGCGCAGCAACGCCGCAGGCCACGGCTTCACTCACAGCGGCCACATCGCCGGTGAGTACCGCAAAAGACTTGCCGCCAATGCCCGCGGCAAGCCGCAGCTCTACTAAGGCAACATTAGCGGCTTTCACGGCAGCGTCTGCGGCATAAATGGCGGCAGTGACGCTGTAGAATTCCATCACGCCTAAGGCTCCACATTGTTGCGGCTCGGCAGTGAGGTGGATGGCACGCACCACCTGTTCGTGCAGGCGGGCAATCAAGCAGTGGTCCACCACATGGCCTTGCGCCGAGGCAACGCCCGCATCCAGCGAGGACTGCACGGCTGCAACATCGCCGCTAAACAGCAAAAAAAATTTTCCCGGGCAGCTGGCACGTGCAAAAATGAGCTCTACTTCAGCCGTTTTGCACACAGCATCAGCCGCTTCAATACCGCGAGCGATGGATGAAAACTCCAAAAAACCAATGCATTTCATCTAACTGCCCTCCTGTCTAATTGTGATTGCATCGCCAACGCTAGTAATCACACCAGCGATGGAGGCGTGGTAGTCAACGCCGAGCTTGTCTGCTGGCGCGGCTGCTATGCGCTGCCCCAGCGTGACCCGCTGGCCAAGCTCAACAATCGGCTGTGCTGGCGCGCCAATGTGCGCGTTGAGCGCAATGCAAACTTCACTTGGCGTCGCTTGCACAAACTGCGCAGGCTCTGTTGCATACCACTTGCCCACGCCAGCACGCATGGCGGCCTTTTGCGTGGGAATGCGTCGGTCGGCACGATAATCACGTGCTTGCAAGTTGGCTTGACCTTTTTCGGGGCGCAGTCCCTGCTGCTGGCAGGCCTGTTTGATCAGCACGTTGATTCTGCGTGGATTAAGCTCCATGGGGCAGGCGTAGAGCTCGCAAACGCCGCATTCGCAGCAGTATTGCGCCGCACGCACCACGGGGTCATCCAGCAGTTCTTCAATGGCTTGCCCGCCCGCCGTGCGCCGCATGATCTTGTGTGGCTCTAGGGGATGCCCTAGCAGCCAGCGCGGACACAACTGCGTGCAAAAGCTACACTGAATGCAAGCCGCACGCGCGCGATTGCGGATATGCGTGGTGCTGAGTTGCGCATGTTGCCAAAGCCGCGTGCGCTGCGGCAGCAAGAGATAACCCGAGGTTGTTTTGCTCACATGCGAGGCGAGGGCTTCGTCTTTCGTCATGGCCTTGCCCATCATCGGGCCGCCGCTGACGACCATGAAGTCATCCTCCAAGGCTCCGCCCGCCAAGGCAAGGCAGTCTGCAAAGCTTGTGCCCAGCGGTGCTTTGATGATGCATGGCGATGCTACCGCCCCGGTGATGGTTAAATATTTCTGCGTGAAGGGCCTGCCCTGCATGGCGTGGTGCACCGCGAACATTGTGGCAGCATT
This sequence comes from Oscillospiraceae bacterium, assembly GCA_009784445.1. Classification (GTDB taxonomy): domain Bacteria; phylum Bacillota; class Clostridia; order Oscillospirales; family Acutalibacteraceae; genus WRMQ01. The sequence goes on from WRBQ01000015.1 coordinate 9,687, forward strand.
GCTGACCACACAGCCCACATCAAGCGGAATGCCGCCGGGCGGCACCACACGTCCGGTGACTTCATACACCTGCACTTGCTCGTCGCCGGCGGGGTAAAAATTCTTGAGCAAAAATAGCTCCACCGGGGCAGCAAGCGCATCAATCGCAGCTTGCAACGCAGCAATTTCCGCGTGATAGCTTTCCTTGAGCGCAATGTATGCCTTTGCCGCGCCAAGCTGTGCTTTGGCAGCAGCCGTTGCCGCGACGATTGCCGCAGGCTGTTCGCGCATCAAATAGCGGTCAGTGCGAAGCAGAGGCTCACATTCCGCCCCGTTGATGATGAGGGTGTCTACCCCCTGCGCGGCCAGCTTCACATGCGTGGGAAAACCTGCGCCGCCGCAGCCAACCACACCGGCTTGCTGCACTTGCTGTTGCAGATTCATCACGCTTTCTCCGTTGGGTCAATGATGCCCACAATGGCGCAGTCGGCCGCACAATCGTCTTGCCCCAATGCGCGGCGCGCAGTGGAACCCGACACCACAAGCACGCGCTCGCCAATGCCGGCGCCCACTACATCGACCGCGACAAAGGACGTTGCATCAGCTTCTGATTCCACAACCATCAGTTTTAGCCCCTCTAGGCTGGATTCTTTTTTTGTGGCCCACACGTGGCCCACTACTCGGCAGATTACCATAGCAATCTCCTTACTTTATTTGAAAATTACTTCGCATTTGTATTGGCTGAACATATCTCTCGCGCTGGGCGTGATGATCGTGCCCTTGTGCAGCAGCACTTGTCCGCCGCGTTCGCATAATTGCTTTGCCCGTGTTTCGGTAATCACTTTTTCGGCGATCACATGCTCGGGTGCAGCTTGTTGCACCGCACGTTGGGTATGCAGCATGCAGGCGTTAGCTTCGTCGAAATCAATGTGCATGGCCAGTGTGAAGTTTTCGCGCACTCGCACAGGCACTTGCTCGAACACAACGGGCCTTGCGGTTTGCGCACGCACGCTGACCAAATCGCCGTCTTTCACGCAGAATGTTGCAGCATCATTCGGGTTCATGTGCACATGATTTTTCGCAACAATTGTGCTGTTCTTGGCCTGAAAAACGCCCGCAGGTCCAATGAGCGTTACCTCTGCAGCGTCTGCTAAATCTCCCGACAAGCGCAGCGGAGCATCGAGGCCCAGTTGGCGGCAATCGCTGAGCGAAAGCTCCACTTGCGTAGCCTTGCGCAACGGCCCGAGCACAGCGATATTCTCCAGCATGCCCTTGGGCGTAGCGATGCTCACCCGCTGCTCGCTTAAAAACTCGCCGGGCTGCGACAGCGCACGCACTTGCTTGAGCTCACCCGCGCCAAACAGCGCCGCAAAGCTTTGCGCGTTCAAGTGCACATGCCGCGCGCTGGCCTCAATGGGGATGCCGGCGAGCACCCCGGCTTGGCTCGCTTGATCTTGGACTAAACCAGCCAGCACCGAAGCGACAATTTCTTTGATTTGTTGTTCGTTCATCCTATCTCCCTCAAAAACAGAAGATACACCGCGCTGCTCATGCGATTGAGCGCTTCGATGAGATCATCGCGCGCAATGGCACAGGCAGCCAGTTCGGTTTCTCGCACTTGCGTGCGCACCACGTTGAGCGCCAAGCAAAGCGCAGACATATCAGCATGGGGCGCAACATAGTGCTCGTGCGATTGCGCCCGCAGCCCTGCGCTAGTTAGCCCAAGCAAGGCCGGCGGCGGCAGTGGTTGCTCTTTGACCTCAGCGGCCATGATAGCCTGCGCTAAGTCAAAGCAATCCTGCAAGCCAGCTGCGCAATCTTGGCGATTACACTGCCGTGCCTGTGCAATGCATTGCAGCAGCAGCGCTTGCAGGCTATCGAGCTTGCCACGCAACGCGATGCGCTGGTGCGTTTTGGGCACCAGTTGTGTTTTGTTCAGATGCGTCATGTGCTCCGGCTTTTGGAACACCACCGTGATGCCCCGTTGCGCGCAATACTCTTGCGCGGCGGGGCTGAGCTGCTGACCCATGGGCAAGCGCAAGAGCATTCCATCAGGCAGGCACAGGGCGCGCAGCTCAGCTTCTGTGACAAGTTTCATTATGCTCTATCGCTGGTTTCCAAGGTGGGTAGAATGCATTCCACTTCGTTGTGTGGGCGCGGAATGACGTGCACGCTCACCAGTTCGCCAACGCGTGAGGCTGCTGCGGCACCTGCGTCGGTTGCGGCTTTCACGGCACCAACGTCGCCGCGCACCATCACGGTAACCAAGCCGCCGCCCACGTGAACTTTGCCCACGAGGTTGACATTCGCCGCTTTAACCATAGCGTCTGCTGCTTCCACAGCGCCGACGAGACCTTTTGTTTCCACCATACCGAGTGCTTGTAATGTTGCCATTTGAGAATCCTCCTAAAATGTTTTTAATGTGTGTATTTATATCTGCCCCAAGCGCTGCATCACCTTGCGGGTGATTTCTGCAATTTGCTCGGGTGTGATATCTAGTTTGTTCGCCTGTGTGCTGGGCGTGCTCGCAGGAGCGGGGCTGCTGCCACGCAGCGAGCTGAGCTCTGTTTTGCCCCATGCCACCCGGCGCACATCCATCAAATGCATGGAGGTGACGTTATCCGATGTGGCGCTGCCGCCAATGGCACCGCAACCCAACGTGAGCGCAGGCGCAAGCGAGGTGGTTGCACCCACGCCGCCCAGTGCAGCCGGGGTGTTCACCAGCAGGCGAGACACCGGCTTTTGCAGCGCGAACTCGCGAATCACTGCCTGGTTTTGCGAGTGAATCACCATCGTGTGGCCCACGCCTTCGTTGTGCAGCAAATCCATGCAGCAAAGGCAGGCGCTTTCCCAGTCCGGCCGCACATACCACGCGAGGACAGGGCAAAGTTTTTCACGGGCGTATGGGTTGCGCGGGCCCACATCTTCTTGCCGTGAGAGCAGTACACGCGCACTGGCAGGCACCGATATACCTGCCATTTCTGCAACCTTGAGGGCAGATTTCCCCACCACTTGCGGGTTGATCGTACCATTTGGGCGCAGCAAGAGCTTGCCAAGCTGCTCGCTTTCGCTTGCGCTGAGAAAATGCCCGCCTTGAGCTTTGAACTCGGTTTCCACTTGCTGTGCTGCGGCGGATTCCACCACCACGCTTTGCTCGGATGCGCAGATGGTGCCGTTGTCGAAGGTTTTTGACTCGATGATATGCCGTACCGCCGTGGGGATATCTGCGCTTTTTTCGATGAAGGCAGGGCCATTACCGGGACCCACGCCAATGGCCGGATTGCCCGAACTATACGCAGCGCGCACCATGGCATCGCCGCCCGTGGCCAGAATCACACCGGTGTCGCGGTGGCGCATGAGTTCATTCGTGGCCTCCATGGTGGTGAGCGTGATGGCCTGCACGGCGTGTTCGGGTGCGCCTGCGCGTGCTGCCGCCTGCTGGACGATCTCCACCGCGGCCAAGATGCTGCGCTTGGCACCCGGGTGCGGGCTGATGACCACCGCGTTGCCCGCTTTAAGCGAGATGATGGCTTTGTAAAGCGTGGTGCTGGTGGGGTTGGTGGAGGGGATGAGCGCCGCCACAATGCCCACCGGCACGCCGATTTCCCACAGGCCTGCGGTGCTATCCTCGCGCAGCAGCCCGATGGTTTTCATGTTTTTGCAATAGTCCCAAGTCATCGCCGAACCCAGTAGGTTCTTCAACACTTTGTCTTCCCAGCGGCCGAAGCCGGTTTCTTCAGCGGCAAGTTTGGCCAATGGCTCGGCCTGTGCTGCGCCCGCGCTGGCGATTTCCGCACAGATGCAGTCGATTTGCTCTTGCGACAGCTTCGCAAGGGCTACGGCGGCTATTTTGGCGCGGCGCATGATATCACGCAATGCTTGTATGGATTCTAAGTCGCGGTCGAACATAGAAAAACTTCTCCTTAATAACGGTTCAAGTATTGCGGGTCTTCGCGCAGCAGCTTGGCAATCATGCTGCGCAGGGCCTTTGCGTGCATCACCCGCGCGGTGGCGTCGCCGAAGCGTCCTAGTGTCAGAACACCCGCTTGCAGGGCTTGAGGTTCGAGCTTGCTGAATGTGTCCGAACCAATGCGGGCACAGTGGCGATACTGCGGTGTGTGCAGCCGTTGCCCGGCATGGTTGATGACGTAAAGATCCATCTTTTCCGGGGAAATCGTGTCGGCAGCGCCGTCCCACTCCTCCGGGCCATGGATAAAAGTGCAGCGGATGAAGTTCACGCCAATGAGCAAAATCTGCGCGTTGCGTTCCCACAGCCGGTAATAGGCACCGCCCTTGCCGCAGGGCGTTTGGATATGCTCCTCGCCGGCCAAAAACTTTTCGGCGTCTGCGCCAAGTGCCGCCAGAGAATGCGTGGGGTGCAGCGAACGCAGCACGCCGGGTCGCTTGCGAAACAGCTCTGTCAATACGCCGACGCAGGTGGGTGTGTGCAGCATGTCCATCACGGGATTGCTGCGGGTGTGAACGTTGCTCCAAGTGTGGGCAGGCAGCACCAGCAGACCGGGCTGCATGTACTCCGTCAATGCGTCGAGACGGTGTCGCCGCGACCCTCGACCTCGCCAATGGCTTTGTATGAACTGTGCACCATCAGCGTGCCGTGGGGGTCAATGCCGAGGCTCGCCAGCTGCGACAGAAAATCTTGTTTGGTGTGCATCAACATGCTCCGATCAACGGTTCTTGCGCAACTCGCGTGACTTCTTCGGCGAAGGCCTCGCATGCTGCGCGGCAGGCTACTTGCTCACCAGTGAGCAGCGCCCCTGCAAAGTTGGTTTCGCTAGGCGGGCCATAGTACACGGCAAGCTGCACTTCAGCGGCTTTGAGGGCGGCATCAAGCGCCACGGTGGCCTCAAGCGGCGGGGCGATGAGATAGGCCATGGCGGTGCCCGCTGGCACATTGGCCTGCGCGGAAAGATAGGTGCCGGTGCGCGAAATGCAGTGCGCGAAATATACCACGCTGTTTTGCTCGTCCACGCCGTAAAATGCGGCGTCGTTTTCGATGTAACTGGCTGCTGCGCCGAGCCCCGCACGCACTTGTTCGGGGTCTGGCCCGGCTAAGATGCCGATGAACTCACCGGCCAAGCGTGTGCTTGCGTTGCTGGCTCCGCCATACATGCTGCGGGCATAGAGCACGCGAACTTCGGCTTTTTTGGTCGCTTCGTCTAGGGCAACATAGCCCACGTCGTCGCAGTCTGTGGTGAAAATACCCAAGCTGCGCTCGCCCGGCTGCGCGCCCAGCTGTGCGAGCAAAGCGGGGTCGGCGTTGGGCAAAATGCGCATGCTTAAAATCGTGGTTGGGATGCGGTTGCTGGTCATGGTGATTTCCTCTTAGTTCAATTCGTCTTCAGCTGGCGGCTGGAACTTCGCAATTACTTTATCCAGCTCCGTTGTGGGAATGAAGAATGTATCGTTATCGGGATTGCGGTTGCGCAGTTCCAAGCGGCGGTGCAGCTCCGCAACAGGTACGTCCATATAATGCAGCTTGAAGTTGACGCCCAGTTCGTTCGCCCGAGCTTTGTAAGCATCGCGCTCGGCACGTTTCCAGCAGCCAAAATCAAGGATGACGTCGCCGCCGATTTTCAACACATGCTCCGCGATATCCCACAGCAGCGCTTCCAAAAGATTATGCCGTTCATGGTGTTGTTCGTCGCCAACATCATCGCCAAATAATTTCAGGTGCCAAGTGTCACGCGTGAGTAGCAGTGCGTTTGTTTCCTGCGCAAGCTGGCGGGCATAGGTGGTTTTTCCACTGCAAGGCAGCCCGACCATTAAGTGCAGTGTGCTAGGCTTCATTGAGCTCCACCCCGCTTTTTTTCTCGCGATGCATGCGCCCAAGCACCTCGGCGACATACGCCCCGGCTTCCACGGCATTCAGCCCACCGCTGTAGATATTCGACACCACGGTGCGGCGAGCCTCGGGCATGCCAACCGTTGGCGCATAGGCCATGTAGGCACTCATGCTTTCGGCAGAGCCCAAACCGGGCCGTTCGCCAATGAGCACGCAAATCACTTTCGCACCGGTCAACTGCGCCACTTGCTCCATGCTAGCCACACGGCCGTATTTCACAAAGAAGGGCTTACCGCAGCGCAGCCCTTGCTGGCTTATGCTCTCGGTGAGCACAGGCAGAATATTTTCCAAGTTTGCCGCAATGGCTTTTGAACTGAGGCCGTCGGCGGCGTAGATGAGCACATCGCAGGGCTGAGGGTTGTGTGCGGCGATGGCCTTTGCGGTTTGTTCGCTGAACACACGCCCCAAGTCTGGCCGGGTGAGAAATTCATCGCGACTTTTGCATTGTGTGACAAACTCGGGTAAGTTTAGCTGTTGCAGCAACTCGGCTGGCACGTCGTTGTACACAGCATCGCGTGCCGCGGCGTGGTCAGCGCGAAATTGCAGGTAGGTGTCGGTGCGCAAGCGCGTGCCCGCACGCCCCACGCCAATGCGCGCGGAAGTTACTTCGGACTTGCTTGCGGGTGGGGTATGTTCAAGCGCCGCGGGCGTAGCTATTTCTGCGGCTTGCACTTCTAATATTGCCTTAACAATCAGATCAACCAGCATGTCTTGCGTCATGGCTTGGCCCTCCCGAAAATCAGCTCTGGCTTGCCTGCAAGCTCTGTGAGTTTGCCGTCACGTGTGATGCCCATTTTCTCCAACCATGCGTCGAACTCCGCAATGGGCTTGAGCCCCAGCGTGTCGCGAATGGCCGCAGCGTCATGGTATGCGTTCGTCTGATAGTTGAGCATAATATCATCACCGGCAGGCACACCAATGGTGAAGTTCACGCCGCTGGCGGCCAGTAATAGGGCAAGGTTCTCCACGTCGTTTTGGTCGGCCTGCATGTGGTTGGTGTAGCAGCAATCACAGCCCATGGGCACGCCCGAAAGCTTGCCCATGAAGTGATCCTCTAGGCCTGCGCGAATCACTTGGCGGCTGTCGTAGAGATATTCCGGGCCAATAAAGCCCACCACGGTGTTGACCATAAATGGCGCAAAGGCCTTGGCATAGCCATAGCAGCGGGCTTCCATGGTCACTTGGTCTGCGCCGTAGTGTGCGTCAGAAGAAAGTTCGCTGCCCTGCCCGGTTTCGAAGTACATCACATTGGGCCCGCGCGAGGTGCCATGTGTTTTCAGCAGCGCCTGTGCCTCTTGAATCGTCTCGGTGGTGAAGCCGAAGGCTTCGTTGCCTTTTTGGCTGCCTGCGATGGACTGAAAAATCATGTCCATGGGCGCACCTTGCTTGAGTGCCTCGATTTGCGTTTTGATGTGCGCCAACACACAGGTTTGCGTGGGAATGGCGTACTCCTGCTTGATTTGTGCAAAGCGCTTGAGGATTTCTGTCATGGTGCCCACGGAGTCGTTCACCGGGTTCAGACCCAGCAACGCGTCGCCGCAGCCATAGCTCAAGCCTTCCAGCAACGATGCCGTTACCCCCGGCACGCTGTCTGTGGTGTGGTTGGGCTGCAAGCGCGTGGAATAGGTGCCGCGCAAGCCGATGGTTGTGTTGCAAGTGGCAGGTACGCGCAGCTTGGAAGCAGCGTGCACCAAATCTAAGTTGCCCATGAGCTTGCACACACCCGCAACTACCTCAGAAGTTAGGCCTGTGCTGATGCGCTTGATCGTATCTTCAATTGAGGCAGTGTCCAGCAGAAAATGCCGCAGCTCAGCGATCGACCAGTTGCGAATTTCTGCATATACTTGCTCGTCCACGCCATCTTGAATGATGCGCGTGACGTCATCTTGTTCATAAGGCACCACAGGATTTTCGCGCAAATCACTCACCAGCAAGTTAGACAGCACTTGTTTGGCTGCCACGCGTTCCAGGCTGCTTTGCGCTGCCACGCCCGCCAGTTGGTCGCCGGACTTTTCTTCGTTGGCGCGCGCAAGGACATCCTTCACGTCACGAAACGTGAATGATTTTGCGTGCAGCGTGGTGGTCAGGTTCATGCCGTCTCCTCATCCAAACAATAATGTCTTTATCACAACCGGCAGCACTTGGCCGTTCATCAATGGCTTGCCAATGTCTAGGTAGCAGTCCGGCTGCCGCGCGTCAATGCCATCGAGGGTGATGACTGCTCGCTCCTGTGCGTGCGGCGTCATCGCTAGCCCAAGGGCTTTGCCGATGTCGTGCTGTGCAAGAAACACCCAGGGTACGTCAGCGTCAAGCTGCGCCTGGCTTGCGGCTTGGTGCAAAGCCTGTGCAAAACGCTTGAGTTCCTGCCAGCCGGGGCTTGGTTTGCCTGCAAAGGCAATGGCCACACAGGTTGCGTCTGTTTGCTGCACAAAATCGCACAGTGCTTGCGCAAAATCATCAGCTTTGCCGTGGTCGAAGGCCTCTTGCTCCTGTTGCGGCGAAAGTGCAAACACGGGCAAATTCTTCAGCGGGAATAAATCGGCATGGGTGTAGCCAATGGTGCTGCCCGACAGCGTGGTGGTGTAGCTGCCTGCACCCATCACCGTTGCACGGATGGTCTCTTGCGGGGCAAGCACCCGGTAGCCAAACAGGCGGCTGTTGCGCACAGCTTGACCCAGCAGCACACCAAAATCGTTGTAGGCAAACACTTCATGGCCCGTGCGATAAATGCAATCTGCAACACCGCCGCTAAACAGCAACGTGCTGTTGGGGGTCAGCAGATCATTCGTGTTCCGCTCAAGCTGCTGTGCCATGGCTTGGGCCAGTGCACGCAAATCGGCTAGGCTTGGTGTGTCGCCAACCCGCAAGTGCAGACCAATTGCCTGCACGATTTTTTCAGCATGTTCGCTGATGTATATGAGCTGGCCCTGCGGCGTGAACTTCAGCAAGCGGCCGCCAATGTCATAGCAAGCCGTTGCCGTGAGTTTGTCGCAGTCAAACACGGCAACATTGGTTGTGCCGCCGCCGATGTCGAAGTTCACCACATGCGCAGCGTTTTCTTGTGCATAGGCCTGCGCCCCGCTGCCTTGCCCGGCAATGCGGGATTCTAAATCCGGCCCGGCGGTAGCGACAACGAAGTCGCCCGCAAAGCCACTGAGATGCTGCAGCACAGCGGCGGCATTTTCGCGCCGTGCGCTTTCGCCTGTGATGATCACCGCGCCGGTGTCAGTTGCGCCAACGGCAAGGCCTGCTTGCGCAAACTCGCTTTCGACTAACACACACAAGGCCTGCGTGTCAATCAAGCTGTGGGTAAGTAGCGGGGTTTCGTGAATTGCCCCGCGATAAATCACTTCTTTTTTGGTGATGGCGATATTCGGCGCGGTGAAGCGCCCACCGAGATCTTCTAGGGTTAGCGTGCTGAAAATCACCTGCGTGGTGGAGGTGCCGATGTCAATGCCAACGCTCAGCAAGTTGTTTGCCAAAACATCGCCCTCCTAGTATGATTATATATCTTATATATTAACACGATTTGCAACAAAAGGCAAGTGTTTTTTTGCTGTGCGTGCTCAATGTCATCCCAAGAAAAACGCCACAAGCCGATCAATTCCCTCGTTGTACTTCAAGCTGGAAAATGACAGACGCAGCGTGGTGGGCAAGCCGAAATCTGAGCCGGGCACGGTTGCCACGCACTGCGATTCCATGATGCTTTTTGCCAAGGCAAGGCTGGTTGCAATGCCGTGCTGTTGCATGTACTTTCCGCATTCCAGCGTGATATAAAATCCGCCCTGCGAGTGGATTGCCTGCACACTGGGCACATGTTTGAACTGCTCCATGGTGTAGTTGCGACGCGTTTTGTATGCGTTGCGGAGTGTGTCGATTTCGCTTTGGTGCTGCAACGCGGCGATGGCGCCGTATTGCACCACGGGGTCAACAGTGAGCAGTGTATGGTGCTGCATCACGGTGAGCGGGGTGACCAGTTCGTCCGGCACAATGCAGTAGCCGACGCGTTTCGTATACATCCGCCAGCCCTTGGAGAATGCATCCGTTGTGATGAACACGGACTTCGTGTCACGCAGCTGCATCACAGAGATGCCGTCGTCGTCAAAGCAGGTGTTGGCATAAATCTCATCGTTGATGACTGCTGCCCGACCATCTACGATGTCATCAATTTTGTACAACTCTTCTTGTGTAAGCACATTGCCCAGCGGGTTGCCCGGGCTGTTGATAACAACAATCTTGGTTTTGTCTGTGAAGTTTTTCTCAAACGAATCAAAGTCAATGCGCAGTGTTTCGGGGTCAATGCGATAATACTTGACCTTGGCACCCATTAGCAGCGCGCAAAAGTGATACAGTGAGTAGTACGGCAGCGGGATGAGCACTTCATCGTCTGCGCCAAGCAGCAAGTGAAACAGGTTGCGAAACAACGCACTGGTGCCCGTGCCAATGATGAAATTCTTCGCGGGCACGGTGACGCCATATTTTGTCTGGTAATACTGCGCAAGTGCATCTTTAAGCTGCGGCAGCCCGGCGGGAAACACCTGCGTATATTTGCTATAGTCGCTGGCGGCATGCTGCATGGCCGCGATGATCTGCGGATGCTGCGGAAGTTCTGACTTGCCCAGCGTCATGCGAATCACATCTTTGCCTGCGTGTTCAAATTCATTGGCCATGGCATCCATGACAAACATTAAGAATTTTTCTTTCTCAAAGTCAACATTCAGTCGCAATTTCATGGCGTAATCTCCTTCACAATTAAGTCGCTTGTGTCATACATCACTTTCGCGTGATAGGATGCAATCAACTGCGAGCTGATGATTTTATCATGTTCACCGAGCAAATGCCGCAGCACTTTTCCGTTGCGATAAACTTCGCCGCCCTCGCGGGTGAAGCAGGCATCCACGGTATCAATGCGAAAGGTTTCATTTTGCACACAACTGCTGCGCAGTTCGCCGCAAAGATGATTATCCTTGATGGACAGAAGAATTTGATAGGTCAATTCCGTTTCATTCTTCAAACGCAGATCGCGATAGTTGTATAGTGTTGATGTGCCAGTGCCAAAAGGCACCTGCTGGCCAAACCCGGGATATAAATCCACCCAATCATGCTCATGTCTTTCGGTAATCGTTAAATTTGAATGCAGTGCAAGAAAGTGAATAAGATTAGATAACTGGCACAACCCGCCGCCCACGCCCACAGCAGGTTTGTTGCAAATGAGCATGCGCGCAGCTTGGTAGCCTTTGCGCGCGGTGCATTTGCCCAGCAGCCGCCAAAACGAAAACGTCTGGCCGGGACGGATGATGACATTTGCAAACGTTGGACACGCGAGTGTGACATTGATTGTTTTGTTTTGCTCGGTAACCGGGTCAAACGCCGGGGAATCCCGAAACAAAATGGTTTCGTATTGCACAACGCACTCGGGCAGCGCCGCAGCAGTGCTTTGCCGCGCAATATCGCGCAGCGAAGCCAAATTCTTCGCTCGCCGCACCCACCGGCATTTTTGTGTGGAAAGCCAATACGCCACCGGACCATATTCGCACAAGAGTTTTCTCATGTTAACACATCGCCTTTCTTCGCTTTACGATAGGGTGTGTTCTTATTTTATCACAGCTGCCGCAAAATGTCTAGTTACAATGTTGTAACCTTTTTGTGCAACCTAAACATTACGCCTCGCGGGAAATAAAAAAATCACGCATCCATAAAAGTGAACGCGCGAACTGTCCGCAGCGACTCGCCGCTGGTGCGAGAGACGGGACTTGAACTCCCGGCCTCTTGACCCCCAGAAAGTTTTTGGCAAAAACACAGCGATACACAACGACACACAAACCCTTATATATCTGCGTTTTCTGGGTTTTTCTGTGTCAGCCTATGTCGCTGATTTTGAGTGGATTTCGCTGTAGTTCCAGTAAAAATTCCAGTAGTGGCCGGGGCAAAAAATCGTTCAACCCAATTGTGTCATCAGTGGTGACACAATCTCATACGCAAGAAAAAACAAGAGATGGTATTGACTTTTTCCGAGAAACGGTATATACTACTAACAGTACACAATAAATTTCGTTTGTGTATCGTTAGAGGTGATTGTATGAAACAACTCAATCAAGCCAAACAAGCTATCCGGCAGGCGGGCGGGGTGGCCAGCATCGCTGATTTTCACGCCAACGGCCTTGCAAAGGACATTGTTGCCGACCTGTGCAAAGCGGGGCTGTTGCAACGCATTCGGCGGGGATATTACTGCCTTGCAGACGAAGTCGTGCTGGACGAGCAAATCATCGCCACGCTATATCCCGAAGCGGTGGTGTGTATGCACTCGGCGCTGTTTCACTATGGCTACAGCGATAGAACACCACTTGCGTGGTCGCTTGCGTTCCCACGCACATTTTCGCGTTCGCGGCTGAAGCTGGACTACCCGCCCATACAACCCTATTTTGTGCAGGACGATATGCTTGCACTGGGCAAAAGCGTGGGTGATTTTAATGGTGTTGCACTTGCTATGTATGACCGTGAACGCACGATTTGCGACTGCTTTAAGTATCGCGAAAAGATGGACGCCGAGCTATTCAACAAGGCGATTTACGGCTATACCAACGACAGCAAAAAAAACGTGGGCAACCTTGCGCAATATGCCAAGGAAATGCGTGTCTACAAAAAAATGATTGATGTGATGGGGGTAATGCTAAATGACGGATAGAGGAGCTTCCGTGCTTGCACGGCTGAAAAACAAGGCTGCACAAAGCGGACGTACCTATCAACTTTGCTTGCAACTGTTTTGCCAAGAGGAATTCTTGCGGCGGTTGCAACGCTCGCCTTATGCAGAAAACATGGTGTTGAAAGGCGGGTTGTTTCTTTATACCCTCACGCAGTTTGAGAGCCGCGTCACGGTTGACGTGGATTAACATACCCAACACGCCCGAAAAACTCTCTGCCGTGCTGCAAGAAATTATCCAAGCCGACACGGGCAACGATTTTATTACTTTTGAGATAACGCACGTTGGGGAAATCAGCTTGGCCAAGAAATACGCAGGAATCACTGCGACGCTTGTGGCACATATGAAGCATACCAGAACCGTCTTTAGCGTGGATTTCGGCGTGGGTGATGTGATAATCCCCCAGCAAGAAAAGCGGAAAATCCCAACGCAGCTTGATGGTTTTGCACCCCCAGTGGTGAACACCTATTCCGTGGAAACGACCATCGCCGAAAAACTGGATGCGATTTTGTACCTGAAGGCGTTTTCCAGCCGAATGAAGGACTACTACGACATCTACTACTTGGCGAACAAGTTCGACTTTGCAGGCGCAACCCTGTGTGAAGCTTTGCGAAAGACCTTTGCCAACCGTGAGCGCAACTACACCGCCGCCGACTTTGCGCAAGTAACAGCCCTTGCCAACGATGCAGATATGCACAAGAAATGGGCGGCGTTTTTGAAGAAAATCCAAGCCCCGACCATGACATTTGAAGACGTGCTTGCGGTGATGAATGTGTTCTTGGGTGGCGTGTTCTTGGCCGCAGTTGAGGGTGGCGCTTTTGATGGGGAATGGGTTGCAGCGAATGGTGCGTGGGAAAATCTTTAAGCCAATAGCAATTGTGTCAACGGTGTTGACACAATCAATCTCGCGGTTAGCATAAGTTGCTCTTCCCTAGTTTAGAGGTCTCTCCCTGAGTTCTTTAAGCAGAATTTGATAGAGATTTTGTCCACGATGGTTGAATCGGAATTCGGTTTCTTTTAGGTGTAGCGCGAACTTTTCTTTTCAAATAGTCCTCTTGGATTGTTACATCGCCGTCATCAGTAGCTTGTTCACCACTCAACGCCGCCGCGCATGAATTGATGAAACAAATCAAGGTTAGCCGCCAACTTTTCGGGAACTTCACCATCACAAAACGCACGGGTAACTCTTTCGTCATCAGTGAGGTCTGTACTGCGTTCAGACAGCATAACCAAACGATAAACGGTATCAAGTTGCTTTTGCCGCTTTATAATGGCACCTGCAAAAATGGTAGTGTAATCCGATGGTTCCATATCTACAAGAGCAAGCTGATTGTAAGCAGCACCAATAAGCGGTGCAACCAGATAGACATCTATTTTTATTTTAACAGTGTTATCAATTGCGAATAATTAGGTCTTTCAATCTGTATATTTTCTACTCTTAATTCAATAATCCAAGCTAGTAAATTCGCCAACAGTTCTTTTACCTCTTTTCGGTATGGACGCGGATCATTGACAATTGCATTATGTAACTGTGCCGTTATTGCACCGAAATAAAGTTGATTGTTTTCAGCGGCAGCCAACACTTGAACAAGCCATTTAAAGCCGATTGTTGAAACGAAAGCGTCTTTAATGGTCGATTTATCGGTTGTGCCGCTTGGTAGCCGTAGCAAAAGATAATCATCGAGCAGAATGTTGTTCAGCGATTTTGATTTTGGAAAGTCCTGCGTAAATAATGTGGTTATCTCGTTGTTCATTAAGCCGAGAATCTCCTTGTTCCATTTGGCATTTGATTTACCATCTATTTTTGCAGTTGTTATTTGATTCTTCATTAGCTCGTACAACTCGTCTGTCATTTGTGTTGCCCTATCAAACATCGTATTGATTTTTTGGAGTTCAACCTCGTTAACATCAGCCAATACAGCCATTTCAAGGTTGCTGTCGTCAAAAAGTCCTATTCCCTTTGATGTGAGATTTGCACTACCTACAACCCATCTTTTTTTGTCAAAGATAAAGGTCTTTGCGTGTATATTAAGCTGAACAAACAAGCTCCAATTATGCTGCCTACAATATTCATAGATGCTGAAATCGGTCGCGCCATTTAATATATCGTCCAAACTAAAACGCACCATCAACCTTTTTGCAACAGACGCATTGTAGATTTTTGAATCCACAAATTCTAAGGCGTTTCTTGTACAATATGCTGAGATAATTTGCAGATTATCTCGTATCTTAAGAAATTCCTGCTCCAATAAAGACTTTATACGGTCGTGATGAATTATCTCATACATCGTGCATCCTCCTATGAGTTATTGCCGATTTGCTCATTTATGTACTTTCTGAGTTTCTCATTCCAAGTGGTTATCAATTCATCGAAAGAACCGCGTTCTTTATCGTTTGCTTGGTCAATGGTTAGGACAAGCGAAGCAAGAAACAGCTCAAATGCGGTCTTAAAATCCGGATCATCCTCCAAGCGTAGGACAAAGTTCTTATAAAAAATATGGTCAGTATTGATAATACAGCTTGTCGTTCCTAAGCCGCGTAAATCGTAGTCAAAAAAGTGATTTCTGCCGTTGCTTTTGTATATGAAATTCACCTTATTCATGATATACAAATCAAGTATTTCATCACTCGGGTTTTCACCTGTCTGTTGTGTGACAAACTCGCGGGCTCGCTCACGAAATTCTTCTTCGGATTTTTGCTCGCGCTCCTGTTTACTGAACGACGGTGCAGTTGAGTGTTCCTCCGCTTTGTTTACGATTTGTTCGGTCTGAGAAATCTCTGTCTGCGCTGTTCGTGCCATTTTGCGAATGTCTCTGTTTCTGCGATACATTGCCTTTATTGTGTCACTAACAAAATTTTTAAGCTATAACCACAGCGGTTTTAGGTCCTCGTCCTCATAATCCTCGTCTGGTTGGCGTATAAGCTCTACATACTGTTTGTTATTTGAAACGCCGAACGCTTCATCAAGCTCAGGCATAAAGGAGATTTCACAGCCCCACCAACGGTGCTGCGGTTCATTCATGTTGCTGTAAAAATCAAACTGACCGAAGTCAATCTCGCGTCCCGAACGAACGACAGAAATTCCTTCGAGTTTCTTTACGTGTTTTCCCATTTGTGTGCCGCCAGGCTCGCCTTTTATAGCGGTAATATCATAAAATTCTCGCCGTACAACAGAAAATCGAAGTGTGACATACGATTCGCAGATTTTCTTTGACTCTTGATCACGGTATTTTATAGGCACCTTCATTTCGCCGTCAGGATATTCTGAATTTTTGAATGGTTCAAAAAGCGGCTCAGTATATAAATCAAGATTGCGCTCTTGGATTTTATCAGGGATTTCGAGGTTCCCCAAAACAAGGTTAGGCTTCATCAAAAACAAAGGATCGTTAGGCAAAACCTTTCTATCTAAAGTTTCGTTAACAGTATGCCTCAGATAAATGTTCTGTGTTCCCTTTTGAATCAAGTGCCGAAACTTTTGTCCAAGCGAAAACTCTAGGCGTTTAAAGAGCGGCGTAACTGTGCTTGGGCTAACCTTATCGCAGTCTTTCCAAACTACAAGCGTTCCATTTTTGGTGAAATCAAACGATTTAGAGGTGATGCCGGTAATATCCGAGTGCTGATACTGTAGATAATCAGCGTATTTTTCCGGAATTGTTGCAGGCTCTGGCTCGTCAAATTCTTTCTGAACGCCTTGCTGAATCAGCTTTATATCCAAATAGGTCATTAGGCAGTTTTCTATGCCATTTTGCCATGAATACACTTCAACACGTGGACAGGCGTGTAGCGATGCTTGCGGCAAGCCAACTCCGAATCTACCTATACCTTTCCTTTCTCGGCGGGTACTTGAACCAATTTGCAAACACGTGCTCAATTTCTCCTTATTCATTCCTGTGCCGTTGTCGAGAAAAGCGATTTCTGTGACAATTTTCCTGTTGCCGGATGTCACATATGAGGGCAAATCATCCGTCACCAAAACGAACACATCTCTTGCCTGTGCCTCGATTGAATTATCAATGATTTCTGACACCGCACTCTCAATGTTTTTGTAGCCGGTGTTTCGGAGCGCATCACCATACTGCTCAATGTTGATAATGGATTGACTCATTTTAGTTCCTCCTAATTTTTTTGATTGTGCGTTGTATTGAAACTCCAATAATTATCAAAATAGCTAAAGGCCTTGGATTCATCGTATTTTTTAAGATTATCCTCAATATCTACTAAAAGGCAAGTTTCGTTCCCTCCCATCATTGGACCACGTAACCCGCGCCCTATCATCTGACTGTAAAGAACAATGGACTGCGTAGGTCTAGTTATGAACACGCAACGAATATTTGTTGCGTCAAAGCCTGTGGTGAGAACCTCGTAATTTATCAAAATATTCAAATCATCCTCGCGATCTTTGAATTTCTGTATCGCTTGCTTTCTCATTGCCGTCGGCATATTTCCAAAAACGCAAGCATTGTTGATGCCCTGCAATGTAAGCGCGGCTGAAAGGATTGCACCGTGTTCAACAGAGCATGCAAACACAATAGTTGGAATATTCTCGTTGTTTAGCCGTATAAGTTTTTGAATGATAGATAAGTTTCGACTTTTGTTCCTGCCAATTGTTTCTAAAAATGCACGCGAATAATCGTCATAACCGTTAGCTGTTGCTTGAATCTTTAATTTTCGCATCTCTTGCTCGCTGAGTGTTTCAGGATAAGTCAATATTTCACGGACAATTTTTGCAAGGACTCTGCGACTTTGGAAATAATGAATGATATCAGGGTCGTTCTTTGCGTTCCTTGCTTTTGTTCTTGAAAGGTTCACGCTGTTCAAAACGTCAGGTTCTATTCCTATAAGCTTACTATCAAACATACTTACAAGTCGCTGTATATCCGTTGTATCGGCAATATTTCTTCCCGGTGTAGCGGTCAATCCTATCAAAGAGCGGTCGAGTGTATCTGGTGTTTTTGTCATCAGATTGTTTATAAGAGTTTTCGTTTCTTTCGCTGCCGCTTTATGTGCTTCGTCTATTATAATCAGCCTGCAATTCTGCACTAAGCGAGCGAATACATCTGGTTTTGACTTGGATATGGAAATAAGTTTTTGAGAGCTTCCAAAAAGGAATCCTGATAAATTTTCGCCGTCATCAGGTAGCTCAAATTTATCCCATAACTTATAAGTCGTGACGCTTTCCTTTCCGAGGTGCCGCCACACTGCCGCAAAAGTTTCATATGCTTGGTCAAGCAATTCCTTTGTGTGAGCAAGCCAAATAACAAGCCCTGATTTATTTAGGTTGAAATTGAAATAATGTATTATTGTGTGCATTGTGGTTTTTGTTTTTCCTGTGCCTGTAGGCATTTGCACAAGCATACGGTTAAGCGGGATGTTGTTCGTTAGCTCGGTCAATACACGTTGTTTGATTACAAACTGATAATCAAGCAATTCGAAGAATCTCTCATCGGCAACAATATCCTCAACTGAGTTTTCATCGAGAATTTCTTTTAGAAAAATATCTTCTTTGATTTCAAGAATATTAAGCAATCGGTCGGTTATGATGCTTTTCCGCCAACTGGCTTGCGCCACCTCGTCAATAATCCTCCATGAGTCGTCACATTTTGCAAATTTGCTTGGTAACACTTCGCGGAATGACAAAACCTCGTTTTTAGTTAATCGAGTAAGGAAACCCTTGCGAAACTCGCTATCTTTCAAGACAGAAACACCGTGAATGGTGGCTATCATTTCAGATAGCGTGGACTTTGTAAAAAGTCCTTGCTTGTCGCTCGGCGTCCATTCCATCAACATATCAGATAGGCTTTCACCAAGCACCGATTTCAATTCATCGGTAGGATAGGTAGACAATACTTTTTTAAATTTATTTAAATTCATCTTACTAGCCTCCTCAAACGTTCTCATGGATATAACTTAAGGCTTTGTCAAGTTGCTCAAAGTCGCTGTAGGTATTGAAATAACCAACGCTAAAGCGAACCGTTCCCGCAGGAAATGTCCCCATATATCTATGGGCGTTGGGCGCACAGTGCAGTCCAGTCCGAACGGCGATATCATGGTCGCTTAGGACTTGTCCGATGTTATCACTGCTATACCCATCAAACACGCATGACACAACACCTATTGCTTGATTATCGCCCTGTGTTAAAAAGATAGTCTTGATATTATCAAACTTTGCAAGCACCTCAAGCAGTCGGCGGCGGTTAGCTTGTTCTTTTTTATGAATGGTATCAATTCCAATATCATTCATCCATTTAAGTGCGGCGTTCAGTCCTGCGATTGCAGGAAGATTCGGAGTGCCGACTTCGTATCTTTTGGGAATGGTATCGGGCAAATCCAAATTTCCCGAATCAAAGCCTGTGCCGCCGTATAACAATGGCTCAAGTTTTGCCAACTTGTCGCAAATGAATCCACCCAAACCCATCGAACCATACAGCGTTTTATGGGCGGCGAACACGGCATAGTCTATGTTCTCGTTGTTCAAATTCGTGTCAACTAAGCCCATCGTCTGGCACATATCTATGATTGTAATGGAACCATGCGCTTTTGCCAACGCACATAATTTAGTGACAGGGGCAAGGATTCCGCAAACATTACTTGCGTGACTGACTACCATGACATCGGGCTTAGCATCATTGAATTGCTGCTCTATCTGCTCAAGGTCATACGAGAGCGCAGTTTTGTCAAAAGCGAGGGTGTGGATGCTTATATCGTATTTTTTTTGCAAATGGTTGATGACCCTCATCACGGCGTTATGCTCGAATGGTGAGAGGTATATGTTCGTCTTGCCCTTATTGATATCACTGTTAAGGATTACGTTCAGCGCTTCGGTCGCAGACGGCGTGAACACAACCACTCTATTCGGACAGTGGTTCAATTCGAGAATCTTCTTCCTTGTGTCCGCAACCAACGCCGCCGCTTTGGAAGCTAATTTATGCTGGCCACGGCCAACATTCACTCCACACTCACGGTAGAAACTGTCCATGAAACGATAGACTTCCTCCGGCTTCGGGAAAGTCGTTGCGGCGTTATCGAAATAAGTCACTTGTTGCCCTCCTCTCCACTAATCGGTTTTTTGATAGGTTCTATTGCCGAGTTTGCAAAATCCATGAAAAGATTTGTTGTTCTAAAATAACCAGTAGAAAAACAATCATATTTTATTTTTGAACCTCTCATACATTCAGTAGCGTCGTCCCAATCCATTTTATCGTCTGAAATCATTGCCGCAACTACTAACGTAAGTTTTACTTCCAAGTGCTTATTTAATTCGGCATTATCAATTATAATACGTTGATGTATTCGAGAAGTCGATTTTTCGACGGTAATTAGACCTAAACGAGTTAGGTTGTCAATATAACTTAGGATGTTGTACCATTTTTCACATCCTGCATTTAATCCTAAGTCGCTTAATTCAATTCCATATGGTTGACCACCCATAACAATTTGTGCTATGAACATTTTTGATTTATTAGAGTAATTCTTAATCGCTTTTCCGTCATCCTCATTACGTGTCATATGAAGATAATTAAGTATTTTTGCTTCATCAGGACAAAGCTGTTCAATGATTTTTGTGTATGCGGGGTGAACTTCGCCTATATTTTCAGAGTACATTGATTTTGCTAATAAACGTGCATACAATTCTCTTAGTTCATCGCTGTCTATGCAATTATTTAGAGCTTGTAGCAGTGGCACAGCAATATGAGCATCAGGTTCTTGAATATTTTCAGGCAATAAATCTTCCAGCTCTTTTTCTAACAATTCAATAAAGACATTTTTATTATGCTCTCTACTAATAATCCACTTTTCGAGGGGCAAAAGAGCCGATTTTATTGCGCGAGGAATAAGACCAACTAATTCAGCCGTTGGTTTTACAATAGGCTTTGCAACATCAGTATATACAGGCTCAACAATCGGTTTTGCAGCTTCAATTATTGTTTTTGCTAAGTCTTTATCCATAACTAATTCCCCCTAACACAATTTCTCAAGCAGTTCAATCAGCACTTGCCGCTTTTCCTGTTCGCTGATAGATTGCCCGTACTCATCAAGGTAGGCGGTCACTTCGTTTAGCAATAGCTTTGCTTTATCGCTGTATTCTGTCTTGTCAAAGCGTTTTGGAATTTTCTCGCCTTTAGCGTTGGTGATGATAATCTCATACGATGTCGAGCTATCGGCATCTGTTTCCTTTCGACTGTTGAAATCCTCAATGGTGCTTTTGAAAGCCTGCAAATCCCGCAGGAATACATCGACCGTATCGTTATTCCAATCGTCAATCCGTAGGTAAGTAACCGCCTTAGCAAGCCGTTGGACGAACGTACTTTCATCGTTCGTAATGTTCTTCATCAGTTCAAGGATGTTGTTCTCACTGCCTGAATAAAGGTATTGCTTTGTCCTGTCGCTCAAAGATTCACACCAGTCTTTGATGATTGATGTAAGGCTTCCATTTGGCTTGCCGGACGAAAATATCATCTTGACCGAAACGGTAAGCTCTTTGATGAGGTTGCTCACGGCATTGTCATACTGGTCTTTGGTGTCACGGATGATGTGGACAACATTGACCGAAAACTCTTTCAATCCATAAATGTCGAACACTGTTTCAAATAGGAATTCACGAGGATTCGGATTGAGTTGCTTCAAATTGCTTGTAAATTTTCTCTGAGTAATATCAATCTTCTCGTTCTTGCCGTCTGCTTTGAATATCGTGGCCATTTCTTTTGCGTACTTCGGCAATGAAATAAACCAACGATTCATCGCAAGTAAAAGGTAAGTGAAGCTGTTGTATGACTTTTCGCGCTCGGTCACGAACTCCGCAAAGAGTTCCTCAAGCTGCGCCATGTACTTTGCCTTTTCCTCGCTCCAATCCTCAAGAATGACCGAATATTCGCTTGGATTCTCATTGATGTCGTTGAGAAGCTC
Organism: Oscillospiraceae bacterium; assembly: GCA_009784445.1. GTDB lineage: Bacteria > Bacillota > Clostridia > Oscillospirales > Acutalibacteraceae > WRMQ01. Next base: position 31,134 of record WRBQ01000015.1, read on the forward strand.
CGGCGTGATTTTGACCTCGTTTCCACGATAGAGGATGACAAGATTCTTCTTGTAAAGGTGAAGCACAAGGGCAATGTAGATGGGTATAACGCCGAGTTTTAGTCCAAAGCCATTCTCGTGCAGGGTGAGGGTATCGTAGAGCGTTTGAAAGCCCGCCCCGCCTTTCTTTGCGGCTTTCTTGGTGAAGAACGAGCTTATTTCAGAGAGCATATCACGCATCAGTGCATCGTTGGGTTTTAGTTCGACAACAGGGTCGGTATCAATATTTAACAATACGCCAGTTTGAAGCAGTGTGCTTCTCATAATAGAAACATCCTGTCCTGTGCCGGATAGTCCGATGCTAGGTGCTAATTCGTTCGCCAAAAGTCCGGCAAGTATCTTTGTCCTACTGTTGACCGCCACGGTAGGCAGCTCGTTCTTATTGACGGATTCGTTATTGATTACAGGCGTTCTTGAAAATACTTTCTCGCATATATCGGACAAAAGCCCTGTAAGCTGTGCCTTGCGTTGAAAATTGAATTGCTTTCCATCATAGAAATACATTGCGCTTCCATTTTCAGGTCGTGTATAATTATTGATGAAGCTGCCGACAACCTCTGACAAGTCATCAACATAGATGGAATATTCGTCATTTAGGATTTCATCTTTCGTATTGGCGGCTTCGTTTTTCAAATATGTAACCGCCGCATAGTCAAGCGCATCCTTGCCAATATCAACGAATTGCTTAGGTAGGACAAAGACAGTCCTCGTTTGCGGTGACTTGTCGCTTAGGATTGCTTTCTTAATTTTTTCAATATCAGATTGATTATCGGGTACGATTGCATATATGACACCATCGGCCTTGCTGTTGGCAATATGTTTGTTCCAATCTGTCACAGAGAAGAACTCTACGCTGTCTATGAATTTGAAGTCAAAATAACGGATGATGTCGTTGTCATCGTTGTAGGCGGTTGGGTACAAAAAGCTGTCAAAGACGGAATTGTTCAGAATGGATGTCACCTTTGAACTGCCCAAACGTTGTGCTTTGTACTTTTCGATTTCCTCACGGATGTCAACGCCGCTTGTTTCTTTTATTTTCAGATAGTTATTACTCCGCTTGAGATAGACAACGCACTCATTGTCTATGAGGTCTTTCAAAGCAAGGTCAATTTCTTTCGAGTCGTTCATTGCATCACGGAACGCATCGGCAATCACATCAACAATCGGCGGCAGCTTTTCAAACTGCTCCACGAGGTAAATGAGTGATATGGTCTTGATTATTTTGGAATGGAGGGACTTTTCCTCAACTTTGTGTAATACGCTTGTCGTGAGCTTATACATTTTGTGGACTTCACTGGTGTATGGCTCTTTGCGGAAAAGCGGCTCAAAATAGTCATAGATGAAATCCGGGGTGAGCAAAGCAAAATCGTCTTTCGCGCTGTTGAGAAACGCAGGCAAAGTGTGCTTATCATCAGACGAAAGGAAAGTGAATAGAGTACGCTCGTTCTGCGCCACTTTTTCGGACAGCCGGGGCAGGATGAATGTTGAAATCGGATGAAGCGGATAGCACCCCTCAATAGCTGTTACAAGCTCATCATCACTCTGTTGTTCTAACAAACCGTTTTTAATAAAACGGTCTTTCAAATCATCAAAACGCTCCTTGTTCGCCCGTTTGAAATCACCCCAAAGCTGTTCATTCTTGTGGACGACCGCTGAGATAATCTCGTACATCTGCGAGTAGTTGTTATGAAGATTGACGTGCTTGAAGCGACCCGAAACGCCACGCCATCCGTCAACTTTATCTTTCGAGAGATTGCCGTCTATGTAGTTGGCAATGTCTTTATGGCTGATAAGCATAAGGTGGATTTGGGTAGAACCGCTTCGGTCGCACTTTTCGGCAAAGTCTTGAAGCATCTTTATATCGCTGTTGGTCGCCGTGGCGATGCTTGATTCAAGATATTTGCTGAACTCATCATAAACGACATAAATGCCGTTGTAGCCTTTATCCTTGAGCTTAATGGCAATGTTTTCGTAAAGTTCGGGAATGTCAAAGCCGAGGAACGGATTGAATGAGCTGCCAGATGTCAAGGTTGGATAAAGCGTAGTGAACTCATCGTAGGCAGCGACATCAAACTCATCCAATGCCAGGATAAAATCTTTGACTGGCTTACTGAGTTTTTCAGCAAACTTTTTATATGTATCGGGGTATTGACCCCGCCAATTCTCAATTTGAGTGACTGCTGCCTTGAAATGAGTTTCGGGCATCAGGTCGGATAGTCCTTCTTCGTTAAGGGCTTGCTGTAACGCACTCATAAACGACTGCGTAAGACTCGTGCTGCTTCCACGCACGATAATGGGGAGAATCATTTGCTTGCTCTTGAGATACTCAACCGCAAACTCATAAAGGGACGGATTATTCGTTTTCATCTTTTTGAGAAGCGCATCAAACATCGCCTTGTCCTTTTTGAACAACAGTGACATCAAAACCAAAACAATATGAGATTTGCCTCTGCCGTATGCGCCAATAAGAATCCTTGCCCTTTGGGTTGACGATGCAACCGTAGAGAGCAAAACATCCTCGATGACATCAAGCGATGACATAGTAGGAATAAACCCACGAACCTTATCATCGTTGTTAATGTCATAGGCGATATTGACAGAGGTTTGAAACCCTTTGGAAATATCAATTAACTCTTTCATGCACTTCTCTCTCCCTTTGAGCGTTCATCCGTTAATTGCACGGTAGTATTGCTCAATACACTCATAATAGTCCCATTCCGTTTTTATCTGAACGACATCCAACCCTGCTGTTCGCACAACCTTGATATGTCCCATCAATTCAATCTTGTAGAGCAGGGTGGTAAGACTGATGATGTCAAGATTGAAAACCTTTCCTGCGTTGCCGTTATCATTCTGAATGGATGATATGCGAACTTGACCTGCTCCGTTGGCCTTGTCTAAAATAACCGCAAGCAGAATCAACGGATGTAATGCATCTTTCTTCGGCGCACTCTTTCGGTATATTTTCAATCGGCTGCCATTCTTCTCTGTGCCAACAATATCAATCAATCCGAGTTCGCCAAGTGGACAGTCAATGTTGCTTTCGGGGCGAACCTTTTCAGGATTTGATTTCATTCGTGGGACATAGGTGCTGATGATGCAGTTGAAATCATCCTCAATCGTTCGCACAGGCTTTTCGCCCTCATCGCTGTTGCGTAGGTATTTATTCAGTTGGGTAAGAAAGTCATCCCTCGTGAACTCTCCGGCTTTGAATTCATTGAAAAAATACCACCATGATGTAGCTTCGGTGTCCTTGCCCTCGCTTGCCTTGACAAGCTGATAGTGTAGCAGCCACAGCGTTCCCATTTCCTCAAAATAACGATCATTGTCATTGATGATTTCGCCCAAGTGTGTCGGTTTTTGAACACGCTGTCCCGATGTTGGTTCAGTGGTCAAGCCAACAGCGACCATCCAATAACGCATAGCCTTAACCATGTTCGCGCCGATGCCAAGAACGTCCATCGGATTGTTCTCACGGCTGACAAACACATCAGGATTGGCAAGCACATTTCTCATGCCTTTTGAGAGCCAACCTTTTCTTATGAAAAATGTATCATGTGCGCGAAATTTCATGTCAATTTACCCTTTCGTCTTCAAATATTTTTCCATCAGGCAGCCGCCCTCAAGATATTTCGCAGTCACGCACATCTTACAGCGTTTACATTTCGCATCGCCTACATGGTAATCGCCGCCGATAATAGAAATTGCACCGTATCGGCAAAGTGACTCGCATTTCAAACAGCGGCGGCAAGCATTGTATTTCTTTACCTGATAGCCGACCATGCGCTGTAGGTCATCGTGTTTCGCCACGTTCATCGTCTTAACTTTGACCGAGTAATCGTAACCATCTTGAGCGAACGGTTGGATTGAAAGAATCGGCACATTGGTATTCACATCGACCACGATGGTTTCATTGATGAGCTTGCGACCAAGCTCCGGGACGATTCGTCCGAATGGGATGAACAATTCGATGAAGCAGTCATCAATCGGCTTGTTCAGTTGGTAGACTTTTGCGTTATCTTCGGTCGTGCAGTTCGTAAACCGAATCTTGACATCCTGCGCCGCTTCCAAGCCGTTTCCGCCTTGTCGGGCTTTCCATTTGCCCGAATCTATGTATTCTTCGGGGTCGGGTTTGCCGATGCGCTTCGCAAAGCTTACAAGAAAGCTGTGCCACCTCTCATACTGCTCCGGCATATATATTTGTGAAAGGAATTGCGCTCGTTCATTGTTGTTTGGACAACACCAACAGCCAACACGATCATATCCCAAACGGTAGGCATCGTTGAAATCAACTTCCTCGCCGAATATGTAGAGCCAAATATCAATATCTTTCCAAAGGAATATCGGGGATGCCACAGTCTGTTTTTGTATCTTGATTGATTCCGCATCGTCCTCAATACGGTTGTATTTACTCCTGTTTACCGATTCACATTTACGAATTCCGTAAAAAGTGAGGATGTCCTTATCCCGATACATATTGTTCAAGACCCTTGTTATGGGGCCTGTTTTGAACATCGTACAACACCAACGAAGCATCCGTGCAGGGGGACCGATGTCCTCGCATATTTTATAGAAGTCCTGCTCACGATTGATTGCCGTCTTGAAAATGGCTTTAGGATTGTCCTTGCGGTAACGGTCGGCGTAGTCAATAGTCAAAGGAAACTCAAGCGTTGTGTTTCCAAAGATATGCACGAGGGATGGGTCGCCCAACGCTTTTACGGCTAAATCGGCGGTGACAGTTGAATCCTTACCGCCCGAAAAGGAAATAACAACACATTCTCTCGTATAGCTCTTGACCGTATCAGCGATAAAGGAGTGTGCTTCGTCAATGATATAGTGAAGCCGTGCCTTGTTCAACTCAACAAATTTCTTGATATACTCATCAAAAGCGACCGAGTTGTTTTGCGCTTTGAACTCATTGAGCTGCTCACGGATTACTTCCGACGGCACTTTCTTATAAAATTTCGTTGTGATGGCAACTGACTTGCCGTTGATATAATAACGGTTATTCGATGCCCACACGCTGTCATTGATGTAAGCGAGGGGCTTTCCCTGTAAAATTTCAAACAACAGTCGTTCTTCGGGGAATACTGGTCTTAAATCGGCACAAAGGTATGATGTCTTTCGCTCGCACAACGGGCAGATGTCTTTATCTATATCGCTTGCGTATTTGATGATAGGAGCTTTGCAATCAACACACCAATATATCACAAGCGGAATGTCCTGCTCTGTAACCGAGCAACAGAGTTCGCATATCTCACTGTTTGTTTCGCGTTCACAACCTTTGCACCACATAAATCCAGTATCCCTTTCTAAAAGATTCTTTCAAAAAACAATCAGCTATTATTTTTCTTAAGGCTATTCCTACCCCTTTTCTCCCTCTCCACCTTCCCCCTAGGAAAGGCATATCTCCACTCATCATACTCCTCTTGCGTAATCGCCCCAGTTTGCAGTTCGCTGAGAACCCTGCACCAATCCCAGAGGTCATCTTCCGGCGAGGTTGGTGCAGTTTTTTTGTTTTGTCGGTCAATACAAAGCATGACTTGTCCATCAACTTCAACTGGATGCAGACCGAAGTCATCTTCCATACTGAATAACACCTGCATCACGCCATGGCGGTTTTCAAGGCAAGACTCAGCCAAAGCATACGGGCTTAGCTTCAACGCAAAGGCCAGTTTCTCCAGCTGCTTGAACGACGGCGTGCGATTACCAAGCTCGTAGTTTCGCACGGCGGGTTCGCTCATGCCGGACATAATCGCAAGCTGTTTTTGGGATAGCTCACGCGCTAGCCGGAACTTCTTAATTTTCTCACCAATTCTCATGTTAAACGTACCTCCAGCACCTATTATACCACATTCCGTTCAAAAATGAAATATATTTTTCAAAAAAACTTGACAGAACGCAAATGAACTGTTGTAATACAAATAAACCAGTACGATATTGAACGGAAAGGAGGCGCACACTCGTCGTTCCCGCCGGTGCGGGGCGCAGGGGCGGCAGCCCCGCCACACGGACTTTGGAACAAAGTCTAGTGTGTTACACCTTAAAAAGGTGTACAAGCGGGTGCGATGATTTGACCCAACATAAAGAGAAAGGGGGAACTATGCCATACGCAATACTTCGCATGAATAAGCACAAGGGTGGTGCGACAGGCGCCATCGAAAAACACCACGAGCGCGGCAAAGAAGCGTACAAAAGCAACCCGGATATTGACATCAATCGTAGCAAAGAAAACTTTCATATCAAAGTGCCGCAGGGGAAATATCACCACGAAGTTCAGCGCAGAATTGAGGACGCGAAGTGCCGCACTCGCAAAGACAGCGTCCGCATGATTGACACGCTCGTCGCCGCCACGCCGGAGTTTATGCGAGCTTTACCAGCGGAAAAGCAAAGAGAGTTTTTCCAGCACGCATATGACTTCATGCGCGACAAAATTGGCGAGGAAAACATCTTTGCAGCCGTCGTTTACATGGACGAAAAAACGCCGCATATGCATCTTTGCTTTGTGCCGTTGACGAAAGATAAGTGGCTCAGCGCAAAAGAAATCCTCGGCAACAGGGCAGCCATGCACCGCTGGCAAAATGAGTTTTACGCGCACATGGCGACACGGTGGCCGATGCTTGAGCGTGGCGAACCTGCCATCGAAACCCAGCGAGAGCACCAACCTGTACAACAGTTCAAGCGAACAACGCAAACGCCGGAGTTCATTCAGCTTTGGCAGAAACACGAGCGACTGCGACGACGCTGGGCGAAAGTGCCGTATCCCATTAAAGAAATGATAGTGGAGGAAGAAAGAAGAAAGCGCGGCGTTAAAGCGCGGGACGCAAGATAACTGAAATTGAGGAGGAAAGCAAATGAAAAATCACACGTCATACGAGCATCTTCCGTTGATGCTTAACGCGAATCAACTAGCTGGGGTGCTGGGGATTTTGAGGGCGGGAGCTTACGAGCTGATGCACTCGCGGGGCTTCCCAACACTGCGAATCGGCAAGCGGATGATGGTGCCGAAAGACCACTTAACCCGTTGGATTGATCAGCAAAGCGGATTGATTTAAGATGAAATTTATGGTATAATGGATGCGGCGATGAAAGGAGGCTAACGCCATGAATCAAGCAATAAAAGAAGAGAAGCGGCGACACTTTGGACGGTAGCACCACTTCTCAACATGTATGCACAACTGCCGAAGCAGCAGTACGCAAATTAGGCTGCGTGTTGTTCCTTCGGCGGGGTGTGTACCCCAACTTAGAAAGGAAAACACGAATGAACAACAAAACTTGGAGTCCAACCCCGACAGAACAATCCATGCTCATTTTTATGGAAGAGCACGAGCCGCAGCTGCTTGCCGAACTGAAAGCTGAGGGCACGCTACAAGAGCACTTGCGCGAACACGCCCGTTGGCATCACGACACGGTGGACAGAATTGCCGAGCAAATGGGCGGCGGCGCAAACGCCGAAGCCTGTGCTCGCGAGGCTGTGCGCGGCATGGTCTTCGAGGGGAGGCTGCCATATGAGTAAGAAACGCGGCAACGGCGAGGGCAATATGCGCAAGCGGCCTGATGGTCTGTGGGAGCAGACTTTCATGCTTGGTTACGGCACGGATGGCAAACGCAAGCGGAAATCGTTTTACGGCAAAACACAGAGGGAAGTCAAAGCGAAGGTTGCGGAGTTTCGGCATCAGCAGGCCATGGGGCTGACCATCGACCCAGACATCCCTTTTACGGAGTGGGCTGACACGTGGTATGCGGGGCACCAAGACCAAGTTAGCGCGGTGACGTATGAAAGCTATCGTTACACGCTCATCGCGCTGAAAGAGGCGTTCGGCACACGCAAATTGCGCTCCATTAAGCCGCTGGATGTAGAAATATTCCTCAAGTCCAAGCAGAAAGAGAAATCAGAATCAGCCGTGAAGAAATATCGCGTCATGCTTTACCAAATCTTCCACAAAGCGGAGGCGAACGACCTCATCATCAAAAACCCAGTGCGGTTTGCGGACAAGCTCAAGCGCAAGAAAATCGAGAGCACAAAAGATGCTTTCACCCGTGAGGAAGTCGCAATCTTGTTCCGGCAACTGCCCGACAATCGGCTTGGGCATACAATAAGGCTGATGATTGGCACGGGGCTGCGCTTGCAGGAAATCGTCTGCCTTGAGCAGGAACACATCGCGCCGGATGGCAGCATGATTCACGTGCGGCAAGCGGCCGAGAACATCAAAGGTCGAACCGTGCTCAATCCTGGGCATACAAAATCGCAACTAAGCAAGCGAGACATCCCGGTGCCTGCGTTTGTGCGAGGCAGTGCGCTCTTTCTGCGGGTGAACGCGAATCCCTACGCATGGGATGGCCGCGAGCCGGGCAGCGTGTATAACATGCGTACGTTCCGCGCGAAGTACACCACGATGATGAGCAAAATTGAGGGCGTTCGCCCGCTGACACCGCATTGTTGCAGGCACACTTACGTGACGAATTTGCAGTCGCTGAATGTGCCACTGGAAGTCATCGCGGGACTCACAGGCCATTCCGAAATTGAAACCACGCGCGGATATTTGCACATTCGACCTGAAGCTGCCATCAAAGTGAGCGAAACATATTCGCGCGAATTGGCCGGGCTATTCTGGTAGCGTTCCAGTATAGTTCCAGTAGTGGCCACTTTGCAAGCAAAAATGAAAAAGCCCGAAGCAGCTAAAACTCAGCTGTTTCGGGCTTTCTGCTGGTCCGAGTGAAGAGACTTGAACTCCCGGCCTCTTGACCCCCAG
>WRBQ01000016.1 GCA_009784445.1 Oscillospiraceae bacterium
AAGTGAACGCGCGAACTGTCCGCGGCGACTCGCCGCTGGTGCCGCTGACCGGGGTCGAACCGGTACGGTATTTCTACCGAGGGATTTTAAGTCCCTTGTGTCTGCCAATTCCACCACAGCGGCACGTTGATATATAAGGGTTTGCGGGATTTGGGCAAGTGCGTTTTGGTAGCGCGCGACCAATCGTGACCAACGCGCGAAGAAAACCGCTTGAATTAGTATAGCATAAATCGCCGCAAAGGTCAATAGGTAAGTTTCACGATATTGTCACGAAGCGCATCAACATCTACTTGTGTGTAGATCTCGGTGGTAGTGATTGTGGAGTGGCCAAGTAGCTCTTGCACGTATCGGATATCTGCGCCGCCCTGCAACAGGTAGGTGGCAAACGTATGGCGGCATTTATGCGGCGTGGTGCGCGGCAGTGGGGTTTCAAGCGCAGCATTGAGTTCTGCGAAGAAGCCGTCGAAGACGACCTTGAAACTATCGTGCGTGTGATGAGTATATTCGCCATTTCTCTGCCGAGCAACGACAAAATCGCCATGGCGTGGTATGCGGTCAAGGTGGGGCTGTAGCGCATCACCGTAGGGCACAACACGATTGCGCTTTGTCTTGGTGCCGGGTGTGACTTGCTTTCCTTGCGCAGTTGCTTTTAGCGACTGTTTGACATAGATGCGTTGGTTTAGCTCATCTACGTCTTTCCATTCAAGCCCAAGGAACTCCCCCGGCCGTAGGCCTGTGTGCAGCATGATGGCGATGTATGCGCCGGCCATGCTGCTTTCAAGGGCATCAATAACCTTTTGAATTTGCGAGGTGGTGTATATCACAATCGGGGCTTTTTCTCGTTCGGGGAGTTTTACCCCAGCAGCTGGGTTGCGCTGGCACAAGCAGTTATCAATGGCGGTTTTGAATACGCCGGACAGGATAACGCGGAACTTGTTCACTGCCGACCTCGAAAGCGGCTGCCCTGCTTTATTGCACGCATCGGCATACAGCCGCGCGATGTGGGCGGGACGCACGTCAGTCAGCTTCATATCACCAAGCGTGACCTTGCCAAGCTTAAAGGGCAAAATGTGATTATCTAGGTACATCTGATATTGCGTGTGTGTGGCATACGCCACGTTGGGTTTGCAGTAAAATTCCATCCAATGCACAGACCATTGCTGCAGGGTTTGCACCTTTTCAACTGCTACCTTGTTTTCGCTTTGCAGCCACTCATCGCGCAGGCGGCGACACTCAGTTTTGTTGCGGCCAACAAATGCCTTGCGAACTGGTATGTCGTCAACATCCACTGTCACACGCAGTCTGGTTTTACCGCTAGGCAACACATCGAAAGTGCCCTCGCCGTTTGCTTTTCTTGGCATAGTTATCACATCCGTAATTTTTATAAAAAATTGTTGACAAATCGCAAAATATGGTATATAATGGAACTACTCTCATTTGGCAAGCTTGCTTGCCGCCGCTTCGGTGTTTACCTGCACCGGGGCGGTTTTTTATTTTGCAATCGAAATTTGTTTTTCCCCACACATTGTGCAAAACTCAAGAGTTTTTGCGCCATCAACACGCAAAGCGGCATCGCACGCAGTGCACCGGTCGGCGTGGTGGAAATTAATCGGATTTATCGGCTGCAACATTCTCGATTGTTGAGTTAGCCAGTCCCTGTCCCACAAAACCACGCCAGTGCGCTCTGCCGTTTCTTTTGCGGCTCGCGTGAAAAACTGGTTTGTCATAACTGCGCCAATATGCCGCTTATGAAAATCACGACCAGAATATATCTCCTGTACCGCTGTGTTACCGATGTTGCTGCTATACCTCTTGCACTGTATAGCGTATGTAATTCCGTCTTTTTCTGCAAGGATATCTACACCAAAATCACCGCTGCCTCGCGTGACATCTGCGCGTTGAAAACCATTTGCAAGCAATACTTTAGCACAAAATCGCTCAAACTCATGTCCATCCATATCATCAAAGTGTTGTGGTCTGGGTGCGAGAGGCGTATTCATGGGCTGTGCAATCGTCTGCGTAGCTTGCGCGGTCGGTTGTTTTATTTTCTTTTGAACCTTGATTAGGCCAAAAGCTAGTCCGCCTATTACGAGCAAGCATAATATAAGTCCGCCAACACTTCCGTCTTCATGCATGTTGGTCGCAAATCCTAGCGTGGCTATACCAAATATAGCTAAACCGACTATAGAGGCTATACGCAACACTTTCCACCACACTCCACGGAGTTTGTCCATAATTCTACCCCACACACTATATTTCAACCGCAAAAGCAACTGGTTACGGTTCAATTTGAATTTGCTTGACTAGTCCAACCACGCGAACATCACCTGCTTTGTGCACTTGTGTTTCGTGGTCTAGGTTGAATGAAACTGGGACGAGCTGCACGGTATCACCCTCTTGCTTATATCGCTTCACGGTGCCGTTTTCTTCACCGACGATCACCACGGCTATTTCGCCATTTTCAACGCGTTCTTGTTGACGCACGATAACTAAGCAGCCGTTAGGGATGTGCGCCCTGTCCATGCTGTCGCCTTTGACGCGCAGAGCGAAGTATTCTGCGCCACCATTTAGAGTGGTATATGTGTGTCCTTCTATATCCTGCTGCGCGGCGATAGGTAGCCCGGCGGCAACAGTGCCTAATATAGGCACGCGGTAGGTTCGACCACTGGTTGCCGCGCCACGAAATAGCGCATCAAGAGGAACGCCAAAATACTCTGCAAGTTTAAGTTGAGTTTCGTAATCAGCTTCGCGCTTGCCGTTTTCATAATTGCTATATGCTTGGTTTGTTATACCCAAATAATCCGCAATAGTCTGCTGGGAAACGCATTTTTTGGCTCGTAGTTCACGCAAATAGTACATAGCGACCACCTTTCCTTAAACTATAATACCAACATTTTGTTGATTTGTCAACACATTCAACAAAATGTTGGTATTGTTTTGTGCAAACCTACAAATCACGGGAATTTCCCAACAAATCGTTGACATATCGTTCCCTGTATGATATACTAATATCAACAAACCGTTGGAAAGGAGTATTAAGAATGAGAAAACATTTTGAAACGTGGAGAAAAGAGCTTGGATTAACTCAACAAATTGTTGCTGACGCGCTTGGCGTAACCTCTCAATATTACCAACAAATTGAAGCTGGTGCGCGACAAGTAAAAATCGATCTGTCGCTCGCCACAAAACTATGCACGGTGTTTGGCGTTTCGTTAGAAAAATTCATGGAAGCAGAAACCACATGGCTGGAAACGCGGCGAAGTTGATACCAAGCAACAAGGTGGATTACAATGAAAACAAACCGGTATAAGGTCACTTGGAAGTACGGCAGAAGCCCATATCAGGGTTGCAAAGAAATGAGTGCTGTTGAGGCTGATAGCCCAAAAACCGCCATTGCAATTGCTAAAGACTATCTGGCGACGCACTGCGAATGGGATGACCGTGATTTTGCAAGCAGTAAGTTTCGCGCTGATAAAATAAACGAAGGAATAGTGTCATGACGTCTGAAATGATGAGCGTACAAGAATTTGCCCGCACAATGGGCAAAGGCGCAGACTGGGCGATACGTGTACTGCGGGAGGATGCAAAGCTTTTCGCCGAAACCGGGCAACGTAATTATCCATTTGCAGTACCCACAAAAAGCGAGCAAACAGGCGCATGGGATTATGCAATAGCTCGCTCCCGGTTTGAGCGTTGGCTTTCCGGTGACGACATCGCCATGCAAGGCTTGGATATAGACGCGCTGGCCAGCAGCATTGCTGCACAAACAGTGCGCAGCATGGCCTTGCGCATGGCTGGAAAGGATGATTTGTTATGTGGTTCGTAGAGTGGTGGCGGTTTATGCTAAGCAGCTTTTGGATATGGCTTGGGAGCGTGTTTCTAGTTGCAACGGTTTGTGCAATATTTGGCGGCGTGCTAACGGCTATTGTGCAGCCTATCACCTCCAAGAAAACCGAAACGCCTGCCCAAAAGAGCGAAAATTAACACGTGCCGCCTAGTGCGGCAACATGCAAGCAAAACCAAGGAGTGATTTTTGAAGGAGGGCATTCAGTGAACGAATCAGACATCGCAAAGAACCGTCAGCGCCAACGTGAAATTCGAGCGGCACGCGACATCATCCGGGTTGGCCTATCCTCCTACCGTAAGCGGATGACTGGGGCTAAAACCAAGAAACAGCTTGCTGATGAATCCGGGCTGTTTGCCGACCTAGACAGCTATGACCGCCCGGGTGATATAGACGAGATGTATGGGTTCGGCGACATCACCGACGATGAGCGTGTCCGCCTGCTTCAGCTCTGGGAGGCACGCGAGGGCTACAGCAAGGGTCAGTATACCGACGGCGTTACCGAACTGCTGGAACGTGCCATCGAAAAAGTCGGACGGCAGTACGAGGAAGACATTGAGGCAATGAAAGACTTCGAGGCGCACATGGCGAGGCGCGACAATGCCGCTGTCAAACGAAAACAGGGCTTCCATGTCAGTGAATGAAGTCAACTGCCGTGCGGTGTAAAGTGTACGGCATTATGCAAGCCGTCAGTGCGGCGCAGGGAACTCCATACCCTGCGCGGTGGGTGCAACTCCTGCCGCTTGCAAAAATTTTAGGAGGAACAACACATGCAACAACCATCGGAACAACTGGTAATCACGCGCGAGCAGTTCATAGAGGCCGCAACTAAGGTGGCTATGAACAAAGACGAACTCACAGAGAAAGGCGGGCCTCATCTTGGTCTTATGCGTATGCTCGTAGGCTTGAAGCTGGTGCACGAACTGGCAAACGCGCTTTTCGGTGAAAAGGCTGAACCTGTAGCCCCCCCCCTCTGTCTGCTGACCCTTAGATCGCTACGCTGTGCGGCGTAATGCACAGCACTATGGAGCTATGAGTGGATGCCGGTGCAACTCCGGCAGGCTCCAAATTTATAGGGGAGGAAGTTCATGAACATAGCCGAAAAAATCATGTTTCACCTTACGCATGACCCGGACGTGATAGGCCAATACAGCAACTGGGATTTACTCAAATGGCTGGGCGCGGCGGCGTTACTTGGCGCAGGGGGCCGGGCAGCCTACGTACTAGTGTGGGCGTTCGTATGATGACCGCCGAACAAAAAAAACGCTGCGAAGAAAACATAAAGCTGGTCTACTTCTTCGCCAACAAGTACCGCAACTGCGCGCTGGAGTATGACGACATTGTGTCTCTTGCCCAGCTGGGGCTATGCAAAGCCGCGATATCCTATGACCCGACGCGCGGTCTAGCGTTTAGCAGTTTCGCTGGTCGCTGCATTTACTGTGAGATATTCTGCGAAGTGCGAAAACGCAATGTCTCTAGCCGAAAAGCGGTAGTGTTGTCGCTGGATGCGCCACTGAACTGCACCGCCGACGCAACGTTTAGCGACATAGTTCCAGATGGCGCGCCTCCGCTGCATGATGCATTGGAGCGCATTGAGCTAAGCGAAGACCTGCTAGCACATATGGTCACACTGCCCGAGCGTGACCGCTACATACTTACCGAGATTTTTGTGGGGCGCAAGCGGCAGTGTGACGTGGCAAAACAGCTTGGCTTGACGCAGGCTTACGTGTCACGGCTACGGCAAAATGCCCTCGCAAAACTCAAAAACAAACTTAGGGAGGAGGCCTTCACATGACATCGGGAGTTATTATTACCGCAATCGTCTGCGTCACATTACTCGGGGTTGTCGCTATCGCCGCATTTATGCCAAAACGCAACAATCTGAGTGATGACGCGCAGCCGATAACCTTGCCACCGAAAGGAGTTGATCGCGATGAGTTGTAAAAAAAGGGGGGGGGGGCTATGCTGACCCCAGAGCAACGCAAGCTGTGCGAAGACAACATGCACTTGGTCGACTTTTTCATGTATCGGCACCGCAACTGCGGCATCGAGCACGATGAACTGTTCTCGCTGGTGCAGCTGGCTATGGTAAAAGCCGCAAGGACATACGACAGCGAACACGGTTATGCTTTTTCAACGCACGTAGGCTGGCGAGTTCGGGGATACATCACTCACGTCCTCGCTTACCGTAATCGTCTTATGCGAAAACAGGAACCCCTTCGGCTGGACGCGCCGGTCGTTGGAAACCTCCGCTTGATGGACATCGAGCCAAGCCGTGACCTATCGCCCGAAGATGATTTAGAGCAGCGTGAGCTTTTCCAACGCACCCGTGCGCACTGGCGCAGACTGACATTGCGAGAGCAGCAGGCACTAACCTTGCGCTTCGGTCTGGACGATGACGAGGCGAGAACCTTTGAGAAAGTCGCTGCTTGCATGGGCGTTACCGCTTGGCGCGCAAACGTTTTAGTGCAAAACGGGCTGCACAAGCTCAGAAACGCCATTGAGCGAGAAAGTCGAGTGCCTATATGAACCACTGGGCTGCCCGAATCGCGAACTTATGTTTGAGTCAAAAAAAAGACTGGAGGAAACCCTATGCAATTTACCCTAGACCTAAATACCGTCGAACCGCAAAAGGCTGCCGAATTTATACGGTTCACCGCCGACCTGTTATTCGGTGCGCCAGTGAAAGACGGTGCGCCAAAAACGCCTGGGTCATATCCTACCCCCGAGCCTGTTATGCAGGTGGCTGCCGAAAGACCTGTGCCTGCACCAGCGGCTACGGCAACAGTGCCCGCAATCAATAAGACAACGTTGCGCGCAAAATGCAAAGAACTCAAAGACGCCGGCAAAAGGCAGGCCATCCTTGACGCATTCGCCCAATTGGGGGTGAATCACCTTGACGGCGTTGTCGAAAGCGCCTACCCAAAACTGTGGGAGGTACTTCACAATGCCGGGTGAACACGCAAAATTGAGTGCCAGCAGCGCACACCGCTGGCTGCACTGCACCGCCGCGCCAACGCTTGAAGAACAGTTTCCCGACACCACCAGCGAGTACGCTGCTGAGGGGACGCAGGCGCACGAATGGGCTGAGATAGCGGCATGCGAATTGCTCGACATGGCCGCAGATTTTGCGCCAAGCATTGAGGGCGCTCCGCAGGAAATGCGCGAAGCCGCTGAAGCCTACGCCGATCTTGTGTGCGGCCGATACGTAAAAGCTACTCAACGTTGCCCCGACCCACTCATCGCACTCGAAAAACGCGTAGACTTCTCCCGATGGGTGCCCGACGGATTCGGCACTGCCGACTGCATTATCATCGCCGACGGCACGATGGATGTTATCGACTTCAAGTATGGGGCTAACGTCAAAGTCGAAGCCGAAGAAAACCCGCAAATGATGCTCTACGCACTGGGTGCCTACGCTGAGTACGGCGACATCTACCGTATCGACACAGTGCGCATGACTGTGCACCAACCCCGTATGAGCGACGAACCCAGCACGTGGAAAGTCGCAATGGTCGAACTACTGGCGTGGGCTGACGACGTGGTCGTACCCAAAGCCCGCGAAGCCTATGACGGCCCTGGGACATTTAATCCCAGCGAAGACGCGTGCCAGTTCTGTCGCGCACGATTCGAGTGTCGCACAAAAAATGCGCAGCTTGTTGCGTTGTTTGATGAAGACGACGTAGCCCCCGCGCTGCTTAGCCGCGAAGAGCTAGCCGATATCTTACAAAGAGCCGCAGGCATGGAAAAGTGGCTCAAAGGCGTAAAGGATCACGTGCAGAGCCTACTGCTTAGCGGCGAGCCTGTGCCTGGCTGGAAGATGGTGGCGGGGCGCAGTGACCGCGTCATCAAAGACCCTGTTGTGGCAGCTGAAAAGCTCATCGCCGCTGGGTGTACGGAAAGCATGGTGTGGCGACCGCGTCAGCTAGAAACCCTCACCAACCTAACCAAACTTGTGAAACCACTCAAAATCACCCTTGAGGACGCACTGGGCGACACGATAGAGAAGCCGCCGGGCAAGCCAACGCTGGTGCCTGAAAGCGATAAACGCCCGCCCTATCAACCCGACGAACAGCTGATTGCAGCGTTTGACAATTAACAGAAAAGAGGAACAACATCATGGCAAAAAGCCCTACCCAAGTCGTAACCAACAAAGTCCGTTTTAGCTACGTTCACGTGTTTGAACGTTACAGCAACAACGGCGGCGAGCCCAAATTCAGCACAACCATTCTTATCAATAAAAAAGACAAAGTGACCATCGAACGCTTGAAAGCCGCCGCAGCTGCGGCGCGGGCAGCCTACAAAGACAAAAACGGCAAAGCCCTGCCGCCCGAAAGCGACGCGCCAATCCCGGGCTGCGGCACCGTGCACGACGGTGACGGCCTGCGCCCTGGTGGTGAACCGTTCGGCCCCGAATGCAAAGGGCACTACGTGCTAACTGCCACAAGCAAAAACCCGCCCAAAGTGGTGGACGAAGACAAAAACGAAATCATCGACCGCCAAGACTTCTACAGCGGCTGCTACGGCAAGGCCATCATCAATGCCTTCGGCTACAAGCAAAGCGGCAATGCTGGCGTAAGCTTCGGGCTGGGTGCCGTGCAAAAGCTTGAAGACGGCGAACCATTGGGCGGTGGTGTGACCAACGTCAATGACTTCGACGAAGACGATGACGAAGTATTTTAATAGAGGGGGGGGCTACCATGCGCACGTTAAGTGTGGACATCGAAACCTACTCCCCCACGTCTTTGAAAGACTGTGGTGTGTACATCTACGCGGGTGACCGTGACTTTGAAGTGCTGCTGCTGGCCTACGCCTTTGACGATGCCCCTGTGCAGGTTGTTGACTACGCACAGGGGCAAACCCTGCCCGATGAGGTGCTGGCGGCACTGGTTGACCCCGCAGTGACAAAGACGGCTTTCAACGCGCAGTTTGAGCGTGTTTGTTTGGCCGCGTGGCTGGGCATGGCGATGCCGCCGGAACAATGGCAGTGCACGCAGATGTTGGCCGCTGAACTAGGGCTGCCCGATAGCTTGGGCACCGTGGGTACGGCCATGAAACTGCCGCAGGACGCGCAGAAAGACAAGGCGGGCGACCAGCTCATCAAGTATTTTTGTCAGCCCTGCGCACCCACAAAAGTCAACGGCAAGCGCGAGCGCAATCTGCCCGTGCATGCACCCGACCGCTGGGCGGACTTCGTGGAATACTGCAGACAAGACGTGGTGGCGGAACGCGCCATCCGTAATAGCTTGTTGGCCTACGAAATCCCCGAAAGCGAGTACCGCCTGTGGGAGCTTGATCAGCGTATCAACGACCGTGGCGTGATGGTCGATATTGAGTTTGCGGCCAATGCCAACCACTTTGATGACATGGCCAAAGAGCACAGTGCGGAACGCTTTGCGGAGTTGACTGATGGCGCAAACCCCAACTCCGCCGCGCAGATAAAACGCTGGATTGAAAGCACCTGCGGTGTGGCCATAGATAGCCTGCGCAAGGAGTTGATTGACGAGGTTAGTGCTGCGTGCAATGACCCGCGTGTGGACGAAATGCTTGCCCTGCGCGGGGAGTTGACAAAAACCAGCACGAAAAAATACGGCGCGATGCTGCGCTGGACGGGCGACGACCGCCGGGCGCGGGGCACGTTCAAGTTTCACGGTGCATCAACTGGGCGCTGGACTGGTAAAGGCATCCAGCTACAAAATCTAAAGCGAAACCTAATGCCGGACACCGATCTTGATATCGCCCGGCAGCTAGTGCGCGACGGCGACTATGAGGTGTTCGGGCTTCTCTACCCACAAACTGACACGCTTTCGCAGCTGCTGCGCACTGCGTTGATCCCACGACCAGGCACCCGGTTCATCGTGGCCGACTTCAACAGCATCGAGGCCCGCGTGCTCGCGTGGTTTGCTGGCGAGCAGTGGCGCATGGATGAGTTCAATGGCGAGGGGTTGATTTACGAACGCAGCGCGGAACGGCTCTTTGGACTGCCGCACGGCAGCGTCACCAAATCCAGCCCCGAACGCGCACGCGGCAAGGTGGCCGAGCTGGCACTTGGGTATGGCATGGGGGCACCGAAATTTCGCACCCAAGCCCGGCAGCAATATCGCTACCACCTCACCGAAAACGAAGCGAGCGACATCGTGAACCGCTGGCGCGCAGGCAGCCCCGCTATCATGAAACTATGGCGCAGCATGGAACCCGCAGCGAAAAGGGCTATCGTGGAGAAAAAGCACGGTCACTTGACGCAAGGGGCGTTCTACTACAAAGACGGCCCGCTACTACGATTGCATATGCCCAGTGGCCGCAGTCTTAGCTATGTGCGCCCCAGTATCAAGGGCGGCAGCATTCACTTTCAAACGAAGCTAGGTAAGAACTGGGTCACGAACGGCACGTGGTACGGCACACTGGTGGAGAACCTTGTGCAGGCCGCCGCACGTGACTGTTTGGCTGCTGCGCTGCTTGCATTGCACGCTGAGGGCTATGAGATTGTAGCCCACGTGCACGATGAGGTGGTGATTGAGGCCCCTGCGTCCGTGACGGTGGACGAAGTGTGTGAGGTCATGGCGCAGCCACTACCGTGGGCAAACGGCTTACCGTTGCGTGCGGCGGGGTTTGAAGCAGATTATTATCGAAAGGATTGAGTGTATGCCAGAAAAATGCTGTCGCACATGCTGGTTTTATGACGCAGGGTCTTGCGACAATTCAACGTTCACCGTTGACGAGTTCCCACTATGGCGGTTTGAAGAAGATGGTGCGCTACGGCTAGCAGTAGAAGAACTAGTTGGGCGTGAAAATGCAGAAACCGCCATTGAGCAAATAGCTTCAGCAATCGAAAATCACAATTTTAGGTGGGATAGCCGCCCACAAATAGACGACCCGGGTAGGTTCTACTGTAGTGAATGGAGGTAACCGCACAATGGGCAGAGAAGACTTTGAGGGCTTTCATCTTGAGTATAAAGCCCGCGTTGCGAAAACCCCTGCGCGAGTTCAGTACGCTATCGAGCAGCTAACCGCCGCAGGCGTTGAGTTCACCATCAAGAACGAAAGTATCGGCCACTTCCATTGTCGCCGCAAATCCGACGACAAGCTATTCAATTTTTGGGCGGGCACTGGGAAGATACAAGGCTACGACCGCGAGCGCGGTATCCATGCGCTGATAAAACTGCTTAATGCATAGAAAGGTTGTCGTTATGAGATTAAAACGGTGGGCTGCTAACGTGCTAGAGTGCATGCTATTGCACTTGGTCAAAAGTGAGTTTCCGACTGAAGTTATCATCGCGTATGTGCCCAAAGACAAAGTGCGGTTGAAGAAATAGCCCGCAAAAAAAAACAAGGTGGACTACACCATGAAACTAACCATCGCAACCGGCGACAGCCGGAAATGCATCAACTGGAAAAACGAAGAAACGACGTGGGATGCGCTCATCAAGCGGCTCAGTGAGCCGACGCGCACGCAAGAGAGTGTTGCCGAGTACAAAGCCCTGCCGAAATCTCGGCGTGATGAAATTAAGGACGTGGGTGGCTTTGTTGGCGGGCAGCTGCGCGGCGGGCGGCGCAAGGCTGATGCGGTTATCAGCCGCAGCCTGCTCACGCTCGACCTTGACAGCGTGCCCAGCGGGGAAGACCCGTGGTTTGACGTTGGCATGCTGGACTGCGCGGCAGCGATGTACAGCACGCACAGCCACACAGTTGAAGCCCCACGGCTACGCGTGGTTATCCCGCTAAGCCGCCCGGTCACGCCGGATGAATACGGCGCGATCAGCCGCTGGGCGGCAAAGGAAATCGGCATTGATCGCTGCGACGACACTACCTATGAACCGCACCGGCTCATGTATTGGGGCAGCGTGCCCCGTGACGGCGAATATCGCTTTGAGGTGCAGGACGGCGAGCCCCTCGATGTTGACGCGGTGCTGGCCACATACAACGACTGGCGCGACACCGCCCAGTGGCCTACCAGTGGCCGGCGCGAGGTCATACGCAAACTGGCCAGCAAGCAAGGCAACCCACTAGAAAAGCCGGGACTCATCGGCGCGTTCTGCCGGGCACACACCGTCAGCGCAGCCATTGACACGTTCTTGCCGGGTGTATATGTCCCCTGCGGCGATGGACGCTATACTTACGCTGAGGGTAGCACTGTGGGCGGGCTGGTGGTCTACGATGGCGACACGTTCGCCTACAGCCACCACGCGACCGACCCCTGCGGTGAACGCCTTGTCAATGCTTTCGACATGGTGCGGTTGCACAAATTTGGCGACAAGGACGAGCGCGCCAAACCTGATACCCCCGTGAACAAGCTGCCCAGCTTCATGGCCATGTGCGAGTTCGCAGGCAAAGATAAAGCGGTATCGCTGGAGTTGCTCAAAGAGGCTCTCGACGATGACGGCGAAGCCGCCACGTGGGGTGACCTGCTCAACTATGATAGCAAGGGCAATGTCGCTCCCACAGCAAATAATATCGTGGTGATCCTCACGCACGACGCGCGCGTCGCGGGTAAATTCTACTTTGATGAGTTCCGGCTACGGCCTATCATCTGCGGCGACCTGCCGTGGTCGCCTCTTGCCCTGCGCGCAACCGATGTTTGGACGGACACGGACGACGCCGCGCTGCGGGTCTGGTTAGAAGAAAAATATCACCTCACAAACAAAACAAAAATCGCCGACGCACTCAAACTGGCGATGTTTGAAAGCAAGCGGCACCCGCTACGCGAGGAACTCGAGCGGCTCGGCAAGGCGCACAGCAACACGGGCGATGTCGAAGAAGCCCTATTTATGTTAGGTGCCCCCGATACCCCCTACGTACGTGCAGTGACTAAGTGCTTCTTTGTGGGGCTTGTAGCACGCATTTTTGAGCCCGGCTGCAAGCATGACCACATGCTGGTGCTCTATGGCCCGCAGGGCTGCGGTAAATCCTCATGGGCGGAATGGGTGGCAAGCAAACGGTGGTTCAGCGACAGCCTCTACAGCATGGCGGGCAAGGATGCCTATGAACAGCTGTGGAGTAAGTGGCTGCTTGAAGTAGGCGAGATGGCCGCCATGACCAAGTACGAGGTGGGCCAAGTCAAGGCCTTTGTCAGCAAGATGGTAGACAGTTTTCGCGCAGCCTACGCGGTGCGCTCTGAAGATCACCCACGGCAATGCGCGTTTATCGGCACAACCAACGAGCGTGAGTTCATGCGCGATCAAACAGGCGGTCGCCGATTCTGGGCAGTTGAGGTGGGCATGCGCGGCATCGAAACACTGCACCTGCGCACAGCGGAGTACCGCGAGCAGCTGCTATCTGAAGCCGTGCGGCTGTACTGGGCCGGTGAGAAATGGCACCTATCGGCGGAAATGGAGGACGAAGCCCGCGCCGTACAAGAGGCGCATACGGAAAAATTGAGCATGCACGATACCATCGTTGAGTGGCTGGAAAGACCGCTGCCCGCGGACTGGGCTAGCAGGACAATTGACCAGCGGCTTGAGTTTTGGCGACCAATGGCGGACTTTGGCAAGCCCGAAACGGGCACGCTGGAACGCACAACGGTATGCCCCCGCGAGGTGTGGCTGGAGTGCTTTGGCGGCAGCGTCCAGCGGTTCGCTGAAAGCCAAAAAATATCCCGCGACATCACGGCGGTGCTAAATACGATGCCAAACTGGGAGCGGGATAAAGTGCAAAAACGGCACCCGCAGTACGGATTGCAGCGGCTGCACCGGCGTAACACTTAGCCTGAAAACGGGTGTAACACTGCAAAATTAGGCAGCAACAGTGTTGCAAGTGTGACAAAAGCAGTGTGACAGTGTTACGGCAGTGTGACGCACTGTGTGACAGCAGAAAACTCTTTATTATCAACGTTTTTACCCCTTTTGTCACACTGTAACACTTAATTATAAATAAAAAATATTATTATATTAGGTAATGTATATAGTACCTAAATACACCTAATCACGTATACTCAACGCGTGTGCCTGCGCGAGTGTGCGCGTGCGAGTATTATAATATAACTATTAGGAGACTACACATGCGAGAAAAAACCGTCGAGCAATATCTGTGCCGCCGTGTGAAAGAGGTGGGCGGTAAAGCCTACAAGCTTGTGAGCCCGGGCAATGATGGGATGCCCGACAGGTTGGTGTGCTTACCGGGCGGCAAAGTCATTTTTGTAGAGACCAAAGCACCCGGCAAAACACCCGACCCACGGCAGCTGTATCGGCACCTTGAACTTCTACGGCTAGGGCTCCTGCCGTGGACAGTTGATAGCAAAGAGCGTGTAGACCAGTTTATCCTGTGCGAAGCGGAGGAGGTGATGCCGAATGATATACCAGCCGTTTGACTACCAGCGTTTCGCAGAGCAATTCATCGTTGACCACGAAGCCGCCGGACTACTGCTGGATATGAGGCCGTGGGACTAGGCAAAACAGTCATCACCCTATCCGCCGTGCTGCGGCTGCTGTATGACTATTTCACCGCTGATCGTGTGCTGGTTATCGCCCCCCTGCGCCCGGCGGTGGACACGTGGCCGCCCGAGATAGCCAAGTGGGCACACCTGCGTGGGTTGTCGTGCGCGGTAGCTGTGGGCACAGCCCCGCAACGCATGGCCGCGTTGCAGCAGGGTGCCGACATTACCATCATCAACGTGGATAACGTGGAGTGGCTAGTGAACCACTACAAGCAGCGGTGGCCATTCGACATGGTGGTGATCGATGAACTCAGCGGCTTCAAGTCTGCCGGTAGCAGAAGGTTCCGAGCGATGAAGCGTGTGCGCAAGTATATCAAGCGCATTGTTGGGCTGACTGGCACGCCGGGCGATTTGATTGGCCTGTGGTCACAAATTTACCTGCTGGATGAGGGCAAGGCACTGGGGCGTACACTGACAGGCTACCGTGAGCAATATTTTCGTGCCGCCAAGTACGTCCACGGTCGCCCGGTGCAATGGGAGCCTAAGTCGGGTGCCGAAGCTGAGATATATAAACGCCTTGAGGGTTTATGTATCAGCATGAAAACGGCTGACTACTTGCAGCTACCCGAACGACTAGACATCATTCGCATGGTACCCTTGCCGAACGACGCGATGGCGCAGTATCGACAAATGGAGCGCGATATGCTGCTACCGTATGCCGATGGCTACATCGATGCCGGTAGCGCGGCGGTGCTGTCCAACAAGCTGTTGCAGATGACCGGTGGTGCCGCTTACGACGGCGACGGGAACACTGTGGTGCTGCATCGCGCCAAGCTGGACGAATTGCAGCAGTTGGTGGACGAAGCCAATGGGCAACCCCTGCTTGTGTTCTATGGTTACAAGCACGAGCTTGAGCGCATCCAGCAGCAACACCCCGACGCGGTTGAGGTGCGCAGCCCCAACGCCGTAGAACGGTGGAACCGTGGCGAGATACCCATGCTGCTTGCCCACCCCGCCAGTGCCGGGCACGGCCTTAACCTGCAAGCAGGTGGCAGCACTGCCGTGTGGTACTCCCTGCCGTGGAGCTTAGAGCTGTACCAACAGGCTTGCAAGCGGCTACACCGCATGGGGCAGCAGCACACGGTGCGCATCTTCCACTTGGTGGCCAAAGGCACCATTGACGAGCACGTGCTTGATGTGCTTTCTGGCAAGGCAAAGACGCAAGATGGATTATTACACGCTCTTAGGGCTAGAATTGAGGCGATATGATGAGCCACCAAGACGCACTTAACTATGCCGAAGTGGGCACCGGCAGGGTGTATATTTATACCGTTCGCGAAGACGGCAAGGCGATAAAAACTAGCCGAAAGCGTTACGTGGAAAGCCGGGTGACCCCATACTTAAAGCGCGGGCATGCTGTGGTTAAAATCAACGGCAAAGAGTTCACGCTTAAAAATCTTGTCGCCGCGAAGTTCCACAAAGACTACTTCGCGGGTGCCTATGTAGAGGTGATTGACGGCAACCCTTTCAACTGTCGCGTGCAGAATTTGCGCATCTACAGCCAGTCCGAACACGGCAAGCGCACGGGATACCGCAGTGGCTCCCAGCCCGTGGTGGTTGACGGTGTTAAGTACCGCAGTGTCCGCGCTGCTGCAAAGGCACTGCATTGCAGCTATCAGACCCTACTTGACTACATCAACGGCGACGCTAAGCATTCTGTGCTTGCTGGCGTTCGTGTTAATTGCGTTGACAAAAAAAACCGTGATGGAGGTGAAGCATGACCAGTAAAGACTACCTACGACAATACCGCTGCGCCGAACGTCGGCTGTTTGACCTTGACGAACAAAAACATATCCTGTGGGTGAAGATGGAAAAAGTGACTGGCTTGTATGCTGAGCCTATTGGTCACACACGTTCAACCAACACGCTGCCCACGCTTATGGCTGAGTATATCGCCCGTGAGCATGCACAGGCCGTTGAACGGCAGCAATGCGCCAGTATTATGAGCGAGGTGCGCCACACTATTTGCGCAGTTGCCGATAAACGACTGCGCACGCTGTTGGAATATCGCTACTTAGACGGTTTCGATTGGGAACAGGTGGCTAACTTGATGCAGTTTAGCGAGGAATACGTGAAACGCGATTTGCATGACGCGGCCATGCAAAAAATAAACCCCCTTTTACCCACTTCATCCCCCTTGTAACCCACTCGCAAAGGTGATATAATAGTACCGTGGAATTTTATCAAACGGCCACCAGTTTTGACGCTGGAGGTTTTACTATTGCAAAAAATAGGTGGTGGGAGATGTGACAAGACAGCGGCGCATGTTTGCAGATGAGTACATTATTGACTGCAACGGAACACGCGCGTATAAGGTCGCTTACCCACATGTGAAAAGCGATGCTTCGGCAGCGACGTGCGCCGGACGATTGTTGAGAATTGTTGAGGTTAAAGAGTACATCGAAAAACGCCTTGCCGCCGCCGAAGCTTCCCGAATTGCTGACGGCGATGAAGTGCTGCGATACCTCAGCGATGTCATGCGCGGTGAGGTGAAAGAAGACGTGGTTGTGGTCGAAAACATCGGCGACTTTATGAGCGAGGCTCGCGTCTTGCAAAAACACGTTTGCGCCCGTGACCGCACAAAGGCGGCTGAGCTGCTTGGCAAGCGGCACCGCTTGTTTACCGACGTTGTTGAGCACAAAGATACTGGCATGCTCGAAAAGCTAATAGCCGGGGTGGAAGACGATGATGCCAAATAGTGTGTACACCCCAAAGCAGCTTGAACTGCTGCGCCTGTGGCGCAAGGGTAAACTCAAACACATCAACATCCTATCCGGCTCTGTGCGCAGCGGCAAGACGTGGATCAGCTTAGTGCTATGGGCGTTCTGGGTGGCTAGCATGCCCGAGGACGGCACGTACCTCTTGGCGGCCAAGACGCTCACCAGTCTGCGCCGCAACTGCCTTGATTTGCTGCAAGAGCTAGTAGGCACCGACAACTTCACATACAGCATTCCGCAAAAGCAGGCTCGCCTGTTTGGGCGGTTGATTTATTTAGAGGGCTGCAACGACGCCCGCGCCGAAAGCAAAATCCGCGGCATGACCTTGCATGGCGCATACTGCGACGAACTCACGCAATTCACGCATGAGTTTTTTGAGATGCTACTCACACGGCTGTCTGCGCCAAAGGCAAAGCTTTTCGCTACCACCAACCCTGATAGCCCGCGCCACTGGCTGAAAGAAAAATACATCGATCGGCGCGATGAGTTAGACATACTCTACCTGGAATACCTCATCGAGGACAACACGTTCCTTGCGCAAGACTTCATCGACCGCCAAAAAGCTTATCATACTGGCGTGTTCTACGAACGCTTCATTTTAGGCCGCTGGGTGCTCGCTGAGGGGCTTATTTACCCGATGCAGGCACAAGGGCATGGTGTTGTGCCAGACGACCCAGAACGTCGCTATACGCGCTATTTTGTGTCTGTGGACTATGGCACCGTTAACCCATTCTCTGCGGGGCTGTGGGGCTACAGCAACGGCGTGTGGTATCGCATCAAGGAATATTACTACGATAGCCGTAAGAAAAAGCACCAGCGCACTGACGATGAGCACTACACGGGTCTGTGTGAACTCATCGGCGACATATACCCAGAAAGCATCATCGTTGACCCAAGCGCAGCCAGTTTTATTGCTACCATCCGCAAAGCCGGTAAATACGACGTGCGCAAGGCAAAGAATGACGTTGTTGACGGCATCCGTCGCGTGGCCAGCGCTTTTTCGACTGGTAAAATCGAAGTCGTGGACACCTGCGCCGGTGCGATCGGCGAGTTCGGCACGTATCGATGGGATGAAAAAAGCTTAAAGGATGAGCCGATAAAAGAAGGCGACCACGCAATGGATGATATTCGATATTTTGTGAACACCGCAAGCGAGTGGTTCGAGGTGTAAGGAGATAGCATGCTAACAGACTTGAATTTTCTGCAAACAGGGCAACAGTGGCCGCCACCCGGCGAGGTTGAGCGTCTCAAAACCTATGCAGCGCACAAAAAACTGTTTGAGAATAAACATGCCAAAGTTTACAAAAACGCGTTCGAGAGACTTGCGCGCAAGACCGGTGTGAGCTATTCTGCGGTACTCAACTACCAACGGTTGATGTCGCTGAAATTGGCGGACTTAGCTGTTGGGCAGCCGCCGAGCATCTCGGTGCCGGACGCAAATGGCGCGATTGATACAAAACGGCAAGCGGCTGTTGAAAAATACCTGTGCGATACGCAGCTGCTGCGCAAGCTGTTCACTGGTGTAATCGATATGTCGCGTTATGGTAATGCCGTGCTGCAACAAGGTAAACGCAACGGTCACAGCGTGGTTGACGTGTCACCGCCGTGCCGATGGTTCCCAGTGGTGTCAGCGCAGAATATCCATGAACTTGAATATCAGGTGCTTGCGCACACGTGGAAATCCGACGCAAAACGAAAAGAGTGGCGGCTCACGGTAGAGATTCACAAAGTTGCAGAACCCGGCAAGTGCGAAGTGCGAACATACCAGCTGCAAGGGCAAGAGGATGGCTGGCGCATCGGCAAAGAATTAACGAACGGGGACGGCAAAACAGATACCGGCTTAGGTTTTTGCCCTGTCTATGTGCTATCTAACGTGCAAACGTCCGACTGCGTTTTTGGGCTAGATGACTATGACACGATCGACAGTCTAGTATCTGAGCTTATCGTGCGTTTTGCACAAGTTAGTAGAATACTTGACGTGCATGCCGATCCCAGCATGCAAGGGCCATCAAGTGCACAGAATGTTAACCCACAGACAGGCGAGCGCACGATAAAACCCGGAAAATTCTTCACGCGCAACGATGATCAGCCGCCGGTTGAGTACATCACGTGGGATGGACAGCTTGATGCTGCGTTTCGGCAAATTGAGTTGCAGCTTAACCAGCTCTACAGCATATCCGAGATGGGCGCGGCGGTGTTTGGCGACCTAAGCAGCCGCACCGGTGCAGTGCCAAGCGGCAGTGCGTTGCGCCGCTTGATGGTGTCGCCGCTGGCCAAAGTTCAGCGCATGGCATGTAGCATCACCCCGGTGCTGCGGCAAATCATTGCCGACGGCGTAACAGCCACCGGCACGCCGCTGCTGCCCGAAGAAATATCCATCAAGTGGAATGACGGCTTGCCAGGCGATGAGGCCGAAGAAGCTGCCACAATGAACGTCCGCACCGGTGGGCAGCCAACAATCAGCCAGCACACTGCAATTCAGCGTTTGGACAATAAAAGCCCAGACGATGTAGAGACGGAACTGGAACGCATGCGCACGGAACAGGCAGCGCGCACAGCACCGGTGCTTAGCTACTTGACTGAAGAACTGCCGGAGGTGGATGATGACGGAAGCCCAACGACTGGCTAAGATATTCACCGAGGCTCGCAATCGTCTATATGACACCATTGTGAATTATCAAGGCGTGGGCACAAAAACCTACGCCAATGAGATTTTGCAATCGCTTAACCGTGAAATTGCACGGTTGCAGGCAGTCAGCGACCTGTTTACCAACAACGAGATTCCACGACAATATCAGCGTGGTTTGGATGAAACCTACCGTCATTTTCAGCGCAATAACCTGCGCATGCAGTCCCCGCAACACTTCGCGGTGTTGCACGCCGATGCGATCTATGATATTTCCCGCGAGATGCAGTTCAATATCGACAGCGGACTAATCACCATCGGCAGGCAGGTGCAGCGTTACGTTGATATTGCCCAGGCTGACGCGCTACGCCAGATGGGGCTTGAGCAGGCTGCGATAAACCGCGCCACCGGGGGCACCGTGCGCGATATGCGCAATGCTATGATACGCGAGCTGCAAACAGGCGGGTTTATGACTGTGCAGTACGGTGAAGGGCCGCGTGCCAAGCAGGTGCCCATTGATGTTTACGCCGCGATGGTGGCGCGCACCACCACCCGGGAGGCGGGCAACAGCGCACGCGCTAATCAGATGACTGCCAACGGCTATGATCTGCTCATGATGAGTGAGCACTTTCCCACGTGCCCCAAATGCGCACCGCTGCAAGGGCGGGTATACAGCATCACAGGCGGCGATCACCGATTCCCCAACATCAACGAGGCTTGGGCCGATGGTTATAAAACCGTTCACCCGAACTGCATTCACGTGTTCACGCCGTGGATCGAGGAATTGGCTACCGACAAGGAAAAAGCTGACGCACTGGCCAAAAGCAACGCGCCTTTTGAGGACACACGCGGTGCAGCTGAGCGCAAGCTCTATGATGAACAGCAGGCCAAAAATCGCGCCCTGCGTCAAGAGGTACACCAGTATGAGCGGTACAAGGCACGCTTGGGCGAAAACGCGCCAAAGACGCTAGCGGCGTTTCGACGTATCAAGCGCGCTGATGGTGAAGCCTGGGGGCGATTGCAACGGCATTATACCGCCATTGGGCATTACAACAAGGCCGTGGCACGTGAGCCTACCATCACACAGGCAGTTCAAAACGTGGCCGATACCAGCGGTCTGCAACTGGCTGGGCTAGAACACCGCATTAAATCGCCTGAATCCTACCTGCGAAAAGTCGACGCTGAATTTGCGAGAGGCAACAACTCATACGAGGTGCGCGACATTCTGCGTTATACTGGCACGGCACCGCCTGCCGATTTAACAGATAATACGCTACAAAGCATTGACAACTTGCGGGATATGGGGTATAATACAAGTAGTATTAAAAATTCGTGGGATAACGCGAAAAATCCATATAAAGGCGTAAACACAACCGTGCGCGCTCCAAATGGGCAGGCGTTTGAAGTGCAATATCACACACCGGAGAGTTTTGCGATAAAACAAGCGCAGCATGCATTTTTTGAGGAAGCGCGTTCGCTCTCCCCAACGTCAAGCCGCGTAGTCGAACTCAATGAGGCTATGCATACGCTGTCCGAGCCGCTAACACGGCCAACAAGAATAGATGAGGTGAGCTAGCATGGATCGCACTGAATATGTTCGGTTGCTTTCAAAAGAGCACAAAGGCATAATTGTTCGTTGCGTCGGGCGCAAGCAATATCAATACGATGCAAAAAATGGCTGGGTGCCGAGCGGTATTTTGCTTGCTTATTTCTGGCCAGACGACCCATACTATGAGATGTACGAAGAAATCACCGAGCAAGAGGCTCTTGCGCTGACCGCATAGCACAAACTTCATAACCAACCGTCTACCCGTTGAGGGCAGGCGGTTTTTTCATGCCTAAACCGCGGCCCGGTGCTGCGTTTAGATAAAACACGGCTTGATGCCAAACAAGGAGGATGCCTAGATGGCTGACGAAACCAACAAAACCACACCAACCGACCCGCCCGCTGCTCAAGCCGCAACGCAAACGTATTCTGCTGATTACGTGGGCGCGCTACGCAGTGAGAGCGCAGGCCACCGCACCAAGGCAAAGGCGTATGAAAAAGAGCTTGGCAACATCCGTGCCGCGTTTGGCGTGAAGCCAGACGAGGATATCGGCGATGTGGCCGCACGACTTGCTACTGTAAACGAAACCGCTTTGGCCAAAGCAAATGAGCGCTTGATAGCCGCGGAACTCAAAGGCCTTGAGGGCTATGACCACGCGCTACTTGCCAAGTTGATTGACCGAAGCACGCTCAAAGTTGACGATGACGGTACCGTCACGGGGCTGAAAGAAGCTGCCGAATCGGTGGCTGAACAGTTCCCAGCTGTGCTGAAAACGTCAACTGAAAAGCCGAAACAGTGGGCACCCGGTAATCCCCCGGCGCAGGATGCGCCAATTGACCCCAGTAAGATGTCGTATGCCGATTTTGAAAAGGCATGCGCAGATGGGAAAATTTAACTAACTGAAAAGGAGTATGACTATGCCTGCAAAATTTGATGCAAAAACCTTTAACCCGGTAGCGTTCGGTAAATATGTCGATGCTATTCCGCGCGTTCGTATGAATGCGCTCATTACCTCAAGGGCGCTTTCGCCCAACGAAGAAATTCGCACCGCGTTTAACGGTGAACAGACCGGTAAGTTTTTCGCTGTTCTGCCGTTCTTTGGCCGCCTTGACGGTGCACCGCAAAACTACGATGGCGCAACCGATATTGAGCCCGGCAGTACCACCACCTACGAACGTGGCGTTGTGGTCACTGGCCGCGCCCGCGCATGGACGGAGAAAGACTTTTCACACGATGTCACTGGCGGCGTAGATTTCATGGGCAACGTCGCCCGGCAAACTGCTGACTATTGGCAAGATGTTGACCAAGATACGCTGTTGGCCGTGCTGCAAGGTATCTTCGCAATGAACACTGCCAAAAACCAGCCGTTTGTTGACAATCACACCTACGACATCACTGGCGGAACTGACGACGCGGCGTTGGTCGGGCCGACGACGCTCAACACCGCCACGCAAAAAGCTTGTGGCGACAACAAGGGCAGCTTCAGCCTTGTTGTTATGCACAGCGTTGTGGCAACGCGCCTTGAGAACCTCAACGTGCTGGAGTTCCTCAAGTTCACCGATTCAAACGGCATCCAGCGGAACCTCACGCTCGCGGACTGGAATGGCCGCACGGTGCTCATCGACGATGGCATGCCATGCGTTGAAGTGCCTGAAACCACCGACGGCGCAGGCGACGGCTACACGGCCTACACCACATATGTGCTGGGCGACGGCGCAATCGACTACGAAAACGTCGGCGTGAAGGAGCCTTACGAAATGGGCCGTGACCCAAGAAAGAACGGCGGCGAGGATACACTCTACACTCGCCAACGCAAAGTGTTTGCGCCGTTCGGCATCAGCTTCACCAAAGCGCAGGTGGCGAGCTTCAGCCCCACCGACGAAGAGTTGAAGCTGGGCAAAAACTGGGCACTTGTCAGCGAGGGCACTGGTGCAGCTGCGAAAGTCATCCCGCACAAGGCTATCCCCATTGCCCGCATCATTTCGAAAGGCTAGGATGCTGCCATGCTCAAACGAGGCCACAACAGCTATGTGACACTGATTGAAGCCGAAAGGCACATCAATCTGCGTCACGCTGGCACAAGCGCGCCACGGCAAGCGTGGGACGGTCTAACGCACCGGCGCGACAAGCATCGGTTGCTTGTCAACGCATGCGATATGATTGAGCAGCTGCCGTTCCCTGGGCGCAAGTCCACAACCGCGCAGATTTTAGTCTGGCCACGTGATGGCAGCCGCGATGTTCCGCAGACCATTACGCATGCGCAAATCGAACTGGCTCTGTGGCTGGCGCATCAAGAAGCGCAGCCGCCGGAGGTTGCGGGCGAAAGTCGCGCCGAGCTAATAGCGCAGGGGGTAACGTCTGCACGGATCGGCAAGTGGGCGGAAAGCTACGACAGCAATAAACAACAGCAGGGTGCAATGCAGAGCCCTACTGTTGCGCTTTTGCTCAAACCACTGTTGTCCGGAGGTTTCGGAATATGTTAAGAAACTATTTGAACCAAACTGCGAAGTTGGAGCGACAAAATGGCATCGACGACCGCGGGCAATCGACCTATCACATCGCAAAAATAATCCGTTGCCGCAAGGAGAAACGCATGCGCTTGCAGGTAGCTGGATATTCATCGACGTTGAAGCCCGGCACAGTATACTACATCACTATACCGGTTGTCGAGGGTGACAAACTTGATGGCGTTGTCGTGCTTGCGGTCGATGAATGGGTTGGCCTCAAAGGCAACGTGCAAGGTTATGAGGCGGTGGTGTGATGCCGAAGAAAGATGACGGTTTAGTGTTGACGTTTGACAGCAAACAGCTTGACACGATGTTAAAACTGGCACAAAAACGTGCACCAGAAAAAACCACACGTGCCGTGCATAGCGTCCTGCTTGATTTAGCTGGGCGCAGCGCGAGACGCGCCCCGGTGAAAGAGGGGCATCTGCGCAATGACTGTCAAGCTGTATTGAACGGCAACCCAGTTTTCGAGAACCAAGCTGCAACTGGCGGCAAGCCGAAATCTGCGTTGTCCGCGTTCGGCACGGTTGGCTACTCACTAGTCTACGCCCGCAGGCAACACGAAGACTTGACGTTTAACCACCCCATGGGCGGTGAGGCGAAGTTCCTCGAAAACCCATTTAACGAAAATACGGCACGCTACGAAAAAATGCTGCGCGGCGTTGCCGAGGAGGTGCTGAAAAAATGAACATCCTCGATATTGTTATGCCACTGCTGCCTGTGCCGGTTATCAAAGGTCACATGCCAGCCTTGCCAGACGACTGCGTTGGTATTGTTGAGTACAACCCGCCGCCGCCAGACCACTATTTTGATGGCACGCGATTTTTACACAACGTGCAGGTGCGCAGTCGCTCACTGACTGCGGCCACGGCTTACGAAGCTGCTGAAGCTTGCGCAAAAGCACTCAACCGCCATGAAGACATGCAAGTGTCAATTTTACAAACCAGTGCGGTGCTGGACATTGGCCGCGATGGGGCAAACCCAGCGCGCCAAGAATACACCGTAAATTTTACAGTAAGGAGACGATAACATGGGTATTTTTACTGGCGTGACTGGGAAAATCGCCATCAATGGCAACGATGTCGCCTATATGTCTACGTGGTCTTTTGACGCAACCACCGAGATGATTATCCGCCAGCACTTCGGCGAACGCTGGACGCGGCGCATTCCATCAATCAAAGACTGGACTGCATCGGCAGACGGCAGCGTGGAACTTTCCGTTGAAAGCGGGCAAGCAGACATCATTGCTGCCTGGTTTAACGACACCGAAATTGTCGTAACGTTCTATCTTGATGACGACACGTTTTTCCGTGGTCCGGCTTTC
This sequence comes from Oscillospiraceae bacterium, assembly GCA_009784445.1. GTDB lineage: Bacteria > Bacillota > Clostridia > Oscillospirales > Acutalibacteraceae > WRMQ01. Next base: position 24,995 of record WRBQ01000016.1, read on the forward strand.
ATTCAAAGCCAAAACTTCAACAACGATGCGGGCGATGCGCCCGAATTGTCCATCAGTATTGAGGGCAATGGCGCACTAACCTACGTTGGACCAGCGGGAGCCATGCCGCTTGCAGCCACCACCGCTGCAACTACTACAAAAAAAGGAGAGTAATGCATGAACATCATAATCGGCGAAAAAGAATTTGAGTTAAGAACAGGGCTCGGCACGGTCAAGTTGATTGAGGGCAGAGCGAAAAAACCACTACTGCACCTACTTGACGAGCTTGAAAATGCTATGGTTGACGAATTGCTGGCATTGCTCTATATGGGTCTTGGTGGCAAAACACAGGCTGAAACGGCTGGCCTTGCGCAAGCCGCAGACGATGACCTAGATTTTATGGGGCTATTTATTATGGTTCAGAAATTTATTGGTTGTTTGATGTTCACTGGCACACCAGCACAGCAAGAGAAAAAAATAGCTGATATGGAAGTTTCAGAAAAGGAAAAAAACGGTTTTCGGCAGTTGCTCGGGCTGCCGCTGGTCGAAATTCCAAACGAGCCATTGACTTTCGAGGACGCGAGTACACCTACTCAACCGAGCTAGTTGAACAAGCGGCGATTGTAGGAATAAACACCTCACAGCTTCAAGAAATGGAGTTGTGGGAATTTTATCTTACGGCAAAAGGCTGGGCAGAACGCGAACGCCTGCTGGCCAAGCGCGGCATGATTGAGTGCTGGACCACGGCCAACCTAACAGGCGCGGCGTTTGCTGGTAAACTTAAGCCGATGAACCACTACGTCAAAGATGAAAACGACGTGAAGGCCGCACCGAAAATCAGCATTGAGGACTTCAAGGCAAAGCTGGCGGCAGCTGAAAGGGGTGAGTTGCATGGCTAGAGGCGCAAACACGCTACAGGTAAACATCGGCGCAACGGTTCGTGGGCTGTTTAGCGGCTTAAAAAAAGCTGCATCTGGCATTCGTGGTTTCGCGCAGCGCGGCGCGCGGATGTTCCGCGGACTAAACCGCAGCATGAAAAGCAGCTCACTCAATGCAAAAGGCCTGGGCAAAGCCATGAATGGCTTTTTCAGCGTGTTGCGAAGACAGGTTAGCCGACAGCTGCTGCGAACGTTTACCAAGCAGATAGGCGAGGCCATTGGGGAGCTGGCGAGATTCAGCCCTGCGTTTAACAGCGCGATGTCTGAAATTCAATCCAGCGTGCGCTTTGTTGGAAGTGCGCTGGTAGCGGCATTTGCGCCTATCGTGCAAGCAGTTGCGCCCTGGCTGGTGAAGTTGCTTAACCTGCTGGCTGAAGCCATTAACATGATAACCCGCTTCACTGCGGCACTCATGGGGCAAAGTCAAGTAGCCACAGCCACCCGGCAGCAATACGACTTTGCCGCTAGCATGGACGCAGCTGCGAAGTCAGCTAACGATGCGTCAAACGCGATGGCGGCTTATGACGAAATCAACGTTCTGCAAACCGGGCAAAAAGACAAAGGCCCGCAATTCCAATTCCAAGATGCATTTGGCGCGGACGGCTTTGACGGCGGCATTTTTGCAGCAGTCAAACCGCTCATCTATGACGCGAAAAACGCGCTCAAGGAAGTGTGGGAGCTAGTCAAAAGCATTGGCCGTTCTTTTCAAGCTGCATGGATAATCGAGGGACCTGCCGTTGTTGCCTCGCTGCAACACGCGCTTAGCGGCGTGTTTAATCTTGTAGGCTCAATCGCCCGCGACTGGCGCAGGGCATGGGAAACAGACGGACGTGGCGAGGCCATCATTGGCAACTTGTTTGGCATTCTTAGCGGGATATGGGGGCTGATCGGCGACATCGCCTATGCGTTCTATAACGCATGGAACGCTAACGATAACGGCTATCGCATCATGACCAGCATCCTCAACGTGATTTACCAAGTCACGCACATCGCTCGCGATGCCATTGAGGTAATCCGCGAGTGGTGGCAAAGCGAGGCTGGCCAACGATTTGCCTACAACATCACATCGGCGTTTGCACGAATAACCGAAAGCGTCAGTAATATTTGGGACACCATTCGTCGCTTTTGGGATAACGTTGGCCGCGATGTGTTCCGCGCCTTCCTCGACGTTCTTTCTGCCGTTTTTGAGGTTATCATTGAGGTTGTCGCGGCGATTATCAGTGTAGCCGCAAATGTTTGGGATAGAATCGAACCGGCAGTGACATGGGTATTTGGCAATATCTTATTGCCGTTCCTCGATTTTGTTGCCAACGGTTTTCGCGCCATTGCTGCGCTGTTGCGCGGGGACTTCGGTGGCGCACTAGACTTCGCAGGGCGTGCATTCCGCTCGCTTGGCAACGTTGGTATTGGCATACTAAATGGCATTATCCATGCGCTGAACGCAGTCATTGGCGGGTTGAACCGCATCCAATTCACTTTCCCGGACTGGGTGCCTGGTCTTGGCGGGAATTCGTGGGGTATAAATATCCCGAAAATACCCAACGTTCCGCAGCTGGCCACCGGCGGAATCGTCTACAGTGACATGCTTGTCAACGTTGGCGAGTATGCAGGTGCACGCAACAACCCTGAAGTGATTGCCCCACTGGATAAACTCAAAGACATCATCGGCCAGGTTGGCGGTGCGGGCGAGCGCACGATACGGCTCATTATGGAGTACCCTGATGGCCGCCAAATCATCAAAATCATTAACGACACACAAGAAGAAGCTGGGTATGTGCTGCTGGAGGTCTAACCATGAACAAAAACGAAGTGCAGATTAACGGCAGCACTATCCTGCGCGGCGGCTGGCCGCAGTGGGATTATCCGCAAACAGACGGCGATGGCAGCGGTGCAACTGACGAAAACGTCATGCACCGCGATGTCCTCCCCTCTCGTTACCGGCACATCCTAACGTTTCGCTCACCCGATGAAGCATTAGCGTCGCAGCTGATGCAGGTGCGCAGCCTGCCGGAGCTAAACCTGCAGTATTACGATATCCGCAGTAGGTCATGGATGACACGGCGCATGTACCCGGTGGGCGGACCTATCATCGCCCAGCACATGCTTAGTGAAAACGGCGATATTTTGTTCCAAGACTATGAACTACGGTTTATCCAACTCATCCCGGATTAGGAGGCTACTATGTGGCGTGCAAGCAATGCATATATGGCTACACTCAACGACGACCGCGTCATTCGTGACGCGGTTTCGCGAATTGTTGTTGATGGCGTGGAGTATACCGGGCGCACACACCTAAAGACATTCCCGCGCATTGAGCACGCCACAAGTTCTATGATAGGCGGGTTCCCCGCCAAAACCTGTACCTTTGAAATTTGGAAACAGGGTGACGACATTGACCTGCACGGCAAGGAAGTGCACGTGTATCGTGGGCTGCGGCTACCAAGCGGCATCGAATGGGTGCCACTTGGTATCTTCAGCGCAGACGATGAGGACATCAGCACCAGCAGCACAGGGAATTATATCACATTCAAAGGTCGCGATCGCACACGGTTACTTGAACAGCCGTGGGGCGATGTGCAGCTGAACTATCCTTTTACAGCTTCGCGTGAGTTTGTGCGGACACTGGCACGTCATTGTGGCGTTCCGTTTCCGGCTGATACTACAAGCATTCCTAACACTGGGCGGCAAATCACGCACCAACCCAACGCGCCCGCCTCGATGACCTGCCGTGAGATGATAGGCCGATACGCCGAAATAGTTGGCGGCATCGCGCAAATCAACCGGCTTGGCCAATTGGTTGTGTCGAGGCCGTTCAACACTGGCATTACAATCAGCCGAGCGCGGTACGAAAAAGTCTACATTGAACCAGAATGGCCAGCCATCACCGCTATTTCACTTGGCGCATATGGCTTTGACGATGATATCATCGCCCCACCCAACGCTGGCGACAGCGACATTTGGTGGCGGTTGGAAGACAACCCGATTGTGTGGCACAACAGACAAGCGTGGTCAACGCATGTGCTCAATAACCTGCGCGGGCGATCTATCATTCCGTTTGACCTACGCGGGGTAATCGATAACTTCATTTTCGATATCAACGACACGATTGATATCCGAGAACGCGACGGCTCAATCGCGCGCAGCACGATACTACAAATCAGCACCAGCAACCGCATGCGCTCCAACTTCAAGACAGAAACGCAGCATGGCGGCAAGGTGCGGCATGAATTGGCGGGCAGCGTGCGTGAGGCTTCGCGGCGTGTGGCGTTGCAGGTTGACCATGTGCGCGGTGAGATTGACATGCTGGCGGAGGATTTGCGCGCCACGGGTCAGTCGCTAACTTCGCAGATCAATATGCAGGGTGGACGCATCACGATGCTTGCTTCTGACCTAGCCGCCACCGGGCAATCATTGACTTCGCAAATTAGCTTAACAGCTGATGGGGTTGAACTGCTACGCTCGGCGCTTGATGCGAGCGATGCCCTGCGCGAGGAGTGGGTGCGTTTCGTTGGTTCGCATATGTCGCTAGGGCGCAGCGACAGTCCAATGGAAGTGCGTATTAGCAATGAACGCATTTACTTCACCGAGAACGGTTTTGCGGTTGCGTACATCACAGGCAATAGGCTGTTTATTCAAGACGCTGAAATCTCTGGCAATTTGCAAATCGGCAACTTTATCTGGAAAGGAAGGCCGAATGGCGCAATGACTTTATTCAGAATTTAGAGGGAACGTGATGTCACACAGAATAACCGTCGTTGGGGCAAATCCTATATTCAACGGCACGTCAACCATACAAATTCAGCACACAGGTGACAACGTAATAGTGCCAGGCGGCGGTTCTGCGTTGTATGCAATATTTTTAGCCGATGGTCCGTGGCCACATGGTGCAGGTAGTCGTTTGATTACCGCCGGCGCGATCAACGCTACGTTGAACGGCACAACGAACGTGGCAATGCCAAACGTACCGACATTGCTAAGCAGAAACCCAGGCGCGGTGGTCACATCTGAACCTGCGTTTGTGCACGTAATTTTAACTTCACTACAAGATTGGGTTTCTGGCGACGTCGTTATCCGCGCACACGACTCTTTTTTCGTGCGCTGGGATGCAACCAGAGCGCAAATTAACCCAACAATATCCACACTTGCATCCGCAAAGCTACCGGGCGGCAGCGGAGGCAATCTGTTCTTCGTTGGTCATGACAATGCAAGGTTGAGTTTCACCTGCACACCCGGTGAAGCTACTCACCTATCGCGTGTTGTTGTCTGGCGGCAAGGCGGGGCACAGGTTACGTTGCCGCCTCCGAACAACTGGCATAGCACGTCTGGCTCAACGCCGTTCACCATTACCACGGCTGAGCACTCAGCACTAGCACTTGCGCCTGGCGCGAACGTCTATCGTGCTCGGTTGACAGATGCACGCGGTCGTACCGCTGAAACGGCGCCACTTACAATCAACGCGCTTTCTCACCAACCTGTGACGATTACCCGCGTACAAGCCATTCGATGTAACGAAAATGGCGAAGAAAACCCGCTCGGTGTGTTTCTGCGTTCGCGCATGTGGTTCGAGTGGGATTCATCCTTAACGCAAGCACAGTTGACGCGCCGGCGGTGGCGATGGCGCAACGGCACCGCCGCATGGAGTGCTTGGTTTACTGCAACGTCCGGAACGTGGTCTGCTGTTCAACCTGGAGCCGACCCGATACGCTCAATTGAAGTTCAATACGAAGTAGTTGACCCAATGGGCGCGGAGGCGCACCACACGTTACGGCTACCCACTGCACAGGTGGTGATGGATATTGCGCCATCCGGTGACAGCGTAGCGTTCGGCGCGCTGGCCAACAGGCCAAACACATTGCAGCTCGCGCCGGGCATGCGCCTTAGATTTGGAACCAGCGGAATCGAAATCGGCGACGGTGGAGGAGTTTTCGAGTTTTTCGCAAACGGCAACCGTGTGGCACTGCTTTTTCAAGGTGGTGACTTGATTATTCGAGGCCACATATTTGAAAATATGCCAATTTGAAAATATACCAATATTTAGGGGGTATCACATGCAAAGAATAATCCATGTTGACCTGCGCAGTTCGCGCACGGTATATCCAGCTGGTTTTATCGGCGAGAACCGTCACCGCACACTGCGCATCACGCCACCCGATGACTTGCTTGGCGCAGCGTATTTCAAGCTAGCTTTTGACTTGACGGACGGCGTGTTTCGTCCGGATTTGGTCATGGAGCTGCCACTTTCGGTACTGTTGCGCCCGCCGGTGACGCTGTTGCCAGCGGTGCAAATGACGCTGTTGGCGTTCAGCGCAGACGGCACAGTTTTGGGTAAAGCCCATGCAGTGACGCTGCAATTTGCGCCGGTTGTTTTGGGGCAAAGCTGGGACTTAACTGGCCCGCCGGGTCCGCAAGGTGAGCAGGGTGAGATTGGCCCAATTGGCCCGCAGGGTGAACCTGGAATCGGTATCTACTTTCGCGGAATAGCTCAAGAACACACTGACCTACCTGCACAAGCCGCTGATGGCGATGCGTGGTTCGTGTACGAAGACGGCAAGCTGTACATTTGGGGCGACAACGGCTTTCCCGCGCAAGGCGATGGCATTCCCTATCGCGGCCCGCAGGGCGAGCAAGGCATTCAAGGGCTACAGGGACCACAAGGCATACAAGGTGAGCGAGGCGACACCGGACCGGTTGGCCAAACAGGCGAAACTGGACAACGAGGTATACAAGGCGAGATTGGTGAAACTGGACCGCAGGGCGAACGCGGTGAACCGGGCATACAAGGTCCGCAGGGCGAACAAGGTGATCGCGGTCTAACCGGGGAACGTGGGCAAGATGGTGAACGCGGAGAGCGTGGCATGCAAGGGGACCGCGGGGATCGAGGTCCACAAGGCGAAACCGGTGATCCAGGCCCACGTGGCGAACAGGGCGAAACTGGCCTGCAAGGCATTCAAGGGCTACAGGGACCACAAGGTCAACCCGGCGACGTTGGTCCACAAGGGATTCAAGGTCAAGCCGGTCCTCAAGGGGCGCAGGGTTACACTGGCGAACAGGGGCCTATTGGGCCGCAAGGCCCACAGGGCGGTATTGGCGCAACCGGCCCGCAAGGCGAGCAAGGGCAGCCCGGTATTGGTATCACATATCGCGGTGCGGTTGACACGCGTAGCGAGCTACCAGACAGCGCACAGCAGGGCGATGCATTCTTTAACAACGCTGACGGCCTGTTGTACATCTGGGGCGATGACGGCTTTCCTGCTGACGGTGACGGCGTTCCGTTCCGTGGCGAACAGGGCGATCAAGGTATACAAGGTGAACGCGGCGAACAAGGCGATACCGGCCCACAAGGTGTTCAAGGCATGGTTGGCCCAATTGGTCCGCAGGGTGAACCTGGGGCACAGGGGCCGCAGGGTTACACAGGCCCGCCGGGCGCACAGGGGTATCAAGGGCCACCGGGCGAAACTGGTCCTAAGGGCGAACCAGGAACAACCGACCACGCTGCGCTTGATAACTTGGACTTTGCAAACAGCGGCCACACAGGTTTTGCGAGCAGCGAGGAGCTTGCTGCATTGGCCGAAAACATCGGCGCTGAACTCATCGAATATGACGAACTAATGGCGATGTCCAGCGCAGAGCGTGCTGGCAGGTTGTTTGTTACGCTAAACGACCCTCGCGACCTGCCCGGTGTATCGGCAAACACACTGCTTGCTGAGTTGCTTGCGCAAAAGCTAGACAAAGCAGTGCCGGCGCGACATACGGCTACCGTTGACAGTCAGTCGGTTGAGTTGGCCTATACGGATGATAGCTTTCAACTGTACATGCGACTTCCTAACGTCAATCAATCGCTCAGCTCAACGCCTTGGCGTTTTCTGCAAGGACGGAGTTTGCAAAGCATCGTCGATATGAGCGAAAGCACCAACATAGACTTGAGCCGCTGGACAATCGGCAGCGCCGGGCAGCTTGTGTTCCCAGATTTCGGCGACAGGACAGTGGATTATGTTATTGATGTGCGCGTCACCGGCAGCGGGCAGGTTGCCGGCAACAACTCCGCCGAAATTGTGCTTGACATGTTGCGACAAAATGCGCAAACCATCGCGGTGTCAAGGTCTGCCGTCATCACCAGCGCATCGCCAAGCTTTGCAAACAAGTCACTGTCCATCGAAACTTTCACAAAACGCTCAACCGACCCATACGTTGACGGCGGCGTGGTGCCACGCTTGAGCTGCGGCGTGCTCTCGGAGGCTGAAAGCGTGAACATTGTGATAAAAGGGAGGGTTTACTAATGGCAATTCAACTTGGGGATGTATTTGGCGCAAATATCGCGTCTGGCGGCAGTGATGTGCCGGATGGCAACCTCACTCGCCGTGTACTTGACGACATCGAGTTTACCCAATCCATGAAACCAGCAGTTATGCAAATGCCGATTCCAGCGGGCTCGGTGTGGGCTGGTTTGTGGAACACGTTTTCATTGACAACAGGGAATCAAGTAAATTGGAACTTCAGTAACTGGGTTTCCATGGAACACCCAACCCTAGCCGGGCTTGAGCATTTGGAAACTGATAATATCGTGCTTAGGTTCAGCGGCGGGGCTTCATGCACAGCAACCAGCGTAACCCCTGTTGGCGAGGTCGGCGGAACAACAGCTATTGATATATTGTTTGAGGACGTCAGCGTGCACGGCGCAACCATAACGGTTAAACTTCTTTCTGTGCGCCTACAATACGGCATGCTCAGCGGCAGTTTGGAGCTTGAAGTGCATTCCGGTAGTTCGACGCACAACGCTACCTCGTTTTCAGACATAACATTCAAGCTGAGTGCACATAACATTGACATGCCGCTTGGTACAGAGCTCATGCTTGGCTTTAATGAGCCGTTTTCGGTTGGTGAAAGTGCGCGTTTACAGATTGATGCAGAAATCAACGCAGGTTCGTCTGGGTATTATAACGAGGATTACAGCCCGATTATGAGGTATGTCCGTGGACGCTTAGCCCTCGAAGCCACATCTGGTGAGTACGAAGTTTTGCAAAAAACCATGATGCTCAGCGACGGAAGCGGTGGTTTTGGGACAATTGGCATCAATGACCTGCTGCCGTGTGATGTGTCGTTGAGCTGGTCAGACGCACAGACGCTGCACATCGTGTTCATGGACAACGGCGGTGGTGGCTACGGGTACGGTTATGGTACCGTCATGGGCTTTGAGGCCATTGAATGCAGTCAACTGTTAAAAACGGAGGTGCAGCCGTGAAGATTTTAGTCATTGGCCCGCGATTACACAGCGAACACGCAGTGACTGGGCTGCAAACATTCAACACGTTCTTGGCTCGCACTTTGCAAGACATCGGCCATGAGCTGCACTACGCCATCGCGCAGCCGGACGTGTCACCAATGGCGCGGATGCAGACACATGCACTCATCGGTTGCCATGTTTTTCAATTCCCACGCAGTGGCTGGTCGAAACTGTTCAAGGGCTATGACCAGATTGTGTTATCCGCCAGTGTACTGGACTACGCCGGCATCCTGCACGCGGCATACGAAATCCCCGTGATAATTTGGACGCATGGGCAACACGTGTGCCCGCTTCAGCGACTGGATGCCGGGGACATTCGCGGCAGAAACGCTACGCTGGTTGCCATAAATGATGGGCATATGGAAGCAGCTGAGGCGCGTGGGCTGGCTGGCCAGACCGTGAAGATTGACATGCCGGCGATGTTCGCGCAACGGCATGTTCAGCCAGCTGAGGGCTACTGTGTGGCTGTTGGTACTATCGAGCCGCGAAAGAACTATAAGCGTGTCGCTGAGTTTGCTGATGCCATCGGCATGCCGTGCCGTGTCTACGGTGGCGGCGATCCGCGCAAGTTGCCTGATAACCTAGAATACCGCGGGCGAGTGCCACATCATCAAATCCCCAGGGAGATTGCTGGCGCGGACTTCATTATCCACGCCGCAGAGGTTGAAGGCGACCCGAACGCACTGCGCGAAGCCCGGCAGCTTGGCTTGCCGATCCTCTGTGTAGATGCTCCTTATGCCCGTGAAGTACTCAACCCCAAATACACCATATTTCTTGCGCCGGGCGAGCTGCCCAAACACGAAGACCTCGACTGCTTGCGGTCGCTAGAGGTGCGTCAAGCCATCGCTGATGACTTCAACGCGAAGTATAGCAGATCGGCGTTCAGGGAGACGCTTGCGGGGTTACTGGCGATTTAATAACAAAAAAAACACCGCGTAAATTTTAGAGGAGGAATTGACATCATGCTAAAATCTGCATGCAAGCACTTCCGCACAATCATGCGGCACAAATGGTTTGTTCTGGTCGCGTGCTTCAAGTCAGGACTATACGGCAGGGGCTGATGCACGACTTAAGCAAGTTTTCGCCAGTTGAGTTTTTCGCAAGCGCAAAATATTTTCAAGGCAATGGCTCGCCAGTTGACGCCGAAAAGACAAAGGCGGGGTATTCCGTTGCATGGCAAAACCATAAGGGCAAAAATAAGCACCACTGGCAATATTGGACTGACTTCGAGGGTGGCGACCTAATTGCGTTAAAAATGCCGCCCAAATATCTAGCTGAGATGATTTGCGACTGGGTGGGGGCTGGTAAGGCGTACAACAGGGGTTCGTGGAGCGTTGATGAAATGAAGTGCTACTACGAAAAGAATAAGGCTAACATGATTTTGCACGCAAGCGCAAAATACTACATTGAGCACATGATGGGTAACGTGAAAAGCGAGGCAGAGATATACCGCTCGTGGGCAAATGTAAAAAGAATTGAACACAACTACTTTCAAGACATGTGTGAGGGTTGTTCATATCAGCCGCCTTTTGAACTGCGACTTAGACCGTGCCACCCAAAGAAACACGATTAACTAAAACCACCATCATTTTCGGGGCGCCCCGAAAATGGTCAACGTGAAAGGGAAATACACCATGAACATCCGAGAACTGGCCGTGCAGGTCAAAGAGCGCAAAGTCCAGCGGCTGAAAGACAAACGCGACAAGCTCAAACGCCGCGCCAGTGGCGTGAAAGCTGAGAAACTGCGCCGCATCGAAATAAAGCTGGCCAAGGCCAAGCGCAAGCTGCGTGAAGCCCAGCGCATGCTTGATGCGCAACTCTTAAAAAGGGGGCAAGGTAGAGATGAGTGAACAACATAAAATCTTCATTGACCCAGGCCACGGCGGGCGTGACCCCGGCGCAGTTGGCAACAACCTGCGCGAAAGTGATATCAACTTGGCGGTGTCGCTGCGGCTTGGTGAGTTACTGCGTGCTGCGGGGGTAGATGTTCGGTTTTCCAGAACAACGGACACGCTCCCAGTGTTCGCAGAGCGTGCCCGCAGCGCGAATACGTGGGGCGCGGACTATTTCGTGAGCGTTCACGCCAACGCCGGCGGCGGAACAGGCGGCGAGACGTTCATCGCAGCCACCAAGCCGCAAGACCGCCCATTTGCGCAGGCAATCAATGACCCCTATTGCGCCGCCATGGGGCTGCGCAATCGCGGCGTAAAGCTGGACAGTGTTACTCCTCGCGGGCGATTCGATGCGCTGCGCAGTGCGAACATGCCAGCCATTTTGGTTGAGCTTGCATTCATTGACAGCCCGCTGCACAACCCAGATGTGCCCATTCTGCGCAACCGTCGCAATGATATGGCACAGGCACTTGCTGATGCGCTGCTGTCATATTTAGGCGTGGCGCAAACACAACCGCCCGCGACCGATATTCCGGCAACGGTACCCGGCGAGGTAGATGACGACACCCGCCTGCCCAGCACCGGTATTATCGCCGAACACATCGTGGTGGCCGGTGATAACCTGTGGAGCATCGCCTGCAAGCACTATGGCGGTGCCAGTGCAAACGCGGTGAACGCAATCTTTATGCACAACCGCGTGCTGTTGGACGAAACCGCAATCCGCCACGGCCACGCAAATTCCAACGCCGGTGCGCTGATCTTCCCCGGCACCGTGCTGCAAATCCCGGAAAGGTAGGTGTGATATGCTCGGTTATATCTTGGGCATCCTCGGGCTTATTATCCCATCCACCATGTGCGCGGTGTTCGGCGTGCTCAAGCACCGCGCGGACAAAAAATGCAATGATTTGCAAGTGCAAAATGCAGAAAAAGATGAGCTTGTTCTGTTGATGGTGGAAAATCAGTGTGCCACACAACGCGTTGTTCGTCACATGGCGAATGGTTTGCTAGCAAACGAAATCATCAACGGCGGAACTGCTGAAGTGCTAGCCGAAATGCAGAGTGCAACTACCGAACTAAAGCAATATCTGCGAAAACATGGCGTGAAACAGGCGCTACGAAATGGAGGAAAGTCATGAACGGCTACGAAATCACATGGACTGCACTGTTTGGCGCATTTGCCACATTCCTCGGCATCGCAGGCTCTTACTTAAAATCCCGCAGTGAGCGCAAAGAAGCCGCTGAAATTATCGAGCGTTGCGTTGAAACCGACCGCCAAGAGCACGCAGATATGGCAGCGCAGCTCACTGCACAGGGCGAAGACATTGCGCAGCTGAAACGGCAGTTTGAGCTGCTCACCCGCCCGCGCAGCGAGATAGAGGACGAAAACATACGCCTGCTACGCCGCGATGCAGAACAAACTGCCGAAATCGAACGGCTAAAGCGGCAGCTGGCGGCGGTTATCGACAAAACGCAAACATGAACACATCCCCGCACTGACAATCAAGGTCAGTGCGGGGATGTTTTTTTTATTGCAAAAAACTTTGAAAAAATTAAAAAAAAGTTGCAAAAAACACTTGACATACGTAGTGAAGTATGATATAATATAAGTACAGGGTGAGGGAACGAACCCGAGTACGCAGGGCAAGACGCTAGAGAGGTTGGACGATGAACGAACAGATGACAGATAAGCAATACCAATCAATACTCAACATTGTTGCGGCACTGGTAGAAAAATGCCAAACCAAAGAGGAAACCAAGGAAGCCGCAAAGCTAATCCGCGAAATGACGCAAAACCCACCGAAAGAGGATTAGAAAAAGAACCCCACTGGTGAGAGTGGAGTTCAAGCAGACAAGAGGGGGCGGGCTTGCCACCGCCCTCAGCCACCAATAGTATACCACATTGGAGGTCAAAATGCAAGAAGAAAATTCGGGCAAGCGAAAAACCCACACATCAACTGCGGTGAAGAACCGATACAACCAAAAGACCTACGCAAACTTCCAATTTAAAGTTCGCTATGATGATGAGCTGAATGACCAACTCAAAGCCTATGAGGGCAGCCTAAGCGAACTCATCCGCAATCTGCTGCGCGACCACTTCGCAAAGCAAAAATGAAAGACAGCCGTGTACATTCTTGGCGGAGCGTCACGACTGTCGAACGACCGCACACGCCGGAGCGCATGGGGTAATTGTATTATACCACACCCAGTGCCCTCCTGCAAGAGAAATCTTCAACAAATTTTAGGAGGACACGATTATGACCACGAAAAAGATTGAGTTTGCAAAAATTGCTGACCGCATCAACGCCGAGCTGCACGCTAAAGGTATGTACTCAAGTGTAACATTTCACGATATGGGACGCTACTCCTTCCTTGACGGCGTTGGCTACGAGTACAAAACCATTTCGAATGCGCAAAGCGTAGAGAGCTTGAAAAAATGGGCAGATGAGCACATCGCAAGTGAAATCGCTCGAAACGAGCGCATCTTTGCAGCAATCCCTAGCAAGCGCGAAGCCACGGCTGCCGCAGTCTTGCGCAACACTAAATTTTACGCAGAACGCGGCGTAAAAACGAACGAGCAACTGCAACGTGAGCGCGTTGCAGCTAAACGAGTGTGATAGCCTATGCAGGACGTAAAAAACATCGCTATCTACAAACGTGTCAGCGACCAACGGCAGGCACGTGATGGCTACTCGCTGGCCGCGCAGGAGCGACTTTTGCGTGGCTGGTGTGAAGCCAACGGCCACACGGTTATCGCTGTGTACACCGACGAGGGCATTAGCGGAAAGGACACCAAGCACCGCCATGGCTTTTCTGAGATGATGGCCGCAGCACAACGCCGCGAATTTGATGCCGTGCTGGTGCTTAGCCTAACGCGTTTCACCCGCAGCGTTGCAGACCTATACCAGTCGTTGGAGCAGCTGCAACGTGTGGGAGTGGCGTTCATCAGCCACACCGAGCACTTCGACACATCCACCGCCATGGGGCGTGCTATGATGGGCATGCTTGGCGTATTCGCCCAGCTGGAGCGTGAAGTCATCGCCGAGCGCACACGCATCGCCTATGAGGAACGTGCCCAGCAGGGCAGGCCAACGGCGGCCTACGTGCTGGGCTACGACAAGGTAGACAAGCAGCTGGTGATTAACCACGCAGAGGCGGCCACTGTGCGCTATATTTTTGACACGTACCAGCGACTTGGCAAAATACGCGCCGTTAACGAGTTGTGCGCAGCGCATGGGTATCGCGGCAAGCTAGGCGGGCCACTTGCGCCGGGCAGCGTGCGCAAGATACTCGTTAACCCAATTTACGCAGGCTACAACTCATGGCATGGGGAGCCCATCAAGGGCACGCACGCGCCTATCATTAAACCCAAGCAATTCAACCGCGTGCAGCGCATGTTGCTGCGCAATGGGAGGCCGCATAGGCGCAAGCGCGGCGTAGTGCGGGTTCCGTAACGAAACAACCCCCTCATCGAGGGGGTTGTTTTTCGTGACCAAATCGTGACCAATAAGACAGTAATTTGCGGGTTTCAAACGATTCATTACAACTACAGAAATGTGCTATACGCAAGGGTTTTATTCTTGTGTGCTATCAAAAAGCAATCGTTTAGACAGCTTTTAAGTCCCTTGTGTCTGCCAATTCCACCACAGCGGCTACACCATAATTATAGCACAAGCGGCGGCGCAGGTCAAGGGGTG
>WRBQ01000017.1 GCA_009784445.1 Oscillospiraceae bacterium
ATTCTGCACCGAAAACCCGCTAATCTCCAGCCTAAAGCTGCCTTCGTCGTCAATGGAAACGGTTTGGGTAGTCACATCGCGGTTGCCGCGCACGGTGGTGTGGCCGGCAAAACGCATGGTGGTGCAACCGCCCAACGCCAGCACTAGGCCAAAAATTAAAACCAAAACAATTATTTTCTTCAATATTCTCTCCTTATTCTTTATCAAAATTATGATAGACCACAGCGAAGCGACCGAGCCCCATCGCAGCTGGTGTAGGGGCGGCAATTTTGCCGTCCGGGATTTTCATGAAACTCACCGGCAGTTATCTCGCACGCACGCGTCCCACGCCGTCCACGTCGCGGCTCACTCTCGCGCCGCCGTCATAGCGAATGGTACCCACGCCGCGCACCCGAGCATCCAAGGTTTCGGTGGCAAACACATCCACGGTGCCCACGCCGTCCACACGCACTTCGGCGTTTTCAGCAATAAAGTCAAACGCACGCACGGTGGCCACGCCTTCCACGCTGATATACGCATGGGGCGCACTGCCGCGCAGTTGCACGGTGCCCACACCTTCCACTTGCATGTTCAGGCTGTCTTGCATGTCGCCAAAGTTGAACTCACCGTTCACCACCCCGCGCGTGCTAACTTGTGCATAAGGCACGCCCGTGTGGTGGTGATTCACATCCCACACGCCATCAATTTGAATGTGCGTGAAGGGCAGCCCGGTTTCAATGGTGAACTCGGTGCTGCGCAGGCGCGTGTTAAAACCCGTGATTTCCACGCGGTTACCACGCACATCCACGCGAAAATGGTCAAACAGGTTTTCGTCTGTGCGCACAATCAGCGTGTTACCGAGCGATTCATCAATAATAATTTGCGGGCCACGGTTGTTGGGTGCATTGTGCAAATTCATGTTGTGCACAGTCAGCGATAGCATATCCCACACGTGCTGCGGCTCGGCCGGCGTGTCATTTTCAGCTTGATATTCGTTATCGTTCGCCTCATCATTGGCCTGCGCTTGCTCGTCTTCTGCAACTGGCGGCGTGGAAAAATCGGGCAGATACTCAGCGTCCACGGTGAAGGTTCGCTCCACCACATTGCGATTGCCGCGCGTCATTCTCATGCCAATTTGTCCTCCGTCAATTATGATACATCCGCCAAGCGCAAGTAACAGCCCTGCCACCAGCACAAGCCCTATGATTCTCTTCACCATGTCAATTCTCCTTTAGTTATGATAGTCCCAGTATAGCAAAAACGTGACGTCAGCGCCACCAATTCCGGTATGCAATTGCGCAACTATCGGTTGCGCCACCTGCGGTGGGGCTCGGTCGCTTCGCTGTGTTCTATCCCAGCCCCTTTAAAAAATCCCCCGCGAATTTGCGGAAAAAGAATAGCACTACAGCGCCTCGAACATGCCTGCTGCGCTTTCTTTTGTGGCGTGCTCGCTAATGCTAATGACTCGCACACGCATTTCGTTTGCACCTGTGATGGTGATTTCGTCGCCCACCTGCACGGCATAGCTGGCCCGTGCCGCGCGGCCGTTCACCTGCACGCGCTTGGCATCGCACAATTCATTGGCAACCGTGCGGCGCTTAACGATTCTCGACACTTTTAGATATTTATCCAGCCGCATCTTCGTCCTCCGTTTGCGCATCCGGGCATTTTTCGCTGTCGTCTGTAGGACGAAAATCGCCCCGCAAGTTGCAAAAAAACGCTCCCTGCAGCAAATCATATTCCCCGTGCACGCAGTTTTCGCATTCTCGGTTAATCACCAAGTCAAATACTAACCCCATGCGGACCCTCCTATAAAATACACCCGGCAGCAACGCCGCCGGGCAAACTTGTTTTGTAATGATTTAGTCAGCGCCAAATAGGCTTAGGATGATGTTGTAGAACGCAATAGCAATTGTGACAAACACTGCCAGACCGGCCGCCCAGCTTATGAGTGTTCCAATGCCGTCTACCGCACCAACGTCCGTTAACCAAGCAGAAAAATTGCCTAGGTTAATGCCAATGAAATTCAGTGGCCAAGCCACAATTGCAACAAAAAAGCACCAACCATCGCTAAGTTGCACGCCCAACTCAGGCACATAGATAAACCACAGCATTCTGTCCCATTCGTCGTCGTTTGCGTCGCTCATGGGCACAAATTCCGCTTCGGCAACAGCTTGAATTTCAACTTCTGCTTGCGCAGGGGCGTAGTAGTCATAGCCATAGTCAATCGCTTCGGCGCTGGCCACCATGGCAAACGAAAACGCCATCAGCACGCCCAGCAGAAAAGCCAAACTTCTTTTAAACATAGAGAATTCCTCCATCTTTTCATGATTGCTTCTTTCTTCCATCTGCTATTGTACCACGATTTCATGAAAAAAGCAAGTGTTTTTCGTCAAATAGCAGCAATTCCCTAAAAAATTTACAATTTCCTAACTTACCAGTGCCCGCACGCGCAACACGCTAGGAATCTCCTGCAGCGCGGCGGCGTCAACGGCGGCCACGGTGTCGGCCACGGTGTAGGCAACCTCGCCACGCACATTGCTGGTCAGTTGTTCTGCCGCGCCGATTTTTTCCAGCACAGCGGTTTTTACTTCGGCGCTGTGCACCACGCAAACCCGGTGGCTAAAGCTGGCAGCCACGCTGGTGGCAGGCAGGTTCACGCTGTTTTTCACCGCGCCAGTTTCGAGGTAAGCCGTGATTTGCTGTGCAGCCATCACGGCACAGTTGTCTTCGCTTTCGGGCGTGGAGGCACCCAAGTGGGGGATGGCCGTAACGCCCGGCACACCAATGACTTCGTCGGTGGGGAAATCCGTCACGTACGCAGCCACTTTGCCGCTTTGCAGCGCGGCAATCAGGTCAGTATCATTCACCAGCGCGGCGCGGGCAAAGTTTAGCAGCCGCAGGCCGTCTTTGGCCTTGGCAAAAGCCTCAGCGTTGAACGCACCTTTGGTTTGCGCCGTCAGCGGCACATTCAGGCTGATGTAGTCACTTTGCGCCAGCACGTCATCCCAAGTATCAACCAGCTGCACGCTGGCATCCAAGCTCGCACGCACCTCTTCATTGATATACGGGTCACAGCCGATTACGCGCATGCCCAGTGCTGCCGCAGCGTTGGCTGTTAGGCTGCCAATTGCGCCCAAGCCAATGAGCCCAAGCGTCTTTCCGGCGATTTCCGGCCCGCCAAAGGCACCCTTGCCTTTTTCCACCAGCGTGCCCACTTCGTCGCCTTTGCCCTTAAGACTTTGGCACCAGCTCAGCGCGTCGTACACCTTGCGTGAGCTCAAAAACAAACCCGCGATCACCAGTTCTTTCACGGCGTTGGCGTTGGCGCCCGGCGTGTTGAACACGCACACACCCGCTTGCGTGCAAGCATCAATGGGAATGTTATTCGTGCCGGCACCCGCGCGAGCAATCGCCACGGTGGCGGGGTCAAGGGGCATGTCGTGCATGCTTGCGCTGCGCACTAGAATGGCATCGGGCGTGGCAATGTCGTCGCCGCTGGTGTAGCTCGCCGGGAATTGCGCCAGCCCGCAGGCTGCAATTTTGTTGAGGGTGAGGATTTTCATGGGCTACTCCTAATTGTGATTTAATGTGAAAAAGTCATTGACAAACACGCGTAAACGTGATATACTATGAGTAGGGATGATAGCGTTGCCGTATAGACGGTAACCCCCCTTGTTAAGCTAAAAGACTAGCCGCCCAAGATTGGAAGTCGGGGGCGGCTAGTCTTATTTACGCGAACTAAATAAATCTCGTATGACAATGAGCAATAGCAACAATATCACTAAGTATTCCATATTCGTTCAACCCCCTTCCGGGGGCAAGACTTACCGCCTACCGCTAGGCAACGCTACCAGTTCAATTATAACAGGTATAGCCGACTTTGTCAAGCATACTTGCGCTCAAAGTCCGCCATGAAGGCGACCAGTTGCTCCAAGCCTTCCACAGGCATGGCGTTGTAAATGCTCGCGCGCATGCCGCCCACCGAGCGGTGGCCCTTGAGGTTCACGAAACCTGCCGCAGCAGCGTCTTTCACAAACATATCGTTGAGTTCGTCGCTTTTGGCCACGAAAGTCACGTTCATCAAGCTGCGGAACTTTGGCTGCACAGGATTGCTAAACATCGCGCTCTTATCCAAGTAATCATACAGCAGTTTGGCTTTGTATTCATTGCGCTGCTGCATCACAGTCAGTCCACCCAGTTGAATAATCCACTCAAGCACCAGCTTGCACATGTAGATTGACCAGCACGGTGGCGTGTTGAGCATGCTGTCGTTTTCAGCCATGAGCTTCCAGTTCATCACCTCGGGTGTGCAAGCGCGTGCCTTGCCCAGCAAGTCTTCGCGCACAATCACGATCGTCAGCCCCGCGGGCGCCACGTTCTTTTGTGCGCCGCCGTACAGCACACCAAATTTGCTCACGTCCATGGGTTCGCTCAAAAAGCTGGAGCTGATGTCTGCCACCAACGGCACGTTGCCGGTTTCGGGCAGCTCGGCAAACTTGCTGCCGAAGATGGTGTTGTTGTGGCAAATGTGCAGGTAGTCCGCGCCGGGGGTCAGGTCAGCAGCCTTCACATGGGGGATGGTGGTGAAGTTTTGATCTTTGCTGCTGGCAATGCAGTTGGCCAAGCCATATTTTTGCGCTTCTTTGTGCGCTTTACCGCTAAATTGCCCGGTCACACTGTAGTCCGCGCAGTTGGTGGCCATCAGGTTCAGTGGCACAGCCGCAAATTGCAGCGATGCTCCGCCCTGCACAAACAGCACCTTGTAGTTATCCGGAATGTTCATTACTTCGCGCAGCAGTTGTTGTGCCCCCACGATGATTTCATCATAAACTTTGCTGCGATGCGACATTTCCATCACGCTTTGGCCGCTACCGGCGTAGTCTAGCATTTCGGCTGCAGCGCGGTTAAGCACGCTTTCGGGCAGCATGGACGGACCTGCGGAAAAATTGAATACTCTTGCCATTTTGTTGTGTTTCCTTTCTCGCTTTAAACCAGCGCACAAAATTCGTCAATAATCTATTATACCGCACCCTAGCTAAAAATGCAAGTGTTTTATGAAATTTCCGCAATCGCTAATCCCGCTGTTTTGCCATAGGCACGCATCAGCCCGCCCTTGCCCAGCAGCGTGCCGCCGAAATATCGCACAACCACAACAATGATTCCAGTCAGTTCCCTGCGAGATATAGCATTATATATCGGCAGCCCAGCAGTGCCGCGCGGTTCGCCGTCATCGCTCATTTTCGCGGTGTGCGGGAACACATAAGCATAGGCCACATGGCGTGCTTTTTTGTGCTGTGCAGCCACCTGCGCGATGAACGCCTTGGCTTCGTCTTCGCTGGCCACCTGCGCAGCATAGCCCAAAAAGCGCGACTTTTTCTCAATGATTTCGATGGGTTCAAGCATGAATAATCACCGTGTTCACACTCTTCGCCGCAATGCTGAAGCCTGCCAAATCAATCTCACTTTGCTGCAGACTTTTGCCTGCGTTTGTTTCATAAAATTGCGCACGACCGTTGCCCAGCGAGAGTTCAATGGGCGAATCTGTGTGGTTGATGAGAATCACCGCCGTGTGGGTGTCGCACTTGAAGGCCACAGCCTGCAAATTATCCGGCACGCCGCTGATGGCAATGCGCTGTGCGCCGCGTGGCACAAACTTGGTGAACTGCCCATAGGCATAGTAGCGCTTGGGAATGTCAAAGGTCTGCTTGTCTTGGTCAACGTAAATCAAGCCGTCGCTGTAGTCCACTTCAGACACGGCAATCCACTTTTGCCAGCTCACCACATCCATAATGGTGAGGTCTTCCCACACTTCGTTGGCTAGCGTCAGCGCAGAAATCATGCCATAGTCGCGCCCGCCTTGCATTTCGGTCCACTCGCTCATGCGAATGAGCACGCCGGGGTATTTTTTGTCCATCCAGCGGCGAAACCGACGCTTTACATCTTTGCCTTTGCGCCAGGCAAGGGGCTTGAGTACATAGCCATGCACGTCAATGCCGTCTACCCGTGTACGCACGGTTTTGTCGCCCAGCACCGCACGGGTGTAGGTTTTGTTCATGTAACGCAGGTCGTTCATTTCGGCACCAGAGAGCATCATGCCCTGCAGCGCCGGGCGCTTATCCATTTCCAGCGCAAAAGTGCGCAGCAGCCGCCGCACGCCATGGGCGCGGTAGTGACAGCCTTCTTGCCCGGCCAGTTTGTCAATCCACGGCCCAAATGGCTCGTTGATGGGCGACAGCACTTTCACTGGTACGCCCTGTGCCAAAAAGTGTTCTGTTACATCCAGCATATAAGTCGTGAACTTCAGCTCGTTTTTGCGCGGCAGGTTGGCGCACAAAAAATACTTGCCCTTGGTCAAGCCGCTACGCGTCCAGCGCTCAGGTGGGGAGTTCACAAACAGCACCACTTCGTCGGCACCATTGGCCACGGCTTCTTTCATGCACCACACGGCCTCGGCGTCGCGTGTCCAGTCATAGCCATTATCATCTGCGTTGAGAAAGCTTGATGCCTTGCGGTTTTGGTTGTGGAAGTTGCCCCTGTTCGTTTCTTTTGAGCCGCCGCCCACGTTGTAGCGATAAATCCCCATGCCAAGGCCGTGCTCTTTGTCATACAACAAGCGCATGATTTCGCGGCGGGTTTCCTCTGGCCAGCCACCCACGAACTGCGCCCACCAAGCGCCGCTGGCCCCAAAGCCCTCAATGGTTTGGTAGGTTGTTGCTGGGTTTGGCTTCAGTTGCACTTGTTTCATGATTAATCCCCCGAAAAATTCAATATGTTTTCATTATAGCATAGTTTTTGGGTGTCGTCAAGCCGCAACGTCGCGTGTAGGGGCGCGCATTGCGCGTCCGTTTCTTGCATTTGCCCAAAAACCACGGACGGCCAATGGCCGCCCCTACACGCGGGCTTGCAGAAAACTTTCGGTTGACCTTTCGCGCAAAACATGCTATACTAAATGGATAGCGGCAAAGGAGAATGTCATGGAGCGCATCGAGGCTAGCATCACCCCGCAACAAGTGCAACAGCAGCAGGAGTTCGCTTCGCTGCTGGCAGCGTTGCTTGCCGCGAAATATGACGAACAACCCAAAGTACATATCCGTACATTTGGCTGTCAGGCAAACGAGGCCGACAGCCAACGCATGGCCGGGCAACTGCAGCAATGCGGCTTTATGCTGTGTGATGACCCCGACGACGCCCAGCTAATTCTCTTCAACACCTGCGCGGTGCGTGAACATGCCGAAGACCGCGTGTTTGGTAACGTGGGCAGGCTCAAACAGCGCCGTCAAAGCGATAAATCTCTGCGTGTTGGCCTTTGCGGCTGCATGCCCCAGCAAGAACACGTGGCCGAGCAACTCAAGCAAAGCTTCCCCTTTGTGGACCTTGTGTTCGGCACGCACGCAAGCCCGCGTTTGCCCGAACTGCTGTATAAACTATACTCCACCGGCCGCCGGGTATATGACATTTCCGCCGGGCAAAACGAGATTGTCGAAGGCCTGCCCATTGAGCGTGGCAGCGGCGTTGCGGCCTTTGTGCCCATCATGTTTGGCTGCGATAATTTTTGCAGCTTTTGTGTGGTGCCGCTTGTTCGCGGACGAGAACGCAGCCGTGTCCCGCAGGCTATTCTCGATGAAGTGCGCGGCCTAGTGCAGCAGGGCTACCGTGAAATCACGCTGCTTGGGCAAAACGTGAATTCCTACAACCACGATGGCTATGACTTCCCGCGATTGTTGCGCGAACTTGATGCTATCCCCGGCGATTTTTGGCTGCGCTTCACCACCAGCCACCCCAAAGATTGCACCCGCGAACTCCTTGACGTGATGGCCGCCGGGCAGCACATTTGCCGGCATTTGCATTTGCCGGTGCAGTGCGGCGACGATGCCATTTTGCAGGCGATGAATCGTCGATATACCGCGCAGCAATATCTCGACTTGGCCGCTTATGCGCGGCAGGTGATGCCGGACATTGCTATCACCAGCGACATCATCGTGGGTTTTCCCGGGGAAAACTATGAACAGTTCTGCGACACACTGGAGATGCTGCGGCAGGTGCGCTTTGCCTCGTTGTTCACGTTCATTTACTCCCCGCGTAAGGGCACGAAGGCCGCCGAACTGCCTGACGATGTTCCTAGACAGGAAAAGGTGCGCTGGTTTGAGCAACTCACCGCCTTGCAAGATGAACTAGGTGCACAGCTATGCCAAAGCTTGGTAGGCAAAACCCTGCGCGTGTTGGTGGAGAACCCCGGCAAGCGACTTGCGCTTGCTGGCCGCACGGCGGGCAACCAAATCGTGGAATTCGATGGTAACGACGCGTTAATTGGGCAATTTATTGATGTGCGAATTGCACAAGCAAATGGATGGAAATTAGAAGGAGAAATCACATGACGAATATTGAACAACTCACCCGCGAGCTGGGTGCCGCGCTGCAGCTTGCCCCGCAGTATGTGCGCTTTGTGGCTGCTGACGACGCTCGCCAAGCCGACGAAGCTCTCACCGAGCAAAGCCATCAGCTGGAACTGGTGCGCATGCAATATCAAAACGAGGCACAAAAAAGCGGCAACGACGCCAAACTGGAAGAGTACGCCGCGCAGTTTAGGCAGCTGCAAACCATATTGATGACTCAGCCCATCATGGTTGAATATCAACAAGCTGCCGAGGAACTTGATGCAATGGTGCATCGCACCATTGCGATCATCGGTGGCTGCGCCAACGGCGAAAACCCTGCCACGTATGAACCTCGCGCCAAAGGCAGCGGCTGCGGCGGTGGAGGCTGTGGCGGCGGTGGTTGCGGCGGCGGCTGCCACTGATCTAGTGAATAGTGAGTAGTGAATAGTGGTTAGTGCATGAAAATCGCACCGACTTCGACACAAACACTAATCACTAACCACTAGCCACTAATCACTACAACAAGAATTACGAATTATGAATTACGAATTATTGACCCCCATGATGCGCCAGTGGCACGACATTCGGCAACAAAACCCGGATGCGGTTTTGTTGTACCGTTTGGGCGACTTCTATGAAATGTTTTTCGAAGATGCCGTCACCGTATCACGCGAGTTGGACATCACCCTCACCGGGCGCGACTGCGGCCTGCCCGAGCGGGCGCCCATGTGCGGCGTGCCTCACCACGCGGCAGAGGGCTACATCGCAAGGCTGGTGGCCAAGGGCTTCAAGCTTGCCATTTGCGAGCAAACGGAAGACCCCGCCGCCGCCAAAGGTTTAGTACGCCGCGAGGTGCTGCGGGTGATTTCGCCCGGCACGGTCATCGAAAGTGAAATGCTGGACGAAAGCCGCAATAACTACTTGGCTGCTGTGCTGCTGACTGAAGACGGCGCAGGGCTTTGCTTTTGTGATATCTCCACCGGCACCGCTGAGGTCACTCAACTGGGCGGCAAGCACTTGCCTGCGCAGGTGGTGAACGAGCTGGCCAAGTTCATGCCCACGGAGGTGCTATTATCACCACTGGCGGCGCAAAACAACCGCATTGCGGAGTTTTTACGTGCGCGCTGCAAAGCTTTGGTTGAAGCCTACGACGAGGCGCATTTTGGCAGTGAATTGGCGCGTGATGAAGTGATCGCAACTGCACTTACTCTCCCAGAAGAAGAACTTGAGGTGCGTGCTCTCGGCGCAGCGCTGCATTATCTTCGTCATGCACAAAAGACCCAGCGCAGTTCCATCCGCGTGGTGGAAAGCTTTAGCGACAGGCACCACATGCGGCTGGATGCCTCCAGCCGCCGCAACCTTGAGCTGTGCGAAACCCAGCGCACGCGTGACAAAAAAGGCACCCTGCTGTGGGTGCTTGACAAAACTCGCAGCGCCATGGGCAAGCGTTTGCTGCGCGCATGGTTAGAGCGACCGCTCACCCATTTGGCGCGTATCACTCGGCGGCAAACGGCCGTGCAGGAGCTGTGCGATGAAACCAACATGCGTCTTGATATCATGGATATGATGCAGGACATGCATGACTTGGAACGCCTGATGGCGCGGGTGGTATATCAATCCGCCAATGCGCGGCAATTGCGGGCCATTTGCGCTTGCCTCGCTCTGCTGCCGGATATCAAGGCCACGCTCGCGCCGGCAAAGGGAGATTATCTGCAAACCCTTGCTGCGCAGATGGACGCCTGCGCTGACTTGCATGCACTGTTGGATCAAACCATTGTGGACGAACCGCCTTTCACTACCCGTGAAGGCGGCATGATTCGCCCGGGCTATTGTGCAGAGCTTGACGAGCTACGAGCCGCACAAGCTGGCGGGCAAGATGCCCTAGCGGACATCCAAACTGCGGAGCAGGAACGCACCGGCGTCAAGAAGCTCAAAGTGGGCTACAACCGCGTGTTCGGCTACTACATTGAGGTGGGCAACGCGCATAAGCACGCCGTGCCCGACTATTACATACGCAAGCAGACGTTAGCAAATTGTGAGCGATACATCACCCAGGAGCTGAAAGATCTTGAAGCGAAAGTGCTGGGAGCTGGCGAACGCGCCGCCAAGCTGGAACTGGAAATCTTCACCCAGTTGCGTGAGGAACTTGCGCAGAATCATCGCCGGGTGCATCAAACAGCCGGGGCAGTTGCTGCGTTAGATGTCCTGTGCAGCTTTGCGGACTGCGCGGTGAATTATGGCTACTGCAAGCCGGAAATCACCGTGGGCGACGAACTTGACATTATCGAAGGCCGCCACCCCGTGGTGGAGCGCATGCTGGACGGCGCACAACCTTTTGTGAGCAACAACACCCAGCTGGGCGGCAATGCGCGCTGCATGGTGATTACCGGGCCGAACATGGCGGGTAAGTCGACCTACATGCGCCAAGTTGCGCTCATTACCCTCATGGCGCAGGTGGGCAGCTTTGTGCCCGCCGAGCGGGCGACCATCGGCATGTGCGACGCGATTTTCACCCGTGTGGGTGCCAGCGATGACTTAGCCGCCGGGCAAAGCACCTTCATGGTGGAAATGGCGGAAGTGGCCTCGATTTTGCAGCTGGCCACTGCGCAAAGCTTGATTATTTTTGACGAAATTGGGCGTGGTACTTCCACTTACGACGGCATGGCCATTGCCCGTGCTGTGCTGGAGCATACCGTGCAAAAGCAGCAGTCCAAAGCGCTGTTTGCTACGCATTACCACGAGCTGACGGCCCTTGAGCAAGACCTGCCCGGCGTGCAGAACTACGCCGTGGCGGTGAAGAAACGCGGCGATGAAATTACGTTTTTGCGCAGGGTAGTGCGCGGTGCGGCAGACGGCAGCTTTGGCGTGGAAGTCGCTAAACTCGCCGGTGTGCCAAACTCTGTGGTGAAACGCGCGAAAGTGATTCTTGCGGAACTTGAGCAGGAAAATGTAGGGGCGGCCATTGGCCGTCCGTGTTTCGATGAAAACCATGGTCGTGCACAGCGAAGCGACCTGCTCACCGCAGGTGCGGACGCGCAATGCGCGCCCCTACAGGACATGCACAATGCTGCACTAGTCAAAGAACTCAAGCATGTGGACGTTGACACCCTTACGCCGATTGAGGCGCTGACGAAACTACACGAATTTGTGGGGCGGGCGAGGGGGTAAAGGGAAAACCCCTCATTGACGTTAAACGAGTTTGTCGCTCCGCGAGCCTTCCTCACCCCGCGCGGCGCGAGGAGCTCCTTCCCGAGGAAGGAGCCGAAGCTTGTTTCTTCAAGTTTCGCTGTCGTCATCCTCTTAAGCCCCTAGGCTCCTTCCTTGGGAAGGAGCTCCCGACCTCGGGGAGGGTGAGGAAGGCTCGCGGAGCGAAAAAAATCAAACACGAGGTAACCCATGCCCATCCAAGTGCTACCCAAACACGTGGCCGACTTGATCGCCGCCGGTGAAGTAGTTGAACGCCCGGCCAGCGTGGTCAAAGAGCTGTGCGAAAACGCCCTAGACGCCGGTGCAACCGCCGTCACAGTGGAAATTCGCAGCGGCGGGGTAGAGTATATCCGCGTGACGGACAACGGCGGCGGCATATCTCGCGACGATGTGCGCACGGCATTTCTCACCCATGCCACCAGCAAAGTGGCCACCGCAGATGACTTAGAAAGCATTCTTACACTGGGCTTTCGTGGCGAGGCGCTGCCCAGTATTGCCGCCGTGGCGCGGGTGCAGGTGCTCAGCCGCCGCGCGCAGGATGAACTTGGCTTGTGCTATGTGATTGAAGCAGGCGAGGAGCTTTCGCTTGACGATGCAGGCTGCCCGCCGGGCACCACAATCATTGTGCGGGACTTGTTTTTTAACACGCCGGCGCGGGCGAAGTTTCTCAAGACCGACATGGGCGAGGGGAATCTCGTGGGTGCAGTGGTGGAGAAGCTGGCGCTTGCACGGCCAGAAGTGGCGATTACCTTCATTCGCCAGGGCAAGCAGAGTTTTGCCACCCCCGGCGATGGCAATGCCGCAAGCGCGGTGCGTGCGGTGTTGGGCAAGCCCTTTGCCGAAAGCTTGATTGAAGCGCGTGACAGCAACAACGGCGTTGAAATCACTGGCTTTGTGTGCAAGCCTGAAGCTGCACGTGCGAATAGAAGTCAACAGTATTTCTTCCTCAACGGCAGGTGGGTGCGCAATGGCACGCTTTCGGCCGGGTTGGAACAAGCCTATCGCGGTAGCATCATGACTGGGCGATACCCCGCCTGTGTGTTGTATATCACCATGCCGCCGCAGCTGGTGGACGTGAATGTGCATCCCGCGAAAACGGAGGTGCGCTTTGCCAACGAAAAGGCGATGTTCAGCGCGGTGTATGCGGCGGCGAAATACGCTTTGGGGGCAGATGATAGCGCGCAATTAACAGTTAACCATGTGCCGCTGCCTGTGATGAATATGTCGCAACCTGTTGTAGGTGCGGATGCAAATCCGCCCGCGCATAAGATGCCACTGTCTAACTCCTACACGTTGCCGCCGCATGCACCAGAAAAACCCCGGGCGGATTTGCATCCGCCCCTACAGGTGCATGAAGATGAATTGCCCGCACTGTTGACCAAGCCCAGCATTTCGTCTATCTTGAACGACGAGTTCCGCATTGCCAGCTGTGTAGAAATGTTCGGCACGTACTTTCTGGCGCAGGTGGGCGATGAACTGCTGCTGATTGACAAACACGCTGCCCATGAGCGCATGCTATATGAACAGCTTAAGGCGCAGGCAGGGGAGATGAAGCGGCAGGTGTTGCTCAGTCCACTGCCGCTGAATTTGGGTCGTGAAGAGGTTGCGGTGCTGCTGGCGCATGGCGAACTGCTGATGCAGGCGGGGTTCTTGATTGAACCGTTTGGCGAAGATGCTGCCGTGCTGCGCGAATGCCCCATGCTGCTGTGCGGGCATGATCTGCACACGCAGGCGGCTGAAATGGCGGGTTATTTGCTGGCGGCAAGGCAGGATTTGACGACTGAGGCTCTGGACTGGATTTTCCACAGTGCGGCATGCCGCGCGGCGGTGAAGGCTAATGATCCAACCACTCAAGTAGAGCGCGAGCACTTTGTGCAGCAGCTTTTGGCGATGCCGAACATTCGCCATTGCCCGCATGGTCGCCCCGTGATGGTGACCATGACGCGGCGCGAAATTGAGAAAATGTTCATGCGCGTTTAATTGCTGATGGAGTGAGAGGGCTGTTATGCAACACAAAATTCCGCTGTTGATTGTCGCGGGGCCAACGGCCAGCGGCAAAACTTCCCTCGCCATTGATTTGTGCGAGCAGTATGGCGGTGAAGTGATTTCCGCAGACAGCATGCAGATTTACACCGGCATGGACATTGCCACGGCAAAACCCACGGCCGAGCAAATGGCGGGTATGCCGCATCACCTCATTGGCGTGATTGAACCAAGCGAACGCTTTAGCGTGATGCAGTATTGCGCACTGGCGCATGCGGCCATTGCTGATGTGCACAGCCGCGGCAAGCTGCCGGTGCTGTGCGGCGGCACGGGGCTGTATATCCGCGCGGTGATAGAAAACTGGCAGCTGACAGAAGGTGAAATCGTGCATGATGTGATAGGCACGTGGGAAGAACTGCGTGAGATTGACCCGCAGGCGGCGGCGAAAATTCACCCGAATGACAGCAAGCGGATTAACCATGCCCTTGCGCTGTTTCGCAGCACAGGCGTGACGCTGACGGCGCAAAACGAGCAGTCGCAGCGCTTGGGCACGCCCTATAACGCGCGAATGATTTATCTGGTTGCGGATGATCGGCAGCTGCTGTATGACCGCATCAACGCGCGGGTGGATGAGATGCTTGCGCAGGGCTTGGTGGATGAAGCGCGAGCAATGCCGCAGGGCACGGCTGCGCAGGCCATTGGGCATAAGGAATTGCAGCCCTATCTGCGCGGGGAAGCTTCGCTGGAAGAGTGTGTGGAGCGGCTGAAGATGGAGACGCGGCGCTATGCCAAGCGGCAGATTACCTATTTCGGCCGGCTGGCCAAAGAGATGGGCGGGAAGTGTGAGTTGCAGGAGATTGGTGCGTAATTGCAAAGTAGAGAGGCACAATATGAACAATGTTATCGTAATAGGCGCGGGGCCTGCGGGGCTAATGGCCGCGGCAACGGCAGCACGCGCGGGTGCACAGGTCACACTATATGAGCGCAACGAAAAACCAGCGCTTAAGTTGCGCATTACTGGCAAGGGGCGTTGCAACATCACCAATGCCACCACGGCGCTTGAGCAATTGATTGCCCATGTGCCGGTGAATGGCCGCTTTTTGTTCAGCGCGTTTAGCCGCTGGATGCCTGCGGACACCATTGAACTGCTGGAAAGTTTGGGCGTGCTCTGCAAGGTGGAGCGCGGCGGCAGGGTGTTCCCCGAAAGCGACAACGCCCACGACGTTGCCGACGCTCTGGTGCGCTATGCCAAGCAAAGCGGTGTGAAATTCGTGCACGAGCGCATGACTTCGCTGCCCGAAAACGCCAAAGTGATTGTGGCAACCGGCGGTATGAGCTACCCAAAAACCGGCAGCACCGGCGATGGCTATGACCTAGCACAACAGGCGGGGCATACTATTGTTGCACCGAAGGCATCGCTGGTGCCCTTAGAATGCCACGAGGGTTTTTGCAGCCGTTTGAGTGGCCTTGCGCTGCGCAACACAGGCTTGCAGGTATGGGACAACCAGCGCTGCCGCACGATATATGAAGACCAAGGCGAGCTGTTGTTCACCCACTTTGGCGTGAGTGGCCCCATGGCGCTGAGCGCAAGCTCGCACATGCGGGAGATGAGCCCGGATCGCTATCAGTTATGGCTTGACTTGAAGCCCGGGCTTACACACGAAAAGCTGGATGCTCGCATTGTGCGCGACTTTGCCGAGCAGCCCAACAAGAACTTCATCAATGTGCTCAACGCGCTGCTGCCAAAGAGTTTGGTACCGGTGATTGTGCAGCACAGCGGCATTGCGCCGGGCACGAAAGTCAACCAAGTGACGCGTGAACAACGTGCCGCGCTGGTGAATTTGCTCAAGCGCTTCACGCTGACGGTGACGGCTTTTCGCCCGCTTGAGGAGGCGATCATCACCAGCGGCGGTGTGAGTGTGACGGAAATTCACCCGAGCACGATGCAGTCGAAGCTTGACCCGAACTTGTATTTCGCTGGCGAAGTGATTGATGTGGATGCCTACACCGGTGGGTATAATCTGCAAATTGCGTTTGCGACCGGTGTATTGGCCGGAGAAAATGCCGCAAAGGAGATATAACATGCATAGTAACTTGAAGCAGGTGGCCATTGATGGGCCAAGCGGTGCGGGCAAAAGCACCATTGCACAGGCGGCGGCACGGCAGCTGGGTTGGGCGTATATCGACACCGGGGCGTTGTATCGCGCCATTGGCTTGGCGGTGATGCGCAGCGGTGCCAACACCAAAAATGAAGATGCTGTGGCGGCGTGCCTGCCTGTGATTGAGCTTGACGTGCAGTATGTGAACGGCGAGCAGCAAGTGTATATTGCCGGAGAAAATGTGAGCGAGGCAATACGCACGCCCGAGGCTTCGCTTGCGGCAAGCGATGTGGGCAAAGTGCCCGCTGTGCGCGATTTTCTGCTGCAATTGCAGCGTGATCTTGCCGCTGCGCAGCCGAGCATACTGGATGGCCGGGATATCGGCACAGTGGTGCTGCCGCATGCGCCGGTGAAGATTTATCTGACGGCTTCGGCAGAAATGCGTGCACAGCGCAGGCATAGCCAGCTGGCCGAAAAGGGCATTGACGAGCCCTTTGAGAAAGTGCTAGCAGAAGTCAACGCCCGCGACGAGCAGGACATGAACCGCGCCATCGCGCCGCTGCGCCAGGCCGACGATGCGGTGCTACTGGATACCACCCACCTGAGCCTTGACGAAAGTATTCAAGCTGTTGTGCAGCTGATTCGTAACGCAGTGTAGGCGCGCATAGTGCGCGTCCGCCTGTGAGTAAAACACACTCGTTCTATCGTTTTCATCAAAACTACGGACGGCCAATGGCCGCCCCTACAATAAGGAGTCCGCCATGTTTAAGTTCAATCGCGTGAAACCCTATGCGTTTTATGGGGTGATGAAGTATCCGCTTGCGGGGCTTGTTCGCCTGCTGTTTAAGCTGGAGGTGCATGGGCGCGAAAACTTGCCAGCCAAGGCGGGCGGGGTGATTATTGCCTGCAACCACTTGCATGCGATTGACCCCGGTTTTCTGGTGGCTGCCACCAAGATGCGCTGGCGCTTCATGGCCAAGCAGGAGCTGTTTGAAAGCGGGAAGTCGCGCTGGGCTTGCACGCACTTTAATGCATTCCCCGTGCGGCGAAGCGTGGTGGTGGACCGCCCGGCGATTGATTTTGCGGCCAATGTGCTGCAAGATGGCCGCGCTGGGTTGGGGATTTTCCCTGAAGGCACGCGCTCGGCTGATGGCAAGCTGCTGCCCGGCAAACACGGTGCTGCGGTCTTGGCTCGCAAAACGGGCTCGGCTGTGCTGCCGTGTTCGCTGTATTGGGACGGCAAGCTGCGGCGCGGCACGCGCGTGACGGTGCGCATTGGCGAGATGATTCCCTTTGCGCAGCTGGGCATGGGGCAAGCACCCAACAAGCGCGAAAACGCTGCCGCCACGGCGAAAATCATGGCGGTGATTGGCGAGCTGCGGGCGCAGGGACACGGATAGCCACCTGCGGTGGGGCATCGTCGCTTCGCTGTGCACGACTACAGTTTTCATAAAAACTCTGGATGGCTATCAGCTGTCCAGTTTTTTCTTGCATTGTGCCATAGGATATGTTATAATAAACACATCCAAAATTAAGGAGAGATCATGTTTACATCGGATTGTTTGAACGTTAACGAAAAAGGGCACCTCACCATTGGCGGGGTGGATACGCTTGACCTAGCGGCGCGCCACGGCACACCCGTGATGGTGATGGACGAGGCGCAG
The DNA here is from genome assembly GCA_009784445.1 of Oscillospiraceae bacterium. Classification (GTDB taxonomy): domain Bacteria; phylum Bacillota; class Clostridia; order Oscillospirales; family Acutalibacteraceae; genus WRMQ01. Next base: position 17,311 of record WRBQ01000017.1, read on the forward strand.
ATTCGCGCAAACTGCCGTGCCTATACCAGCTCCATTGCGCAGTATTATGGCGGGCATGGCATGGCGCTTTATGCCTCTAAGGCCTTTAGCTGCAAGGAAATTTGCCGCATTGCCAAGGAAGAGGGCATGGGGCTGGATGTGGTGTCGGCCGGCGAACTTTACACGGCATTGCAGGCTGACTTTCCGCCGCAGCACATCTACTTTCATGGCAACAATAAGTCGCTTGCGGAGCTGGAAATGGCTCTGGACGCAGGCGTGGGCTACATAGTCATTGATAACATGCAGGAAATTGAATTGCTTGAGGGCATGGGCAAGCCTGCGCAGGTGCTGTTGAGAATTAAGCCCGGGGTGGAGGCGCACACACATGAGTTCATTCGCACCGGGCAGATTGACTCAAAATTTGGTTTTGCCCTTGAAACCGGCGAGGCCATAGCCGCTGCACGCGCCGTTGTGCAAACGCAGCATCTGAGTTTGGTGGGCATTCACTGCCACATTGGCTCGCAGATTTTTGATGTGGCTCCCTTTGAGCTGGCCGCACAGGTGCTGCTTGGCTTCATGGCGAAAGTGAAAGCCGAACTGGGCGTTGAGATGAGCCAGTTGAACCTAGGCGGCGGCATTGGCATTAAGTATTTGCCCGATGACGCTGCACCGAGCTACACGGTGTATTTCGAGCACGTGGCACAGGTGATTGAACAGCAATGCGCGGCGCTGGGCTTGACCAAGCCATTTTTGCTGTTGGAGCCGGGGCGGTCGATACCGGGACCGGCGGGCATTACGTTGTATACCGTGGGCAATGTGAAGGAGATCTCCGATGTGCGTACTTATGTTGCGGTGGACGGCGGCATGGGCGACAACCCGCGCTACATGATGTACGGCGCGAAATATACCATTCTTAATGCGGCCAAGGCAGGGGAGCCCGCCACGGAGACCTACACCATTGCGGGGCGCTATTGCGAAAGCGGCGACCTACTTGCCGAGCATGCTCTGGTGCAGCCGCTGCAGCCCGGCGATGTGCTTGCGGTGCTGAGCACTGGGGCGTATAACTATGCCATGGCCAGCAATTATAATCGTGTGCCCAAGCCGCCGGTGGTGATGATGCGCGACGGCGAAAGCCGCGTGATTGTGCGTGGGGAGACCATTGAGGACATGGCGAGGTTGGATGTATGAAGATGAAGCACATTTGGTTGAGCGCAGATAGCCCTGCGTCAATTTATCTTGTGCCAGATGCTGTGGCGAACAATCTGCGCCTGTACATTGATGATTTTTATAAGTGGATGCAGAGTAGTTCTGCGGCCGAAAAACACAGAATGCCTACTGGTTTTGGCGGAATTGGTTTATGCTTTAACGACTGTGATTTTATTGCGTATTTGAATGATTGTGTTTTCAAGGATAGGCCATGCAAACTGATTGAAACAACTCTTTATGGTCAGGAAGATGAGATCGCAGAGAAATATCCGCGTGACATGTCCGGGTTTAATTTCTAGGCTAGTTGATATGGGCGGCAGCAAACCGCGCACCCCCAGTCGTCGCGCCGCAACTGATGAATGAGCGAGGTTAGTTCGCGACGACAGCCCCCGCGAATCGCGAGGGCCGCTCAGGAAACGATTTTCTTTGGCTTTCGTTAAGCCGACTATGGCGATAAAATAACACAACGGAGGTATCCCTATGCAATTCAAATTCGTACACAACAACATCAACGTGCGTGACCTAGAGAAATCTCTGGCGTTTTATGCCGAGGCGCTTGGTCTTGCGCCGGTGCGCGAAAAAACAGCCGCCGATGGTAGCTTTAAACTTGTATATCTCGGCGACGGCACTGGCGGGCACCAGCTGGAGCTAACTTGGCTGCGCGACTGGGATCGCGCGTATAACTTGGGCGACAACGAGTTTCACTTGGCGTTTGAGACGGAGGACTTTGCCGCTGCGCTGGAAAAACACAAGGCAATGGGCGTGGTGTGCTATGAAAACCCGGGCATGGGCATCTACTTCATTGCGGACCCCGATGGCTACTGGCTGGAAGTGCTGCCGAAGAAGTGAGGAAAATCCTGCCGAGGCGCGACAAACAGGTAAACATACACGCGATGCAGCTGGTTATTGCGTTTGAGCAGTAGAAAGGCGGCAGTGATGAAGAAAATTTTACCGCTAGTGCTGGCGTTGGTGATGCTGGCGGGTCGCTCACCTGCGCAGGATGATACCGAGGTTGAGCAAACGACTCCGCAATACCAGCCTGTGTCGGGGCTTGTGGTGAGCAACGTTGTTGCCACGCCCGCAGGCATGACCTTCACGCTGGAAAACCGCTCGCATGCGAATTTATATTATGGTTTCCTGTTTAATGTAGTGCGCTACGAAGGCGGCCGCTGGGGCGATGTGCCGATTGTAGCTAGCGTGCTATGGCCAGATTTGTTGCTTTTGCTGGAGATTGGTGAAACGAAAGAATATGCGGAAGATTGGACGCACTTCTTTGGTGAGCTGCCGCCGGGTCGATATATGTTTATTCGTGAGATGAGATGGGATGAAATGCACCGCCCTGACCCCGCGCAAACGCAGCATTTGATGATTGAGTTTGAGCTGTAGAAAGGTGATTGCGATGAAAAAGATGACTTGGCTGCTGGCGATGCTATTGGCAGTGGTGATGCTGGCGGGATGTGCAAGCTTATTGCCGCACACGCGGCGAGATGTTCCTTCCACGCCCACACGCGGCGAAACCAATGCCACTGGCCCGTTTAACATTCACGTGCGCGGCGGCAATGGCTTTGATTTTGGCTTCATTCTGCGCAACAGCAGCGATGAGATTTTCTTCTACAGCGACGCCTATCGGCTGTATGTTTACGCCGACAGCTGGCAGTTGCATCACGAGCACGAGGGCAGCGGCGCGGAATATTATCTGCGGCCGGGCGCGGTGCGGCAGATTTTTGTGCCATGGGATGGTCGTAGTGGCAATAGGCAGATTGAGCCGGGTAACTATCGTCTGGTGATGGAGACGCTTGAAATTGAGTTTGAGCAGCTGCACTGGAGCGACGAAGCGGGCTTGATGGTGCAAGGCGCGGCGCAGCGGCAAAGCTGGATTGACTTTATCATGGCTGGGGAGCCTGCGCCAGATGCTGTGGTGAGCGGCGTTGCTGCAACGCCTGCGGGCATGAGCTTTAAGCTGCGCAATGACTCGGCTGACGGGTTTTTCTACGGTTATGCGTTTGATATTGCACGTTATGACGACGGCCAATGGGTGGCTGTGTCGTATATTATTGATAATGCAGCTTGGTTTGCATTGGGCTTTACGCTGCTGTCTGGTGAAACGCAGGACTATGAAATTGACTGGGCGTGGCTATTTGGCGAGCTTGCGCCGGGGCGGTATATGTTCATTCGTGATTTGTCGCTGACCACGGAGTCGTTTGTGGAGACGGTCAATGATGGAGAACAGTGGAGCGATATTCATCATCGCTACCCCACGGAAGTGTATTTGATGATTGAGTTTGAAATAGCATAAAAATAGAAAGACAGCATCAATTAAGGTGCTGTCTGTTTTTTGTGATGTAGGGGCGGACAAAGTGCGAGCCGAAAGCTAGGTCGCTCCGCGAGCCTTCCTCAGTCGCGCGACGCGGCAGCTCCTTCCCGGGGAAGGAGCCAAGGGGCTTAAGAGGATAACGATACCGTAACTTGAAGAAACAAGCTTCGGCTCCTTCCTCGGGAAGGAGCTCCCGACCCCGGGGAGGGTGAGGAAGGTTCGCGGAGCGACGAGATTTGCTTTTGTTCGCGGCTGTTCTCGATCGCCCTAAATTCACACCTCAAATTCCGCAAAATCAGCCTCCACGCCGTCTTCTTGCGCGGTTTGCGCAAAAACAAAGTCGCCGCCGGCGAGGATATCCGCCACGCGCGTGCCGGAGCTTTGGTAGGCCAAGTTGAGCAGCTCGATGAAGTCACGAATGACCTCACGCGGGGTGATGTGCTGCGCCGCACCCATGCGCGCGAACTCCAACTGAAGGAACTGCGCGATTTCCTCGGGCGTGACGCTGTTTTGGTAGTCGTATAACTGCGCGTGCAGGGCGGCGAGTTTTTCGCACAGCACGAGCAGTTCTTCGTCGCTCAATGGCGCCAAGCGAATGACCGGGGCGAGTAAATCGCGCACACCGGTGCTGGCAAAACGGCCCTCGGCCAGCCGCGAGCGCAGGGCATCGTAGCTGAACAGGCCCTTGTCGCTGTCCTCCAGGGCTTGCGGGGTGACGCCCATGATGAAACCGATATGCTGCGCCTTGCCTTGCAGGGCGTCGTTATACATGCTGAGCAGTTTTTCATAGTTGCATTGACGCGTGGGGCGGTGGGGAATGCGGAAGAGGTTAACGAGTTCGTCCACCATCACCAGCATGCCTGCATAGCCCGCTTGCACGGCAAAGCCCGCAAGCAGCTTGAGAAAGTCATACCAGTTGTCGTCGTTAACAATGAGGTTGATGCCGATGGCTTGCTTTGCCGCTGTTTTTGTGGTGTATTCCCCGCGCAGCCAGCGCAGCACGCGTGCTTGGGTGTCATCATCGCTGCCATGAAATGCTTGCCAGTATTTTTGCAGTGCTATGCTAAAGTCAAAGCCGTGCACTTGCTCTTGCATGGCTTGCAGGGTGGCGGGCAGTTGCTCTTTGCTGATTGCCGCTGCCCAGCGGTCCAGCAGCAGTGGCAGTGCGCCGCCGTCGGGTTTGGTACGGGTGCTGAGGTTGCGCACAAGTTCTTGGTAGGTTGCGGCGCCTTGGCCGCGGCTGCCGCAAAAGCGCCGCTGCGGCGTGAGGTCGCAGTCAAGCACGATGAAGCCTTTTTCCATCACGTGGTTGCGCATGGTTTGCAGCAAAAAGCTCTTTCCGGCGCCGTATTGTCCCACCAAAAAGCGAAAGGCGGCACCGCCTTGGGCAATTTGTTCCACGTCGCGCAGCAGTGCATGAATTTCCGCCTGCCGCCCCACGGTGATGTACTCCAAGCCAACGCGCGGCACAACGCCGCCGCCCAGCGAACTGAGCACCGCTGCGGCGATTCTGGTGGGGGCTTTGCGGGTCATAGGCTGCCTTCTTTCCATGCGTTGATGTATTCTTGAATAAGTTGCCCGTCTTCGATGAGATTATCGCCGATGACCTGCCAAGCGATTTCGTTGATGGCGTCGATGTCTAGTTCGCTTGCGCTGCCGCCTGCTAAGATTGCGTTGACGGTGCGAATTTGCTCTTGCGCAAGGCTTTGGGATAGTGTTGAGTGTAGTTCTATTGAAGGGTCGGGCGGATTTGCATCCGCCCCTACAGGTTCATCGTCAACCAGAAGTAGTTCTGTCATTTCTTCAGCTTGGCTGCGAATGCCTGCCAGCTGAGTGAAGTCGATGTCCACCGGCTTGCGTGGCTCGGGTGCGGGCGGGGCAGGGGGCAGCACCGGCTGTGGCTTGACGCGCTCGGGCAGTTGGGCCACAACGCCGCGCGCGCGTAGCAAATTAATCAGGCGCTTTGCAATGCTGCGGTCATATGGGCCGTAAAGTTGCAGAAAGTTTTGTAGGGCCTCGATATCCTGCTGCATGTGCAGGTGGGTGATGTGCAGCAGTGCCAGTTCGAATGCCACACGGCGTACATTGCCTGTTTGCAGCTGTGCTTGCCAAGCGAGATAGGCTCGCAATTGCTTGAGCGTGCAGGCAGAAAATGGCTGTTGCCGTTGCAGCTTGCGCAGGGTGAGATAAGGCTCTTGTTGCAGCTGCCGGGCGATTTCTTGGGCGGTGGGGCTTTGCGTGTGCCCTTGCAGCACTTGCAGGATGATTTCGTGCGTACGCTGATCTTGCGTGAATTCACGCGCTTGTGGTGAGTGGGTGAGCCATTTTTCGCGGTGCTGGTGGATGTCACGCGGTGGAGAAGTGCCTGCGAGTTCGCACTGTGCGCTGTGCAGAGCGTGGGTGAGCCAGCCTGCCGCATGGAGGCTTTGGTGCGAGGTTGACGGCTCAAAGGCGCCGGCGGGCAGGTTGTGCCAGGCCAGCAGGGGAGCGAGGTTTTGCAACACAGTTGCCCGTAAATCGTTCATGATATGCGGCCTCGTTGTAGCGTGTAATTTTATTCCGCGCCACCCCCACCGCCCTGCGGGGCACCTCCCCCAAGGGGGAGGCAGGGGCTTGTTTCTTACGAATTCATATTAAAGTCCATCGCGAAGCGGCTAGGTTTTTTTGGTTCTTTTTTTGCAAAAAAAGAACACGCATCTCCGCCTAAGCCTTGACCCAAGCGTTGTTCGTTCGTTCGTGGTTGAGGGTGCTGGCGGGGCCGTGGCCGGGCAGCACAGTGCAGTCGCCGTCAATGGCAGCGTAAAGCCCGCGGATGGTGGCTTGCAGGGTGTTCCAGCAGCCGCCGGGGAGGTCGGCACGGCCAACTTCTTCGCGGAAGAGGGTGTCGCCGGTGTACAGAAGCCGGTCAGCCTCGCTGAAGTAACATGCTCCGCCGGGCGTGTGGCCGGGCGTGGCAAACACATGTAGCAGGCTTTCGCCCAACGCGATTTCTTCGCCGCCGTGCAGCAGCAAATCCGGCTCGGTGGAGATTTGCAGGCGGGGCGTGCCGGGCATGGTGTCTAGCTTGCCGCGCAGGTAGTCGGCATCAGCAGCACCGATGGCAACTTGTGCTGCGGGGTAGGCCTGTTTGGCAACGGTAACACCCTGAATGTGATCAAAATGCCCATGCGTAAGCAAGATGAAGCGCAGGTCGCCGCCTGCTGCGTCAATGGCTTGCTGCACGCTTTTGGTGAAGCCGCCGCAATCTACCAGTGCGAGTGCGCCCGTGGCTTCGTCGCGCAGGATGTAGCAGTTGGATTCAAGCATACCCACGGGCACAACGTTGTAACTTAACATGATTTTTTCTCCCACTCGTTGGTATCCATGATGATGGTGACGGGGCCGTCGTTGAGCAAGTCCACGTGCATATGTGCGCCAAACTCGCCCGTTTGCACGTTTGCCACGCCTTGTTGTTGCAGGCAACTGCAGAAGTAATCCACCAAATCTTGCGCGATATCGGGCGCTGCGGCACCGGTGAAGGCCGGGCGGTTGCCCTTGCGCACATCCGCACACAGGGTGAACTGCGACACCACCAGCACACTGCCGCTGATGTCGAGCACAGAGCGATTCATTTTGCCTGCGTCGTCAGTGAACACACGCAGCTTGGCGATTTTTGCGGCAAGCAGCTCGGCTTGGGCGGGGGTATCGCCTTGTGCGGCGCCCAGCAAAACTAAAAGTCCGCCGGCGATTTCGCCAACGATTTGCTCATCCACGGCGACGCTTGCGCGGGCTACACGTTGCACAACAGCTTTCATGGCAGCAACCTCCACACTAAGATTGCCGCTGCGACTTGCACAGCGATAATCACCGGAATGCCCACCATGAACTTCATATGGCGGGTTTTGTGGCGAATGACCCACATGGTGGCAAGCATGGCGACGCTGCCGCCGAGCGCGGCAATCAGCAGCAACGTGCGCTCGGGCACGCGGCGTTTGTTGCGGCGCGCGGCGCGTTTGTCGTACATAGTGATGCCCATGGCGAACAGGCTAATGGCGGCTAAATAAATAAGTAAGTAAATCATCCCTCTATTATATAGCAAAAGGGCGGGTTTGTCAAGCTTGACAAAGCGCGGCGCAAGTGTTATACTTTAAAGTAGCGCAATTGACAACATTGCGCATAAAATGACATGACTTTTTTGCCGCCGTGGTGTAGAATGGATGCACAGGGGAGGGGAAAAATTTTGCACTGGATTGAAAGCATAACTCGCGCACTGCACTTTGTTGAAAGCAACCTCACGCATGATATCGGCGTGGAGGATGTGGCCGATAAGGTGTATGCTTCACATGCGCATTTTCAGCGGATTTTTCATCTTGTGACGGGTTACACCATTGGGGATTACCTGCGCAACCGGCGCTTGAGCGAAGCTGCGCGCGATATTGTGCAAGAGGAAAAGCTCATTGACGTTGCGTTCAAGTATCAGTACGACACGCAGGAGGGATTTTCCAAGGCCTTCACGCGCTTTCATGGTGTGACGCCAACGCAGCTGCGCAATGAAAACACCGTTGCAAAGTTCTTTCATCCCTTGAAAATTAACGTTACCATTCAAGGAGGATTCAACATGGAGCGCAACATTATTTCCACCATTCACCCGTTCACCAGCGACAACGCAGGCGAAAACTACTGGTTCAACAGTGCCATGCGCTATGTGATGCAGTGCCAAGGCGAGCCGGACTATGACTATGGCTTTTTCGCGGGCATCACCGGCGACAATTACACGCAATTTTACCCACGCAACGCTATTGATGGCGTGTGTGCGGCATCAGACAGCCTAATGAGCCCTGACTACGCCAAGTGGGTGTTTGACCAAGTGGGCTATGCCTGTGAGTATGTGACAGAGCAAGAATTGCTGGCCAATCAAGAACACTATCTGCAACAAATTATCGCATATATCGATCGTGGCCTGCCGGTGATTTGCGTTGACTGGGGCGTGTTCGTGGGCTATGAGGACGGCGGGAAAACACTGCTTTTTCTCACGCATGAGTGGGAAGAACCGCGGCGCGTGGCGGTGCGCGGTGAGCGATTTATCGAGAAAATTCCATCAACTGAAACCCAGCGTGGCTGCAACTTTATCACCTTAGACATGATTTTCATTGGCGAGAAAAAGCAGCAAAAAGACCTCGCACAGCTTCACCGCGAGGCCATTTTGCGTTTGCCCGCGCAGCTCACCGGCGGCACGGACGATTACATCTTTGGTGCGGCGGCGTTTCGCGCTTGGGCGGACGACATCGAAAGCGGCAAGTTCGATGATGTGCTTGCGCGTGAAGGCGATGGCACATGGAGCTACACAAACTATGTTTGCGTGCTGGCCACCAATGGCTCTGATAACCACCACGGCTTTGATGTCAAGTGTCTCGAACTTAACCCCGACATGACTTTTCTGGCTGACGTCGCCGCGCTGTATGCGAAAATGGGCGACATGTGGATGCGGGACAAAGATTGCCTGGAAAAGCTCGGCGGTGGGTTCAACATCAGCAAAAAAACGCTGGATAACAAGAGAAAACGCGCAAAAATCGTGGCGAAGATACGCGAGTTTGCGGACGTGACAGATGAAGTGGTGCGGATTATCGGGGGACAGATGTCATAGCTAGGCTTTACTTCTCTCGCGGCTTAGCCACCAGCGAAGCTAGCAGCCCGCAGATGACCGCAAGACCGGTGCCCGCGGCGGCCGCCGTAAACGGCCCGGTGAGAATGCCCACCCAGCCTTGTTCGTCGATGGCTTGGCGCGTGCCTTCGATCATGGCGTAGCCAAAGCCCGACAGCGGCACGGTTGCGCCTGCGCCCGCGAACTCGACCAATGGGGTGTAGACTTGCAGTGCACCCAGCACTGCGCCAAGCATCACCAGCAGCACGAGAATGCGCGCCATGTTGAGCTTGGTGAAGTTGAGCACCAGCTGCGCAAACAAGCAAATGGCGCCGCCGACGAGGAATGCCCGCAAAATTGCAAATAAAATATCCATGGGGATAGTATGTGGAGAAAAATATGAATTATGATGCGCTACCCGAAGGTTTTTCGCTTTATCGCAATATTGACTTGAACACCGACAAGGTGAAAACAGGGATGCAAGTGGCGGCGTTTGTTGCGCTGCTGGCGTTGATTATCCCTGCGGCCATTGTGCTGCCGCCATGGCGCACGCAGGCTTTTGTGCCCATCACTTGGATGAGTGGAGTGTATTTTTTGCTGTTTTTGGCGGTGAGCGTGTTTGGCTACCTGCTGCTGCACGAGCTGGTGCATGGCATTTGCTTTCGCGTGTTCGGCGGCGGCAAAGCGCGCTATGGCCACCAGCTACCGAACTACCTTTATGCCGCAAGTGACCGCTACATTGCCAAGTCGCGCTATCTATTTATCGGCCTTGCGCCATTGGTTGTGCTAACGATTTTGTTCGGCGTTGTGTGCGTGCTTGTGCCGCAAAGCTGGTTTTGGATACCCTACTTTGCCTTGGCGGCCAATGTGGCGGGTTGTGCAGGCGATGTTTATGTGTGCCTGTTTGTGCTGCCGCGCTTGCCGAAAGATGCATTGGTGCTGGACAGCGGTGTGGCCATGCAAATTTTTTCACGGGAGGTGGCGTAGGAATGCAGTTGCGTTTTGTGCCGGTGAAAAAGCGCAGCCGACGGCATCTAGGTTGCTGCTGAGCTTGATGCTGCCCTATCATCGTGAGCTGGGCGACCCGCCGCCGGATGATGTCTTGGCGAAAATCACGCGCAGCATGATGGAGCGGCTTGGTCCCTGCGATCGTCACCTTGAGCTGGTTTATGCGGGGCGTGAGCTTGCGGGCTTTCTGCAGTGCAAGGTTGATCATGCTGACCATGCGGGATTTGTGAAGCCCGGCTGGGGTTATGTGATGGAGTTCTATGTTGTGCCGGAGTTTCGGCGCATGAGCTATGGGCGGGCGATGATTGCGCGCATGGAGGAGCACTTCGTTCACCATGGCGTGAGCCGCATGTGGCTGACGGCCAGCGCGGATAGTCACGCATTTTGGCGGACGGCGGGCTTTGCGCCCACGGGTGAAATTTGCCCGGATAATGATAAAGAGATTTGGGAGAAGTGTGTGGGTTGACGCTGGCGAAGCTGTGAGCGCTAGTTGCGTCGCTCCGCGAGCCTTCCTCAGACCGCGCGACGCGGCCAGCTCCTTCCCGGGGAAGGAGCCATGGGGCTTAAGAGGATAATGACATCAAAACTTGAAGAAACCAGCTTTGGCTCCTTCCTCGGGAAGGAGCTCCCGACCCCGGGGAGGGTGAGGAAGGCTCGCGGAGCGACGCGACCGGCCTCCTTCGCTTTCACTTGCGGAAGCCCTACCAAGCATTCAAACAAAGGAGAATTACATGAAATACACAGTAGGTATTGTCGGCCTAGGGCTGATGGGGGCTTCGCTGGCGCTTGCGCTGCGGGGCTTTAAAGACTGCACGCTGTTGGGGGCAGATAAAGACGAACTCGTCTGTCGCCGCGCGCAGGGTGCAGGCGTTGTGCATGAGGCTAGCACGGATATCGCAAGCTTGTTTGAACGCAGCGACCTGTTGATTTTTTGCGTATATGCGCGGCATATACCAAACTTGCTGCGAGAAAACGCGAAGCGGCTAAAACCGGGTGCCGTGCTCAGCGACATTTGCGGGGTGAAAGAGCCGCTTTATCGCGAGATTTTGCCGCTGCTGCCTGCGCAAGTAAGCTACATTGGCTTGCACCCCATGGCCGGCAAGGAGCGCGATGGCTATGAAAACGCTGAAACGGGCTTGTACCGCAACAGCGGTTTTATCATCACGCCCATGGAAAAATCCACGCCCGAAAGCGTGGACTTGGCCAAGCAACTGGCCGGATATATCGGCGCAACGCGGCTGCAAATTGCACCGCCTGCCGAGCACGATGCTATCATTGCCTACACCAGTGATTTGATGCATGTGGCGGCGGTGGGGTTATGCCTGCACGCGCCCGCTGGTGCGGAGCCTGCCTATTGTGCCGGTGCGTTTCGCGATTGCACGCGCGTGGCCAACATTAACGCTGACGCTTGGGCGGATTTGCTCATTGACAACCGTCACAACACGGCTGATGCTTTGGAGACCTACATCGCCGACTTGCAGGCCATGCACGATGCCCTGCGCGGTGATAATCACGCTGCGCTGCGCGATATGCTACAACGCGGCGGCGACAACAAGCGGGGCATGTTGTACCGATAATAACCACGGGCGGATTTTTTTGCATCCGCCCGCTTTTTATTCGCCTAGAATATTTTTTCTGCACGCACTGATGGGATACCATTGGCAAGCGCCGCAAATGTGGTTGAGCATAGAAGGGGTTATGCTGTGGTTGATTTGGCGGATAATATCTTGATAACGATAGGTACGCAGCTGCAGACCGAAGTAGCTGATGACTAAGTCATCCATGCGCTGCACTTTTTCGTTGTTGGTGCACACATTATCGCCAAGCTTGTGTGGGCAAGCCCGGCAAATGTCGTCGGTACAGCGCACCAAGGTAATGGTTGCGTTGTTGTCGTCGCGCAAATAAGCGGTGATGGCGTTGAGGTTTTTCACAAACGCATCGCTATACCCGCGACCGCTGTAGCCCTGCGTGCACAGCAGGTGATGAGGACGTAACTTCATCGCCGCAGCCCCGCCTTGCCCAACGCAAAGTTAATGCTTTTACCCAGTCCGGCCACAAACACAATGCGCAGCACGCTGGACAGCAAAAATGGCGCAACTGACCACGCAAACGCAGTTGGCCAGCCCACTCGCATTACAAAATCAAAATAGACCATGCCGATGAACAGGTTAATTGCAGTACCCAGTATCAGCCCGGCCGACAGTGTAACCCAGGCGATAAGCTTAGACCTGTTGCGTCCCATGTGTGCGCCTAGGCCCGCCAGCAGTGAAATGAGTGGGAAAGACAGAATAAACCCGCCTGTGCGACCAACAATCACGGCCAAACCGCCGCTCCAGCCTGCAAACACAGGCGCACCCACCGCGCCCAGCGCGATATAAAGCAGCGTGGCAATGGTGCCGTGCTTTGGTCCCAGCACCACGCCCGCCAGAGCAATTGCCCACGTTTGCAAGGTAAACGGTACGCCGCCGGGCAGGGGAATGGCGATTTGTGCACACACAACCATGATGGCCGTGAACAATGCAATGAGGCAAATGTTGAGTACGCTTTGTTTTTGCTTGTCCATAAATGAAAAAAAGATCCTCCTGTGATTTAAGTGTGACCACTAGTATAACACAGGAGGGTTTAAATGTCAACCATTATTTTTCAAGGGGTGACAATTGAAATTTCGCCGGAATTCAGCGTGATGATTTCACCGCTGGGGCGGCGCACAAGCAGCGCTGCGGTTTCGTCAATGGCGATGGCTTTGCCCAGTATTTCTGGCTCGTCGCGCTGGCGCAGGGTTTTGCCTAGGGTGCTCAGCCGTTGCTCATAGGCGGCGAGGAGCTCGCTTTGCGGGGGCGGCGCAAGCATGTGGTTGACGATTTCTGCAATCAACGCATTGCGGGTGACGGGCGGCTCGCCTTGTGGGAACAGGCAGGCGGCACGCTCGTGCGGAGTTTGTGTGTAGTTGATGCCAATGCCTACCACCACCCAGCCGATTTGCCCGGTTTCGAAGTCGGTGACAGCCTCGGTGAGGATGCCGCAGAGTTTTTGGCTGCCCAGCAGCACGTCGTTGACCCATTTGATGCTGGGCTGCAGGCCACAGAGTTTTTCCGCGGCATGGCACACTGCCACGGCTGCGTGGGCGGTGACGAGGGTGGGCACGGTGTAGCTCGGGCGCAAAATCACGCTGAAGTAAACCCCGCCGGCAGGGGAGGCGAAACTGCGGGCATAGCGTCCGCGTCCGGCGAGTTGCTTGTTTGCCACAACGATGGTGCCATGCTGCGCACCCGCCATGGCAAGCTGCTTGGCGGTGTGATTGGTGGATTCAAGCGCATCGTGCACGTGGATATCGCAGGGCTGTGCAAGATGCGCGGCCATGCCTGCAGCACTGAGTACATCACTTGCAGCGGCTAGGCAATAGCCACGGTTTGGCGCGGCGGTGATGCTGTGGCCTTCGTGTTGCAGCTGTTTGATGGCCTTCCACACGGCGTTGCGGCTAAGCTGCAACTGTGCAGCAATGGCTTGACCGGAAAGATTTTGCCCGCGGTGCTGCTCCAGCAGGGCGAGCACGCGGTGTTTGGTTGAGTTGTTCATGCTACTATTTTAACACGATGTGGTTGGAGTGTCAAGTATGGAAAAAGGCGAAAATTTTGGCGAAAAGCATTGACAATCGCAAGAATGTGTGGTAAAATGTGTTCGGTGCTGTGCGCTGTGGCGACGGTTAGTTCCTCCTAAGGTTAGCGAAAGCTGACGGAAGGGGGTGAGTGGATGGAGTACTTAGTTATCATGGCAATCCTGTTGTTCCTGATAACCCGAGAAAACAAAAGCAATAAAAAAGACTAACCGCTCCCGTGTCGCAATGGTTAGCGGTTAGTTTCACAAACGAGGAGCTTGCTGCGCCGCGGCGCCAACGCCCTCTTGACATTCCCTATTATACCATGGTTTTGGGGAAATGTCAAGGGGATTTTTACGTCGCTTCGCTGTGCTTTATTATACGCTGTGCGAAATTACTCCATCCACAGGCACAGGGGCAAAGCGTAGCCAACCCACAACACCACGCCCTGCAATGGTAAGGCCTGCCCAGCGGCGAACAGTTCATTATAGTGGGCAAAGCTTTCTCTCGCACACAACATCTGCATGTTTTCACCGGTTAGCCAAACGTAGCCGTCGGGCGGGGTGTCATCGCAGGGGGCAAACTGGCCTGCGATTTTATAGAACTGCCCTGCGTGGCGCGGTGGTTCGTAGTGCAGCTGCCCGCTTTTGCGCAGCGCTTGTAGCACGCGTTGTAGCTGAGCGATATCGTGCGCCTGCAGCTGTTGTTCGTCGTGGCTGTACTTTGTGTGCTCCTGCTTGGCTTTGTGGTGGATTTCCATGTTGCTGCGCTGGGTAGAGTGCGTAATGCGCTTTTGTGCGGCAATACGCGACTGCGGCAGCTGCTGGTAAAGCTGCGTGATTTTTGGCTGCGCGCGATAAATAAAATAGATCATGGTATGTCTTCCCTTTTGCGCTTGCTTTTTACCGGGCAAAGTTGTTTAAAAACGAAAAAAGTATGAGCGTATTAAAAATTATGCAAATTGCCTGTTGAAAATGTTGACTGGCTGTGTTATAATAGATGGACTGAAAAAAATGAGGGCAATTTGGGGTAATCATGAACGAGTTTCACAACCTATTTAAACTGGTGCGCGAGCAGCTGCGCCAAAACATGAGCGAAACCATTTTTGATGTGTGGCTGGCAGACATGGCACCTGTTTCGTTTGAAAATGGGGTAGCTACGCTTGCGTTGCCGGAGTTCAAACGCAAAGTGACCGAGCAGAAGTTTATGCAGGACCTGCACAGCGCGTTCGAAACTGCGCTGGGTTTTGGCGTGGAGATCTGCTTGGTGGAGCCGACGGAACAGCCGCAGGCCTACACCGCACCGGAGCTGCAGCCGCAACAGCCGCAGCAACGCCTATTGCAGCCAAGACTGCCGCATGGGCATGAGGCCAACACCTTTGATGCCTTTGTCATCGGTGGGGCAAACAAATTTGCGCACGCAGCGGCACTTGCCGTGGCCGCAAACCCGGGCAAGTGCTACAACCCGCTGTTTATTTACGGCAACTCGGGCTTGGGCAAAACGCACTTGCTCAGCGCCATTTACCACGAAATTGCGGGGAACTATCCGAACCAGCGCTTTATTTTCACCACCGGTGAGGCTTTTACCAACGACATGATTCATCACTTGACGTTGAAAAACATGCCGGAGTTCCACCAAAAATATCGCAACTGCGATGTGTTGCTGGTGGACGACGTGCAATTTATCGCGGGCAAAGAGGCGATTCAGGAGGAGTTTTTTCACACGTTTAATGCCATCACGCAAGGTGGCAAACAGGTTGTGCTCACCAGCGACAAACCGCCCAAAGACATGGCGACCCTAGAAGATCGCCTGCGCAGCCGCTTGAGCGCAGGGTTGATTGCTGACATTCAGCCGCCGGATCTAGAAACCCGCATGGCCATCGTCAAGCGCAAGGCAAGTGACATTAGCCTGGAGCTAAATGACGAAATTGTGGACTATATCGCCAGCCAGATTAAGAGCAACATTCGTCAGCTGGAGGGCGCGGTGAACAAGCTTGAAGCCTTCGTAACCCTGCGCGGCATGCAGCTGAACATGAACACCGTGAAGGCCGCCACCAGTGATATCATCAGCGAAGAACGGCCGCTGCCGGTGACCATTGAACGCGTGATTGAAGAAGCGGCGCGGGTGTTCAAGCTCAGCGCGGCAGACCTGCGCTCGCGCAATCGCTCGGCGGAAATTTCCAACGGCCGCCAAGTGGCGATGTATTGCATCAGCCAGATTACGCAGCTGCCCACCAAGGCCATTGGCAAGGAGTTCAGCCGCGACCACTCCACGGTGGTGTATGCACTGCGGGAGATTCGCGAGCGCGTGGTGCGTGAGCCGGGGCTGCGCAACCAGATTGATGAGATTATTAAGAACGTGAATGAGAGATAATAGTTCATGCCTCGCTTACTAGGTTTTTTCAGTGGTTTCCCCAAGGGATTTCCGAGTGATGTTGCCGCTTTTTTGCGCGAGCATCTCACACGGCGCGAAAGTTTGGTTTTTGTTGCATCCAACGCTGCGAATCACGCGAAAACAGATTACTACGCTGCCGCGCTGAACGATTACTTCACACAAGCGGGCGTGCCATTTTCTCGCTACCATGTGCTGGATGTGCGCATCAGCTTTGCTCGTGCTGTGCAATTAGCTGCTGAGGCGGACTGCGTGTTTCTCATGGGCGGCAATCCCGTCACGCAAATGCAATACTTGCAAAAAAGCGGCTTGGCAAAAGCAATTGTGGGCACTCAGGCGGCGGTGTTTGGGCTGAGCGCAGGTGCCATCAATATGGCAAAAACCTCATTTGATCACACGCAATTCCCTCTAATATACGCGGGGCTGGGGCTTGCGGATATCACCATTCACCCACATTTTGACCTCAAAAAACAAGATGAGCTGGCCGCGATACGACAAGTTTCTACGCAACAGTCTGTATATGCAATGAAAGACGAAAGCGCCATTTTTGTGCAGGGCGTGCAAAATACTCTCATGGGCGAAATTGTGAAATTCTAAGGAGATAAACACATGGCATTTTTGCAGCGCCTGTTTGGCGGCATGAGCAAAACCCGCAGCTCTATGGACAGCGCCATTGACGCAACCATGGACGGGCGCGAGCTGTGCGACGAGGTGTATGATGAGCTGGAGGAGATTCTCATCATGGCCGATTGTGGGATAAAAACCGCTGGGCACATCATTGAGCTGCTGCGCCAACGCGCAAAAAAGCAGCGCATGAAAACCGCCGGGGAAGTCAAGGCTGCGCTGCGCGACATCGTGGCTGAGCTGCTGGGCGGCAACAACGAGCTGGATATGATCACCATGCCGGCGATTATTTTGGTGATTGGTGTGAATGGCGTGGGCAAAACCACTTCAATTGGGAAAATCGCAGCGCATTATCGCGCTGAAGGGAAAAGTGTGCTTTTGGGTGCGGCGGACACCTTTCGTGCGGCGGCGATTGATCAGCTGCAAATTTGGGCTGACCGCGCCGAGGTGCCAATTATTAAGCAGCACGAGGGCGCCGACCCCGCTGCGGTAGTGTTTGACACGATTGCGTCCGGCAAAGCGCGTGAGGTGGATTTGATCATCTGCGACACGGCCGGGCGGCTGCACAATAAAAAGCATTTGATGGAAGAACTCGGCAAAATCTATCGCGTAATTGACCGAGAATTGCCATATTCGGACCGCGAAGTGCTGCTGGCATTGGATGCAACCACGGGGCAAAACGCGGTGAACCAGGCGCGCGAGTTCAAGGAAATCGCTGAAGTGACGGGGATAATTCTCACCAAACTGGACGGCACGGCCAAGGGCGGCGTGGTGTTGAACATCAAAAATGAGCTGGGTATTCCGGTGAAATTCATCGGCGTGGGCGAGAAAATCGATGATCTTCAGCCCTTTAACGCGCAAGAATTTGCGACGGCTTTGTTCGGGGAGGGATAGGCATGGACATGGTAATCGCGACCCATAACGCCAAAAAACGCGCTGAACTTGCGCGGATTTTGCAGCCGCTGGGGCATAATATTTTAGACATTGCGCTGCCTGAAGTGGATGAAACGGGCAGCACCTTTGTGGAAAATGCACGATTAAAGGCAGTTGCGGGTTGTGAGGCCAGCGGACTGCCCTGCATTGCGGATGACTCGGGGTTATGCGTTGATGCGCTAAATGGCGCGCCGGGCGTGTATTCTGCGCGATACGCGGGCGAGCACGGCAATGATGCGGCAAATAACGCGAAAATTTTGGCGGACTTGCACGATTCGAGTGTAAGAATAGCTCGCTTTGTTTGTGCGATATGCTGTGTTTTTCCGGATGGGCGTGAGATTGTGGCCGAAGGCACGTGTGAGGGCAGCATTGGGCATAAATTGGAGGGCGAAGATGGGTTTGGCTATGATCCGCTGTTTTTGCCTGCTGAGGCACCCGGCAAAACCATGGCGCAACTGAGCGCAGAACAGAAGGATGCGATCAGTCATCGCGGGCGTGCGATGGAAATATTTGTGAAAAAACTGGAGGGATTTTAGCGAAATGAAAGTTATTACATTAAACGATGAAATTATGATCGGTCAAGTGATTGGCGATCGCTTTTGTGCGCTGCTGCAGGAAAATCCTTCGGCGGTATTGGGGCTTGCCACCGGTGCTAGTCCGATACCAACTTATCAATGTACGATTTCTCGCTTTAAAGCAGGTGACGTTTCGTTTGCGAAAGCTCACACATTCAACTTGGACGAATATTGTGATTTGCCTGCTGCACATCCGCAAAGCTATCGCAGTTTTATGCATACGCAGCTGTTTTCGCATATCGATATTGACCCGCAAAACACCCATTTATTGGATGGGAATGCGTCGGACGAGACCGCGGAATGTTCGCGCTTTGACGCGTTAGTTGAACAACTTGGTGGCGTGGATTTGCAGTTGTTGGGCATTGGCCGCAACGGACACATTGGCTTCAATGAACCGGCTGACACTTTCACGCAGGGAAGCTTTAAAGTGCAACTTGCCCCCAGTACACTGGAGGCAAATTCAAGTTATTTTGTTGGTGAACGCATGCCCACACACGCGCTGACGATGGGCGTTGGTGCGATTTTGCGGGCGAAAGAAATCGTGTTGGTGGCAACCGGTGCGAGCAAGGCTGAGGCCGTGAAAGCCATGGTACAGGGCAAAATTACGCCGCAATTGCCTGCCAGCGCGTTGCAAAATCACCCGAATGTGACGATTTATCTCGACCCTGCGGCGGCGTCACTGCTGCAGTAAATCAATCATCATATGCGCGGCCTTGTAGATATCACCGCAGCCTAGGGTGAGCACAAGGTCGCCTTGTTGTGCGTGCTCGGCGATGTATTGCGCTATCTCGCTAAAGTTTTCGTGCCACGTGCTACCGGGGAGTTTTGCTGCTAAATCGGCAGTGGAAATGCCCCAAGTATTCACCTCACGCGAGCCCATGATAGCGGTCATCACCACGTGATCGGCCAGATTTAGCGCATCAGCGAAGTCGTTTAGTAACAGGGCAGTGCGTGAAAATGTGAAGGGCTGAAACACCGCCCAAACACGCTGGTAATCCATTTGCCGTGCGGCAGTGAGTGCGACCTCAATTTCGCGTGGATGATGGGCGTAGTCGTCTGCGATGGTGATGCCGCGGTGAGTGCCCAGCACCTCAAAACGCCGCCCTGCGCCGCGGAAATCCGCCAGTGCAGTTTCGCAATCTAGCGCGCCGACGCCCGAAAGCATGGCTGCGGCAATGGCCGCAAGAGAGTTGCTCACGTTGAATTCGCCAGGTGCGGCAAGCTGAATTCGTGTTAGCGATTCGCCGCGATAAATTAAGTCGTAGCTGGCAAACGCGCCATTCAGCGTTATGTTTGCGGCGCGGAAGTCGCAGCCTTGGGTGCGGCCAAAACTCACCAGTTTGCGGGCCTCCATGCCCTCAAGAGCGAGCCTAGTGTTGGTGTCGTCGCCGTTGTATATCACGGTTTTTGTGGCTTTTTCAGCGAATTTGCGGAAGGACGCCAGCAAGTTTTCCAGGGTTTTGAAGTATTCCATGTGGTCTTCGTCAATGTTGAGAATGACTGCAATGTCGGGCGAATATTGCAAAAATGCGTCTTGATATTCGCAGGCTTCAACGATCATGTGGTCACTTTTGCCCACTAGGGCGTTGCGCGTTAAACCGGCTAGACGTCCGCCCACCACTGCAGTGGGATCAAGCTTGGCGGCTTGCATAATGTGCGCCA
>WRBQ01000018.1 GCA_009784445.1 Oscillospiraceae bacterium
GCCAGGGAATGCACTCGATGACCGCCCGGGCGATGTGCGCGCGATTCACCCCGCGGGTGAGCCCCACCATGGTGCCGCGGGCGTACATATCCCAGTAAGGCGCGCCCAAACCCGTGAAAGCCGGCACGAGATACACGCCGTTGGCGCTGTCTACGCTTTCGGCCAGTTCGCCACAGCGCTCGGCGGAGTCCACCAGCTTGAGTTCATCGCGCAGCCATTGGATGACGGAACCGGCATTGAAGGCGCTTCCCTCAATGGCGTATTCGACTTCATCACCCAGTCCCCATGCCACGCCGGTGAGCAGATTGTGCTGGCTTTGCACGCGCTTTGCACCGGTGTTCATGAGCAAGAAGCAGCCGGTGCCGTATGTGTTTTTGGCCATGCCGGGCGCAAAACAGGCTTGGCCGAACAAGGCCGCAGGTTGGTCGCCAATTGCGCCGGTGATGGGCAGACCCGCTAGTTCTGTGAGGCCAATGAGACCGGGTGCGAGTTCGCCGTGCATGCCACCGCTGGGCACCACTTTGGGCAAAATATGCATCGGTACGCCAAGCAGGGCGCACAACTCAGCATCCCAGCACAGTTTATCCACGTCAAAGAGCATGGTTCTGCTGGCGTTGGAGTAGTCAGTCACATGGCTTTTGCCGCCGGTGAAATTCCAAATCAGCCAAGTTTCCACTGTGCCGAATAGCAGCCGGTTTTGTGTGGCAAGCTCGCGAGCTGCGGGCACATGGTCGAGCACCCATTTAATTTTCGTGCCGCTGAAGTAGGCATCTACCACCAAACCGGTGCGCTGTTTAATCAGCGGCTCGTGGCCATCGCGCTTGAGTTGCTCGCACATGTCGGCCGTGCGGCGGCACTGCCACACAATGGCGTTGTAGACCGGGCGGCCGGTTTGTTTGTCCCACAAAATGGTGGTTTCGCGCTGGTTGGTAATGCCCATGCAGGCGATGTCGCGCAGGTTCACCCGGCCTTTGATTTCGCCCAGCACAAGCTCCAGGGCGTTCATTTGGCTGTAGAGAATCTCCATGGGGTTGTGCTCCACCCAGCCTGCTTGCGGGTAAAGCTGCTCGTATTCTTTTTGTGCGCTGGCTACCACGTTGCCTTGGCGGTCAAACAAAATGGCACGGGAGCTGGTGGTGCCTTGGTCAAGCGCGAGTACGTATTGTTTTGGCATAAGTTTCCTCTTTGTTGTTGTTTTGTCTATTTTACCATAAATCGACTTAGCTTGTCAACTATGATTGTCGGGTTTGCGTGCCGCAACCCAAAGTTGCGTAATTTCAAGCCAAAATCGCTGGTTGCGGCTGCGAAAATTTGCTATACTGAACGAGCAAAATCCCAGCTAAAAAATTTTTTTGAAAAAAAGCTTGACAATGACGTATACGTTATGTTGTATACTATGTACAGGGCACAGCTTGAACGAAAGGTAGGTATCCTGCGAATGAATGAAAACTATCGCGCAATTCCTGAAGGCTACATGCGGGTGGGCGAGCTTGCCCGGCAAGCCGGCGTAACCGTGCGCACATTGCAATACTACGACAAAGAAGGACTACTGTGCCCCAGCGCGGCCAGTGAAGGCGGCTTTCGATTATACAGCGACCGCGACGCCGTGCAGCTGATGCAAATTCTTGCGCTAAAGCAAATGGGCTTTTCGCTCAGCGAAATCAAGCAGCGGCTGGCTAAGCTAGACACCCCTGCGAACGTGCTGCAAGCACTGGGCGAACAAAGCGCGCAAATCGCCCAGCAAATCAAAACCTTGAGCGAAACCTTGGATGCCCTAGAGAAACTCAAGGCCGAAGTTGCACAAATCGACAGCGTGAACTTCAAAACCTATGCGGCCATTTTGGCCAACTTGCAAATGAAAAATGAGTATTACTGGATGATCAAACACTTTGACGATGAGATGCTGGCCAAGTTCAGTGGAAATTTAAACATGGAACAAGCCCAGCAGATCATTGCACAAATTAACCGCATGCTGGACGAAGCCTATAAATTGCACCAGAAGAAAGTGCCGCACAACAGCAAGAAAGCACAGCAATTTGCTCGTGACTACTGGGCTATCATCTTGCAAGTGACCGGCGGCGACATGGAAATGATCGCAAAACTTGGTGAAATGTTCACCGATAGCGCTTTTGACACCGGCAACACAACATTTCAAGCCGCGCAAAATTATATCGCAGCAACACTAGAGATTTATTTAGAAGGAGAATATCATGAAAACCATTAGCATGAACAATGTGCACAAAGCCTTTGGCGACAATCAAGTGCTCAAAGGCGTAACCCTTGGCGTGAATTCCGGCGAGATTTTTGGCTTGCTGGGTCCCAGCGGCTCGGGCAAAACCACAATCATCAACATTCTTATTCGGCAGCTGACCGCAGACAGCGGTGAGACCTTCACGGACGCAGAAAGCCACGAAATTGGCTTGATGCTGGAGCAGGACGGCTTGTTCAACCGTCTGAGCGTGATGGACAACATGGTGGTGTTCGAGACCATCTACGGCCTTCCCCGTGCGCGCACCATTGAAGCGCTAGAAAAAGTGGGTCTCGGCGACGCACAAAAGACTATTGTGGATAAACTCAGCAAGGGCATGCGGCAGCGTTTGGTGCTGGCACGCGCTGTGCTGCACAAGCCCAAGATTCTGTTTTTGGATGAGCCCACCAGCGCGCTGGACCCGCTGACTGCGCGGGGGATTTATCAGCTCATTCGCCAGCTGCGCGACGAAGGCAGCACCATTTTGCTCACCACGCACAACATGGAAGAAGCCACCCATCTGTGCGACCGCGTGGTGCTGCTGCACGGCGGCAAAATCATCGAAGAGGGCGACCCGCACGAAATTTGCAAAAAATATGACGCGCACAAAACGTTGCCCGACCTAGAAGGCGTGTTTGTGCAACTGACAGGAGGTAAACTACAATGAGACACTTTAAAGCTATTTTCCGCAAGCAATTTCTTGACCTGTTCAAGAACATTGAGCTGTTGATGAACTTTATCATCTACCCGTTTATTGCGTGGCTAATGGGCACACTCGCCTCGCCTAACTTTGATGGCGTGCCCCCCGACATCGCAGAAATGCTGGTTGCAGGCATGCCCAACATGGTGCTGATGATGGCCACGATGTTTGCAGGCATGGGCTTGATTCCCAACATCGCAAGCGTGATTGCAGAAGACATTGAGAAGAAAAGCCTGCGTGTGTTGTCCATGGCTGGCGTGAAGCCAATTTCGTATTTGCTGGGCGTGGGCGGCGTCACGTTTTTGATTAGCGTTTTCTCTACCTTTGCCTTTGGGCTTATCGCCGACCTCGCCAGTGCGCGTGAATTGCTGATTTTCGTGGCTGCAATGTTAAGCGCCGTGGTGGCGTCGATTTTCTTGGGCGCAATGATTGGCATTTTGGCAAGAGGGCAACAAGCGGCTTCGGGTTTAACGATGCCTGCGGCAGTGGTGCTGGGCTTTGGCCCCATGCTGGCGCAATTCAACGGCACAGTTCGCACGTTGATGACGCCTTTCTACACGCAACAGCTCAACGCCATTGTAGATTATTTCGTTGGCGGCCCAGCAGCTGCGCCGCTGTGGCAGAGCTTTGCAATCATCTGGGGCAATGTGCTGGTGCTGGGTATTCTGTTTGCGGTGGTATATCGCAAAAAAGCCCTAGCCAAACGCGCCTAGCCACCTGCGGACTATTCGAAGTTGATAAAGAGGCAAGGGATTATTCCCTGCCTCTTTTTTTCTTTTTTCTTCACTTGTGCCCCAAAAACTATTGACACATTCGCTGCTTTATGGTAATATTATACTAGAGAGATTGTATGAAGGAGGGTGCTGCGCGATGAAAAAAATAACATATCGGCTGCTATCGTTGTTGTTGGCCCTAGCGTTGGTGCTTGGCAGCGGCATTTACTCGGCTGCGGATGGCACACAGCAGCCCCAAGCCGTGCTAACTTGTCAAGAAGAGCTTGCGCTTGCTGCGCTAACGAGCACACTGCAAGAACCGCTGGGCATGCAAGGCTTTGAGGGTGACTTTGCGCTAAGCAATCCCAGCGAAACGGTTGAAATCATCATTGAGTTCGTCACACCTGCGGCTGTGGCACTGCGGTTGATGCAAGAAAAAAACATTGACCATGGCTTGTCTTTTTTCGCACGCAGCTCGTTTGAACATCAGGCACTCACAGCTCATGCTGCCTTTGCGCATCAACTCAAAGGGATTACCCCCGCGGGCATCGCCAGAGCCAACAGTGCCGCAGCACCTGAAATTTTCAGCGCGCACTATTGGCTGTTTAACGGCATGTATATGCGCGTTCCTGCCTACATGGTGCCGCAAATTGCTGCGCTGCCTGAAGTGTACGCGGTGTTTCCGCATGTGTTGGCATCGTTGCCCGAACCCGTTCCCGAGTGGCCGCCGGTTGACGACACGCCCGTGGATGAAGAGCCATACGAACCTGCCCTCGAGTCTCCTTTTTTCGCAAATCCAAATTTCATGCGCGAAGTTCGCGATGATTTACAAATTGACTACATCCACCGCGAGTTGGGCATCACCGGCGCTGGTGTGCGCGTGGCCGTGCTTGACACCGGCATTTATCACAACCACCCGGAATTCGCCAGATTTTTGGACGACAACGGCAGAGTTCCCGGGCGGGGTTGCCCAGACAATCCAGAAGGAAATTCTCACATTGGCAACCACGGCACTGTGGTTTCCGGTGCTGCTGTTGCCATGGCGCCCAACATGGAACTTTGGCACTACAGGGTGTCGTTGCAAGGCCATCTTGGCGGATTAACCACAATTGCCGCCATGGAAGCTGCGCATCGGGATGCGATAGAAGATGGCGTGCCATTGGTGATGAACCTTAGCTTCGGGCGATCAATCAACCACCCGTTCACAGACGCTGCCAGCCCCATTAACAATGCCATTTTAGATGGTGTGGTGGTTGTTGTTGCGGCAGGCAACGCGGGCGAATTTGGCATTGGTGACCCTGCCACGCTACCCCTAGTAATCAGTGTTGGCAACGCAGTGCAAAATCGTGCAGGGCAAAGTTGGATTGCCCCGAGCTCCTCGCGTGGCGCGATTGACCAAACTTTTCATATCAAGCCGGACGTGGTTGCGCATGGCACCGAAGTATTTACCACCAACGTCGGTGGCGGCTTTACTCGTGCCAACGGCACGTCACTTGCTTCGCCGGTGATTGCAGGCATTGCAGCACTGATGATGGAGGCTTTTCCCGATTATTCTCCTGCGGAAATCAAAGCCAGAATCATGAATACCGCTACGCCGCTAACCAGCGGCACCAACAGCGTGTTCACAGTTGGTGCGGGCTTTGTGCAGCCGCTTGAGGCCTTGCGCAGCAACACCTTGGTGACGGTTGAACACCCAGTTCCGTTAACCATGGATGCCAGCGCACCCTTTGTAAACCAAACCATGGCGTCGCTTAGCTTTGGTTTCACTCTTTCGCCGGCGCACCACAACAAAACCGGCACCATTCCCGTTTTCATCCAAAACGCAAGTGCTGACGCACAAACCTATAACATCATATACCGATTCATCAGCAATCCAAGTAGAACAGGGCAGTTATCCTTTAGTGAGCAAACCATAACTGTGCCTGCGGGCGAAACCGCAAGCTTTGCAGCCACGTTTTCTGACCAAGCGCAGCGGCGTGGTTACTACGAAGGCTTTGTTTATGTGTTGTATGAAAACGGCAATGTTGCAGCAAGGCTGCCCTTTGCCTATGTTGCAACACCGCCCCATTCCATTTCGCTGGAACTTGCACCCACCGATCGTCCGGTCGGCGTCAATATTACTGGCCCCCGCCTGTTTCATGTGCGCAACATTGGTAGCGAAGCAACCGGTGCACTGCGGGTTGAGTTGATTGGCGCAAATCCGGAGGTTTTTCAGTTAAATCAAAGCCCGCCGGGGGTCAACTACATCACACTGCCAAGCCTGAATGCCGGCAGCATTGCCTTGCGCGAATTCACTGTGCAGATGCGTAATAACCTTCCACCTGATATGTTCGGAACATTTAGGGCAACCATTCGGGTGTATAATGAAGAAAACGGCATTTCGCAAACACTCAATATATCGGGGTGGCGCGCCGCCCCTCAGGATCCTTTGTTATCTGTCTCTGGTTCAACCAGTGTCATTGTTTTGGCTGATGGTCGCACCACGACGACTTCGACTAGATTCCCACGATATACAGAGGTAACACTTAGAAACAATCATCCACGTTTTTTGCATTGGGAGTTTAGCGCCCCGGTTTATTTCGTAAGCGGTGATGCTTTTACCAGAGAAATAATTATTTCTATGCGAGGAGATCTCTCTGCCCTCTCCATTTTGTATGACGAAGCCAACCCTGCATTTCGGATAGATATATTTCACGGCAGAATAACTGCGCGCAACGGCATAACACTTCCATTTTGGAACACAGCGATTGGAACTGAAAGGTTGGGCACTGAACTTACGATTAGGCAATTGGCACTGTATAGTTATTTTGCTCACTGGGATTTTAGCAGGCCGGTGATCTTCACCCAAGGTGATGCCACAACACCAGAAGTAAGCTTCATTATGCCTGCGGGTAATTTGACCATTACCGCCGTCCCTACCACTCTTCTGTCTGCACGTGCCGCCAGAATTGCCGAGATTTTGGCAGTGACTGAAGGCCGTATTGAAGAAAACTACACCCTTTCAAGTTGGCTGGCGTTGCAGACTGCTATGCGAAATGCCATTGCGCGGGTGAATGCTGCGCAGACGGTGATTGCCGTTAACTCGGTTGCAATCCCTGAACCGGCCTTGGTGCGCGCGTTTTTTGTGTTTTTTGTGAATGGCGCGTATCGTGGTGAATTCCAAGTAGGTCATTCTCTTTCGGTCACCCCCACCATTCCTTTTGGGCATCGTTTTGTACGCTGGGATTTTAGCACGCCGGTGACGTTCATTAGCGGCAATGCGAACTCATTCATCCCCACTTTTGCGATGCCGGCAAGTGATTTGAGTGTTACGGCGGTGTTCGAGGAAATTCCCACCACCACTACCACCACCGCCCCGCCAACCACAACAACTGAGCCTACGACAACGACCACCGAACAGACTATGACAACTGAACCCACAGCCACCACCACCGAACCAACCACAACAACCGCGCCTACGATAACGACCACCACCACAACGACAACGACGACCAGTACGACAACTACAACAACTACCACAACCACCACTGCACCGCCCACAACGACAACAACTACAACCACTCGTCCACCGACTACCACGACGACTACGACGCGTCCACCAACCACAACGACGACAACACGCCCGCCGACAACCACTACCACAACAACGCGTCCGCCGACAACGACTACTACAACGACGACGACGCGTCCGCCAACCACAACTGCAGCGACGACCACAACGCGCCCACCAACGACGACCACGGCCGCCACAGTTCGCCCCGCCAGCGTGACGATTGCCGGCGCAGCAACCCGCAACCTAACCACCGGGCAAACGCTGCAACTGAATGCGACCGTCGCCCCCGCAAACGCGACAAATCGCAATGTCACTTGGCGCAGCAGCAACACAGCAATCGCCACCGTGAATGCCAGCGGCTTGGTTACGGCCAGAGCATCGGGCACAGCGACCATTACCGTCAACACCGTTGACGGCAACCGCTCCGTCAGCGTGCAAGTTAGGGTGACCCAACCCGTTACGGGCGTGAGCATTGCCGGTGCAGCCACGCGTAACTTGAACGTGGACCAAACCCTGCAATTGAATGCGACCGTCGCACCCGCAAATGCCACGAATCGCAATGTAACGTGGTCGTCGAGCAACACGGCTGTGGCCACCGTCAACGCCAGCGGCTTGGTTACGGCCAGAGCGGCAGGCACGGCGACTATCCGTGTGGCCACTGCCGACGGTAACCGCACTGCTTCGGTCAGCGTGAACGTGGCAACACCGGCCGCCACCAGTGTGACCATTGCCGGCGCCGCCACACGAGATATCATCATCGGCGACACCATCGCGCTGTCTGCTACCGTCGCACCGGCTATCGCAGACCAAAGTGTGCGCTGGACTTCGAGCAATCCCGCCGTGGCAACGGTTAACGCAAATGGTCAAGTCGCCGCCGTCGGCACCGGCACCGCGGCGATTACCGTGACCTCCGCCACCGGCAACCGCACGGCGTCTGTCACTGTCACCGTCACCGGCGGCCGCGACTATATCTTTACCACTCGATGGGAATCTAGCTTTTTCAACTGGCTGCTATTCTTCCTTGGTTTTGGGTGGATTTGGATGTGGTTCTAAGCAAAATAAACTCGGCAGGGATATGCTCCCTGCTGAGTTTTTTTATGCTATTTTATCGCGGGAAATAAAAATTACGCATCCACGAAAGTGAATGCGCGACTGTTCGCTATAAGCATTGAATGAAAAAGATGCACGTTTCTCGTGGGAAATAAAATTCACGCATCCACGAAAGTGAATGCGCGAACTGTCCGCGGCGACTCGCCGCTGGCGGAGAAGGGGAGACTCGAACTCCCGCGCCGGTTGCCCGACCTACGCCCTTAGCAGGGGCGCCTCGTCACCAACTTGAGTACTTCTCCACATGGTAACTATATCATTATACCACAGTACGCGCAGAAAATCAAGCCTATTTTCAACTTTTTTTCAATCACAGAAAGCCGCCCAACATCGGGCGGCTGTGTTATATGATTACACGGCAAACTTTGCTTGCAGCTTATCAATCAACGCTTGCAAGTTTGCTTCGTGCTCGGCGGCTTTGCGCGCGCGGTGCGGTGCAGAAAACTTGACTTTGCGTGTTTTGCCGTCAAGCAAAAACTCCATGGTGATTTGCGTGTTTTTGAATACCCGGCCGTTTTTCACGCTCACGTTGGTCATTTGGTCAAAGGGCAAAACAAGCTTATCTGTGACCACGAACTTCGCGCTAGTCAGCCGAATTTCAAGAAAATAGACGTTCAGTCCGCCATCGCTAACCGTGAGCAGCGTGGAGCGAAACAGAAAAATGACCATCAGTCCTACCCATGCGCCAGTGTAGGCACCGCCGGCCGCACCACTGGTTAGCAGGCTAACCACCACCGCGGTTGCCAGCCAAACCAGCCCGCAAATGAGCACGGTTTTTGTGGTAGCACCAGTCCACAGCTTAAGCTTGCGCCCGGCTAGAGCAGTAAAGTTTTTTTCGTTAAGTTCCGATTGAGCTTGTATAATGGACACGTTACTTGCGCCGGGTTCGAATGCTTCAATGGCTTGCTGAAATTTTTCGTAATTTGACATGTGTGCACTCTCCTGTGTGATTTAATTAGCCGGGCGTGCGGATGGGCATGAGGTTGGCCACTTCTTCGCTGGTTTCAAAGTTGATGCCGTCACCCAAAATGCGCACTTGGAACGTATACATTGTGCCGGGGGTGAGGTTGCTGAACACGGGGCTTGCTTGCCAGCCGGTGAGCATGTTTAGGTCTGGCGGAAAGGCCACAAGCACGCGCCATTGCACCGTGCCGCCATGTGGATTTGGCACCACGTTGTGCAGCACAACTTGCGTGGGTGTCACTGTCAGCGCGAAGGGGCGTGGTGGCGCAGGATGACGCGGAATGGTAGCGGTTGTCGTTGTAGTAGTTGTGGTGGTTGTCGTTGTTTGGGCAGTGGTTTGCGCGCCGGTTTGTGTCGCTGCTGTGGTTGTTGCTGCGATGGTAGTTTGCGCAGTGGTTTCTTCTGTGGTGATATCGTCAAGCTCTGTGGTGGTGATATCGTATTCAGTGGTGGTGACGTTACCACCCACGGGAATATATTCACGCGGGCCAAACAGGCCAATGAAGCCGAACTGCCACTCCGCAAAAATAAGCAGCCCGGCCAACAGCAAGCCAATCACCGCCGCCATGACAATGACCAGTATGTTGTTTTTTTTGTCTGCCGCCGGTTGTGCCGGAGGAGGCGGTGCAGGCGTGGTTTCGGCACCGCAACTGCTGCAGAATTTCGCCTCTTCATTTAATGATTTACCGCAATTTTCGCATAACATAGGCTTAATCTCCTTTGTTCGCTGAACTGTTCCCGGAGCTTCATTATACACTATTTTCTGCAATATTGCAAGCACAAATTCTGGACATTTTTCCTCGATTCGCGCAACGCAGTGAGATGGGGGTTACAATAATGATTTTTCGAAAGCATCAAGATCAAATGATGGCGCAAAACCATCGGATTGTAAGGCTTGTTTGCCCGGTTTGGGCTTTGGCTTGCGCGCTTGCGTGAACTTCGCTTGTTCGGCAGCAGCTTGCTCGGGCGTGGTGATGCCCGCGGCGTGCCAGTTCTCCAAAACCTTGTTCATGTAGGAAAAACTCACTTTGCCGGTGCGCTCGGCGGCTTCATCATAGGCGGCGACGATCATGTCAAGGCCAAACTTCCAGTCGCTGGTCCACTTGCGCAGCATGGCGTGTTGTTTATCCGTAGGCCGCGGTGCGGCAATGCCTGTGCGCGCCTTGAGCGCGTTCCACAGGCCAAAGTTAGCGTTGAGTTGCTCAATTTGCTCGGCGGCCTGTTCAAGGGTAGCAATGCCCCGCTGCGCCCAGTCGCTGCCTACTGCTTGCCAATAGGCCGTGTTGGTTTTGCCCACCTGCTTGGCATAGTGCAACAGCATGGGGATGACCTCACAGGACAGGCCATGATGGTCATGCAGCATCAGCAGCGTGCATTGGCCGTCGTAACCCAAGGTGCGGCCAAGCAGTTTGTCGGCCTCAGCGAACAGCGCACGCAGGTTGTCGTCTTCGCCAATGCGGGTGAGAATTTGCTGCTGGCTTGGCCGGGCGGGAGTAGTGCTTGGTGCTAAGTGCTTAGTGCTAAGTGCGGGCGGCGTGGCCGACAACGCTACCGGTTCAGCGATTTTCAGCACACCACGATTTACCCAAACTTGCAGCGCGTCGGCGAGTTCTTGTTCGGGCTTTTTGAGGAAGTCGGCCAGTTCGCTAAGCTCACGCGTGCCGTTGTGGCGCAGCAGCCACAGCAGCACTTTCAGTTCAAGTTCGCGCGCAAGCTTGAGGTGTGTGTCGGTGATGTCACAAGGCACAGCAAAGCTTGTGGGCAGGTTTAGGGTATACTTCATAGGTAAGATTATAGCACACTGAACACTGTTTTGCAAGGGCGGCGTTGCATATTTTCAAAAATTATGCTATACTACTCAACATATTGCCTCGTCCAAACGTATTCTACATGCAAGGAGGCCTTTTGCATGGAATTTGAACAGATATATCACCGGCACGTGGACGTGGTTTACCGCGTATGCTATTCCTTTATGAAAACCTCGGCCGACGCCGAAGACGCCACACAGGACACATTCATCAAGCTCATGCGCGCAAAGCCGCGGCTGGTGGACGAACACCACGAAAAAGCTTGGCTCATTCGCACCGCTGGCAATGTGTGCAAAGACATGCTGCGGCGGCATCACCGGCGCGACAGCGAGCTTGACGACAGCCTGCCCGCCTACACACCCGCGCAAGACGACACCGTGCTGCAGGCGGTGTTGGATTTGCCAGAGCGGCTAAAGCTCAGCGTGGTGTTGCACTACGTGGAGGGCTACACCTGCGCGGAAATCGCTCGCATGCGCCGCTTGCCTGCTGCCACTGTGCGCGGTCACTTGCACCAAGCACGCAACCTATTGAAGCTTCAACTGGAAGGAGAATATGCCAATGAAACCTAACGACATTCAGCAAGCGTTTGACGATGTCACACCAAACGCTGCACACAAACAACACATGCTTGAGCAAATCATGCATGCACGAAAGGAATCTCACATGAAAAAACACGTTAGAATACTTGCGCCCATTGCAGCCTGCCTAGTTTTGGCCGTTGCTGTGGTGGCAGTGGTGCCACAGTTCACGCAAGTTGATCAACCACCTGTCACCTATCCTGCGCCTGTTTTACCGCCCGCGCAATTGCCAGAAGGCACGCAAGAGCTGCAAGTTGAACTGCCCACCATGCTTGCCGGCCAAGCAGTGACGTGGGAAGGTGCGAATGCCCACAACTTAACCACCTTTGATGCACCTGATGGTGCTGGGCATGTGCAAGTGATTGTGCAGCCCGGCGATGGTGGACATGAAATGCCTGTTGACGATGAGCATGTGCATATCGTGGTGGGAACCAGAGACGACGACGGCCCAGATGGCACGGTGCGCATGCAAGTGATTGTGTTGCCTCCTGAAATGGGCGGCACTGTAACAATGCAAATGCATGGTACGCTTGAGGATGGCCGCCACGTGCAAGTTGCAACGGAAACATGGTGGCAAGGCGAGACACACGAACTGCAAGAAGCCTTGGCGCAACTGCAAACCTTGCCTCGCGGCGACCTTGAAGTGGGCGCAACATTGTTCAGCATGCCTGTGGGCTGCCCCGAAACCAACACCGCAAGCATCATCCGCGGCTATATCAGTTCCATCAGCGAAGCGCGGCAACAGTGGCCGGCAGAATAACCACCCAGTGCTCTATGAGCTTTGCGAAAAAACTTGCGGCGTACTTTGAGTGCGTCGCTTTTTTATTGTTCGCCTATTGCATATTCACTGCGGGCATGCTATAATAGAAAGGATTACGCAAAAAAGGAGCCCTGCCGTGCTGCCCGAATACGCCGCCCTGCGCAAACGCTGCACCGAACTTTGTTGGCCAAACACCAACGAAGCTGTTTTCACGCCTGCGGATATGGTACGCCTTGATGACGCTTTTTATTTTGCCGAGGCAGCCCACAGCACCAACAAGCCCCGGCATTCCGGCGAGCCTTATATCACCCACCCGGTGGCTGCGGCACAACTGCTGCTGGACATTGAGATGATCGACCTAGACTGCTTGATTGCCGCGCTGCTGCATGACGTGCTGGAAGATGTTGACCACGTGAGCGAGCAGGATATCTGCACACGCTTTGGCGAAACGGTTGGGCAAATGGTAGTGGGGCTGACCAAGCTCAGCAAGCTCAACTTTGCCACCCAAGAGCTTGCTCAGGCCGAAAATGTGATGAAAATGCTGCTTTCGATGCTACGTGATTTCCGCGTGATTGTGGTGAAGCTGGCCGACCGCCTGCACAACATGCGCACGCTGCACTTTCATCCCAAAGAGCAAAGCCGCCTGCGCATTGCCAACGAAACCATGCTTATCTACGTACCCATTGCGGACATGCTGGGTATTCGCTTGTTCAAAGAGGAGCTGGAAGACATCGCCATTCGTGCCCTAGACCCTCACGGCTGCGCGGAAATTGACGCTTGGCTTGCGGCCGACAAAGCACAACGGCAAATCTTCCTGCAGACTATTCAGAATAACCTGCGCAATCACTTAAGCGGGCGTTTTGCGGAATCCGGCGTGCACAACAATGTGCATGTGGAAGGCCGCGTGAAAAGCATGCACGGCATCTATCGCAAGCATTTTACGCAAGGCCGTGGTTTTGAGGAAATCTTCGACATTTACGCCGTGCGCGTGATTGTGGAAAGCGAAGAAGAGTGCTGGGCCGTGCTGGGCTGGGTGCACCAAATTTACCGCGAAATTCCCAAGCGGCAAAAGAACTACATCAGTTCGCCCAAGCCAAACGGCTATCAATCGCTGCACTTGACAATGGTGGGCGACGATAAAATTCCCTTTGAGGTGCAAATTCGCACCTGGGAAATGCACGAAATTGCAGAGCGCGGCGTGGCCGGACACTGGAAATATAAACAAGGCATTGATGCACGCCAAACTGGCTTGGAAGAACAACTCGCCCGCATTCAAGAGCTCATTGATAGCTACCGCGACGCCGACAGCGTGGAAGACGTGGTGGCTGCCATCCGCAGCGACATTTCGCCCATGGAAAAAGTCTATCCTGTCACGCCCAAGGGCGAGGCCAAAGAACTAAAGCTTGGCGCCACCGTCCTTGATTTTGCCTATGCCGTGCACACAGGTGTGGGGCACCGCTTTGCGGGGGCAAAAGTCAACGGCCGCATTGCGCCAGCAACTTACCAAGTGCAAAGCGGCGACGTGGTGGAGATCCTCACCACTGCGGACCGCGACCGCGGCCCCAGCCGAGACTGGCTGCAAGTGGTGGTGACCAGCCAAGCCAAGACGAAGATTCGCAATTGGTTTAAAAAAGAACGACGTGAAGAAAATATTCTCACTGGGCAAAAGCTGGTGGACGGCGAGCACCGCCGCAATTTTACGCTGCTGGATGCAAGCCAATGGGAAGACATCTTGGCACGCGTGCTGGACCGCAAACAGTTTGAAAAAAGCACTGCCGCTGCCACCCGGCTGGAGAATTTCTACGCCGCGCTGGGCTATGGCGGGCTGAGCATGCAAAGTTTTTTGCCGCTGCTGCGCGAGGAATACCAAAAAATCGTGCGCCAGCAACAAGAGGTGAAGCTGAAAAAAATCACCAGCGACAAAGGCGTGGTGGTGCAGGGCATTGACAATTGCCAAGTGAAGTTTGCCCAATGCTGTCACCCCGTGCCACAGGATAACATCATCGGCTACATCACCCGCGGCAGCGTGCGCGATGCCCAACTGCGCCCCGGTGGCGTGACCGTGCACCGCACCAGTTGCCTGAATGTGCCGCATGATATCCCCAATTCGCCTGAACCGGACCGCTGGCTGCAAGCCGCGTGGGACACCAACACCGCAAGCAACGACTATTTGGGTAACATTATCGTGCACACCAACGCCCGCACCGGCCTGCTGGCGGATGTGACCGGCGTATTCAAACACATGCACGTGGATGTCAGTTCGCTGCAACTTTTCCCCCAAAGCGATGGCAGCTCAAGAATTTGCGCCGTGATTGCTGTGCACAGCCGCTCGCACCTAGATGCGATACGCCAGAAAATACACGCAGTGAAGGGCGTAACACAGGTAGAATACTAACCACCTGCGGTGGGGCTCGGTCGCTTCGCTGTGCTCTAATAGGGTTTGCAGAAAAAAACGAGTCCCAAACCATTAACACACATTTCCCCGGCACGCGCGTAAGATATACAAAGGAGAGGGTGCTATGTTGAAATATTTACGTGAAGACATTCAGGCCGTGCGCGACCGCGACCCCGCCGCACGCCATGCCATCGAAATCATGCTGCTTTATCCCGGCGTGCTTGCCGTGCGTGCCCACCGCCGTGCCAACTGGTTTTGGCGGCACAATATGCCGTTTTTCGCCCGGGCAATTAGCCAGCGCGTGGTGCGCAAAACCGGCATTGAAATCCATCCCGGTGCCACACTGGGGCGGCGCTTGTTTATCGACCACGGCTGCGGTGTAGTCATTGGCGAAACCTGCGAAATCGGCGACGACGTGACCATTTATCAAGGCGTAACCCTTGGCGGCACCGGCAAAGACGTTGGCAAACGCCACCCCACCATTGGCAACGGCGTGCTCATTGGCGCAGGTGCCAAGGTGCTGGGGCCGTTCAAGGTGGGCGATAACTCAAAGATTGCCGCCGGCGCCATTGTGATGCGTGAAGTGCCGCCCAACAGCACCGCAGCAGGTGGCCTCGCCCATGTGGTGAAGCAAGACGGCAACCGCGTGGATCACCACGACCACACCAATGTGCCAGACGTGATTGCCCAGGAAATCTGCCAGTTGCGGCGGCGCGTGGCACAGCTGGAGGCCGCGCTGGCAGCCAAAGAGTAACGCGTGTTACTTTTTTTGCAAAAAAAGTAAGCCAAAAAACCTAGCCGCTTCGCGGTGGATTTTTATGGGGTTGGAATAGAACACAGCGAAGCGACTTGCGCCCCGCAGGGGCAGCGAAGCGACTTTTGCGCGCCGTAGCGTGCACAAAGTAGAGCCCCACTGCAGGTGAGAAAGGATGCCATGAAAACGACCGTACAGCATTTGAGACAAGCCGAGCGCATGCTTGAGCAACGCCGCAACGCCGCCGAACGTGAACAGCAGCGCCGGCGTGACTTAGCTTGTGCAAAAATCCCGGCTTTGGCGAAATTACAAAATGAGCTTGCGCAAACTGGGCAAGCCGTGGCCGCCGCCATCGGTGCCGGCAAAGATGCAGGGGAGTACATTGCCCTGCTGGCACAGCAAAACCTAGCCGCCCAAGCCGAGCAGGCTCAGCTGCTGCAAGCAAATGGCTTTGCTGCGGACTATTTGAAAGAACATCACACCTGCGATCAATGCCGCGACACCGGCTTTGTGCGCGGGCTGCGCTGTGGATGCTTCACACAGTTGTTGCAAGGCCTTGCGTTCGACCAGCTAAACATGAACACGCCGCTTGAACAATCGCGCTTTGATGCGTTTTCTCTAGACTATTATCCCGCCACGCCCGACGCAAACGGCACAATCCCCCGCAAAAAGATGGAGGGCATTCTGGCGCTGTGCCGAGAATATGCCATGAATTTTGGCACAAGAAGCAAAAGTATGCTGTTTATGGGTGCCACGGGCTTGGGCAAAACGCACCTGTCCCTCGCCATTGCACAGCAGGTGATTGAAGCCGGCCACACGGTGATTTATGGCGCGGCGCAAAACCTGCTTGGCCGCATGGAACGCGAGCATTTTGCCGCATTCGGCGAAAAAACCAACGCAACTGAGCAAGCCTTGCTCAGCTGCGACCTGCTCATTCTCGACGACCTTGGTGCGGAATTTTCCACCAGCTTCACGCAGTCATGCATCTATAATCTCGTGAACACGCGGCTGATGGCCGGCATGCCGATCATTATTAACACAAATCTTAGCCTCGCACAGCTCAACGAAAAATATGGCGAGCGCGTGATTTCGCGCATCATCGGCAACTACGATGTGCTGCGCTTTCTAGGCAACGACATCCGTCAAGCCAAAAAATAAAAAAGAAAACATAAAGGAGAAACAATCATGACCAACCAACCCAAATTTTTTCTGTGCAAACACTGCAACAACCTAATGCATCTCATCAACGCAAGCGGTGTGCCTGTGGTGTGCTGCGGCGAAACAATGGCCGAACTCATCGCCAACACGGTTGACGCCGCCGTAGAAAAACATCTGCCTATGGTGAAAGCTGCGCAGCAATGTGTCTGCGGCTGCACTTGCGGCAGTGCTTTGGCCATTGAAGTGGGCAGTGTGCACCACCCCATGCTGGCCGAGCATTATATCGACTTTCTCTATGTGCAAACCGAAAACGGCGGCAAATTGCATCGGCTGAGCGTTGGCGGCGAACCCACTGCTACCATCTGCTGTTGTGACGGCAAACCTGTGGCAGTGTATGCCTATTGCAACCTGCACGGCATGTGGAAGACTGACGACGTAGCGTAAGTTGTTCTTTTTTGCAAAAAAGAACCAAAAAACCTAGCCGCTTCGCGGTGGACGATTAACCAAATAGAAAAACCCCACTCCCTGCCACGCAGAGGGTGGGGTTTCATACATAGTATAGTCTAGGTTTTTTTGATTACTTTTTTTGCAAAAAAAGTAATGCCTGCGCGGCGAGCGCACATTACTGCACAGCTCGCAGATAGTCTGAAATGCCGTTGACGATGGCCTGCGCGAGTGCGCGTTGATGCGTCGGGTTTTGCATGGCGCGGCCTTCGGTGAGGTGTGAGACAAAGCCGACTTCAATTAACACAGCGGGCATTTCTTCCACGCGGGTGACCAAGAAGGGGAAGTAGCGGTGGCGGCGGTCAATGCGGGTGCGCAGGGTGGCATAGTTTGAGAAGTTCGCGTTGGTGTAGATTTGGTCGCGCCAAGTGCGAACGAGGCGGTTGTGAATGGCTCGGGCAAGCGGCTCGCTGTTGGCACGATAGTAGAATGTCTCGGTGCCGTGCGCAGCAGAGCTGGTAGACGCATTGCCGTGAATGGAGATAAACATGTCTGCCTGGGTGCGGCGGGTGAAGGCCACACGTTGCGCTAGGCTCATGCCGGTGTCGCCGGTGCGGGTCATGTGCACGGTGGCGCCTGCAGCACGCAGCTGTTGTGCCACCATGTTGCTAATGGCCAAGTTAAACTGCGACTCAAAGCGCATGGTGGGGTGCGAGGCCGCAAACAGGGCGCCGGGGTCGCTACCGCCGTGGCCGGGGTCAAGAATAATCACTGCGCCGTTGAGCGTTGAAGGCGGACGGCGGTTAAAACGGAACACAAGCTGGTTGCCCTCCCACGATGCGCGATAGCCAAAGAAGCGGCCCGGCTGACGGAAGGTCAGATGCAGGGTAGCGGTGTTGTTGGCGGCGTTGGTGCTCCAGCGTGCAGCGGAGAACACGCTGCCGTCTAACCCAAAGTTGGTGCCTGTGGCGGCACTGGTGTGGAAGAACGTGATATTCAGCCCGGTGGCGGTGAAGCTTTGCACGCCCCAAGGTAGGCCGTTGTCGCCGTGCGCAGAGCTATAATTCTGGCCGACTAAATCAACATTAAAGGGAATGCGCCAGTCGATATCTAGCCGCAAGGTGAATGCGCCGCCGCTGGTGTTGCCGCTTGCGTGAATGCGATTGTTGGGCAGGCGGAAGCCGTGTTCGATGATGCGGGCGTCGTTGGCGTTCACGCGTTTGCCGCTGGCCAGCAGCAGGTGCGTGTTGTTGCTAATCACAGCTTGGCCAACAATATAGTCAAATGTGCCGCCCAGCAGGGGGCTTTGCCCCGGTTCGCTGCGGGTGTCAAGGGTAGCATTGCGGCGGGTTTCGGCAAAGCCAGCAGTGATCTCCACCATGCGTGCGGTGCCCAAACCATGGTTTTGCGCGGGTGTGCGCAGCTGGCCTTGCACCGGCGGCCGGGTAGTGGGCTGCTGTGTGGTTGGTGGTTGAGTGGGCGGTTGTATGGTGGTCGCATCCGGATCCGTGGTTGCGTCGGGGTCGGTTGTCGCATCCGGATCTGTCGTAGTGGGCGGAAGGGTGGGTGGTTCAGTTGTGGTCGTCGTGGTTGGCGGTGGAGGTGGTGGCGGCTGCGTCACCGGTTGTGGTGTCACCACAATGAACGCACCGTTGCGCGTGGTGGTTAGCCCGCGATAGGTCACGGTATACACAATTGTGCCGGCATCAAATGCCTGTGTGCGTGAATCCGGCAGCGTGAATGTGCCCACAAAGGTGGTGAAGTTTTCGTCCAGTTCGCCGCGATAGTCGCCGTCGTCCATGGTGGCGCCCGGCCGCAAGGTAATGGTAGTGTTGCCCAAGCGCGCGGTTACGGTTGCGCCATCCATGGCCACAGCTGTCACCATCACGTGTGCGCCGCCGGGGCCCTCAAGCCGCCCGGTGGGGCTCACACTTTGCAGCAGCGTCACTTCATAGCGCACGTTGATCACATACGTCTGCCCGGCATGACGGAAGGTGAACACGTTCTCGCCCGCTTGCAGGGTTTGATTAAAGGAAAAGTCGCCGTTTTGGTTGCGCTGCACCGGTTGGTTGTTCAGCGTCAGCGGCAGCAGAGGATTGCTACCCCCAACAAAGTTGAGCACAGGTGCCTGCACGGTGATACTTTGCGTGGCACGCACGTTATCCACCGGCCGTTGCAGCGAAAACCCGCGTGTGAACACATCCATGTCCAAGTTGCCGGCAAAAAAATCGCTCAGCATTTGCGCAGTGCCGTTTTCGACAGGCACTTCGTTGGCCGCAAGCAGTGCCACGGGGCGCGGCATAATCTCTTGCAACGCGCTAAACAGGCCCAGCACTTCTTCGGCACTGCCAGTGGGCAGCGCTTGCCGCATGTCCACCATGGCGGTAATCAGTGTGTTTTCATCTTGGTCTTCTTGTTGCTGTGCCCAGTTGGCAAAGGTCTGCGCCTGTGCGGGCAGCACACCCACCAGCAGCTGCGCGTTATCCAGCTGGTGCGCCATGTCGGCGATGGTGTTTGCCTGCGCAAAGCTAGCCGCCTGCAACAACACCGGCAGATCAAGTTCGGCTTGCTCCAGCAAATCTTGCACATAACCGGCAAACTGCGTCAAATAGCTGCCATCGGGGTCTTGCGCAATGTCTGCCAGCATGATGGCATCAAACGAGGTTTCGTTAATCAAGCGCGCAAGCCCTGCTTGTGTTTGCTGCAATATGCTTTGCGCAGGTGGCAGCAGCGTTAGCGTGCGGTGCACATTCAGCTCGCCAAGCATTTGTAATAGCTCTGTTGCCTGCGCCAGCTCGTTGGTGTCATATTGCTGCAGTGGTGGCAGCACCACTGAGCGAAAGCCGCGCTCAACCAGTTCTTGTGCGCTTTGCAATGCAAAGTTGGTCATCACGGCGGTGTATTCAGCTTGTTGCAGTGCGGGCTGCCATTGTGCGGCGGAAATCACCGGCACGGTTTGATCCACTTCTTGTGTCACCGCGGGCGGGTCTGCGGGCAGCACAGGCTGCTGCATGGTTAGGGTGGAGGAGTACACAAACACGAAAGTGCTCACCATGCCCAAAAAGAACATAGTCAGCACCGCCCCGGCGGCGATATTCCATTTTCGTTCACGTTTGCGTTGCATTGTCCAGCCCCTGTCATGCGATGAATTACTAAAGTGTAGTTAGTAACAGTATAGCATTTTACACAGGGCTTGGTCAATGATTTTTTCTTGGATTTTCTCTCTTGTTTCAGTTATTTCTTTGTTTTTTGGCGTTTTTTGCAAAAAAACATATCATAAATTGACAAAATAATCCATTTTCTGCTCGTCAAATTCTACTAAATGATAGTCAAATTCGCACAGCATGTCCTCCCAATCGTGCGTGTGTTCGTCCCACACGGCGCAGCCGCGCATGCCCGCCGCGTGAATGCCCGCAATGGTCTTGCGCACGTCCTCGAACACAATGCACTGCGTTGGCGGCACACCCAGTTTTTGCGCGGCGAGGAGATAGATATCCGGGAAGGTTTTGCCGCGCCGCACTTCGTCTGCGCTGGTGAAGGCGTCAAACAAGTGGTGCACGCCATTGTTTTGCAGCACTGCGTGCATTACGTGGGTGGTGAGCGCCGTGGCCGTGGCGAGCTTTATATTTTGCGTTTTCAGTGCTTGCAAGAACTCACGCGCGCCGGGTTTTAGCTGCACGTGTTCGCGGTATTGCACAACGCTCAGCTCATTCCATTCCCGCATGATTTCTTCGGGCGACTCACGCAGCTCAAAACGAGCGATGGTATACTCTGCTGTTTCGCGAAAGGTCATGCCGTGAATGGTCTGGACGTAGTCGACGGGCATGTCCATGCCGCGCGCGGCAAAAAACGCGCGGTCCACCTCTTGCCAAACCCACATGGAGTTCAGCAGGGTGCCGTCGAGGTCAAATATCGCGGCGGCAAAAGACATCACATTTCCCCTTGCATTTTTTTGGTATATGTTGTATAATGTAGCTGGTGCTGCATGTAGCGGCGGTTTCTTCCTCGCTTCCGAAAGGAGGTGAGAGGTTTTATGGATTATGAATTTCTCGTGTACTTACTGGTTCTGCTGGTGATGGCCACGCGTTACCTTAACTCCGGCGACCGTGTCGATAAGAAGTAACCGCCCCTGAGAGTGACGACCTCGGGCGGTTAGTTCTTCGCGTATTCCATTTTGCGAGGGCTAAGAGCTGCCATCTATCTCTGAGGCACTATTCTCGCTTTTCATTATACCATTAAGATGCATGTTTGTCAAGCAGAAAGAAGGGTTCCATGCGCAAAATTTTGGTGCGGGCGGCAGTTTCGCCCTTAGCAAACCACGGCCCGTGGATGACTATCCAAAAGGATACCATTGCCACCAATACCGGCAATCTTATCTATCAAGCCAGCGTGTTTAAGATGCTCGACTGCGGTGACGTGCAAATTGACGCGCTCAAGACCTCACGTCCCACGGATTTTACCCCGCGTGAGGCCGCGCGCATCAACCGTGAGTATGATATGTTTGTCATCCCTCTGGCCAACGCCTTTCGTGCATCCTTTGCGCCGGAGCTGGCTCGCATCACCAAGCTGGTGAACATGCTTAAAATCCCCTGCGTGGTGGTAGGCGTGGGCTTGCAGGCACCCGTTAACGCAGACCCAGGCGCGACCTATCCCTTTGACAAAACCGTGCGGCAATTTGTGAAAGCCGTGCTGAAGAAATCCGCCATGCTTGGCCTGCGTGGCGAAATGACAGGCGACTATCTGGCCAATC
Source organism: Oscillospiraceae bacterium (assembly GCA_009784445.1). Lineage (GTDB taxonomy): Bacteria > Bacillota > Clostridia > Oscillospirales > Acutalibacteraceae > WRMQ01. The sequence continues at coordinate 21,932 of WRBQ01000018.1, forward strand.
TAGGCTTTACCGCGGAAAAAGATTTCACCGTCATCGGCTGTCCGTCCATGTTCATGCATGGTGCTGAATTGCCCATGCGTGAAAAATTGCCGTTGACTGCCGAAAGTCCCGTGTGCATCAACGTGCGCAAAGGTTCGCCCAAAGCCTATGCACAGTTTATCGAAAACTGCCGCCAGCAGTTGCCCAATCACACCATCATCCCGCAAAATTTAGTGGACTTGAAGCGGCTATACTACGCAAAAACAGAGCTAGCAGACAAACACTACGCCGCCACACCAGACATGTACAACAGCGGCCGGGTAAAGATGTTCTGCAGCGTGCAGGCTTGGACAGACTACATTGCACAAACACAGTTTTGCTTCGGTCGGCGCATTCATGGTAACATCGCGGGCATTTTGGCAGGCACGCCAAGCTTCGTCTTTGCGCCCGACAGCCGCATCATTGAACTCGCGCGTTACCATGCCATTCCCCACATGCTGCTCAGTGATGTAACCCCGCAAACAGACATTTTCGAACTTTATGCAAGCGCGGATTACTCCGCCATGCAAACGCGCCATGCCGAAACGTTCGACCACTATGCGAACTTCCTGCAGAACAACGGCATCAAGCATGCCTATGAGCAGCCGCCGCCCTATCCCTTTGGCGAAAAAACCGCAGCCATTCGCTACAAGCCACCAGTTGAGGACGCTAACCACAAGCCCATGCTAAAACATTGGCGGCGCCTAGTTTGCGCAATCACCCCAGCAGTGAAGTCAATTTATAAAAAAGCGCAAACAACCAAACAAGCAATCAAACGCAAACGCAAGCAAAGGAGAAAACGCAAATGAAACACATCAATCTTGGCAGCACCGGCCTGCAAGTGCCCGCCGTGGCCGTGGGCTGCATGCGCATGAACTCGCTTGAGCTCGCCCAAGCCGCTGCATTCGTGCAAACCGCCCTCGAGCTGGGCATGAATTTCTTTGACCACGCAGACATCTACGGCGGGGGCAAGTGCGAGGAAATTTTCGCGCAGGCGATGGCCGACGGCAAGATCTCGCGTGACAAAATCATCCTGCAAAGCAAGTGCGGCATTCGTGCCGGGCAATATGATTTTTCGCGCCAGCATATACTAACCAGTGTGGATGGTATTCTCAAACGCCTGCGCACAGATTACCTTGATGTGCTGCTGCTGCACCGGCCTGATGCCCTGTGTGAACCCGAAGAAGTTGTCGAGGCCTTCGATGCCCTGCACGCCGCCGGCAAAGTACGTCACTTTGGTGTGAGCAACCACAATAGCATGCAACTGCAGCTGCTGCAAAAACATGTGCGGCAGCCCCTGCAAGTTAACCAGCTACAATTCGGGCTGGGTCATGCCTATCTAGTGGCGGCAGGCACGCACGTGAACATGAACCATCCCGCCTCGCCCGAGCGCGACGGCGGCGTGCTGGACTATTGCCGCCTGCATGATATCACGGTGCAGCCTTGGTCGCCATTCCAGTTTCGCTTTGACCAAGGCCGCGGCACCTTCATGGGCCACAAAGAATGGCCCGAGCTCAACGCAAAGCTCGATGAACTTGCGGTGAAATACAACGCAGATGTCACGGCCATCGCCTTGGCTTGGGTGCTGCGCCACCCTGCAAAAATGCAGCCGGTGGTTGGCACGATGAACGTTGACAGGCTGCGCAGTTGCGCCAATGCCACGCAAGTTGATCTCACGCGTGAAGACTGGTATGCGCTTTATTTAGCAGCGGGTAATACACTGCCTTGACAATTGATGAAAAATCGGGTAGAATAGTTAGCATGAACAAAAAATTTGCCCTCACGCCGCGCAGGCGTCGCGCGCTGGTCAACATGGCCGGCGTGCTCATGCTTGCTGCATCCGGCGTGTTCATCGCGCTAATGTTTCTGCTCGAAAATCTCCAGCTGCAAGAATGGTACATGGAATACCACTACTGGATGGAGCAAGTGCGCGACCAAGTGATGAACCTGCCGGACATCTGGCTGATTTTGTTTGCGGTAATCTTGCTTTATGCCGTGCGCAGTTTCATCCCCATTCCCATCTTCATCATGGCGTTCATCACTGGCGCCTATTTGGAAATGTATCTGAGCCTGCTGGTGAATTACGCTGGGCTGTTTGTGCTGTTTACTATTCGCTATTTCATTGGGCGCAAGCTGGGCGGCGGCGCCGTGGAGAAAATTCTGCACCGCCAGTCCGACATCCACGATTATCTGGAAAACGGGCGCGGCAGCAAAGGCTGGCTGCTGTTTGTCATGCGCCTCATTCCCAATTTTGCGCTCAACCCCATCAGCCAGATTTACGGCTCCATGCGCTTTGACTACACCGATTTTGTGCTCATTTCGCTGCTGGGGGTTAGCCCAAAGCTGTTTATTTACACCGTGCTTGGGCGCAACGTGGCGCAGCCGCTTTCGGTGCCGTTTATTTTCCCGCTCATCATCATCTTTGCCCTGCTGGGTATTGCCACGCTCACGGTTAATTTCGCCATGTACAAACACAGCAAAAATAAACTAAAAGAAGGACAGGTAAAGATATGATTACTTTGCAAGAACTTTACACCAACGAAACTCCCCGCCACAACGAGCGCTTGGCCAAACTCAAAGCGCAATTCACCCAGCGCTTTGGTGAGGGCCGCGCCCAGCGTGTGTTCAGCTCACCCGGGCGCAGCGAAATTGGCGGCAACCACACCGACCACAACCACGGCAAAGTGCTAGCCGCAGCCGTCAACCTCGATATTCTGGGTGTGGTGGCGGGCAACGACAACATGCGCATTTGCGTGTACTCCGCCGGGCACAAGCCCAATGACCTAGACATCACCAAGCTGGACATTGACCCCCAAGAATACGGTACCTCGGCATCGATGATTCGCGGCATTTGCGCAGCCTTTGTGCAGCGCGGCTACAACATCGGCGGTTTTGACGGCGTGTCGCACAGCGAGGTGCTCAGCGGCTCGGGGCTGTCGTCCTCGGCAGCGTTTGAGGTCTACATCGCCACCATACTTAACCACATGTACAACGGCGGCAAGATTGACGCGGTGGAAATTGCGCAAATGTGCCAGTATGCCGAAAACGTGTATACCGGCAAGCCCTGCGGCCTGCTGGACCAAGCCACCTGTGCCGTTGCAGGCTTTGTGGCCATGGATTTCGCCGACCCCGCCACACCCGTCGTTGAAAAAGTGGACTTCGACTTCGCGGCAACCGGACACGCGCTTTGCGTGGTCAATACCGGCGGCTCGCACGCAGACTTAACGGACGACTACGCCGCCGTGCGCGCCGAAATGCAGGCAGCTGCAGCAGCACTAGGCTGCGAGTTTTTGCGAGACACCACGCTGGAGAATCTCTTGGCCAACATCGCAACAGTACGCGAAGCCTGCGGCGACCGTGCCGTGCTGCGTGCCTTACACTTTTATGCCGAAAACGATCGTGTTGACGCCCAGCGTGCTGCCCTCGAGAGCGGCGATTTTGCCGCATTCTTGCAGCTGATTAAAGCCAGTGGCCGCAGCTCGTATATGTATAACCAGAATGTCTACACCGGCCGCCCCGCCAGCGAACAACCGGTGTCGCTTGGCCTTGCATTGAGCGAAACCCTGCTGGGCGAACGCGGCGCATGGCGTGTGCATGGCGGCGGTTTTGCGGGCACCATCCAAGCCTTTGTGCCGGTGGATATGCTCGATACATATCGCGGCGAGATGGAGAAAGTGTTTGGCGCGGGCAGTTGCTATGTGTTGCAGGTGCGGCCGCACGGAGGAGTAGAGCTTCATGCGTGAGCAAATTCTCGCCATCATCAATCAAGGCGAAAGCAATACACACCTGTTTGCGCTCGATAACATCCCGCCGCGCCAGCTGGCGCGTGCACAGCGCAGCTATGCTAACACAGGCAATGAACCAACCATTTTGCTTTACGACAGCTCAATCTTTGGTGTAAGAGCGGGCTTTGTGCTCACGCCCACGCGCTTGTTCTACAAAGACATCTCAGGCCAAGGGGTAGCCAATTTGGCAGACATCGTCAACATCACTTTTAGCGCGGATGCTATGGTCGAACCCTCGCTGCTTGTGCAAACCAATTCCGCCATTTTTCCCATAGGCGTGTGGAACCGGCCGGGCAGTCAAGGCAGCGATGTGCTGCGCATACTCCGTGGAGCAATCGGCGTGCTGCAAGGGCGCTCGCTCGAGCAAACTGCGCCGCCGCCCGCACAAGAGCGCTTGATTGACTGCCGCGGCTGCGGTGCGCGCTACGTCAGCACGATCGCTACTTGTGAGTATTGCGGCTCGCCGGTGTGATAGATGGAGTAGAGAAAATGATAGAAGATAATGTTCAGCAGATAGGAAAAATTGATAGAAAAATGTTCACGGATGCGGATATATCCATTCTTACCGAAGATGTTGTTTTAACGGTTCCACAATTACAACACATTATGCAGAAACATCCAAGCGACTACGAGGATTATCATGCGCACTTAACTGACGTGTTGCGGGCTCCCGATTTTATTTTGGAGGCAAACAAGCCCAACAGCGCAATTTTACTTAAAGCATTCGTTGACAACGGCGAGCATTTTCATCTTGTGTTGCGGCTAAAAGTGGAAAACGACCCAGCAGAATACAAAAATTCCATCATCACGTTTTAGAAAATCGAAGAAAAACGCTACCAACGTTATCTGCGCACAAAAAAAGTGCTTTACAAACGCACATAAATATGTTATAATAGAGGTACAATAAAAGGGGCGCATTTGAGGTGGACAATTTCGTGGCATCCACACGCCGTTGGTTTGACAAGGGTTTTCGCGAACCCTGAGAGATGCAGGAGAACGCCACGCCTGCCAAGTGTTCCCCTTTTATTCAATAGCATATCCACCCTCCTGTTTGCATACATATGCAGAGAAACAGGAGGGATTTAATTATGCCGGAACCCAACAAACCAGCCATGCCCCACAACATCATCATGGAAGATCGTCGCCTGCTCACCCTTTCGGGCGTGGCAGACGTGGACAGCTTTGACGAAAACACCGTGGTTGTTTTCACTGACCTTGGCGAGCTCACCGTGCGCGGCAGCGACCTGCACATTAACCGCCTAAGCGTAGAAGTGGGCGAACTGCTGCTCGAAGGCCGAATCGACTCACTCAGCTACCAAAATCCGCAGCAAAAAAACACCGGCGGCGGGCTGTTTGGCAGGGTTTTTAGATAACCACCTGCGGTGGGGCTCGGCCGCTTCGCTGTGTCCTATTAGAGCTACATAACTTCAGAAAGTCAACATATGATTTATCTGCTCAATCTCGGTGATCAAACCCGGCTGTTTTTCGCCAGCCTTGGCTTTGGCTTTGTGCTGGGTTTATTGTACGAACTGCTGCGCTTTGTGCGGCACCTGCTGCGCCCACAAGCCAGTTGGGGCTATCTGTTAGCACAAGATTTACTCTACACCGCCGGCTGCACAGTGCTAGCGTTTTACTTCTTTCTTGGCATTGGTGATGGTCTGCTGCGCGGCTACATCATTGTGGGCATGTTGCTGGGTTGGGCGTTGTATATGCTCACGCTGGGGCAATTGCTAGGCAGGGCAGGGCAGTGGCTTGCGCGTAATCTCCACCGTGCGCTGCGCAAAACCGCACGAGGTGTGGCCAAACCTGCACGCGTTGTGTGGAAAAAACGCAGCGTCGTCACGGTGCAAGCGGCAAAGTTGCGAAAAAATATGAGTTTTCGCAAAAAAAATGCGCTAGGGGGCTTGCAATCTACCCCCGCTTTAGTGTATAATAGTAAACGTAGAGTTTTATTTCGTAAAAAGGAGCCGCATTCACGTGTCAAAACAAACCAGCAAGCAAGTCGACCTGTTGCACAAAGTGGAACGGCGGCTAACCAATCCAACCAAGAAGAAACGTGGCATCAGCTTTCTCGTGCTGCTGACGCTGCCGTTCATCATGCTATACGCGGGGCACCGTATCTTCACCACCAACGAGGCCGCCGCAGCCATGGCCGCGCAAAACGCGCAACTGAGGCAGGAAAGCGCAGCTCTGGCGGCAGCCAATGAAGAATATCAAGCGGTGCTGCGCAACGAAGACCCAGATTTATACTATGAATATGTCATACGAATCGCGCGGGAACGGCTTGGCCTTTCGCTGCCCGGCGACCAACTGTTCGTCGACCGCGCACTGCAATAGTGGGGGCTATGTGATGGAAATCGGTGCAATCTTGTGCGGAAAAATCTCAGGCATTATCGACTATGGTGCCTTTGTGGACTGTGAAAACGGCCAGCGCGGCATGGTGCACATTTCCGAAGTGGCAAATAGCTACGTGGAGAATATTCGCGAGCATTTAACCATGGGGCAAGAAGTGCGCGTGAAGGTGCTCAACATCACGCCCGAGGGCAAGATTAGCCTTTCCATCAAAAAAGCACTTGAGCCAGCCCAGCCAGCCGCTGCGTCCGCAAGACCGCGCCCGCCGCGCAAACCTGCGGGTTCGCCCAATGTGTGGCAAGGCGGCAAGCCCAAGCGTGAGGCTCCCCAAAATTTTGAAGACATGATGAGCCGCTTTAAGCAAACCAGCGAGGAAAACATCTCCACCCTGCGCAAAAGCGGCGACTCTCGCTACAACGGCGGCGCCAAGCGGCGCAAGTAGCCACCTGCGGTGGGGCTCGGTCGCTTCGCTGTGTTCTATCATTACCCCATAAAAAATAAACTGAAAAGTCACTCTCCTTTGGTTATACTAAGCCAAAGGAGAGTTTTATTTATGTCAAAAAAACGTTTTGCAAACTTGGACATGCGCATGCAAATCCAGCGTTTAGTCTATATCATCGTGGCGGTTAGCGCCATTGCCGTGGCGGTGAACATGTTCCTAGGGCCGCACAACATTGCCGCCGGGGGCATCACAGGCTTGGCGATTATCTTGGAAAGCTTTCTGGGGCTGCATCGCGCGCTGGTGATATTGGTAGCCAACGTGCTGGTGCTGGCAGCGGCATTTTTTCTGCTGGGGCGTGAGATTTTCTTCAACACGCTCATTGGCGCGCTGCTGCTGCCGGGTATGATTCGCATCATCCCGCAGTTTCAGCTGGTGGAAAGTTCGGTGCTTTCGATGGCCGCGGGCAGCGTGATATTCGGCATGGCGGTGTCGCTGATGTATCACCACAAGGCCAGCAGCGGGGGAACAGCCGTGCCGCCGCTGATTTTTCACAAGTATTTTGGGCTGAACAAAGCGGTGGGGCTGTTTGTTAGCGACGGCATGGTGGTGCTAGCCAGCCTGCTGGTGTTTAGTGTGGACGAATTTTTCTACGCGGTGTTTTCGATTTTCATCACCAGCATGACCATGCGCGGCATTGAAAAATGGCTTGCCCGCAAGCGCGCCGAATGCCGGTTTTGCTATGAGTCGGGTTGTGTATAGCACCTGCGGTGCGGCACCGTCGCTTCGCTGTGCTCTATGCAAGTCTGTGCTAGGATAAGCAAGGTTGTCTGTGTTTCCCAAAATTTTTTCTTGCCTTTTTGCGTGAATTGTGTTATGATGGAATGATAATTATTGTGAACGAGGAGAACACACATGAAGCGCACACTGGCAATTCTTTTGGCGATTTTTCTGCTGCTTGGCGGCTTGGGCGTGGTGGCAACGGCTGCACCGGGCTGCCCTTGCACCTGGCCGCAGCATGCCTATAACCACGACGCGGCGATGTTTGCTGCGCAGCTGAGCTACTGGGCTTATTATTCCGAAATGATTGAAGCAGAGCTTACCGAGCGCGATTTCTTCAACATTGAACAGCATAATTTTGAGGAAATTGAAGAAGCCGAGGAAGCTATGCACACCGTGGCCATTACCTTGGCACAGCGTGAAATCGCCGTGCAAGACCAAGACATGACCTTGCTGGTTCTCGCCCTGCGCGGCACGGTGGGGCACATGCTATCCGGCCCCGAATGGCAAAGCAACTTTGATGTGGGCGAAGAAGACCTGCATGTGGGTTTCATGCTGGCCACAGACGATGTGCGCGAGCATTTGTATGCCTACGTGCTGTATCACGAGCTTGACATGGAAACCACGGTGATGCTCTTTGCCGGGCACAGCCGTGGGGGTGCAGTGGCAAACATACTAGCAGCCTACCTCAATGATGCCCAAAGCCTTGTACTGCACGAGAATCTGCACGTGTATACATTTGCCTCACCGCGCACCACCCGCAGCCCAAATTCTGCGCACACTAACATCTTCAACATCATCAACGTTAACGACCGCGTGCCGCGCTTGCCGCGCACCATGGGCTGGACAAATCTGTGGGGGCGCCACGGCATTGACCTTGCTGTGCACATGACCACCACCACGGTCATTGGCTTTGCGGTGGACGCTATGCATCATCATACGATGGAAAATTATCTGCGCTGGATGCTCGAGCACCCTGATTTGACTTACGACGATTTTCATGCAATGACGGTGCCCATCACCACAATTTTCGGCACCACATGGCCCGCCACGTGGTACTACTGGCTGCTGTTTTGGCTGGGCTTTGGCTGGATTTGGATGTATATTTGGGTGTGATGAAACCTTCGATTTATACACCGCTGCAAGTGCCATATCTTTTGCACAGCAGCTATGCGCAGCATGTTTCTTATTCCGAAGAAACAACGGCGTCATTGCAAGATTTTGTGATAGCCCTGTGGACCATGCAGCCGATATTCAAACAACCAGCCACTGTCAACCATGTGATATTGGCCGATGGCTGCATTGATCTTGTTGTAGATTATCGAAGCAAAACAGTGGTGTTTTCCGGCATGAGCAAGACGCTGTTTCATGATAAAATTGAAATGCCTGAAAGTTTTTTTGGCGCCCGCATGAAACCCGGTGCCTTTGCGCAGCTCACTGGCTTGCCCGCTGCCGCTGCAATGGATAAGATGCTGCCGCTTAGCGACGTTGACTCCCACTTTGATACACAGGCATTTTTTGCGCTGCCCTTTGCACAGGCGAAAATCGCATTTCAACAGTATATAGGCCAGCTGATTGGCAACAAAAAGCCCAATGAGTTTGTAACCCTATTTGACCGCTTTTGTGAATCGGTGCCCGCCACAACGGCTGAGCTATATCAAGCACTGCATTTGAGCCCGCGGCAATGCCAGCGGTTGTTTCAGCAGCACTTTGCGCTTACACCGCAGATGGTGCTTTCGATTTTACGTTTTCAGCGTTGCTTGGCATTGCTGACCACAGTCGCTGCCGCCCCCAGCGAAATCATGGATGAGGTAGGCTACTACGATCAGCCGCACTTCATCAAAGATTTTAAGCGCAACATTGGTCTGACGCCCAAAGAATACCTTCATACACTAAATATGTCGCATATTTACAAGACAAGTTCGTTCTAGTTTGGTATACTAATAAAAACTAAAAAATGAACTTGGAGGAAACAAACCATGCAAACAAACCTAACTGACCGTGCAACTCAACTCATCCAACAGGCGGCAAGTGTTCACTTGGCTGTGATTGATGAAAACGGCTACCCTGTGGTGATGGCAATGTCGCCCACAAATATTCAAAACCTTAGTCTTGGCGAAATTTTCATGACCACCACACTAGACTCAAACAAAGCCAAATGCTTGCAACAAAACAGCAAAGCCAGTGTGTGCTGCAGCACCCCGCATGATAATATCACTCTGGTGGGTGAGATTGAAATTTGCACCGACCAAGCCACCAAAAGCAAGTGCTGGCAAGATTGGTTCATTGGGCCGTATCCCGGCGGCGAAGCCGACCCCAACTACTGCGCGCTGAAGTTCACCACAACACGTTATAAGTTGTTTGTTGATGGCGAAGAAAAACAAGGGAGTATGTCATAATGCCGCAGGAAAAAATCACGTTTGAAGAATTTTTGCAGGCCGTGGACGCAGACAACCTAGCGTTTGCGCAAAGCCTACACAATCAGCTGCTTGAACACAACTGCAAGGCGGCATTTGAGAAAAAGAAAAGCGGGCCGCTTGCTTCATATAAAATTGGTAAGCCGCCCAAGGCGCTGATGAACTTTGTGTTTCGCAAGCAAGGCATGCTTGCCCGCGTTTACGGCGAGCATATTGCGCATTACCCCGATTTTCTCAACACGCTGCCGACGGAAATGGTGCAACACCTTGAACAAGCCGGCGACTGCGGCCGCTTAGTAAGCAACACCTGCAGCACAAAATGTATGGGCTACGATTTCACTGTGGGCGGTGCGCGCTTTCAAAAATGCCGCTACAATTGCTTTGAGTTTTTGCTGACAGAGCAAAGCAGGCCATTTATTGCGCAACTTGTGCAGCACGAACTGGCCCAGCGGCAGTAAAAAAACGATAAAGAGTCTCCAGAAAAATTTTCTGGAGATTTTTTTATTTTAGGTATTGACAACGCGAAATATATCTGTTATAATATATCCAACGAATATATTCGAGAGAGAAAGAGAGGGTGCGCGCAATGCTTGATTACATTATTATGGGTATGGTGCTTGAAGATGAGCTAACAGGCTACGACATCAAGAAGGAAGTGGAGGGCAGCATTGGGAACTTCTACAAAGCGAATTACGGAAGGTTGTACCCGGCGCTAAGCAAACTGACCGACCAAGGTTTTTTGACCATGAAAGAAGAAATGCAAGGAAAACGGCTGAAGAAGTACTACAAAACAACCGAGCTTGGCAAGCAGGCATTTCTTGAGTGGCTTGCGGCGCCTGTTGATTCAAATGCAAGTGGAGAATTTCACCTGGCCCAAATCTTTTTTTACGGCGAGCTGCCCAAAGAGTTGCGAGATCAACGGCTGCGGGAATATGAAGCTTTGTTGAGGAAAACGCTGCAACAGTTAGAGCAAATAGAAAGTACGCTGCCCAGTGAAAACTTAAGCGATAAAGATTATTTTGGCATATCCACACTATACTACGGCTTTCAACAGGTGCACAGCACACTTCACTGGCTGGAGCATATTCGAGAACAAACACCGTTTTCGCAATTTCTAAATAAAAATCATAAATAAACGAAAAGGAGAAAAAGCATGAATTACAACCTAAACACACAAAGAGGATTCCGAGGGTCATCGCTTATGGACACAATGCGTAGCAGAAAGCGGGTGCTTACCATTGTTCACGCCTTGGTTGGTGGTGCGCTTTTGGCGGCGGGCGCACTTATTGTTGCGCTGCATTTCTTTTTGGAACATAACGTTCCGGGGTATGCCTTGCTCATCGCTGGAGGCTCACTTGTTTTTTCGGGTGTGATTGAATTGAGTGTTCTTGCTATTTTGCGCAGCGTGCTCAATGAAAACAAGGAGAAAAATAATGCTTGAAACAAGAATAGTCAAAAAAGGCTCTGTAGAGGCGGGCAAGGCGCAGAAGCTTATCGATTCGCAATTTCCAAAAAGCGAGCGAATCCCCATGGCGTTTTTGCTGGCCAGAGCGAACAAGAACTTTACCGATTTTCTCACCTACTACGATAACGAAGAATTTGTTGGATTCACTTACTCGGTTACGCACAATGATTTAACCTTCATCTTTTACATTGCGATTGACCCCGCAGTGCAATCAAAGGGCTATGGCAGCATGATTTTAAACCAAGTTCAAGCACAATATCCGAACAACAGGCTGGTGCTGAACGTTGAAATGTTAGACGAACGTGCCGAAAACAGCGAACAACGCATTAGACGCAGGGCTTTTTATGCGAAAAATGGCTATGAAAATGCGGGCATCATCACCAGCGTGCATGGCAACACGCTTGACACGCTCATCACAGGCGGCACCACCAAAATCGAGGAGCTTCAAACGCTTTTCAAACAATTCACAGGGGTTTATCTCGGCATTTTTATCAAATATAAACTTAGCTACACAGAAAACGGAGGAGTTTAACATGAAAATCATTAAAGAAATTGCGCACAATTCGTATTACGCGGCGGCGGCTTGGATTTTTGCTTTCGGCTTTGTCATCGGCCCTGTGGCCACATTGCTTATCACCAATTTCGTCAACACGACATTTTCGATTCCAGCTTGGGTGCCCGGCTTGATTCATCTGGTGCTTTTTTTGTCTATGTTTGTTGACTTGATGGTTGTTGGCGCGCTAATTTTAATTGGACACACAAAACAACAAAACCAAAAGGAGATTACCGCATGAAAGTTTTAGTGCTCAACGGCTCACCCAAAGGCAAAAGAAGTTGCACCATGCATGTTACCCACGCGTTTTTGCAAGGCGCAGGTTGGCAGGACGCAGAAATCATCGACATTTCCAAAATCAACGTGAAGGGCTGCACCGGCTGCTATTGCTGCTGGGAGAAAACGCCCGGCAAGTGCGTGCTGAAAGACGACATGGCGGATATTCTGCCCAAGATTGTGCAGGCGGATGTGCTCATCACGTCGTTTCCGCTGTATGGCTGTTATTTCCCCGGGCAGCTTAAGTGTTTCAACGACCGCATGCTGCCACTGGCGCTGCCCTACATGGACAAAGACGCCGAGGCCGGTGGCCACCCGCTGCGCTTTGACTTGTCAAAGTTGCGCCAGGTGTATATTTCGACTTGTGGGTTTTGGACGTCCGAGGGCAACTACGACCTGTTTGCTCAGCTGTTTGCGCGCAACGACAGCATTAACCACAAGGTGAATCACAAAGAGTTTTGCGTGTTTGTGGGGCAGGGGGGGCTGTTTGAACTAGCCGAGGAAATGCCCGAACTGCAAGAAGTGACCGAGGCGTTCCTAGATACCGTGCGCCGCGCGGGCAAAGAGTTTGCTGCGGGCAAGATTGAAGCAGAAACGCAGGCACTGCTCGCCCAGCCGATGATTCCGCGTGAACTGTATGAGCGAAGCGCAGATGAATCTTGGGAAGTTGCGGAATAAATCGAATAAAATGTTGCTAACATGACACACTGTTGTCATGTTAGTTGTGTTATAATAGACGAAAATCATGCCGAGAGGATAGTATTATGAATGTTAAGATTGAAAATCGAAGTGCGTTTTATGTTTCTGGTTACAGTGTGCAAACCAGCGAGGAAACCCTGGAAAAAGACTGCGCCAAGCTGCGAGAAAAATTTGAGGACAAGCTAAGGGCGGTTTCAAACCAATTGTATTTCATTGCGTGGATGGCAGAAGAGAATGTGATGGTCTATCACTTTGGCGTGGAAGCCCCAAACCCAAGCCCTGTGACCGAAGGTGCAACCTGCATTGAAGTGCCGGCCACTTGCGTTGCGGTAGCAACCGTGTCGCAGGGTGAAGCCGTGCTGGCCGCATGGTATGCATTTTTCGAGTTGTTTGAGCAACAAGCACCCGTCTTGGGTGGTGCCACTATCGACTTGGAATTTCCGTATCATTTTGAATCTTTTGACGAACATGGCGTTTGCCAGTTGAGGATTCCCGTTACGCAATAAAGGAGGACCCCGTGAATCAATTTTACCATAAAACAGGCGAGCACCTTGACATTGCCGGCGCAAGCATTTACTATGAAGTGATTGCAAACCCAGGCAAGCCAACCTTGCTTTTTCTGCCCGGCGGAATGGGCAGTATCGCGGACTTTAACCCCGTCATTCCCTTGTTTGCTGATGATTACCACATCGTGGGCATCGACAGCCGCGGCCATGGGAAATCCACGTTGGGCACAGAAAAGCTGACCTATGAACGTTTGCAGTTTGATGCCGAGGCGATCATTCAGCATTTGCAGCTGCGTGATATTCACGTTCTCGGCTATAGCGACGGCGGCGTGGTTGCTTATCGGCTTGCGTTGTCTAATAATATTTCAGTGCAAAAAATCGTAACGCTTGGTGCAGAATGCAGTCAAAGCAGCCCCGAATCAAACGAAACGTTTTTTGAAGGGGTGACGCATGAAGATTACTTGACCAGCGAGGCCTTTCAGCAAAATTTTGACTTCTATACGCAACACAACCCGCAGCCCGATGCGCACCGATTCATTGTATGCATTGAGCAAATGTGGTTTGATCGCACTGAAAGCGGCTATCCTAACTTGGACACCTCAACGATCAACATCCCTGCACTTATCATTAGAGGAAATGATGACATTGATACGCTGGAAAGCTATGTTGCCATGTTGCCGAAAATACCAAACTCTATTTTGTTCAACGTTCCGTTTGAGGCGCACACGCCGACCTTTGAGAAGTACCCGCAATTTTTTGCGCAAGTGACCAAAGATTTTTTGAGCAGGGATAGCGCGAGCAAAGCGCCGCAGAACCTTGCGCAATATAACGAGCATAAGGAGATTGACTGAATGAAATACGAAGTTGCATGCATGGCCGTGAAGGACGTTGCGGCATCAAAAAAGTTTTATCAAGAGCTGTTGGGCTTGAAGATTGACACCGACTGGGGCGTTAATGTGAGCTTTAAGGGCTGCGCGTTTGCGCTGCAAGAAGGGTTTGCGCAAATCATTGGCGTGCCCGAAGAAAGCGTGACAACCCGCGCCCACAACATGGAGCTAGTGTTTGAGGCCGACGATTTTGACGGCTTTGTTGCAAAGCTTGAGTGCTATCCTAACGTTGAGCTGGTGAAAGGCGGTGTGGTGGAGCAGCCTTGGGGCCAGCGCAGCATTCACTTTTATGATTTGGATGGGCACGTCATCGAAGTGGGTGAGAAAATGCTGCACGTGATTGAGCGCTTCATGGCAAGCGGGATGACCGCCGCCGACGTTGCGCAACGTTGCGACATTCCACTTGCTGACATTGAAAAATATTTGAAGGGCGAATTCTAAGGAGAACTAGGGTAGGATAAAAATTATACCCAGCCTCGGCTTTACTGGGAACTGATGAGCGGATATTCCGATTATGATTGCCTGTGAGTGCTGTGCAAAATAGCGAAAAAAATGCTTGACAACCCTCCCGTATGATGGTATAATATACACTGGCATGCGAGAGTGGCGGAACCGGCAGACGCGCACGTTTGAGGGGCGTGTGGTTAACACCGTACGGGTTCAAGTCCCGTCTCTCGCACCAGTCCGAGTGTCGTTATGGGA
>WRBQ01000019.1 GCA_009784445.1 Oscillospiraceae bacterium
GAGTTGTCTTTCGCAACGGGCACATAGCAACCCGCCGTCACGTTTTGCGCAGCGGTGACAATTTGCACTTGCTCGCTGCCCACGTCGATTTGGCACACCCACAGGCGGTCGCTGTCGGCGTGGCGTTCGATAGCTGTGACCAAGCCAACCACGATGTTTTGCAGCTGGCTTCCCTCTTGCTCAAAGGCCTCAACTTTTGAGCCGCTCATGGTCATGGCATCGGCGAATTCTTTATCTGAGCAATCGAGTGCAATATAATCTTGCATCCATTTTTTCGATAATTTCATCTCATATCCTCCTTAAAACTGGCTCAAGAAGCGCAGGTCATTTTCAAATAGCAGGCGAATGTCATCAATGCGAAAGCGCGTCATGGTGATGCGATCGAGGCCCATGCCAAAGGCAAAGCCGCTGTAGACTTCCGGGTCAATGCCGCCGCGGCGCAGCACCTCGGGATGCACCATGCCACAGCCCAGCAGTTCAATCCAGCCTTCGCCTTTGCATAGGCCGCAGCCGCTGCCGCCGCAACGGAAGCAGCTCACATCCACCTCGCAGCTGGGCTCGGTGAAGGGAAAATGGTGCGGGCGAAAACGCGTTTGTGTGGCCTCGCCAAACAGCCGCTTGCACATCAGGTCAAGGGTATGTTTGAGATTCGCCATGGTCACGCCTTTGTCTACCACCAAGCCTTCAATCTGGTGAAACACCGGCGAGTGCGTGGCGTCAAGATTGTCTTGGCGATATACCCGCCCCGGCGCAATGATGCGAATGGGCGGTGCATTTTCTTCCATGTAGCGTATTTGCACCGGCGACGTTTGCGTGCGCAGCAGCATGCGCTCGGTGATATAAAACGTGTCATGTGTGTCACGCGCGGGGTGACCAGGCGGCAGGCTGAGTGCCTCAAAGTTGTAGTAGTCCCACTCTACCTCGGGGCCTGTGGCAATGCTAAAGCCCATGCCCAGAAAAATCTCCTTGATCTCATCTTGCACGATGCTCAGCGGATGCTTGTGCCCCACCGTGCGCTGTGTGCCCGGTATGGTGATGTCAATTTTTTCGCCGGCCATGCGTGCTTGCAGCTCCACTTGTTTGAGCGCAGCGCCACGACTTTCCAGTGCGGCCTCTAGGTCGCTGCGCACTTCGTTGGCCAGCTGACCCATCACGGGGCGTTCTTCGGCGCTGAGCTTGCCCATCTGCTTGAGAATGGCCGTTAGCTCGCCCTTTTTGCCTAGGTAGTTCACGCGCACGGTTTCGAGTTCCTGCGTGCTTGCACACGCGGCAATGCGCTGCGTTGCTTGTTGCTGAAGTTCAAGTAATTGCTCTTTCATGATTATTTCCTTTCTTGTTCTTTTTTGCAAAAAAAGAACCAAAAAAACCTATGCCGCTTCGCGGTGGTAATTTATTGTTGTGATAAAAATGGCGAGATTGCGTGGTAGAGTTTCTCGCTGTGCAGCACGTAGCTCACGTGGTTTTCGCCTTCTAAGATTTTCAGCGTGCTGCCCGGGATGCTCTGCGCAATCAGCTCGGTGTGGGCGTTGCTCACCACATCCTTGCTGCCTGCAAGCACCAGCGTTGGTGTGGTGATTGTACCCAGCTGCGCGGCGGTGATGTTCGGCTGGTTGAGCATGAGCCTGAACTTGCGGCTGCGGGTGAAGAAAAACACGGTGTTCATCGCCAACCGCCATTGCCATTTCACCGCCCGGGGCGACAAATTTGCCCCAATGGCAATCAGCTTGCCCAGCATGTCGGGGTATTTCATCGCAAGCAGAAGCCCAATAATCCCGCCATCGCTAAAGCCCAGCAGCACAGGCTTTTCGAGCTTCAGCTCCCGCACAAAGGCGGCCACATCTTCCATCATGTCGGCGTAGTTAAGCACTTTGACTTTGCTGCTTTTGCCATGGTCGCGGCTGTCGATGGCATACACCGTGTAGTGCGGTGCAAGCTGGCGGGTCAGCACATCAAAAATGCCGCTGTTTTCGCTGTTGCCATGCAGCAAAATAATCGCGGGTCCCTGCCCGATTTTCTCGTAATACAGCGAAACATCGCCGTGTTGAAATGTCATGCTGGTCTCCTATAGTCCGGGTGGCGTAATCGCCACCCCTACTGTTGCGGCTTGATGCAACGTTTCGGGTAATCTCCACCTGTAGGGGCGGCGATTACGCTGCCCGAAGCTTCAATATCACAATCAAAACAGCCCCGTAATCGCGCCATTGTCGTCAATATCCATGCGGTTGGCAGCGGGTGTTTTGGGCAAGCCAGGCATGGTCATGATGTCACCTGTATAGGCCACCACAAAACCTGCACCTGCGCTGACGGTTACGTCACGCACGGTGATGGTGTGCCCGCGTGGGCTGCCGAGCTTGCTGGGATCATCGCTGAGCGATGCAGGCGTTTTTGCCACACAAACCGGCAGGTGATCATAGCCCAGCTCAACCAATCGCTTGAGCGATTTCTCCGCCGCAGGGGTGAACTGCACGCCTTCTGCACGATACATTGCGGCGGCAATTTTGTGCAGCTTTTGCTTAATGCTATCTTCTAGATCATACAGCGGTGCGTAGTTTGCGGGCTGCTCGCAGGCTTCAATCACCAGCTGTGCGAGTTCTTCGCCGCCTGCGCCGCCGTGGGCGAAGACTTCGCATAGCGCAATCGGCACTGGGCAATGCTCACGCAAAAAGGCGATCTCTTCGTCTGTGTCGTCCGCGAATTTATTCAGCGCAACCACCACCGGCAGGCCGAACTTCTGCATGTTTTCCACGTGCGTTTGCAGGTTGGGGTAGCCCGCAGCCAAATCGCCGTCACCGTTATGTTTTAGCGCACGCACGGTGGCCACAATCACCACACAACTTGGTGCAAAGTCACCCGCGCGGCATTTGATGTGCAAAAACTTTTCTGCGCCAAGGTCGCTGCCAAAGCCTGCCTCGGTGATGGCGTAATCGCCTAGCTTCAGCGCGAGTTTAGTGGCACGCAGGCTGTTGCAGCCATGCGCGATGTTCGCAAATGGCCCGCCGTGCATCAGTGCAGGCGAATTCTCCAAGGTTTGCACCAGATTGGGGTTCAGCGCGTCCTTCAGTAGCAGCGTCATTGCGCCGCACACGCCTAGGTTACGGGCAAACACGGGTTTGTTGTCATAGGTATAAGCCACCAGCATGCGCTCCAGCCGGGCACGCAAGTCGGCGCGATCCTCTGCCAAGCACAAAATCGCCATGACTTCGCTGGCCACGGTGATGTGGAAATGATCCTCACGCGGCACACCGTTGATACGCCCGCCCAAGCCGATGTTGATGTTGCGCAGGGCACGGTCGTTCATGTCTAAGCAACGCTTGAACATAATCTGCCGCGGGTCAATGTCCAGTGTGTTGCCCTGCTGCAAGCTGTTGTCAATTGCTGCACACAGCAGGTTGTTCGCCGAGGTAATGGCATGCATGTCGCCGGTGAAATGCAGGTTGATGTCCTCCATGGGCACCACTTGTGCATAGCCGCCGCCGGCCGCCCCGCCCTTGATGCCGAACACCGGCCCCAGGCTTGGCTCGCGCAGTGCGATCACCGCGCGTTTGCCCAAGCGTTGCATGGCTTGTCCAAGGCCAACCGTGACGGTCGTTTTGCCTTCACCTGCGGGTGTTGGGTTAATGGCTGTGACCAGCACGAGCTTGCCGTTGGCTTTCGCGGCCGTTTTGGCAAACAGTGCATGGCTAAGCTTGGCCTTGTGCCGGCCATAGAGTTCCAGGTCATCTTCAGCAAGCCCAAGCTGCGCCGCCACTTGAGTGATCGGCTGCATCTTCGCCGCCTGCGCGATATCAACATCACTAAACATAACAGTCCTCCAAATTAAAACTAGCTTCTATTATACATCGTTGCAAGAAAAATTGCAAGCCCCCATTTGCAATTAAAAACAGGCGGATTGCTCCGCCTGAAAAATTGTGTTATGCTGAGTGCACATCTTCTCGCACAAGCTGCGAAAGTGAGGGCGATATCCATTCGCTCCATTCAAGGATTTGATTGGTGGTTTCGCGCGTGATTATCGCTTCGTCTTTCAGCTCAACGATGTCTTCTTTAATCTCCACGATATCTGTTTTGATTTCGACGATGTCTTCTCGGATTTCGACGATGTCTTCTTCAATTTGACTCAACCGCCCATAGATACCGCCCAGTTGCTCGTCAATACCGTCTAGCCGCTCGTCGATACCGTCCAGCCGTCCATCGATACCGTCCAGTCGTCCATCGATACCGTCCAGTCGTCCATCGATACCATCTAGCCGCTGTGTCAGGCGTTTATCCATGCTCGCCATGTCCGTGCCTAGTTGTGCAATTGCTGCTAAAATTTTCTCTTCGTTCATTTTGCCGCCCCCCACATTCAATGTCCTACCAGTATACTATGTCACAAGCCGGTTGTCAAGTCTTTTGGTGCAAAAAATATTCTGGCATTTGACAAGCCCGCGCGCTCGTGCTATAATAATATAATGTTTAATCTAACCGCAACCGAAAACCGCGCCCGCGCAGGCGTGCTGCAAACCCCGCATGGCGACATTCAAACGCCGTGTTTTATGAACGTGGCCACCGGCGGTGCCATCAAAGGCGCGGTGAGCGCACATGACATGGCCGACCAACTGCACACCCAAGTAATGCTCTGTAACACCTATCACCTGCATGTGCGCCCGGGCGACGAACTCGTGCGCGACATGGGCGGTCTGCACAACTTCACCGGCTGGCAAGGGCCAATTCTTACCGATAGCGGCGGCTTTCAGGTGTTTAGTCTGGCTAAGCTGCGCAACATCAAGGAAGAAGGCGTGACGTTCGCCAGTCACGTGAACGGTGCGCGCATTTTTATGGGTCCCGAAGAAAGCATGCGCATTCAGCACAATCTGGGCAGCGACATCATCATGGCCTTTGACGAATGCGTGGCCAACCCCGCTGAGTACGCCTATGTGGAGGCTTCGTGTGCGCGCACTACTCGCTGGCTTATTCGTTGCATGGAAGAACTTGCAAGACTGGAATCATCTCAGGCGCTTTTTGGTATTAATCAGGGCGGAACATACGAAGACTTGCGCGTTGCACACATGCAGGAAATTGCAGCACTTGACCTGCCGGGTTATGCCATTGGCGGGCTTGCGGTGGGCGAGCCCAAAGAAGAAATGTATCGCATTGTAGCAGCGGTTGAGCCGCACATGCCGCAGCACAAGCCGCGTTATCTGATGGGTGTGGGTACGCCGGGCAACTTGCTGGAGGCCGTGCGCTTGGGCATCGACATGTTTGACTGCGTGATGCCAAGCAGAAACGCCCGCCATGGTCATCTGTTCACCTGGCAGGGCGTGGTTAATCTCAACAACAAAAAATATGCGCAGGACAAGCAGCCCATTGACCCCACTTGTGCCTGCTCCACTTGCACGCGCTACAGCCGTGCGTATCTGCGGCACTTGCTGAAAAGCGGCGAAGGCTTGGCGCAACGCCTGCTGGTGATGCACAACCTGCATTTTTACAACACGTTGATGCAGCACATGCGCCAGCACATTGCGCAAGGCACATTTGCGCAATTTCATGCGCAGCATGTGGATGTGCTAGATAGACGTGTATAATTTTTATGTGGCTGGAATAGAACACAGCGAAGCGACCAAGCCCCACCGCAGGTGGCAGCGAAGCGACCGAGCCGCACCGCAGGTGCTACATCCAGAGGACGCCTAGCAACACAAAATAGGCGAAATACTGAATGCCCAGCCAAATCCATTCCCAAATTTGCGCAAAGAACTCGATCATAATGAAGATCCTCCCTGCTTTTTCACCAAGTATACCACACGGTTCACAGTTTGTCAACAAGGAGATTGCCATGCCCCGCAAACAATGGCTGCTGAATAAAAACCTCGCGGCACACCGCCAAGCCGCCGCCGCACTGGCGCAGGAACTTGAGCTGCCGGCCTTTGCCACCATGCTTGCGCTTGGCCGCGGCATGGCTGAGGACGAACTCCCCGGTTTTTTGGGGCTTGAGGATGAACCCCTCGTCAACCCCTACGATTTGCCGGACATGGACGATGCCGTGCAGCGCATTGAACTTGCTATCGCGCGCGGCGAGCACATCACTGTGTTTGGTGATTATGACGCAGACGGTGTGACGGCTACTGCCCTGTTGACGATGTATCTGCAAAGCCGCAGTGAGCATGTGACTTGGCACATCCCAGACCGCCAAGCCGAGGGCTATGGCCTGACCATGAGCACGATTGATAAGCTGCACGAGCAAGGCACGCAGCTCATTGTGACGGTGGACAACGGCGTTTCTGCGATTCGCGAAATTACCCATGCCAAGGCGCTGGGGATTGATACTGTCATCACTGACCACCACCAATGTGGCGACGAACTGCCCGTCTGTTGTGCTGTGGTCAACCCCCACCGGCACGACTGCGACCTGCTCTTTAAAGATTACACCGGCGTGGCCGTGGCCTTTTTGCTCGTCTGCGCGCTTGAAGGCAGCGAGCCCGAAGAACTGCTGCCCAACTACGCCGAACTGGTTGCGCTGGGCACCATCGCCGATGTTGCTCCCCTGCTGGGCGATAACCGCATTTTCGCCCGCGCAGGCATTGAGATGCTCAATGATAACCCGGGCTTGCCTTTTGCCGCTTTGCTGCGGGTAGCCAATGCGCAGCGCAAGCCCTATGGTACGTCGGCGTTTTCGTTTATGCTTGCGCCGCGTATCAACGCTGCAGGGCGCATGGGTTTGGCTAATGAAGCACTTGAACTTCTGCTTTGCCTTGATGAATCCCGAGCAGAAACCCTTGCACAAAAACTAGACGTGTATAACCAAGATCGGCAGCTGGTGGAACAAGAGATTTTCGCGCAGGCCACCGCATGGCTAGAGGCTAACCCCGCCCAGCAGCACGATCGTGTGCTGGTATTTGCCGGTGAAGGCTGGCACGAGGGCGTGGTGGGCATTGTGGCTGCGCGGCTGATGGAACGCTGCGGCAAGCCAGTGTTGATGATTACGCTCAACGGCGAGCAAGCCAAGGGCAGCGGCCGCAGCATACCCGGTTTTCACCTGTTTCATGCGCTGCAAAACTCGGCGCATCTCATGCAAAAATTCGGCGGACACGAGCTTGCCGCAGGATTTTCTCTGCCAGCTTGTGAGGTTAATCGGCTGCGCGAGGAAATCAATGCTTATGCGGCAAAACAGACCATGCCCTTCCCTGCCCAGCATGTGGACTGCAAGCTAAAGCCCGCGCATCTCACCACTGACTTGGCCGACGAACTTGCTTTGCTGGAGCCATTTGGTCAAGGCAACCCGCAGCCGGTGTTCGCTTTGCCTAAGATGGTTCTGCTTGCCGCCACCCCCGTGGGCGAGGGCAAGCACCTGCGTCTAACACTTGAGCAAAGCGGCACAAAAATCACCGTGATGGCTTTTCGCACGACTATCGAAGACTTTGCCTTCGCCGCTGGCGATGTGCTGGATTTGGCCGTGACGCTCGAAGCCAACGAGTTTCGTGGCCAGCGCGATGTGTCGCTGATTTTGAAGAATGCGAAGTTCAGCCTGCTGCCCAATGATGCGCTACTGCAAGCACAGCGCACAGTTGAACAAATGCTGCGCCGCGAGCCGGTGCAAGTTGCTTGCCCCACCCGCGAAGACGGTGCTGTGATATTCCGCCTGTTGAAGGCTGCGCAAAAGCCCGTGGCCATTGAGCGTATTCTATTGCAGGCGCAGCCAGAAGATTTTGCCAAACTGTGGCTGGCCGCCGAAGTACTGCGCGAGCTTGGCCTTGCCGCAAGCGACGCCCAAGGGCGCTACAGCCTTGTGCCATGCAGCGAAAAAACACCGTGGGAGCAAGCGGCGTTGGTGCGGTTTTTACTGGGAGTTTAACACCCCCTGCGCCTATGGCGCTTTCCCCCTCTGAAGAGGGGGATTACAACCCGTCTGCACAGCGTTAAGTTGGTCGATCACGTAGTTAGTTCAGCGCAGTGCGCTGGTGATCCCCCTCTTCAGAGGGGGAAGGCTGCAAAGCAGCCAGGGGGTGTTCGCGCGCGTCGCAATCCCCGCTAGTTAAATTTTTACTGGGAGCTTAACATGAATCACTTAGCACTAAGCACTAAGCATTTAGCACTAGTGCAAAAACCCGGCCGCTACACCGGCGGCGAACCCGGCAGCGTGATGAAGAATCCCGCTGAGGTTGCGCTGCGCATGGCCTTTTGCTTCCCCGATACATACGAAATTGGTATGTCGCACTTGGGTTTGAAGATACTTTATGGCTTGGCTAACGCGCGTGAAGACTGCTGGTGCGAGCGTGCCTTTGCCCCGTGGATAGACATGGAGGCTGAAATGCGCCGCACAGGCCTGCCGCTGTATGCCCTGGAGAGCGGCGACCCACTGCGTGATTTCGACTTATTGGGCTTTACGCTGCAATACGAACTTTGCTACAGCAATGTACTCAACATGCTTGATTTGGCAGGGTTGCCGTTGCGTTCTGCCGAGCGCGATGACAGCCATCCCATCATCATCGCAGGCGGACCCTGCACTTGCAACCCCGCTCCCCTTGCGCCGTTTATTGATCTGTTCGTGATTGGCGAGGGCGAAGAAGTGCTGGGTGAGCTGTTGGATTTGCTGGCAATATATAAAGGACGCCGGGGCGAGTTTTTGCAGGCCGCCGCGCAGCTTGAGGGCTGCTACGTGCCCAGTGTGTCGCAAGGCGTGGTGAAAAAACGCATTGTGCAGAATCTGAACAACAGCTATTTTCCTGAAACCTTCCCGGTGCCGTTGATTGAAACCGTGCATGACCGCACGGTGGGCGAGGTGTTTCGCGGCTGCATACGCGGCTGCCGGTTTTGCCAAGCGGGGTTCATTACCCGCCCGGTGCGCGAGAAATCGCCCGATGTGGTGAGTGAACAATGCCGCATGGTTACTGAAAACACGGGCTATGACGAAGTGTCGCTGTGTTCGCTGAGCACCAGTGATTACACTCAGCTGCCTGCGCTGCTGGATAGCCTGCTGGACTGGACCAGCGAGCAGAAAGTCAACGTGGCAGCACCCAGCCTGCGTGCCGATGAATTCCCCGAGCATTTGATTGAGCGCCTAGCCAAGCTGCGCCGCAGCGGCTTGACCTTCGCGCCTGAAGCCGGTACGCAGCGCCTGCGCGATGTCATCAACAAGAACATTACGCAAGCTCAGATGCTTGAAACAGCCACGCGCGCGTTTTCTGCTGGATGGACGCAGATTAAGCTGTACTTTATGCTTGGGCTGCCCACTGAGACTGATGAAGATATCCAAGGCATTGCTGCATTAGCGCAAGCCATTGTGGAGGCGTTTTACGCCAACCCGAACAAGCCTGCTGGCAAAGGTGTAACCGTGACGGTGAGTGCCTCGAACTTTGTGCCCAAGCCGCACACGCCCTTCCAATGGGAGGCGCAGGCCAATGGCGAGGAGATTCGCCGCAAGCAGCAGCTGCTGCGTGACAGCGTGAAGAGCAAGAAAATCAGCGTGAAAGTGCATGGCTGCGAAGCCAGCCTGCTGGAGGGCGTGTTTGCTCGCGGTGATGAAAAACTTGCGGATGTACTGGAAGCTGCGTGGACTGCCGGTGCACGTTTTGACGGCTGGGATGAACAGTTCAACCCGCAGTTGTGGCGCGATTGCTTTGCCCAGCTGGGCGTTAACCCGGATGATTATCTGCAAGCGCGTGATGTGAACGCCCCCCTGCCCTGGGATAACTTGGACTATGGTGTATCGCGCAAATTCCTGCTGCGTGAACGTGAGCAGGCCTATGCTGTGCAAACTACGCCACATTGCCGCGAAAAATGTGCGGGCTGCGGCCACCTGCGGTGGGGCTCGGCCGCTTCGCTGTGCACGACTCAAGGTTGATTAAGAATTATAAAGGAGTTTCTTATTGAATATACCGCAACACATTGCGTATGTAGATGTGCAAACGATCGAAAAAGGCTGGTCGGATGACAAAAAATATCGCCTGACTACAGCAGATGGAAAACAATTGCTGTTGCGTATATCCGCATTTGCTGAGCATGACCGTAAGCAGGCGGAGTTCAACATGATGGCACGTGCACACGAGCATGGTGTTTGCACAGCGCAGCCCATCGAATTCGGTTTGTGCGATGATGGCCAGCAGGTTTATCAGCTGTGCACTTGGCTGCCCGGCGAGGATGTGCAAGCAGCCATGATGCATATGAGCGAGCCGGAGCAGTACGCTGTTGGCGTTAAGGCGGGTGAGTTGCTGTGCCAACTGCACGCGCTGCCCGCTCCCAAAGATGTCGAACCGTGGAATAGCTGGTTCTTTGGCAAAGTGCAAGACCGGTTGGCGTTTTATCAAACCCATCCTATTCAATCATTCGGCGGGGATATCGTCGCACGATTTTTGCAGGAAAACAAGGCTTGGCTGAACAACAGGCCGCAGTGCCTATCGCATGGCGATTTTAACCAAACTAATCTCATTGTGCAGCCAAGTGGTCAAGTGGGCGTGATTGACTTCAACGCCTACAACAAAGATCACGGCGACCCTTGGTGGGAATTTGACCCCGTGAATTGGGGTGGCGAGGTCAACGCGCACTACAACAGCGGGCTGCTCAATGGCTACTTTGCTGGCAAGCCGCCGCAGGAGTTTTTCCGTTTGTTCGCCTATTACAATGCTTATTGTGCGCTGGCGGCTTTGTGTGATTCATCGCAACACCACCAAGGCACGCCCGACGAAGGCCGCCGCCACCTAGAAAATATATTGGGCTGGCATGATGATTTCACGCGGGTGACGCCATCATGGTATCTCGAAAGGGCTAAGCATGAACAAAAGCTGGGTAGCATTCACGTGCTGAACATCGGCTGGGAAGATGCCATCGTCCTCGAAAGTGATGGACACTACGCCTTAGTGGATGCGGGCGAACCCGGGCGCGGCGCATATATCGTGGATTATTTGCAGCGGCTGACAGGCAACGCTGCTGTGCACTTAGATTTCATCATTGGCACGCACGCTCATGTGGACCACATGGGCGGCTTTCCGTTTTTGCTCAACCACCCCAGCATCACCGTTGGGCAAGCTTTTGCGAAGCACGAACCCAACCCAGACTTGGCCGACGAAATTGACCGGGGGCATTACCAAAACTTCCTCACGGGCTGTGCGAGCAGAGGCGTTGAAGTCACGCAGCACGGTTTGGATAATATTGTGCTTATACTGGGCAACATGACGGTTACGCTGCTCAATGGTGCGCCGCTGACGGGTTGCTCCACCAACCAAGATTCGCTGTGCCAGCTGGTTCAAGCAGGTGGGTTTAAGGCATTGCTTGCCGCAGATATGACAGGTGCCGCCAACGAGCTTGCCATGTGCCAGCAAATTAACAGCACGATTGATTTGCTGAAAATCGGTCACCATGGCATGGGTGATTCCACAGGCAGGGCGTTTGTGAAAAAGCTGCGCCCAAGCGTTGCGGTTTATACAAACGGCAACAGCTGGCAGACGGAGTCGCACGATGTGACGCTGGGCGTGAAGAAGGGTTTGAGCGGCTATCGCAACCTGCAAAAAGTTGGAACAGCGCAATATGTAACGACGGACAACGGCGGCATTGTGGCTGTGATTGGTGACGATGGCGTGGAATATTATGCCATCAAAGAATTCACCAAGAATGGCGATGTTTCAATCTATGAGCGGCGTGAGGAAATTGTCTTGCGGCAAATCACTCCGCCCTAACCACTGCTCTGTGCAGCATAGGCCATCAATAACCAAGCGCCCAGCGGTGCAGGAGCGTGCCGCGCCAAGCGCAGCCAAGGGCTAATGCGCGGCAGCACATGCAGCACTTCGCCGGTTTGGAAAGTCATCACCTGCGTGTCCATGGAAAAAGCAACTTGCTGCCCGGCTTGACCAAAGGTCAGCAGGCGGCTATTGTTGCGCACCACCGTGGCGGCACCCAGCGCGGCGGTGAGGCATAGCAGAATTAAACAGGTGGCGGCGAAGTGTTTGAGCAGCTTTAATGTTTCAGTCATGGGAATAGTATGCCCGGTGTGGATGAAAATCTTCCCGGGATTTTTCCCCTGCGGGGGAGCTCGGTCGCTTCGCTGTGGCCTCCCCCACCGCCCTGCGGGGCACCTCCCCCAAGGGTGTTCTTTTTTTGCAAAAAAAGAACCAAAAAAACCTAGCCGCTTCGCGCCGGACCACTTATGATAAGTTAAAAAAACAAGCCCCTGCAACACTTCGCGTCACTTCACGTAATTTTCCAGCAGGAAGGCAGCGAGGGTTTCGCCAAAGATTCTGCCAGCTAGGACGGCCTCTTGCACGGTGTTGGCGTCGGTGCCGATTTCGAAAAACAGCGCGTAGGGTGCGACGTCCATGTTGAAGCGGCGTGGCGTGAACCACAGTGGCTTCATAATGCCGGGATAGCGTTGCTGCGCAAACACATGCAGTTGTGATGCTAGGGCTAGGTTGGTTTCCCAGTTGGGGAAGTCGCCGATGTTGCCTTCTTGCGCGCCGGCAAGCAGCATGACCTGTGCAACTTGCTGGCCCATGATGTTTGCCACGGGCTTGATGCGGTCGCCGTTGGCGCGGTGGATGGCATCCCGGTGCACGTCAATGGTCAGTTGGATGGAGGGATAGCGTGCCAGCCAGTATTGAATGGCCAGCCGCGAGCGGTCATAGGCACCGGCAAAGGGGATGTCGAACACCGTGGTGTCGTGAATGACGTTGAAGCCTGCACTGCGCAGCATGCCCACAATCTCCTCGCCCACGCGCACGATGTTGCGGTTGTAATCGGCCGTGCGGGAGTCCCAGTTGGCGGCGTACCATGGGCGGTCGATGATCTCAAAGCCTTCGGTGGTGTGGGTGTGATAGATCAATATGCTGGGCAAAGTAGGGTCGATTTGCAGGCAAAGCTGCTGTGCTAAGTCTTGCGAAATGTCGCGCTGGCGCTGTGTGGCGGTGAGGTTATACACTGCGAGGTCGCCCCAAACTTGGTTTGCGCTGCGGTTGGTGAAATGCCGCGGCACAATGTTGCCGGCGGGCACTTGGTCGGCGAATTCGTACTGCGCCTCTTCCATCAATAGCAGGATATCCGTAGGGGTGGCCATGAGGTCGATTTCACCCGGTGGCACAACGGGGCGGCGCGGCGGTTGCGGCCGTGGGCGTGGTATGTAGCGTGCATCGGCAGGCAAATCGCTCATATCTTGCAGCAGCGCAACTGCCCCTTGCGGCAACTCAATGCCTGCGCTAACCATCGCGGCGCTTTGCAGCAGGCTATCGCCCGCCAGCAGGCTAACGGCAACCACCAGCACCATGGCAATGCCAATGAGCTTGTTTCGGTTCATATGTGCTCCTAGTGGATAGTGGACAGACAATGTCCCTTTGCATGATTATTCGCGATGAGCGTATCCTATGCCTGCTGAGGCGAGTGGGATGGAGAAGCCGTTGCGGCGTAATCGCCGCCCCTACCCGGGTTTGCTGCAAACAATTACTCCACTAATGCTAAAAAATCTTCTACGCTTAGGTGCGGCTGCAGTGCTCGGTTGATGGCCATGCTGCAAAGTTTGGCTGCGCGCTGCACCAGCAGGTCAATCTCACGCGGGGTGACCATCATGGTTTTGCAGCGTTGCGCATCATTTGGCTGGCAGTCGCTGAGTTCGCTGACGAGGGTGGCGGCATCCACCACGGTGGGCACACCCAAGGCAATCACTGGCACGCCCAGCGCGCTTTCGCAAATCTGCTGGCGCGCGTTGCCCACACCCGAACCCGGCACGATGCCCGCGTTGCTCATTTGCACGGTGCAGCCCAGACGGCTCAAACTGCGTGCCGCAAGGGCGTCCGCCGCAATGACAGCGGCAGGCTGGAGTGCTTGCACCGCAGCGGCGATCAGTTCGCTGCTTTCCATGCCGGTGCGGCCCAGTACCCCGGGGGTGAGTGTGCTCACTGGGCGTAGCTTGCCTAAGCCCGCACTTTTGGCCAGCTCGGCGGCAATGTGGCGTGTTGCCAAAACTTGCTGGCAGCACAACGGGCCAAGAGCATCAGGTGTCATGCTGTGGTTGCCCAAGCCTGCCACTAGCACCGTGCCCTGTTTGGGCAACAGGCGATGCAGTTCCTCGGCAATGCAATGCATGGCCGCGCCGTACACATCAGCGTAGTCGCCTAGCGGCGGCAACTCCACAGTGACATAATGCCCCACGGGCTTTCCTAGCGCCCGCGCGCCTTGCTCGTTTTGCACATGCAGGCGAGTGAGACGAAACTCGCCGTGGTCGTCTTCGTGGCAGTGCACGCCAGGTAGTTTTTGGTTAATATCCATGCATTCTAAGGCTAAATCGCTGCGAAAATTCATGTTGAACCCTCCTGTAAGCATATGTTGTGTAAAAGTTGCAAAAAAAAACCTTGCAATTGCCGCGAGAATGTGATACAATAGCCATATCATTGACATTTTGGGGAGGAGATTCCACATGAAGAAAGTCCTTGCGCTCATTGCTGCCATTGCCATGCTGTTTAGCCTTGGCATTGTGCTCACCGCTTGTGGCGGCAACAACGGCGAAAACGGCTATCCCGAGTATCCCACCGAGTACAACGACAACGACGACCGCGCTGCCTGCTGTGCAGACGAATGCGAATGCCCCTACTACCCGTACTGCGAAGAAGACTGCGACTGTGCAAACGTTGACGAAAACGAGAATGAAAACGATAACGACAACGATGTGCTTGCAGCCGACGCCGACCCTGCAAACGATAATGACAACGATGACCCGGTTGATCCGTTGCTGCCGCCTGCCAACCTGCACCAGCTTGGCCGCAATGAGCAAATTGCCTTTGTGAACACGGCACTGAACCGCGTGCGTGACGAACAACCCGGCTTTTTCCGCAGACAGCGCCTGCAAATGAGTGACATCAATCTTGCTGGTGGCGTGATTGTGCGTAACCTAGGTACGCCCGTGGTAAACTTTGTGGTTGGAATGCTGATGGACGGCGACTGGTATGAAAGAACCTTTGCACCCGGCAGCAACTTGCAAACTGAGTTTTTTGCGGACACCGCCAGATTTGATATTCGTCCAGCTGATGTGGCCAACATGACTGTGACACCTGCCGGCAACGGCGGATTCACCATCACTGTGCGTGCACGTGAAGAAGTGAACCCTGCCCCGCGCAACAGCGCCAATGGTCGTATGCACCAAATTATGACGCGCGACGAAGTGCTTGCCGAAATTTTGGATGTAAGTGCTGCTATCCGCACGGATATCTCTGAAGCCTCGCTGCGCTATCATGGCGGACACATTACCTTTACGGTGAATGCACAAGGCCAAATTACGGCAGCCAATGGCGGCTTTAACGTGGCGGCACGCACTGGGCAAGTGAATTTGGGCCCCGTTACTGTGGATTATATGACTGCCGCACAAGTAACTGAATTCCACTTCACCAATTTTGTTTGGCGCTAACCCCTTTTGATTTGTTAACCATATTTTAGGAGGAGAAAACCACATGAAGAAAGTTCTTGCGCTCATCGCTGCCATTGCCATGCTGTTTAGCCTTGGTGCTGTGCTCACCGCCTGCAACCGCAACAACAATGACAACGACAACGACTACACCGAGTACACCACAGAAGAGTACACCACCGAGTACGAAGAAGAAACCACCGAAGCTAACGACGAAACCACCGAAGCCAATGGCGAAACCACCACGGCTGCAGCAGCCACAACAGACGACAACGACAACGAAGACGTTGACCCCTATCTGCCGCCGGCAAACCTCAATACACTGAGCCAGGCACAACAGCTGGAATACTTCAACCGCGTGGTGAACCGCGTGAACCGCGAACGCCCCGGCCACACCCAAGTGCAAGTGTTGCGCATTGAAAGCCTTGACTTCACCGGACTAGTTGGCGCGGCACCCATCCAAGCCATCATCAATACTATTGTGAACAACCTGATGCCTGGAGACCCCGAAACTCGCGTGCGCACACCTGGCCAAGACACACAGTATTATTGGATGAGCAACTCGCCCAACTTTGGCTCCAACCTGCGCACGCAAGACATCACACGCATTACCTCAACCCGCCAAGGCAACAACTGGCGCATTGAAGTGCGTGTGCGCGACGAAGTTAACCCGCAGCACTTTGTGAGCTCGCACGGCCGTATTTCTTCCATCCAAACGCGTGAGCAAATTGTTGCTGCCATCATGGATGATGCACCCGTGAGCGGTGACCCCAACAATGCAACCGTACGTTATCAAAACGGATTCGCTTGGGTGGTGGTGAACCCACAAGGGCAAATTATTGAAGCAGCTAACGGCTTTGACGTGAATGCGCAAATTAATGGCGCCCGCATTGGCGGCGGCGTAATTGGCGTGAACACCGACGTGACGGCCCACCAAACCAGCCGCTGGACTTACAACAACTTCCGCTGGTAACTTTTTGAACCTGCGCACAACAGCATAAGCCACCTCCGGTGTGTTACACTAAACGCACCGGAGGTTTATGATGAAAAAAATACTGTTACCCTTAGCTATCTTGACGGCAGCGGTATTGTTCACCGGCTGCCGCGCACAGCCCGCGCATGACATTCCCGCCGCGGGCTACACCACGCAAATTGCCACCACGCAAGACGAAACCATTACCCTGCCCGAAGAGGCTACCGAGCAGGCGCAGGCCACTACCCTGCCTGCTGAGGCATTGCCGCCCATTGACACCAGTGCCCTGCCGGATAACCTGCATGAGCTAAGCGAAGCCGCGCAGCTGCATGTGTTCAATCAAGCGGCCAACGATGTGCGACTTGAACGCCCGGCGTTTTCGCGCCGCAGCCGCATGGTGATGGGACGTGTGAGTGCCACCGGCATGGCAGGCCTTGCCATGCCTGCGCTCAACCCGATTTTGCAGCAACAACTCCCCCCTGCCGAGTGGGTGACCACGCGCATCAGTCGCGGGCAAAACAACGCTGGAGAATTTTTCTCGGCCGGCACCAATGCCTCGGAGCTGACGATGGATGACATCGAGGCCATTGAAACCGTGCGCAGCGGCCAAGGCTGGGTGATTACCGTGCATGTGCGCGAAGAACGCAACGATCGTGTGCAGGTGACGATGACGCCCCAGCAGGTGATTGACCAAACCCTTGGCGGCGTGGAATTTGTGCAAGTGAGTGCCCAAAACACCAGCCTGCGCCACCATGGCGGCTTTGCTACCATTATGCTCAACGAGCAAGGCCAAGTGATGGAAGCGCGCAGCGGCTTTGTGGTTTCTGCACAGGCACGTGATGTTGTGCTTGGCCCAATGCGCGCTGACGCCGCGCTTTCCTACACCGTGCGGCACTACTACACCAACTTTGATTGGTAAGCTGCGCTGTTAAAATAGAAAAATTAGGGTGAGGAATTCTCGCATGTGCTGCGACAAATAAGATGGTAAGGGTTAAACAAATCTTAATGACGAAAGCGAGAAAACTGCCATGCTTCAATCTATTATTGCCATTGTGATGACCATTGTGTCGCTGTTTAGCAACTGGGGACACATGATTATGCCGTGGTCACAGCCCACCAACGTGGTGACCGACCCCGCACAAGTGCTTGCGATTTATCGCAACATTGCCAACGCAAACCGCGACCTTGATCTGCGCCGCGTGATGAACGTGACCGAATACCCGGCCATTGTGCCCAACAACCTGCGTCAGATTATCGACCTAGCACTGTTGGCTGATGGCGACAACAGCACTGGCCTGCCCGGCAACCCTGCGGCTATCACTCCCGCTGATTTGGTGAGTGCCCGCGCCGAAACCCACAACAATGGCCGCACCTTGGTGGTCACTCTTGTGCCGCGCGCGCAAGTGGATGGCATCACCGGCGGTGCCAATGACGGCTCGGTTGGCCGCACCATTGGTGTGCTGGGTGCACAGATCACGGATATCCTCAACGCCATTTTCAACGGCATACCCGTGTTAGGGCCTGTGATTGGCGTGTTGGGCACCGCCGCCGTGCAAGTGCGCTATGAAAATCCGCGCGTGCAATTGCGCGTGGACGCCCAAACGCTGCAAATCATCAGTGCGGACTTTAGCTATGACATGACGATTGTTGTGCCTTTGGTGGAGTTTTTCACCAGCGATTTCCGCATTGCGGCCACCTATCGCCGCACCACGAACTTTATCTAAATTCGCAATAAAAATTACACCCTCTGCTGCGGCGGAGGGTGATTTTTCTTGCGCTTTTTTGGGATATGGTGTATAATGGAGATGAAGCTTCGGGCGGATTTGCATCCGCCCCTACAGGGGGATTTATGTTGCAGTTTATTCTAGGACAGGCTGGCACGGGCAAAACAACATATTTACATGAGTTGCTGCGGGAATTTGTGCAGGCGGGGCGACGTGATGTCATCTTGCTGGTGCCCGAGCAGGATTCGTTCAACCATGAGCGTGCGCTGCTGGCGCTGCTTGGCCCGCGTGATGCCCAAGCCGTTGAAGTGCTAAGCTTCACTCGCCTAGCAGACAGTTTGTTTCGCACATGCGGTGGGCGTGGTGGCCGGGTGAGCCTGACCGAAGCCCAGCGAACCATTGCTATGCACTTGGCTTTGGATGCCGTGCGTGATAAGTTGGAGATGTTCGCCAAAGCCAACGAGCGCATGCTGCCGGGATTGCTGCGCTTGCGCAGCGAACTGAGCATGGCTGGCACCACGCCGCAGGAGTTTTATACAGCTGCGCTGCGGCTTAACCAGCCGAAACTGCGCGAGTTGGGCGAAATCATGCAGGCTTATGATGCCGTGCTGCACACGCAGTTCGGCGGGCATTGTGATGCTTTGCAGGGCTTGCTGGAGGCACTGGATATGCCCGAAGGTCGTGCATTTTTGCAGGGCCGCGTGGTGGCCATTGACTCATTCATGGGCTTTACGCCGCAGGAATTACGCGTGTTGCAGCGAGTGATTGAGCACAGCGAAGCGACTTACGTGACGCTTTGCCACGACAAAGATGATGATACATTTGAACATACACAGCGTACTTTTGGCGAATTGCGCATGCTGGCGCAACAAGCTGGGGTTAGCGTAAAAGTGCCCGTCACTTGTGAAACAGCGCACCGGGAATTGCGTGAAGATATGATTCGCATGACGGTTTGTGAGGATGTGGAAGCGGAGTGCTCCCTTGTTGCTGCACAAGTGAAGGCGTTGCTGCGTGAGGGCTTGCGCTGCCGGGATATTGCCATTGTGGCCCGCAACGGCGACAGCTATGAACAGTCGATGTTTGCGGCGCTGCGCCGCGCAGGCGTGCCGCTGTTTGAGGATCGCCGTCAGCCGGTGGCAGCTCAACCGCTGATGCGCATGGTGGCCGCAGCGTTAGAAATTGCGCAGCATGGCTTCAGCGCCGATGCGGCGATGCGCTGGCTGAAGACTGGGCTGACTCAACTGGATGATGAAGAAATCGCGCTGCTGGAGGAGTATGCGCTGCTGTGGCGGGTGCAGGGCAATCGCTGGCTGGATGAGTGGACAGCTCACCCCAAAGGTCTTGGGCAGCCGGAAAATGAGCACAGTGATTCGCTGCTGAACAAGCTCAACTATTTGCGTGAGCTGGCGGTTGTGCCCTTGCAGGCGTTTCGTGAAAGTCTGCGGGATTGCACAGGTTTGGCTGCCGCGCAGGCTATGGACAAGCTGCTGCAAGACGCGCATATTCCCGTTGGGCTGAAGAAGCTGCGTGCTACCCTGCCGTCGCCGCAAGCGCAGGAGCTGCTGCGCATTTGGGAGTTGCTGATGGCTTTGCTGGATCAGTTGGCGGAGGGCTTGGCTGATCAACCGGTGAGTGCTGCGCAATTCTGTGGGCTGTTTGGGTTGATTTTGCAGCAGCAAACCCTAGGACAGTTGCCGCAAAGCCTAGATGCTGTCACGTTTGGTTCAGCCGAACGTGTGCGCTTGAATTCCCCGCGGGCGGTGTTTGTACTGGGGATGAACGAGGGCGTGTTTCCGCAGTTGCCGGCAAAAAATAGCTTGGTGAGCGACCGCGAGCGTGCGGCACTCACTGAGCTGGGGCTGCACATGCAAGACACCGCGCCGCAACAACTTGCCATGGAACGCATGGTGGTGTATCGAACATTGACGGCTGCGCGAGAGCAGTTGCATATTAGCTGGGCGTTGCGCACCAGCAGCGGCGACGAACTGGCGCCCTCCCTGGTGCTGCGGCAGCTGCGTGAACAATTCCCCGGCGTGCAGGTGCAGGATGCTGCGTTTTTGCCACCGGAGGATAAACTGCATGGCCACAGCGCGGCCTTTGCGCTGCTGTGCGAGGAACAACCCAAGCAAACTGCGCTATATGCCGCGCTACGAGATTATTTCAGCCAACACGAGCACTTCGCGCCGCGCTTGGCGGCACTGCAGCGCACGGTGTGCGAACAGCCTGATACCCTGCGCATTGCTGATGCGTCAACGGCTACAGCGCTATTTGCCGGGGTGAATTATCTGTCGCCGTCGCGGGTGGAAAGCTATGCACGCTGCCCCTTTGCGTATTACTGCCAGTACGGCCTGAAGGCCACGGCGCGCAACAGCGTGGACTACAATCCCCTGCTGCGTGGTGATATTTTGCATTGGCTGTTTGAGCGACTGTTTACGCAGCACAGTTGCGAGGATTTGCTTGCCATGACCGCTGAACAACGCGCCGCGCTTGTGAATGCCGAGCTGGATGACTACGCTGCCGAGCATTTTCCGGCAGAATTGCCTGCGCGGGTGACGTATTTGTTCAACCGACTGCGTGGCATTGCGGCAAGTGTGTTTGAGCGCATGGTGCTGCAATTCCGTGACAGTGCGTTTCGGCCAGCAGCATGTGAACTCAGGATAGCACCGGACAGCGCGATGCAACCCTATCGCATGCAGTTGAGCGACGGCAGCAGCAGCTTGCGCCTTGGTGGCACCGCTGACCGCGTGGATTGCGCAGAGTTTAATGGTCAACGCGTGTTTCGTGTGGTGGACTATAAAACCGGCAGCCGTAAATTCAACCTAGGCGAGATTTCGCAGGGCTTGGGGCTGCAACTGCCAGTGTATCTGCTTGCGCTGCAACAAAATGGCTACGAAAACGCGCAGCCTGCCGGGGTGATGATTCAGCCGGCCAAAGACCCGCCGCTGAACGCCGCAAAGCGCGACCGCAGCGCCGAAGAAGTTGCTCGCGAGAAATTCACGCAGGGCAAACCGGATGGCTTTGTGATACAGGGCGAGGAAAACCCGCACAAGCTGCCGGTGATGTCACAAGACGACTGGGCGCGTGTGCAGCGGGAAATTCACCGGGTGTTGGATGGCATTGTGCACAGCTTGCGCCAAGGCGAGATTCCCGCGCTGCCGATAGAAAGCGCTTGTGAGTGGTGTGATTACCAAGCCGTGTGTGGGCGCGAAAGCGATGGTGCGACCAAAGAAATACCCAGTGCAAAGTTTGAGCAAACACTTGCGCAGCTACAGGAGGTGCATGATGGCGTTTAAACCAACCCCTCAACAACAGCAGGCCATGGAGGCTCGCGGAGGCAGCCTGCTGGTGAGCGCGGCGGCCGGCAGCGGCAAAACCGCCGTGCTGGTGCAGCGCGTGCTGCGCTATTTCACGCAGGAAAATTGCCGCGCAGATGAGCTGCTGATTGTGACGTTCACGCGGGCGGCGGCGGCACAAATGCGCGCGAAAATCGACGAAGCCATCACCAAACAGCTCAAGCAAGAGCCGGATAACTATGCCCTGCGCAAGCAGCAGCAACTGCTGCCCTTGGCTGATATTTGCACCATTGATAGCTTTTGCCTGAAGCTGGTGCAAGAACACGGTGCGGCCGCTGGGCTGCCTGCACAAGTTCGCCTGCTGGACGACAGCGAGCTGCGTGCCATTCGTGCGCAGGCCATGGAAGAAACCTTGGAGGCGGCTTATGCTGGGGCAGATGAGAATTTCACGTCGCTGGGGTTGTTGCTGGAGTTTGCTGGTGATGACACTAAGCTTGCGCGGCGCGTGCAGGCGGCGGCTAACATGGCCCTTGCAACGCCGAACCCCCAAGCGTGGCTGCGCGGCTTGCTGGCGGATAACACGACACAGTGGCTGGAGATTCTGCTGGGGCATGCGCAAGAGCTGCTGCAAGACTGCCGTGCGATGTGCTTTTTGGACAGCGATGCTGCACTGTTAGATAGCTTGCTTGCGCTGCAACACTGGGATGAATTGCGTGCGGGCTTGCAGAGCGTGAGCTATGCTCGCCTGCCGCGCGGGCATGATGACATCGACAAAGAACGCCGCAAACGTATGAAAAAGCAACTGGAGTCCCTCGTCAAGCTGTTCTGTGTGAGCATGGCTGAACACGCTGAAGACATGCTGGCATTGGCGCCCATTGCGGCACGTTTTGTGCAACTGGTGGAGGATTACATCGCCCGTTGCGATGCAGCAAAAGACGCCCGACAAGCTGCGGATTTCAACGATATCATGCATTGGGCGCTGCGGCTGCTGCACAACGAAGATGGCTCGAAGTCCGCACTGGCGCAGCAGCTAGGCGAGCAGTATCGCGAGATTTTGGTGGACGAATATCAAGACATCAACGCGGCGCAGGGGCAGCTGTTTCATGCAGTGAGCCGCAACGGCGAAAACCTGTTTATGGTGGGCGACGTGAAGCAAAGCATCTATGGCTTTCGCCAGGCGAGTCCTGCGCTGTTTATCGAAAAACGGGATACTTATGCGCGCTATGATGGCGAGCACTACCCTGCTTGCGTGGTGTTGGGCAAAAATTTTCGCAGCAAACCCGGCGTGACAGACTGCGTGAACTTTGCCTTTCGCCAGCTCATGCGTCGCCAAGCAGCGGAGATTGAATACAGCGAAGACGAAGAGCTGGTGTGCGGTCGCAATGATCTTTCGGTGTGTGACGCCGAGTTGCATTTGCTGGAATACACCGACGACATGGCGCAGGCCGAGGCGCAGCACATTGCCCAGTGGATTGCCAGTGAAATTGCTAATTCGCAGTTGCGTCCGCGGGACTTTTGCATTTTGTTGCGGGCCGACAAAGCCAGCGGCATGGTGTATGCCCAAGCGCTGCAGAACGCGGGCGTGCAGGCCTATGCGGCGCAAAGCGAGAGCTTGTTTGCCTCGCGCGAGGTGCAGTTGCTGCTGAGTTTGTTGCGCGTGGTGGACAATCCTGTGCAAGATATTCCGTTGACGGCGCTGCTGCTTTCGCCCATGGTGGGCTTTGCACCGGGTGATCTGGCTCGCTTGCGCACACAGCACAAGCTTGCGGGTGTGTATCATGTGATGCGTGCAGCAGCGGATGCGGGCGATGCGCAGTGCGTGGCGTTCTTCGCGCAGCTGGCGCAGTGGCGTGAGCTTGCTGCTGTGTGCTCGGTGGGCGATTTGGTGCGCACGCTGTTGGAGGATAGTGGCTTGCTCGCCCTTGCTGCGGTAATGAAAAGCCCTGCTCGCCGTCGTGCGAATCTGCTGCGGCTGGCGGACTACGCCCGTGATTACGGCGCACGCAATGCTAGCGGACTCAGCGGGTTTTTGCGCTATCTGGACCGCATTGAGCAAGAGCAAAGCCTCTTAGCCGCCAACGTGATGAGCGAAACCGCCGACGTGGTGCGCATCATGAGCATCCACAAATCCAAGGGTTTGGAATTCCCAGTGTGCATTTTGGCGCAGTGCAGCAAGAGCTTTAATCTGCTTGACACGCGCGAGACACTGCTATTGCACAGCAAAGCGGGGCTGGGCTTGCAGCGGCCAGAGCCGGAGCACCGCAGCCGCTTGCAAACGCTGCCGCATAGTGCCGTGAAGACGGCAATCAAGCGCAGCACGCTTGCAGAAGAACTGCGCCTGCTTTACGTGGCGATGACGCGCGCGAAGGACAGATTGATCATGCTTAGCAGCCATGCGAGTGCCGAAAAAGCGCTGCAAGCAGCTGCCGTGCGTGCAAATTTTGACCAGCCAAGTTTCAGTTCTGCCATGGTGCAGGGGGCCAATTGCTATGCTGATTGGCTGTTGCCTGCGTTGTTGCGCCACCCCTGTGCTGGTGAGCTGCGTGACATCGCAGGGCTGGATTGCACGGTTATTCTGCCGGCGGCGGAGAAATTGCGTGTCATCATTGCGCAGGCACAAGAGCATGCTCAGGCTGATGAGCAGGCCACTGCGCAGCCCCCTGCTGTGGATGAAGCACTGCGCAAGCTTGTGCAGGAAAGACTGGATTATGTGTACTCCTATGCTGCGCTGAATCAACTGGCGGCTAAGCAGGCGGTGAGCGAACTGGCCGAGCAAGCCGCGCAGGATCAATTTGCATTTTCGCAGCGGCCGGCATTTACGCGTGCGCAGGGCATTGCTGCGGCACACCGAGGCAGCGCGATGCATGCTTTTTTGCAGTATTGCCACTATCCTGCTGCGGCTGCGGATTTGGCGGGCGAAATCGCGCGGCTAGAACAGCTGGGCTACCTCACCGCACGCGACGTGAAGGCCTTAGAACGTGAAAAGCTTGAGCGATTCTTCGCCAGTGATTTTGCGCGGCGCATGCAAAAATCGCCCACGCTGCTGCGCGAGCAAAAGTTTACGATGTCAATCCCAGCGCATGAGCTGCTTGACGACCCCGCCGCGCAAGGCGAGGAGATTGTGGTGCAGGGCATCATCGACTGTGCGTTTGAGGAAGACGGTGCGCTCATTCTCCTTGACTACAAGACCGACCGCGTGGATGACATGCAGGCGTTGATTGGGCGCTATGGTGTGCAACTGAAATTATATCGCCGTGCGATGCAGGAATGCTTTGGTGTGACCGTAGCCCAAACGCTGATTTACTCGTTTTGGCTGGGCGATTGGGTGGAGATATAGTTCTTTTTTTGCAAAAAAAGAACCAAAAAAACCTATCCGCTTCGCGATTGTTGAATATAGGCGAGCAAAAAGCCATGCTCATTGGGCAATGCGCCGTCGATAACCTGCTGCAAGAGTTCATCAAGTGCTTGTCCAAGCTGTTTATCTTGTAGGCCAAGTGCCATTAAATCGCTGCCGTTGACGGCCAACTGCGCACGTGTGACGCAACTTTGCTCTGCAATGAGTTGCTCAATGGCCTGCTTGATGGGTTTATAATTTGCCAGACGATAAAATTTATCCGGGTGCTGGGCGCAAACATCAGCACGATTAAGTTCAAGCAGCTGCAACAGTGTGTCGCCGCCATGCTTGCCCAGCAACCTGCGCAGCCGCACAGGTGCAACATCATCTTCCAGCAAGCGCAGTTCATGGTGTTCCACTAGGGCATGCACCTGTTGCGTGAGCTTGCGCGAAAACTTTAGCCGCTCGCAAATTTGCAGCGTGATTTTTGCGCTCACGGCTGGGTGTCCATGGGCATGGCCAGTGCCGTCACGCATGAAAAAACAGGCGGGCTTGCCGGTGTCATGCAGCAGCGCGGCCCAGCGCAGCGCGGGCTCGGGTGGCACATGTTGAACGGCCACGCAGCTGTGCTCGTATACATCGTAGCAATGCCAAGGCGTGTGTTGGTCAAAGCCATTAAGCAGCGCAAGCTCGGGCAACACGGTGAAGATGATGTCGCGCTGTGCCAGCAAAATTTCACAGGCGTGGCTGCCGCACAGCAGCTTGGTTAGCTCAACCTGCACGCGCTCGTGTGCGATGTGCAATAAATTAGAGCGTAAGTCATGTGCGGCTTGCGCGGTTTTTTCTTCAATGGCAAAGCCCAATGTGGCGGCAAAACGCAGCGCGCGCAGAATACGCAGGGCATCTTCGGCGAAGCGTTGCGCGGGTTCGCCCACACAGCGGATGACCCGCGCTTGCAAGTCGGCTTGTCCGCCAAAGGGATCGATAAGGCCTCGTTGAGGGTGAAACGCCATGGCGTTGACGGTGAAATCACGCCGAGCGAGATCTTCATGCAAATCTTGTGTGAATTGCACGCTGTCCGGTCTGCGATGATCAGTGTAGGCACCGTCGCGGCGAAAACTGGTGATTTCGTAGGGCTGGCGGTCAAACACGGCAGTGATAGTGCCGTGCTGCAGCCCCGTTTCATGCACGGTGATGCCCGCGGCTTGCAGGATATCACGTGCTTGTTCGGGTGTGGCAGAGCTGCACAAGTCCCAGTCTTGCGGCACTTTGCCTAGTAAGCTGTCGCGCACGCAGCCGCCCACGACGTATGCCGAAAATCCCGCTTGTTCAAGCAGGGTGATGAGGCGCGCGGGTTCGGGAGGCAGGGTCATGATTGCTCCTTTGTGTCAAGCCATTTGTGCCCAGTGGGGAACAGCGCGGCCAGCGAATGTTGCAACCATGCTCGTTGTTCGGCATTCAATGCTTTGGCGGCACATTCAAAATCAAGTTGATTTTCCTCGTGGTCAGCCGGCCTTGATTTATATAGCAAGACCAGCTCGGGCGCGAGATAAG
The DNA here is from genome assembly GCA_009784445.1 of Oscillospiraceae bacterium. Lineage (GTDB taxonomy): Bacteria > Bacillota > Clostridia > Oscillospirales > Acutalibacteraceae > WRMQ01. The sequence goes on from WRBQ01000019.1 coordinate 26,225, forward strand.
GTATTCCATTCACGTGGAGTATCGCCTTTTCTAGGCTACGTTTCATGTCATGATTACGGGCAAATAAAAACGCCTCATCTTCTCGCGTGTTAAACAAAAACTCAATAAAATCAAGCTCTGTTTGCTCCGCGCCATCAAACTCAACTGCGTACATATCTTTCTCATGCTCGGTGAATGTGTAATGTGGGTTGGTTGGCCGCACACACCAAATATTCATTTTTGTGCATAACTGGCCATCCACCGTGTTGATTTTGTGCAAATATGCAGTGCCGCAGGGTTCATAAACATCCCAGCCATCATTGAGCATGTGCGCAACAAGATTATCCCTGTCCTCCCCAAAAATCGCCACATCCAAATCTTTATGCGGTCGTGTTTTTCTGCCCAAAAACAGGTCTATCGCATGGCCGCCGCAAATGGCGTAATCCATTGCGATGTTTGCCATGAACACATGAAGTTGCTCAATTAAGTCCATCGTTTTCTCCTATTAGCGTCGCCGCAAGTTCTTCCAATTCTTCAAATTGTGTGATCGTCACCGCCTGCGCGCGTAATTTCGCGCCACCGCGCACGCCCTTGAGATACCACGCGGCGTGTTTGCGGGCCTCGCGCATGCCGTGACGCTCGCCCTTGTGCTCGCACAGCAGACGCACGTGCCGCAGCATGATTTCCATGCGCTGTTGAGCAGTGGGTTCAGGTAAGATGGTGCCGTCCTTCAAGTAGGCCGCGATGTGTGCAAACACCCAAGGCGCACCCATCGCCGCACGGCCGATCATCACGGCATCTGCGCCGGTTTCGTTCAGCATTGCCTGTGCCGACGCGCCATCGCACACATCGCCATTGGCAATGACGGGCACGCTGACCGCCTGCTTGACCGCACGAATGCTGTGCTTGTCCACCGGCGGGGCGTACATCTGCTGACGCGTGCGGCCATGCACGGTGAGCCATGCGGCACCTGCATCCTCGGCGATTTTCGCAAGCTGCACGCAGTTGAGGCTGTGTTCATCCCAGCCAGTGCGCATTTTCACACTGACCGGCACGACTCCATCGACCGTCTTAACCACGGCGGCGATGATCTCGCGCGCGAGTTCGGGCGATTTCATCAGCGCAGCACCGCTGCCGCCGCCTGCGACTTTGGTTGCGGGGCAACCCATGTTGATGTCGATGAACGCGGGGTTGTGTTGCATGGCGGCCTCAACGGCCTTGGGGAAGGTGTGCGGCTCTTTGCCGAATAATTGAATCCCGCAGGGTTGTTCCTGCGGGGTGATTTGCATGAGCTGGCCGCTTTTGCGGTCGCCACAAAAAATGCCCATGGCGCTCACCATTTCGCTGCAGCAGGCCTGTGCGCCGTATTCCATGCACAGCTGGCGCATGGCGCGGTCGGCCACGCCTGCCATGGGGGCCAGATATAGCTTGTTTTGCATTAAACTGTGATTTCTCCTGTTAGTTGCTGATGACTCGCCCTGCAACCAGTATAACTCTGCCTATAATTTGGCTTTCGTGAATCGTTCCCATTCCATTTGATTTGCTGTGAATATAGTTGCGATTATCCGGCATCACAAAAAAATGATTTTCCGCAACAGTCGTGTAGAAGAAATTTTCATTTTCAAGTTCACGGATTTCACTAGCCCATATATAATTTTCTGATAACAACACGCCGTCAACATAAACGTGATGATTTCCATAGTAAATTCGTATACTCTGTCCTGCACTTGCGATAATTCGTTGCACAATAGCTTCGTTTTGAAATTTAACATTGGCATTGGCATTGAAAACGATAATATCACCATTCATATATTCTGCCCCTGCCGTGGCCTGAACAACAAGAGTCTCGCCATGTGAAAACGTTGGGAACATCGCATTTCCGTGCATATCATGGTGAACGGGACGGGGCACGAATAAAAAAATCGAACCATATACTGCAACCCACAAAATTATTCCGATAGAGCACATGATTATGGAGCTTTTTCTTTTGCTGATAATTGCCATCGGCAAGCCGATAAGCCCCAAAATTGTTCCTGCCGGCGGTATACATAGCGATAAAATCCCGAGAACATGTCCCGCCTTATGATATGGTCTCTTGCTTGGCGTATAATATTGCATCACATGTACTCCGACTCTTCAAGCTCTTTCCACAGCCGCCGCTCTTCGGGCAGCTCGTCCGCGGGCGGTTCTGCGGGAGCCATGGCGCAGACTTCAACCTTGCGTCCGCGCATCCACACGCTGGGCTCAACCCGCATGGTGAATCCGCAGCCGCTGGGTGTGAGCCACTCGTGCATGGGGGCCTCGGGCAGGCCGAACATTGCCAGCAAAGCCATGATGACTCCACCGTGTGTGATGATAACAGAGTGCTTCACGTTGGCTTTGAACAGGCCGTCCACTACTTTTATAAACGTGTCCGCTAGGCGGGCTTGGAAATTTTCGAGGTTTTCGGCGAAGGGCGGCACGAGATCAGGCTCGCCTGCCAGCCAGCGCGCGAACAGCGGGTGGCTATCCAAGTCGGCGGGGGATTTATCCTCAAACTCGCCGAAGAAGTACTCTTTGAGGCCATCTAGGGCGATGGGCTTTGCGGCGGGGTAGAGAATTTCTGCTGTTTGTACGCAGCGCGCAAGCGGCGACACAAACACGGCCTCCGCATGTGGATAGTCGTGCTCCGCTGCCATTTGCGCAAGCTGCGCGCGCCCCTGCTCGGTGAGGGGGGCGTCGGTGTGGCCGATGTAGCGGCCTTCGGTTTCGCCAGCGGCAATGCCATGGCGTAGTAGGGTTATCGTTATCACAGGTTAAGCCAATCTTCTTTCTTCAGTTGATAATTCAAGCGGTCATCGTATTGCTGCACGAGCTTCATGCCACATGCTTGCATAATGCATTCAGACGCTTTGTTCGCAATGTTGCAACCTGCGTCAATCACGGCCACGCCCCACTCCTCAAACATGCGGGGAATGAGCGCAGCAAAAGCCTCTGCCGCGTAGCCATATCCTTGGTGTTCCGGCAGCAAAAACCAGCCCATATTGCCCCACAAAACACCAGCCTTAAGTTCTGTCATAAAGCCAATGTTGCCGATGAACTCGCTTGTGTCGCGCAGCTGCATAGCGAAGAAATATTTTATGCGCGGGCTTTCTTGTATCGCATCGATGGTGCCTTGCAGGTGCTTGCGGCTTTCTTCAAGTGTGTGGCATTGCAGGTGTTCAACAAAGCGCATATTTTGCGTGTTGCTGAACAAACGGTGCCAATGTGCGTGGTCGGAAGGCTGCCAGTCGCGGATAATCAATCGCGGGGTCTTCACTTCAATCATCCCAACAGCCCTTTATATAGCTTGATATACGCCCCCGCGCTTTTGCCCCAGCTGAAATCGCAGGCCATGGCGCGGCGCACCAGCACTTGCCAGCCCGCTTCGTCGGCGTAGCCTTGCAGGGCGCGGCGCAGGGTAATGAGCAGCGCCTCGGCAGTTGTGTCTGCAAACGTGAAGCCGTTGCCCTCGCCGTCGCCACTGTCGGTGATGCTATCACGCAGGCCGCCGGTTTCGCGTACCACGGGGATCGAGCCATAGCGCAGGGCGATCATTTGCGAAAGCCCGCAGGGTTCGCTTTGGCTGGGCATGAGGAAAAGGTCGCTGCCGGCGTAAATTTGCCGAGACAATGCAGGCTTGAAGTCGCAGCAAAAGGCCACACGAGTGCTGAATTTCTCCGCTAAGTAGTGGAAAAATTGCTCGTATTCGTAATCACCAGTGCCCAGCACAACCAGCTGCGCGTCGCTTTCTTGCAGCAGTTGCTCCATGCAGCCTTGAATATAGGCCATGCCTTTGTGCGCAGCCAAACGGCTAACCATGCCAATGAGCGGCACGCGCGGCTCAACGTCAAGGTTGAACTGGCTTTGCAGGGCAGCCTTGCATGCGGCTTTGCCCGTTAGGTCTTCGGCGCAGAAGTTTGCGGTGATGTGTGGGTCGTCGACGGGGTTTTGGCCTTGCACATCAATGCCATTGAGGATGCCGCTGAGCTTGTGCTGGCGTTGCGCCAAAATATCCTCAAGCCCGTGGCCGTACTCCGGTGTGAGAATTTCACGCGAGTAGCTTTCGCTGACGGTATTCACCGCGTGGGCGCACTCAATGCCGCCTTTCATCAAGTTGATGCCACCGTTGTGCTCTACTAAGCTTGAATGCTCGGCATCTAGGCCAAAGACATCGCCCAAAATGGCCATGTCGTACTTTCCTTGGTACTCGATGTTGTGGATGGTGAACAGCGTGCGCATGTGCTGATAAAACGGCAACTTGCCATAGTGTGTGGTGTGATACACCGGCACCAGCGCGCAATGCCAGTCGTTGCAATGCAGAATATCCGGCACAAAATCGTCCAAGTGCGGTAGAATTTCCAGCACGGCGCGGGCAAAAAACGCAAAGCGTTCGCCGTCGTCGTAATGCCCATACAGCTTGGCACCGCGTTTGAAATAGTATTGGTTGTCGAGAAAATAGTATACCACGCCGTTGTGCTGCGCCTCAAACAGCCCGCAATATTGCTTGCGCCAAGCAAGCGGCACCACAATGTGCGTAACGAACTTCATGCTTGCGCGCAGCTCGGGGTTAATGGCGTCGTGCAGGGGTAGAATCACCCGCGCGCCTACCACACGCTTGCGCAACGCTTGCGGCAGCGAGCCTGCGACGTCCGCCAAGCCGCCGCTGGCCACAAATGGGCGGGACTCGCTGGTGACAAATAAAACTTTCATGGCTGGATCCTTTCTTGTTGTTCTTTTTTTGCAAAAAAAGAACCAAAAAAACCTATGTCGCTCCGCGGTGGATTTTTATGGGGCTGGAATAGAACACAGCGAAGCGACTTTTGCGCGCCTTAGCGTGCACAAAGTAGAGCCCCACCGCAGGTGGTTTTTGCAAAAAAGAACAGAGATTACGCCTCCACCATTTCTTTGGGCAGCACTACCCTGCTGGGCTCAAGTTGCACGTTTTCGCCAACCACGGCAACACCCCAGATGTCTTTGTTGCTGCAATGTTCGGGACGCACACCAACCACGCAATCCTCGCCCACCACGGCGTTTTCGGCAATGATGGCATACTGCACCACGGCGCCGGCCTTGACTGTTACGCCTGGCATGAGAATGCTGTCGCGCACAATGGCGCCTTCTTCCACTTGCGCCCAAGGGAACAACACGCTGGCATCTACTTCGCCGTCAATCTTGCAGCCGTTGGCGATTAAGCAGTTTTGCGTTTTTGCTTGCGGACCAAACAACGCAGGCGGCGCGTTGGTGTTGCGCGAATAAATCACCCAGCTTGGGTCGCTCATATCCAGACCAGCCTTGGGGTTGAGCAAGTCCATATTGGCTTCCCACAGGCTTTCGATGGTGCCCACGTCTTTCCAATAGCCATCAAAGGCATAGGCGGCCATGCGCTCGCCAGCGGCATGCATGGCGGGAATGACATCTTTGCCGAAGTCGTTGCTGCTGCCAGCCTTGGCTTCGTCGTCAATGAGATATTGCCGCAGCTTTGCCCACGTGAAGACATACACACCCATGCTGGCCTTGTTGCTGCGCGGGTTCTCGGGTTTTTCTTCAAATTCGGTAATGAAGCCGTCGTCGCCCACTAGCATTAGTCCAAAGCGGCTGGCTTCTTCCCACTCCACTTCCAGCATGGCGATGGTGCAGTCAGCTTGCTTTTCTTTGTGGTGAGCGAGCATTTTGGCGTAGTCCATTTTGTAGATATGGTCGCCGGAAAGCACGAGCACGTACTCTGGGCTGTAGCGATCGATGAAGTGTATGTTTTGATAGATGGCGTTGGCGGTGCCTTTGTACCACTGTGTGCCCTGCATTTGTTGGTAAGGCGACAGCACGTGCACGCCGCCGTGCATGCGATTGAGATCCCAAGGCGAGCCTTTGCCGATGTAATCATTGAGCGCAAGAGGCTGGTATTGGGTGAGCACGCCCACGGTGTCGATGCCGCTGTTCACGCAGTTGGAAAGCGGGAAGTCGATGATGCGATATTTGCCGCCATAGGGCACGGCTGGTTTGGCGATTTTGTGCGTGAGCACCCCCAAACGGCTGCCTTGTCCCCCGGCCAGCAGCATGGCCACGCAGTGTTGATGTTGCATAGAGCCCTCCTTGACTTTATTTTTATCGTGCTGTAGGGGCGGCGATTACGCCGCCCAGAGTTAATGTATTTGTTAGGGTTCGGGTGGCATGATTGCCACCCCTACAGGTTGCGCGAATTTATCACCCCAAGAACACAACCGAATTACCCGGCAGGTTCAGGCTTAACGCGCACGGCAAGCCATGCAGTGCTTTATCTTGTGTATGCACGCTTGTCCCTATGTATGCACCTGCGCCGCCGAATTGCTCGTCGTCAGTGTGGAACAACACTTGCCACTCCCCTGCTTGCGGCACGCCAACGCAGTAATTCTCACGCGCAACAGGTGTGAAGTTGCACACGCAAACTAGCTCATGGCCGTCACGGTCAATGCGCCGAAAGGCAATGACGCTGTTGTCGCAGTCGTCGCCGCAAATCCAAGCAAAGCTGCGCTGATTATCATCGGCTTGCCACAGGGCGGGCTGCCCGCGATAAAACGCATTGAGCGCCCCCACGAAGCTCTGTAATTGCTTGTGCGAGGCGTATTCCAGCAGCAGCCAGTCCAGCTCTTGCTGGTAGTTCCACTCAATGAACTGTCCGATTTCCTGGCCCATAAACAGCAGCTTTTTGCCCGGGTGCGCAAACATGAAGCCCAAAAACGCACGCAGCGCCGTGAATTTTTCGTTGTAGTCCCCCGGCATTTTGGAAAGCAGCGAATGCTTGCCGTGCACCACTTCGTCGTGCGAAATGGGCAGGATGAAATTCTCGCTGAAGGCATAGTGGAAGGAAAATGTGACCAGGTTGTGGTTGGGCTTGCGGTGCACCGGATCTAGGGCGAAATAGCGCAGATTGTCGTTCATCCAGCCCATGTTCCACTTGAAGTTAAAGCCTAAGCCGCCTACCTCCGGCGGGCGAGTAACTTGCGGCCAAGCGGTGCTTTCCTCCGCGGCCATGATTGCGCCCGGAAAGCGCTCCAGCACTGCGGTGTTGATTTGCTGCAGTAGCGAAACCACCTCAAGATTTTCGGCGCCGCCATGTTCGTTGGCCAGCCATTGGCCGTCTTCGCGGTCATAGTTGCGATACAGCATGCTGGCCACGGCGTCTACGCGCAGGCCGTCCACGTGGTATTCCTCCAGCCAAAACATGGCAGAGCTTAACAAAAACGAGCGTACTTCAGCTTTGCTATAATCAAACACGGCGGTGTCCCAGCTCTTGTGGTGGCCAATGCGTTCGTCGGCGTATTCAAAGCAGGGCTCACCGTCGAACTGCGCCAGGCCGTGTGCGTCGCGCGCAAAATGCGCAGGCACCCAGTCCAATATCACACCCAGCCCGGCTTGGTGGCATTGGTCGATGAAAAACATGAGGTCGCGTGGTTCGCCATAGCGCGAGGTGGCGGCGAAATAGCCCGTGGTTTGGTAGCCCCACGAGCCGCCAAAGGGGTGTTCGGTCAGCGGCATGACTTCGATGTGCGTGAAGCCCAGTTTTTTCACGTAGGGAATCAGTTCGTCGGCCAGTTTGCGATAGCTGAAGGGCGCGCCGTCGGCAAATCTGCGCCACGAACCCAAGTGCACTTCATAGATGCTCATGGGTTGCTGCTGCGGATTTAGCTGCGCACGGGCGGCAAGCCAGTCGGCATCGTTCCATGCATAGCAGTGCGACAGCGGGTAATACTTCGACGAATTGCCGGTGTCGGCCTCGCAGTGAAAAGCAAAGGGGTCGTTTTTTAGGCGGCGCTTGCCGTCTTGCCCGGTGATGCAAAACTTATAGGCCGTGAAGGGTTGCAACTCGGCGATTTCGGCCTCCCACACGCCTTGGTTATTCACACGGGCGCAAGGGTTTGCGCTGGGGTTCCAGTCGTTGAAGTCACCCACCACGCTCACCGCGCGGGCAGCCGGTGCCCACACGCGAAACACCGCCGCAGAAAGGTCATACGACCGATGCGCGCCGAAAAAACGATATGCGCGGGCGTTGGTGCCTTGGTGGAATAAGTATAGCGGTAGCTCCATGCGTGGGTTCATAGCTTCACCTCTTTTGGCCTTTTTCACTTGTAGTAATATTATACCATAGACCCACACAAAAAAGCAAGAATTTTGTGCGAAAAATTTTACACAAACAAGCGGATGATGTAATAGATGATCGGCACAAGGATGGCAGGCAGCAAATTCCCAATGCGAATTTTTGTTATCTTCAAGATATTCAGCCCAATGCCCACAATCAACACCGAACCCACCAGCGAAACCTGCGTCACAAGGGCGTCGCTCAAGAAGGGCGCAATCACCACTGCGAGTGCCGTCAGCGATCCTTGATACACCAGCACTGGCACTGCCGAAAGCAGCACGCCCTTGCCCAACGTGGATGCCAGCACCAGCGCAATCACGGCGTCTAACAAGGCCTTGGCAAACAGGATGTCAAAGTTGCGATTGATGCCGTCCTCAAGTGAGCCCACAATGGCCATGGCGCCCACGCAGAAAATCAGCGAGGCAGTCACAAAGCCTTGCGCAAAGGTGGAAGACGAATCGTCTTGCACAAAGCGTTTTTCGCACTTCTTGGCAAGACTATCTAAGCGCTTTTCGATGTTAATGAGCTCCCCTGCCAAGGCACCCAGCGCAAGGGCGATAATCACCATGAAGGTGTGCTGTGCATACAAGCCGCTGTTGTGCACGGTGAAGGCGTTGCTTACCGTGCCCCACAACCCAACCATGACCACCGCAAGCCCCAGCCCGTGGGTGACGGTGTCGGTCAGCCGCGTGGACAAAAAGCGCTTGAGCACAAGCCCCGCCGCGCCGCCGGCCACAATCGCAAGCGTGTTGACCAATGTTCCTAAACCCGGCATAGTTAATCCTCCTGCTATGTTGCATATATTTATTATAACATAAAAAAGGGGCTTGTCAACGCCCACGGCTTATGCTATACTATAACAGAGCACAGCGAAGCGACCGAGCCGCACCGCAGGTGCCAAAAAAGAACAAGAAAGGACATACCATGAAGATTTGTTTTGTTGGTGCGGGCAGCACCGTGTTTGCGCGCAATGTGTTGGGCGACTGCATGCTGACTGAGTCTCTGCGTGAGGCGGAAATGGCGCTGTATGATATTGATGGCCAGCGGCTGGAGGATTCATACACAATTCTGAGCGCGATGAACAACACCGTGAACGAAGGCCGCGCACGGCTGACGAAATTCTTGGGCGTAGAAAACCGCAAAGATGCCCTGCGTGACGCAGATTTTGTCATCACGGCAATCCAAGTGGGGCTTTATGATCCCTGCACCATCATTGACTTTGAAGTGCCCAAAAAATATGGTCTGCGCCAAACCATTGCCGACACGCTGGGCATCGGTGGCATTTTTCGCGCACTGCGCAGCATCCCCGTGTTTGCGGACATCGCACGCGACATGGAGGAAGTTGCCCCCCGCGCCCGCATGCTCAATTATGTGAACCCCATGGCCATGATTACTGGCTATATGCAGCGCTACACAAACGTACCGACCGTCGGCTTGTGCCACAGTGTGCAGGGTTGCAGCAAGCACTTGCTTGCCATGCTTGGCTTGGGCGAAAAAGTAGAAGGCCACCGCGACCTGATTGCGGGCATCAATCACATGAGCTGGCTGCTGAAAATTGAAGATAAAGATGGCAA
>WRBQ01000020.1 GCA_009784445.1 Oscillospiraceae bacterium
AAGTTAAAGCTGCGGCGCGGCGGCCCATCGTAAATCATCAGGCCGTCAATCACAATGTTGCGCGGCATGTAGGTCTGCATGCCAAAGTCATGAAATCCATCGTTGAGCACGCGAAACAAAATCACATCGTTGTTGCCGTGGCTGGGCACAAACACGCTGTTGCGAATGATCACGTCGCCGTTCCAGGTGCTGCCAAAGTCATCGCGGAAATTGATGAGATTGTGCGCAGTCACCGTGGAGTTTTCCAGCAAAAACGTGCCACCACCAATGATGGCAATGCTGGAATGCCCAATTTCGGAGTTACGCACGGCGGCGTTATATAGCCCCGTGTGAAAATCAAAGCGCGACAGGCTAACGTTGTTGAACTCCACATTTTTGGCTTCATTGGCACCCATAATGCCCCAGTAGGCGCGGTCGTGAATGCAGTTGAATTGCCGCACGTTGTCAAACAGCACGTTCACCACATTGGAAAATTGAATATCATAAGATCCATGAATCGCACGTATCCGGCCGGTGAAGGTGCTGTTTTGCACAGTCACATAGGCAGCACCACCGATGACTAAAAAACCGCTGTTCGGTGGCGCCTCACCCGGCACCACATCCACTACTTCATGCTTCAAGCCGTCAATCACCACGTTGGAGCGCCGCACGTTAATCCCCCGGTTGAAGTAAGGGCTTTCCCAGCCCGGCTGTGCTTCAATGGTGGTGAAGTGTCCGCCGGTGATGGTCAGCTGCGTTTCGTCAATGGGATAGGCCCGCAAGCTGGTGACCGCTTCAAAGTCCCACACGATGGGGGTTGCGGGGTCAACATTGCCGTTTTCGTCCACGATGAACAGGTCGCTTTTGGCGCGGCCTTGGTCGGCATTCACGCCGCGGCGAATGAAAATGCGTTCGTTCTCGTTGCGCGCAAACACCAGCGCGCGCTGCGGCAATGTGATGTCGATGTGCTCTTGCCCGCGTGCCAAGCTGTCGATGCCGCTTGCTTCAACGTCAAAGCCGGCATAGCGCGATTGCACGCTGAAAATGTTGTAGCCATGCTGCCCAATCGGCACAATATAATTGTCTACGATGAAGTTCACGCCTGTCCAGTCGGTGCTGGTTTGAATGATGGCCGTGCGGCCGGATTCCCCAATGCGATAGGTCGCGCCGGGCGTGCCGCGCACAGGCAGGTCATGCTCGTTGGCGTGGGCATGTGCGGCGATGATAGCATCAAAATCGCAGGTCACACCGTTGCCCACGGCGCCAAATTGCTCGTAGGTGACAGCCGCTTGTGCAGGCTCGACAGCCGCCGCTGCAGCAGCAAAACTTGCCATGATAAGAACTCCAATCAAAATTGTGCTGATGAATTTACGCATGTCAGTACCCTCCTATTGTGTGAGCATTTGCACGCCGCCCACGAAATCTGTGTTGTTCATGAACCGCGCAGCAATGGGCGAGCCAGCCTGTCGTGCCAGCCGCAGGCCAATGTGCTGTGCCGTCGCAAGTTGCGGCAGCTGCACGGTGTAGGTTACTGCTTGCATGCTGCCCAGTGCATAGCGATCATAAGCAGCCAAGGGGAATTCCTCGCCGTCCAGCAGTAGGCTTAGCGCATGGAAATTCAGCGGCGCGGCAAAGCCGTTGTTCTGGATGGTAAAGTGCAGCACATCGCTATCCAGCGCAAAGTCTGTGACGGTGAGCAAATAGCCCAAATGATGGCAGATATATTCAAAGGTGTTGATGTTGCCATTATCATCCAGCAGCGCGGGATGATAAGGCAAACCGGCCTGCTGCAACTGCGCCAGGCTAAGCTGTTGCTCACGCCAACGTTTCATGGAAAATGTGCGCCCGGGTATGTCTTCGCGGTAGTTATGCTCCAGCGAAAGCGTGGTGAGCGAATACTGCAAGCACTGCTGCAAAATGGGCATCACGTCCATGCTATCGAGGTTATGCGTACCCGGTTCGTCATAGTAAGTCGCATGCCCCCAGGGCATTTCGCCATCGTTGATGCTGCGACAAAAGCCGGCTTGCGCAGCCTGGCAATCATCGCCATCGCGCCCAAGAAAGAAGTTCCATCGGCCGTGGGCTTCGCCAATCAAGTAGTCGTCGTGCATGCCCACACGTGCGGTGTGTTCAGGTGAGATTTCGGGCAGCAAATCAATGTTACGCAGTTGCACAAACAGGTTATCCGGCACAATGTTCAGCAGCAGGTTGAAGGCATCGCCAATGTGCTGGCTGTGGAAATTTACGTTATTGTGCGCCTCACCCCATAGGCCAACAATGCCGCCCTGCACGCAAAAAATGCTATCTTGCACCAGTTCGGGATTATCATTCATCCACCTGCCAATTTGTTGCAGATGCTCGCGCACTTGCGGCCAGGCGGCGTCGGGGTTTGCCTCGTTTTGATAGGTAAAGCGCAGCAGTGCCCGCACATGGCTATCGCACAGCAACTGCAGCATTTTCTCAAGTTGTGCAAAGGCCAAGTCGTCCAATGGCTTTTCGTTGTAGTGCGTTAGGTACACATAAAGCTGCACCACGGTGGGGCTTTCTTCACGGTATTTTTCGATGAATCCGCGCATTTTCTCATAGGGGCATTCGTCATTGTCTGGGTAGGATTGCAGCGGCTGGCCGAGGGTGATGTAGGTTTCCATGCGCAGCCCGCGGTCGGGGTTTTGCAGCATGGGGTGCGCCGTGGCAAGGCTATGCACGGGCAGGTTGAATGTGTTAGTAAGTGCTGCGTGTTTTGCAGTTGAAGTCATATTAAAGTTCCTACCAGCCATATTTTTCAGGTCCCCAGGGCTTTTTGTGCAGGGTTTGCTCGGCATACACAAGGGTGTTATCAGGCAGGTCCTCTTGCAGCATAACCCCCGCGCCGCAAATGCTGTATACGCCCATTTTTACGCCGGGCATGAGAATCGCATTCACGCCCGTGCGGCAGTAATCGCCGATGAAGCTGCCGTCGCAGCCGGGGTGTTCGCCCTCCAAGCGGCCTTTGATGCGGTGGCGGGTTTGGCCGTCGTCAAAGCGCAGGGTGCCGCACACGGTTGCCGCGCCGATATCTGTGTTTTCGCCCACCACGCCGCAAATTTCCATGTAGTGAAACAGATACACGCCGTTGAACAGCACGCCGTCCATTTCCGCGCCGTGGCCAACATAGCACTTGTGGCCAAGGGTGCTGCTTTCCAGCAGGCAGCCGTCGCGCACGGTGCAGTTGTCGCCGATGATATTCTCGCCGCGCAAGATTGCGCCGTTGTCAATCTTCGTGTTCTTGCCCACAATGAGCTTGCCCTCAATGGTGCAGTTGCGGCCAATGCTGCTGCCCTCGTCCAGCACCACCACGCCGTCAATATAGGCTGTGGGGTGAATGCTTGCGCCCTCGGCCAGTTGATTCTCGGTCAGGTTAGCCATCCACAGCTTTTTTACGGCGTGGTCAGCCTCGAGGATGTGCCAAGGCTTGTCGATGTCCACGACCTGGTCTTTTGCATGCACAGCCAAGACTTCGCCGCCGTCTTTGATATAATCATTCACGCTCATTTCGATGTAGCCCTCTTGTGCGGGCATCGCGCCTACTTCCACGCTGGTGAACAGGCCGCTGTTGTTACTCAGCAGCTGTAGGTGCTCATGTGCAAAGGCAAAGCCGGCGGCGAAATGCTCGCCGCGGCTGCGCGGGTGCCCCCAGCACGCGTGCACGCGGTCGTCGCCCACCGAGCATGAAATAAAATCCTGCTTGCGGCGTTTTTCGCCGATGGGGGAAACCAGCACGGCGGGCAATTCTTTCGCTTGCACCAGTGCTTGAATATCGCTCGGGCTAATGAAGCAGTCGCCATGCAGGGCGATGAAGTCGCCGGTGATGTGCTCTGTTGCAGCCAGTAGCGAAAACGCTGAGCCACGCGGCTGTTTGTCCTCGATGACAGTCACGTGGGAATCGTTGCGAAAGTGATTGCGCGCCAATGCGGCATGCGCTCCGCCCACGATGATGATTTTCTCCACGCCCGCAGTGCGCAGGGCATCCACTTGATGGCGTAGCACAGGCTTGTTGCCCACGGGAATCATCCCCTTGCTGCGCAGCTGGGCGTAGGGCCATAGCTTGGTGCCGCGGCCAGCGTCGAGAATAACGGCGGTTTTAATCATGTGTTTTCTTCTCCTATGGCGATGACTTGCTCCACAAATGCACGCATGGCGAACTCGGTGAACACGGCCGCAATTTCGTTGTATTCATGCAATGCAAGTTTTAATTTCTCGCGCTCAGCTTTGCCTTGCAGCACTTCAATCGTCAGTCCAAACAGGTCAACATATTTGTTGTATTTGTGTATCCACTTGCCCAGCTCGGCAACCATGGGGTGCTGGCTTTCGGCCAAAAATGCGCGGGTATCCTCCAGCTTTGCGTTGAAATCTTGCAGCATCGCAAGCGCACCGGGCAGGTCACCTGCACGCCACAGCACAGCTGCGCCCTCCACGGCAGCCACCATGCGCGGGCCGTTTTGCTGCTTGAGGCAACTGGTGTTGCACTGCTCGGCAAAATAGATAAACCGTGCGGCGTCTTCTGCGCCAAACAGGGCGTTGAGCGCGCGCAACCAAGACTGCTCGGGCTCGTAGTTCTCCGGGTCACGCAGGTAGTCGGCGCAGGTGAGGAAAGCAAGCTTGGTGCACTCGAAGTACTCCATGCCGTTGAAGAGAATGCCGCGTGCGTGCTTGTGCAGCTGCGGGTCGCGGCCCGCGATTGGCCCCAAGTGCATTTCGTGGAACATCTCTGCGTCGTTGACGGGGTAGTTGTCCCAATAAAGCGGCTGTTTGCCCGTGTTTTGGTGGAAAAACTCGGCCTCTTGCACATCTTGCCACTGCGAGCAGATATTACGGCCTGTCCAGAATAGATCGGCGTTTTGGGGCAGGCCTTGCCCTAGTTTGCAGATATACGGCTCGTTGCCGCGCCCGTGATAAACCATCGGGCAAATGGCGAATGATTTATCCGGGAAAGCGTGGCACACACGTGTGGCTAGCGCAAGGTGGTCTTCCACGCGTTCACGGCCGGGCGGGATGTCATCAAAAAACAAGCCGAAGCTTTGCACGCCCAGTGCGATGATCTGTGCAAATTTGGCGTGAATAGCTGCCCAGCAGCGCTCATCTTGATAGTCATAAGTCAGCCCCGGCGCGAGACAATACATGAAATCCATGCTATGTTCGCGGCAAAAGCTCACTAGGCCTTGCAGCGTAGCGAGTTCTTTTTCGGGGTAGAGCTGCTCCCATTTGTCGCGGTGATAGGGATCATCTTTTGCGCCGTAGGCATAGGTATTCATGCCATTTTCGGCCATTAGGGCAATCATGTCGCGGCGTTGCGCGTCGCTCCACGGTGTGCCGTAAAAGCCCTCGAGATATCCTCTGCGTTGAAAGCAGCTCATAGATATAAAACTTCCCCTCTATATTTATCCAAGTAGGCTTGGTTGATGGCATCGCCTTGGTCAATGTTGCTGCTGGCGAAGACTTCGGGTGTTGCGCCGGCGTCAAGCAGGTATTGCACGGACTGAGCTGCTGTTGCTTGTAGCAAGGCTGCGCCAATCACCGTGGAAGTTGCCGCTGCCATGCCCGCAAAGCCTTCGTAGCCCACACAGGCATCGCCCGGCGTGCCGTGGTTATCCAGCACAATGTGCGCGATTTCGCACAGCCGTTGCCCACTTGCGTGCCGTGAACTGCCGCTGAGGCTGTGCTGCAAGCTAGTGAGGGCAACAACGTTGCAGCCGCGCGTTTTGGCTTGCAGGGCCAGCTCAACAATCAGCGGGTTGCGGCCGCTGTTTGAGATGATCAGCAGCAGGTCGCCCGCTGCCACACCGTACTTCTCTAGCAGGGGAGCGGCACGGCTGGTGTCGCGCTCGAGCTGTGTGCTTTCGCTTGCAGACGGGTGCAGCATGAGTTCTGGCTCAAGGATAGGTTGCAGCTTAACGAGGCCGCCTGCGCGGTAGAAAAGCTCCTGCGCTAGCAAGCATGAATGCCCTGTGCCAAACAAGAACACGCGCCGCCCGGCATGCAATGTGCCGGCGATTTCCCGGGCAAAGGCGTTGATGTTGGCCAGTTGCGAGGCAGCAGCTTGGCCCAGTAATTCGAGCACGTGATTGAGGTATTGTTGTGATTTCATGGGAGGCTCCTGTTTAATGCTTAATGCTTAGTGAATAGTGGTTTTTGTGGCGCGGGCGAAAGTGCGAACCGCAAGCCACGTCGCTCCGCGAGCCTTCCTCAGACCGCGCGACGCGGCCAGCTCCTTCCCGGGGAAGGAGCCATGGGGCTTAAGAGGATAATGACATCAAAACTTGAAGAAACCAGCTTTGGCTCCTTCCTTGGGAAGGAGCTCCCGACCTCGGGGAGGGTGAGGAAGGCTCGCGGAGCGATGTGACCTGCGCCTTGCACTTTCATTTACGTCAGCACGCAGGGGTTATTCCATCAACCTCATCGCCGCCACGGCAGCCCCTTGCACCGGGGGAATCGCCAGCACAGCCGCGGGCACGCCAAGGGCATCACAAAAGGCTTGGCGGTAGTTCTCGCGGCGCTCAAACAGGCCGCCCCACAGACCAACCTGTGTATCCGCGGGCAGTTTGCGTAGCAGTGCCTTGGCGGTTTGGGCAAGCTCGGCGGCGCAACGCTGCACAATGGCCTGTGCCACGGAATCGTCCAGGCTGCTCACTACCCTTGCGAATGCGGCAATTTCGTTGTGTTTTTTTGGGGGGTTATAGAAAATATCCAGCAAATCTTCGGGCTGTTGGGCACCGTAAAATGCGCAGACTTCAGCCGTTAGCTCGGTTGTGGGGCCGCTGCCCTCGTAGCCGCGCAATGCGGCGCGCAGACCCTCCCAGCCAAGCGCAAAGCCGCTGCCTTCGTCGCCCAGCAGCCAGCCCCAGCCGCCGGTGTGGATAATCGGCTCGCTAGGTGCGGTTCGTCCGGCGCACATGCTGCCGGTGCCGGCAATCACCACCGCGCATGGGCCTTGGCACTGCATGGCCTCTAGAGCGATATAAAGGTCGCTGCTCATGCCCACGGGGATGCCATCGAGGATGCCGTGGGTGAGTGCGTGTAGTTCTTCGGGCGGAGCGTCGCTAGCCAAAGCTGCGTTGCCGATGAATGCCGCCGAGGGCTTGTGCGGCAGCTGCGCCAAAATCTCACGCAAACTGGCACGCGCGGTGTCGTAGCCCAGCGCGCGGTAGTTGAGGCTACCTGCGGCTGCTTGTGCAATCACTTGGCCTTGGGCATTGCAAAGCACGGCGGTGGTCTTGGTGCCGCCGCCGTCGATGCCCAAAAAGGTGCATGTATGCTGATCAGAATGATTCATACTGAATATTATATAATGAAACGCTGCGTTTGTCAAGGAATAGGAGGGCGTATGGGAAAGATTTTCTTTGGGGCATTGGCGGTGCTTTGCTTTGGGCTGGGCACGCTGGGCTTTGTGGTGCCGATGTTGCCCACGGTGCCGCTATATTTGCTTGCCGTTTGCTTTGCGGCGCGTAGCTCAAATAGGTTGCATGCGCGGCTGGTGCGCACGCGGTTTTATCGCCGCAACTTGGATGAATTTGTGCAGCACCGCAGCATGACCATGCGCCGCAAAGTCACCGTGATGGCCTTGGCAGGGGGCAGCATGCTGCTGTCGATGGTGATGGTTAATCATATGGCGATGTTTGTTGTTGTGCCTTTGGTGTTGCTGGTGAAGGCGTTGTATATTTTTGGGCGTGTGAAAACTAGCGCACATTCATCGTGAATACATACTCCTGTGCGATGGGCAGCGTGACGTTGCTGGTGATGCCAATGGTGCGAATTTGTGCGTGCACTGTGGCGTTGAGGAAAAATCGCACATGCAGCAGGTTGTGTGTTTGGCTGCAAACCCGTGCTTGCAGGTAGCTACCGCTGTACAGTGCGTCCCAAGCAAGAATGTCAATGCCCAGCAGGTTGTCCACGCCTTCCATGATGTCGGCGTGGGTGAAGACTTTCATCACTTGGCCGTGGCGGGTGGTGGTGCCATCGTGCGGCAACACGGGCACTTGTTCGTCACGCAGGGCAATGCGGATGTGGTACTCCTGCCCAACTTGTTGCAGCGTGGCAGATTGCACCCACCCGGCCTGCAGGCGGCTGGACCAAGTTTGCCCCTCGGCGAAAAAAGCGTTGTGATTTGCGCCGGGCACCACCACTTCGGGTTCGCTCCAAGCGCCCCAAAGGTTTTGCGTCATGCGAATAATCCCCGGCGCGATGGCGCGAAAGGCCCAAGGCACCTCAACGAGATTTTCATTGATGATGGTGCGATCGGTTTGACTGAAGCCGGGCCTGTCCGTTTTCACACGGTTGGCGGCAGCATTATAAAATGCGACGATTTCCGCCACGGTTTGCGGCGTGGGTGCCACCGTGGTGGTTTCGGTTTGTTCGGTTGTGGTGGTGTGCTCTGTGGTGGTTTGGGTGTATTCAATGGTGATGTAATAGGCTTGCGTTGTGGTGTTAGCGTACAGCATTACGGGCAGAGTTTGATGTTCGTCGTACGGCTGGGGGTTGCGCCCACAGGCGGCAAGTGCGCTCATAGACAACGCTGCAATGAGCACGGCGATGAGGGCTTTCATCATTGTTTTTTTCATGTTTACATTCCTCTTTCACAAAAAGCTTGCAATTCTTCACATTGTGTGGTATAATATCCCACATTAACTTAAAAGGGGGATTAAAATGAGCAATCAAGCATGGATTCTGCTGGTGTTTGCGGTGTATTTCAGTGCAATCATTGGCTTGGCAATCCGCTTTCGCAAAAGCCAAAACTTAACGGACTACTTTCTAGGCGGGCGTAAACTCAACACATGGGTGGGCGCGCTTTCGGCACAAACCAGCGACATGAGTGGCTGGCTGCTGATGGGCTTTCCTGGCATGATTTACGCCTATGGCACTGGCCGGGTGTGGATGGCCGTGGGGCTGATTATCGGCACGGTGCTTAACTGGTGTTTCGTGGCCAAGCGGCTGCGGCGCTACACCATTGTGGCCAACAATTCCATTACCTTGCCGGAGTTTTTGGGCAACCGCTACCAAGACAAAACCAACATACTGAAATTGGCGGCGGCGGTGTTTTTCGCCATCTTCTTCACGGTATATGTGACCAGTGGCTTTGTGGCCGGCGGCACGTTGCTGCCGCAGATTTTCCCGGGGCTGAGCTTTACGGCGGCGCTGCTGATTGTCGCCACCTTCGTGGTGGGCTACACCTTCATTGGCGGACTGATGGCAATCAGCTGGACGGACTCCATTCAAGGCATGATGATGCTTCTGGCCGTGTTCTTCCTGCCGCTGATTGTGATTGTGCACATGGGCGGCTTTGGCGAAGTGGCGGCTGCGCTGCCTGCGGGTTATTTGAACCCCGGCACGATGGCTGCGCCGAACTATCTGGCTGGCTACACCGCCGGCAATGTTGCCTGGCGCGGTGTGGTGTCTGACTTGGCATGGGGCTTGGGCTACTTTGGTATGCCGCACATTCTCATCAAGCTCATCGCCATTAAGAAAGAAAAGAATGTGTCGCGCTCGGCCATCATTGCCATTGTATGGGTGTTGCTGGCACTTGGTTCGGCATTGCTGATTGGCATTGTGGGCCACGCGTTCATCAACCCGGCTTTGGACTACGGCATGCGCGAAACCGTGTTCATCAACATGATTACGACGATTTTCTTGGAACGCGGCACGCTTTGGGCAACGCTGCTGGGTGGCTTGTTCCTGTGCGGCATGTTCGCGGCCATCAAGTCCACCGCGGACAGCCAGCTGCTGGTTGGCTCCTCTGCCATTGGCGATATCTACAAGCTGGCCAACAAAAAGGCCAGCGACAAGCATCTGGTTTGGTTTAGCCGCGCGGCGGTGCTGGTGGTGGCGGTGCTTGCGGTGCTGTTTGCACTGAACGCTTACGTGCCTGCGCACTACAACGAAGCTGGCGTGTTTGTGCCCGGCGCAGTTGACCGCAACAGCGGCGTGATGGCTCTGGTGGCCATGGCTTGGGCGGGCTTTGGCTCGGCGTTTGGGCCGCTTGTGCTGTGCAGCTTGTTCTGGAAGCGCACGAACAAAGTGGGTGCCGTTGCGGGCATTCTGGTTGGCGGCTTGACCGTGATTTTGTGGCAGTATATTCCCATGCTGCAAGGCACGGGTGCCATGGCTGGCGATCTTGTTACGCTCAGTGCGTCGGCGGCCAATGGCGGCACGGGCATCTTCTCGCTGGTGCCAGGCTTTGGGCTTTCGCTCATTGCGATTGTGGTGGGCAGCTTGGTAACCCGCAAACCTTCGGCGGAGATTCTGGAGCAGTTTGCCACAGCGCAAAAGCCGCTGATTGAAGATTAGTGGTTAGTGAATAGTGCTTAGTGAATAGTTTTGGGCGGCTCGGGAGGGTCGCCTTTTGGCTACCCCCACCGTCCTGCGGGGCACCTCCCCCAAGGGGGAGGCTGGGGCTAGTTTCTTGTACTTTCATAAACCGTCATCTACCGCGAAGCAGCATAGGTTTTTTTGGTTCTTTTTTTGCAAAAAAAGAACATCAACTCGCTCTCCAGAAGTGCACGCCATCGCTGAGCATGACGACGTGGCCGTCGATGTCGGTGCGGAAGATGGTGGCGCCGGTGTTACGCAGGCGTGTCATGACCTCGGGACGGGGATGGTTGTGGCGGTTGTTGAGCCCCACGTTGATGATGGCATACACGGGGCTAACATAGCGCAGGAAAAAGTCGTGGCTGGAGGTGTGGCTGCCGTGGTGGCCCACATGCAACACACACACTTGCAAGCCGCGACCGTATTCGTTAGCTAGGTCGCGCTCGGCGGCACGTTCGGCATCGCCGGTGAACAGCGCGGAGGTGTTGCCGTAGTCTAACCGCAGCACAATGGAATTGTTGTTGAGATTGCGAGAATCTTGGCGCAGCGGGCCGAGGATTGTGATTTCGGTGTTGCCCAAGGTGATGACGCGGCCCACTTGGGCGTATTCTGCCACGGCACCGGCTTGCACTGCGCGGCGCACGGCGGCCAGAAAGTTCTCGTAAACCCGCGAGGTGGGTGTGATTTCCACAGGCAGCTGCGGGGCTAAAATCGTGCCGATGGGGAAGGCGTCGATCACGCCGTTGGCCAGTGCGCCAATGTGGTCTGCGTGCGGGTGGGTGGCGACAACGTAGTCAATGCGCTGCACGCCTTGGTGGCGCAGGTAGTTGATGACGGTGTCTTCTTGGCCGCTGAGGCCGCCGTCGATGAGCATGAACTGCCCATGTGCAGTAATGAGCACAGCATCGCCTTGGCCGACGTCAATGAAATGCACGGCCATGTGCGGTTGCGGCTGCGCGTTGCTTTGGCTGGCGAACCAGGCCACGCCCAGCAAAACCGCTGCGATAATGATGCAGATGATGGCGTTGCGAGATTTGCGCAACGAGTTGCGTTTAGGCATACGGTATAGTCCCCCTGAAGTTGTGATAGTCTTATTCTATTCTTCTTCAGCGGGAATATTGCTTGTGCCGGGACCTTGGGCTTGATATTCTTGCCATTGTGCGGGTGAGATGAGCACCTTGCGGGGTTTGCTGCCCTCGGGCGGGCCAACCACGCCGCGTTCTTCGAGCATGTCGACTAGGCGGCTGGCGCGGGCGTAGCCGAGCTTAAGCTTCTTTTGCAGCATGGTGGTTGAGGCCATGCCGGCGTTGATGACCACCTCCGCGGCGGAGTCAAACATGGGGTCTTCGTCGTTGTCGCTGTCGTTTGCGGCGTCGAGCATGCCACCGCCTTTTCGTTTGCCGCGGCCAGCGTTTGCGGCGTTGCGCTCAATTTCCTCCCACACGGCGTCGTTGTAGTCTGCGCCGCCCTCGAGTTGCTGTTTAACGAAGTTCACGACCTTTTGCACTTCGCCGTCGCTGACAAAACAGCCCTGCACGCGCACGGCATTGTTGCCGCCGTTGGCGCTAAAGAGCATGTCGCCGTTGCCCAGCAGTTGTTCTGCACCCATGGTGTTGATGATGGTGCGTGAGTCAATCTGCGAGGCCACGCTGAGCGCGATGCGCCCGGGCAGGTTGCTTTTGATGACACCGGTGATAACGTCAACGCTGGGACGCTGGGTAGCTACCACTAGGTGCATGCCAGCGGCGCGGCCTTTTTGCGCAATGCGCTGGATGGCATCTTCGACGTCGCTGGGGGCAACCATCATCAGGTCGCTGAGTTCGTCGATGAAAATCACCACGCGCGGCATGTGAGCAAGGTCGTCTTGCATGGCGGCGATGTTGTTGTAGCTATCGACATCGCGCACGTTTTGCTCGCTGATGCGGCTGTAGCGGTGCTCCATTTCGTTCACGGCCCAGCCCAGTGCGCCTGCGGCTTTCAGCGGGTCGCTCACCACGGGCACCAGCAGGTGCGGAATGCCGCTGTAGATGTTGAACTCCACCTGCTTGGGGTCGATCATGAGCATCTTGACATCATCGGGCGATGCATTATACATCAGGCTCATAATCAGTGTGTTCATGCACACGGATTTACCCGAACCGGTCGTACCGGCAATGAGCAGGTGGGGCAGGCGGGCGAGGTCGGCGACGATGAGGTCGCCCACGATGTCCTTACCGAGCGCCACGGTGAGCTTGGATTTTTTCACGCCTGCGCGATAAACCTGGCTGTCGATGAGCTCGCGTAGCGAAACCGTTGCGCGCACGCGGTTGGGCACTTCAACACCCACGGCGGGTTTGCCAGGGATGGGCGCTTCGATACGCACTTTGGTGGCGGCTAGGTGCAGGGCAATATCGTCAGAAAGCGCTGTGATTTTGTTGATCTTCACGCCCTCGGCTGGACGCAGCTCGTAGCGCGTGACGGAAGGTCCACGGCTGCGGCCAACGAGTTCCACTTGCACGCCAAAGCTGCCCAAAGTATGAACGAGGCGCTGCGAGATGATGTTCTCTTCGTTTTGGTCGGGCTGGGTGCCGGCGGGGTTGCGCGGCAAGGTGAGCGCCCCAATGGGCGGGTGTTTGTAGGCCGGGGTGTCGCCGTCTTCTAGGGCTGCGTCAAGGCTTTCCTCGATTTGTGCTTCAATTTCGGCCACTTGTGCGGCTTCTTCTTGTGTGAGCTTTGGCTTTTTGCGCACAGGTTCTTCCATGGGCAGCGGTGGCGGCGGCGCAGGCATTGGCGGCGGGGGAGTAGCCGGTGCGGCAGCCCCGAAGTCCAGCACAGTGGGGATGGCATTGGGGTTGTTCAGCGGTGCCGCACTGCGGGAATCTAAAATGGGGTTGATGGGCGCAGGCAAGGGAATAGGCGTGGGCTGTGCGGCTTTTTTGCCGCGCGCTGGTTTTTCTTCAACTGGGGGAAGCTCTTCCTCGTCTTCGTCTGGGTCAACGTCGATGGCGCGTCTGTCCATCACGCGGCTGAACACGAGCTCGCGCAGCTGGGCAACGCCGAGGAACACACAGACGGCAATCAGCAACGCGGTGAGCAGCGCGGCGATGAATCGACCCATGGCGTTTTCCATGCCTTCGGCGATGATACGGCCCAGCCAGCCGCCGCCCTCCAGCAGGGTGACCAGTGCCCAAAACACGCCCACGGCCTGCACGCCCAGCGGCAGAAACACCAGCGCGGGAATGTCGTCACGCAAATTGCGGTTGCGAAACCAAGTGACGCAGCAAAACACAGCAAAGCCTAGCCAAAGCAGCAGTGTGATGCCGAAGAAATCCCACAGGCTGCTGTGCATGATGTTCCACGCGCTTTCGCCGGGGATGATGGTTAGCATTGCGACCAGCAGCACGGCAAAGCCCAGCCCCAAGCCACAGTAGAAATGGCGGCGTTTAACGTTTTGCTCGGCGTGCAGGCGTTGTTCTTCTTGTTGCTTGGCCAGTTGCTCTTTGGTGGGCTTTTTGGGTTTGGTTGTTTTTTTTGTGGATGCGGCTTTTTTGGCTGCCACGGCGTGTACCTCGTTTCCATATATACGGTATATTATAGCATGTTTTTTCGGGCTTGTCAAATTGATTGTGCTCTGCACCCCTCCCTCACCCGTTGCGACGGGAGCTCCCTCTATCAGAGGGAGCCGGGGCTTGCAGCCGAAAGTTTGCAGTGCCGGGGTTTTGTGCAAACCATAAGCATGCACAGCGAAGCGACCGAGCCCCACCGCAGGTGGTGCAAAAAAAGTCCTTGACAATTTCGCCGATTTGCGGTACTATTTAAACTGTATTATTATGTAGTGGAGAGTTGAAAGTATGGTTCGCATGAAAAACGTTGGTATTCTCACCTCGGGCGGCGACAGCCCCGGCATGAACACAGCCGTGCGTGCTGCGGTGTTCGCAGCGCGTGAAAAAGGGATTCGCCTGCTGGGCATTCAGCAGGGCTTTAAGGGGCTTTATGAAGGCAACTGGGAAGAACTGAGCATTGACAAAGTGGATTCCATCCACGCCATGGGCGGCACGGTGCTGCGCACGGCACGCTTTCAACCCTTTGCCAAGGAAGAAACCCGTCAGGCGGCGGCTGAGCAATGCATTGCCAACTGCAAAGGCAAAATCGACGGCTTGATTGTGATCGGCGGCGATGGCTCGTTCATGGGCGCGCGGTTGCTGACGCTAAACGGCTTGCCCTGCGTGTGCTTGCCGGGCACGATTGACAACGACATTTCTTGCACGGAATATACCATTGGCTATGACACCGCACTGAACATGGTGATGAACATGTGCGATGCCATTGCCGACACCGCGCGTTCGCATGATCGTTGCATTGTGGTGGAAGTGATGGGCAACAAAGCCGGTGACTTGACGCTTTATGGCGGCATGGCGGGCGGTGCCACGGCGGTGCTGGCGATGGAATATGGCGACTTCGGTTTTCCCGAGGACGGCGAAATGACCGCCGAGCAAATTGCCCATTTTGAGGGTACTCTGGTTGAACGTCTGAAGCTTGCGAAAGCGGCGGGTAAGAACTATTACATGATTTTTGTGGCGGAGGGCATCACCGGCAAGAAGGACAAACAGGGCAAGACGCGCTATCCCGGTGGGGTGGAGCAACTTGCTAGCGTGCTGCAAGCCCAAACGGGCATTGATACCCGTGCGAACGTCTTAGCGTATGTGCAGCGCGGCGGCTGCCCCACGGCGCGTGATAGAATTATGGCCACGCAGATGGGTGATTATGCAGTGGGTTTGCTGGCGCAGGGCATTGCCAACCGTGTTGTGGTGAGCCAGTGCGGCGAAATTCAAGATTACGATATTCTTGAGGGGCTGAACATGACCAAGCCTGCGCACCCGCGGGATTATGAACTGGCGTGGCGGGTGAGTTTGTAAAGATTTGACTGTAGGGGCGGCGATTACGCCGCCCGGGATGTCCACTTAAGCCGGTATTTTTGCCCGGGCGGCATGATTGCCGCTCCTACAGGTTGTGCGAAACTGCAACCAGGAGAGAAATCATGACACACCAACAATTACTCGCCATCGCGAAAGACTTGGTGGGCGAGCGGCGGCTGTCTAGCCTTGCCAGCGCGGGTTATGTGGCCTGTGCGCTGCTGACTGCGGACGGCAATGTCTACACCGGCATTTGCTTGGACGCACAGGCGGGCATGGTGTTTTGCGCAGAACGCGCTGCTATTGCCGCGATGGTCACCGCCGGGGAATCGCATATTGTGAAGCTGGTGGCAACCGGCGTTGACGATGAAGGAGCTTGCGCGCCCTGCGGCATTTGCCGTGAGTTCATCAACGCTGTGCATGACGAAAACTATAAGTGCGAAGTGCTGCTGAACGACGGCACCATTACAACGATTGAACAGCTGCTACCATGGCGGCTGGGGACACATTAACATGACCATTGACATCACAGAATCCCTTGCCCGCATGAATGCGGAGCAACTGGCCGCCGTGCAGTGCACGGAAGGGCCATTGCTGGTGCTCGCGGGCGCGGGCAGCGGCAAAACCACCGTGCTGGTGCATCGCATTGCGCACATTGTTGCGCTGGGCGAACAAGCTTGGCGCGTCCTCGCTATCACCTTCACCAACAAAGCGGCCAACGAAATGAAAGAACGCTTGCGCGCCATTTTGGGCGAGGCGGGCGACGAGCTTTGGGCGGGCACGTTTCACAGCATTTGCGCGAAATTGCTGCGGCGGCACGGCGGCGGCATTGCGGGCTTCGACAGTCACTTTGCTATTTACGACACCGATGACGGCAAGCGCGTGATGAAAGAAGTGCAGCGTCAACTGCGCATTGATGATAAATTCTTGCCGCACAAGGCCATTTTGGGCGCGGTGAGCCGGGCGAAAGATCAGCTGATTGGCCCGCAGGATTATCTCAACGCCTTTGGCAACGATAGCCGCCAGCAGCAAATTGCGCAGGCTTATGCGCTGTATCAAGCGATGCTGCAAAAGGCCAACGCCAAAGATTTTGATGACATTATCGTGCACACGGTGCAGATGCTGGAGGAAAACGCCGAGGTTCGCGCGCAGTATCAGCGCAGGTTCAAGTACATATTGGTGGATGAATACCAAGACACCAACCATGCGCAGTATAAGCTGGTGTCGCTGTTGGCGGCCGGACATGGAAATTTATGCGTGGTGGGTGACGACGACCAGTCAATTTATCGCTTTCGTGGCGCGACCATTGAGAATATCTTGCAGTTCGAGAAGCAGTATAGCAACGCACGCACCATTCGCTTGGAACAGAATTATCGTTCAACGCAGCATATCTTAGATGCCGCAAATAAAGTGATTGCCAACAACGAGGGCCGCAAAGGCAAAAAGCTGTGGACGGATAATAACGCAGGTGAAGAAATCACTTGGCGGATGTGCGAAGATGAACGCGACGAGGCTCGCCAGATTGCAGACATGATTCAGAAAAGCGTGCAACAAGGCAGCAAGTGGAGTGATCACGCGGTGCTGTATCGTGCGAATGCGTTGTCGAACACCGTGGAGAGCCAACTGGTGCGCGCGGGCGTGCCTTATCGCATCATTGGCGGGCATCGCTTCTATGAGCGCAAGGAGATTCGCGATGCGATTGCCTACTTGACGGTGATTGCTAACCCTGCCGACGAAGTACGTCTGCGCCGCGTCATCAACGAGCCCAAGCGCGGCATTGGCGACACCACTGTGCAGCATGCGGCGAATTTGGCCGCACAGCATGGCGTGCCGTTATATCAAATTCTGCAGCGAGCGGGCGAGTTCGCTGAGCTTAGCCGGGCCAGTGCGAAAATCAAGCACTTTGTGGAGATTATACAAGACTTGCGCAAAGCACAAGAGCAGCTGAGCCTGAAAGACTTGCTGGAGTATACGCTGCAACGGTCGGGGTATTTGGTTGGCTTGGCATTGGACAAAGAAACGGAAGCCGACCGCAAAGAAAACCTGCAAGAGCTCGCCAGCAACCTGCTGCGTTATGAACAGGAAGAGGATGATGCCACGCTGTGGGGTTTTCTCGAAGACGTTGCGCTGCAAAGCGACATTGATCAATACAATGCCCAAGCAGATGCCGTTGTGCTGATGACTCTGCACAGTGCCAAGGGCTTGGAATTCCCCACGGTGTTTTTGCCGGCGTGGGAAGAACGCGTGTTTCCGTCTTATCAAACCGTGATGAGCGGCGCACAAGATGACCTAGAAGAAGAACGCCGCTTGGCCTATGTGGGCATTACCCGGGCGCGGAAAAAGCTCACCTTCACGACGGCACGAAGCCGAATGCTTTACGGCAGCACACAATATAACCCGCCTAGCCGTTTTTTGCGCGAAACGGGACTGGAAGAGCCGCAACCCGCTGGGACATCGATGACGATGCCCGGAAGAACATACACTTACACACCGACTGCCACCACACGCAAACCCGCCGCCGGTGCAGCGCCTGCGCGTGTCAAGCCCGCTGTGCAGCAATTTGCGGTGGGCGAGCGAGTGAAGTCCGCGGCGTTTGGTGAGGGCATGGTCTTAGCGGCAAAACCCATGGGCAACGACACCCTGCTGGAAATCGCGTTTGACAGTGTGGGCACCAAAAAAGTCATGCTTAACTATGCCAAGCTTGAATCAGTGAATAGTGAATAGTGGTTAGTGAATAGTTCACTCACCACAGCACGCTACTCACTAACCACTAATCACTACACACTATTCACTAGGAGGAAACCATGAAATACCGCATTCAACAGAATACCTATCGCGATTTTGCCGTGTATGAGCAGCACAGGCGCAACCCGCGTGCCTATTTCATTCCCTATAGCAATGAAGAAACCCTGCGCGGCACCAGCCAGCGCGATGAACGCTACAACTCCGACCTAGTGAGGGTGCTTTCGGGCAAGTGGGGCTTTGCCTATTACAGCGATTTCCGTGACTTGCCGCGCGAGTTGGACACCACCACCGTGAAGTTCAGCGACATCACGGTGCCCAGCACTTGGCAGCGTGAAGCTGGCGGGCGGGTGGAGCCGCCGGTATATCTGAACACGCGCTATGAGTTCGACAACCCGCCGCCGGAGCTGCCGGAGGCCGTGCCATGCGGTGTGTATCGCAAAACCTTCAAGCTGGAGGAAATCGAAAACAAAACCTTCCTGCTGTCCTTTCTGGGCGCGGCAGGCAGCTTGGATGTGTACTGCAATGGCTACCACGTGGGCTACAGCGAAGGCGCGCACAACACGGCGGAGTTTGACCTGACGCCGGTGGTGCGCCAAGGCGGCAATGAGCTGATTTGCGTGGTGCACAAATGGAGCACCGGCACGTTCTTGGAATGCCAAGATATGTTCCGCGAGAACGGGATTTTTCGTGATGTGTTGCTGTACACGCTGCCAAAGGTTTATCTCAACGACATTTGGCTGCGCCCGCGCAAACAGGCCGAAGGCTACCGCTTGAGCTGTGTGATTGAAGTGCAGGGCGAGCAACAAACCGGCTGGAGCGTGGAGTTCGGCATTGATGGCTTGGAGGCCAAGTATAATGGTTCCTCACGCGAGCGCATGACCTTTTCGCTCAACGAACTGCAGGTGGAAGAATGGTCTGCGGAAAACCCGGTGCTTTACACCGCGTGGGTGAAGCTCAAGCGCGGCAGTGAAGTGTCGCAAGTGGTGCGTGTGCCCATTGGCTTCAAAAACATTGAGATTCGCGAAAATGTGTATCTCTTCAACGGTAAAGCCGTGAAATTCAAGGGCGTGAACCACCATGACACCAATGCAAAAACCGGCTGGTGCATGACTTATGATGACTATCTGCAAGATTTGCAGCTGATGAAGTCGCTTAACGTGAATGCGGTGCGCACAGCACACTATCCGCCGGACCCACACCTGCTGAGCATTGCCAATGAGCTGGGACTGTACATCATTGACGAGGCGGACATTGAGGCCCACGGTTGCCACAGCACCCACGGCGACTATGACCTAATCAGCCGCGACAAGCTGTGGATTCCTCGCTTTCTGGACCGCATCAAGCGCATGTTTTTCCGCGACCGCAACCATGTTTGCGTGGCCATGTGGAGCTTGGGCAACGAGGCTGGCGGCCACCACTGCCAAGATGCCGGTTATGCTTACTTGCATGCCTGCCACCCGGAAATCCCGGTGCACTACGAAGGCGTGTGGAACCACGAGGGCGTGCATGGCTATAATGTATACAGCCGCATGTATCCCTCGATTGAGGAGTGGGCGCGCATTGGAGCGGGCGACGAAAGCATACCCGAAAAAGTGCGCAAACTGCCGGGTTTATTGTGTGAATACACGCATGCCATGGGCGTGGGCCCTGGTAGCCTGGATGACTACTGGAAAGTGTTCTACCAGCATGATAACCTGATGGGTGGCTGCATTTGGGAGTGGGCTGACCATGCCGTTGAGGATGGTGGCTTCACCAGCAAAGCGGGCAACGCGCTGCGCTATACTTATGGCGGTGACCACGGCGAGCGCATCCACGATGGCAACTTCTGCGTGGACGGCCTCGTCTATCCCGACCGCACACCGCACACCGGCGCGTGGTGCATGAAGAATGTGTATCGCACGGTGCGGGCGAGCTTTGCCGACGGCAAGCTGACGCTGAAGAACACGAACTACTTCACCAATGAAGTGTGTGGGCTTGCTTGGCAGCTGCTGCACAACGGCGTGGCCGTGCAAGAAGGCACCGCACAGCTGGATATTACCCCGCAAGGCACGCAGGAAATTAAGCTTGACTTGCCGCAGCTGGCAGCGGGCGACTATCATCTGACGTTGAACTATGGCGATGATCTTGCCTTTGAGCAAATTACGCTGCAAGAGCAGTACATTGCCGAGCAAATGCAGGGCAACGGCGACTTGGCGGACATTCTGGCCACCATGCAGCCGAACTTTACCCGTGCGGCATTGGACAACGATAAATGGATTTGTTGCGACAGTGAAGATGAGTTTGACATGTTAGTGAGCACCGAAGAACTGGCCAATGGCGCCACACGTGTGACGGCGAAGCTGATACCCGACAAGATGATAACCGAGCAGCTGCAAATCACCCGCTTTGGGGTGACGCTGCAACTGCCGCGCAGCTGGGACAACGTGAAATACTACGGCTTGGGCGAGCGGGAGAACCTGTCGGACTTCACGGATCAAAGCAAAATGGGCGTGTTTGAAACCACCGTGGCTGTCATGCACGAGCCTTATATCTTCCCGCAGGACAATGGGAATCACGGGCAGGTGCGCTGGCTGCAATTGACGGATGAAAACGGCAAAGGCTTGCGCGTTGCCAACGCGCCGGGCAGGCTCAACTTTAGCGCACAGCACTACAGCCAGGCGAGTCTCACTGCCGCCACACACCAAGAAGACTTGCGCGATGAAGGCCTAGTGTACCTGAACATTGACGGTTTTGTGCGCGGCACGGGCTCGGCCTCATGCGGGCCGGATGTGCTGGAGGAATATCGCATTGACTTGAGCGATGGCCTTGAATTTGCATTTGAAATTGCAGCACTGTAGGGGCGGCCATTGGTCATTCGGACGCGCAATGCGCGCCCCTACAAACATGACATAAAGGAGAAAAGCATGTACAAACTAGGTGTAGATTTAGGCGGCACGAATATTTCAGTTGGCGTGGTAGACGGCGACTGGAAGATTGTTGGTCGTGGCAAGCGCAAAACCCTTGCGGGCCGCCCTGCCGAGCAAGTCTTAGAGGACATCGCTGCTGCATGCAATGATGCCGTGGCAGACGCGGGTCTTACCAAAGAGCAGATTGAGAGCATTGGTCTGGCCACGCCGGGCAGCGTGGACAAAAACGCGGGCATCATCACCTATGCCAATAATCTTGATTTTCACAATGTGCCCGCGCGGCAGATTTTGCAGCAGTGGTTCAGCTGCCCGATTTATTTGGACAACGACGCCAACTGCGCTGCACTGGGCGAGGCCCTTGCGGGCAGTGGCCGTGGGGTGAACTCGTTCATTGCGGTGACACTGGGCACCGGCGTGGGCGGCGGAATCGTCATTGACGGCAAGCTCGTGAATGGCTGCAACGATGCTGCGGGTGAAGTTGGGCATTTCGTCATCGCGGTTGACGGCAAACCCTGCAATTGCGGTCGCCGTGGCTGCTGGGAGAGTTACAGCTCGGCCACCGCGCTGATTGCGCAGGCGAAAGAGGCTGGGCTTGATATCAACGGCGCGAAGGATGTGTTTGATGCCCGCGATGCAGGCGATGAACGCGCTGCGGCGGTGATTGAAACCTACCTGCGCTATTTGGCGGCTGGTGTGGCGAACTTGGTCAACATCTTCCAGCCGGATAAAATCTGCTTTGGCGGCGGCGTGGCGTACCAAGGCGAGGCGCTGTTGGTGCCGCTGCGCAAGCTGGTGGAAGCTGAGCGCTACACCCGCTATGCGCCTGTGCAGACGGAGCTTGTGCAGGCCTGCTTGGGTAATGACGCGGGCATAGTGGGCGCGGCGGCGCTTAGCAATTAACGATTAACAATGAACAATTGAGGAGGAGCCTATGCAAGTGCAACCGTTTTGGGAGCAAGCCTACCAAGACCCGAATGCCGTGGCGTTCTCCAAAGAACCAACGGTGGATTTGGCGGAGTTTCATCATCTGATTGTGCCGGGTTCGACCGTGCTGGATGTTGGCTGCGGCGAGGGACGCAACGCCATCTTTTTGGCGGGGTTGGGTAATCATGCCGAGGGCTTTGATTTATCCGAAGCGGGCATTGCCAAAGCGCAGGCCATTGCGGCAGCGCAAAACTTAGATGTACGCTTTTGTACGCAGGATCTTGCCGAGTTTGCGTTTGCGCGAGACTATGACGTGATTTTATCTCACGGGGTGCTGCATTTGCCCGAAAAATCGCTGCGCAATGCGTTTATCAAGCTTGCGCAAACGCACACCATGCCGGGTGGCTTGCACTTCATTGGCGTGTTCACCAATCGCTTGCCCGCAGCGCCGGACATGGTTGATGTGACCAAAAGTTTATTTGATGTTGGCGAGCTACCGACCATGTACGATGGCTGGGAGATCTTGCACCACTGGGAAGGCACATTCCGTGATGAACACCCTGGCGGGGTGCGCCACCATCATGCTTACGAAAAAATAATTGCGAGGAAAACAACATGACAGAAACACTTCAACAACAGGGCATTGCCTTTGCCGAGGCCGTGCCCATGAGCAGCAAAACCACTTTCCGCATTGGCGGCCCGGCTGAACTGATGCTCTATCCAAACAGTGTGGAACAGCTGCAAGCGTGCATGAAACTGTGCCACGAAGCCAATGTAAAACCCTTTATGCTTGGGCGCGGCAGCAACCTGCTGGTGAAAGACACCGGCCTTGACGGCGTGGTGATTTCCACCGAAAAAATGCAGGGGATTGAATACCTGGGCGACAACAAGATCTACGTGGAAGCCGGCGTGAGCCTGAGCGCCATGTGT
Organism: Oscillospiraceae bacterium; assembly: GCA_009784445.1. Classification (GTDB taxonomy): domain Bacteria; phylum Bacillota; class Clostridia; order Oscillospirales; family Acutalibacteraceae; genus WRMQ01. Next base: position 22,715 of record WRBQ01000020.1, read on the forward strand.
AACTTTGCCCTCAAGCAAGGCCTCACCGGCTCGGAGTTTGCCTTTGGCATTCCCGGCGCACTGGGTGGCTCGACCTATATGAACGCCGGGGCATATGACGGCGAAATGAGCGATATTTTGCTTGAAGTGCTTCAAATCTCGGCCAGTGGTGAGCTTGCTTGGTTGCCGGTGGCAGACTGCGGCTTTGGCTATCGCAAAAGCATATTTATGCAAACCGGTGCGGTGGTTGCGGTGGCTCGCCTGCTGTTGCAGCCCGGTGACCCCGTGAAAATTAAAGCACAGATGAATGACATCATGTTGCGCCGCCGCGACAAACAACCCTTGGAGTTCCCCAACGCGGGCAGTGCATTCAAACGGCCGCCGGGGCACTTTGCAGGCGGGTTGATTCAACAGTGCAATCTTAAGGGGCGCAGTGTGGGCGGCGCGCAAATTAGCGAAAAACACGCCGGGTTTATCATCAACACCGGTGGTGCCACTGCCGCCGATGTGCGAGCACTCATTGCGCTGGTGCAGGAAACGGTGCAAAACGAAACCGGCGTCTTCCTTGAGCCTGAAATCAAATTCGTTTAACGACTGAGGTTTAGCATGAGCTTTTCCGCCCAAGTGAAGCAGGAGCTGTTGCGTGTTTCGGCACAACAGCAGCCTTGCTGTGCGCAGGCGCAGCTTTATGGTTTGCTGCTGTTTGGTGCGAGCTTTAACGTGCGGGAAATCAGCTTGCGGACCGAACTGCGTGACGTGGCGGACTACACCGCTGCGCAGTTGCAAGAGTTTGCGTTGGTGCAGGCGCAGTTGCTGCAAAGCGGCCGAAAGGTTGAACTAACCGTCCCACGGGTGGACGACCGCCGCCGCCTGCTTGAGCGCATGGGGCACAGCGAAGACGAACCCGGCCGCCGCATTGCGCGCGAAAACTTTGCCTGTGATGATTGTTCACGGGCTTTTCTGCGTGGCGCTTTTTTGGTTTGTGCGGCGGTGAATGCTCCGCAACGGCAGTATCACTTGGAGTTCACCGTGGGTTACAAAAAGCTGTGCAACGAATTAGCTGCGCTGCTGAGCGAACATAACTTGCCGCCGAAAATTTGCCAACGCAAGGGCGCGTGGCTGCTGTACTACAAAGACAGCGAGCTGATTGAAGATGTGCTCGCGAGCCTTGGTGCGCAAACGGCGGTGCTGGATTTCATGCAGACCAAGGTGGAAAAAGATCTGCGCAACAACGTGAACCGGGTGATGAACTTTGACATGGCTAATCTTGACCGCGCCACGGCGGCAGCGGCACAGCAGCTGCACGCCATTGCGCAAATTCGCAGCACGGTGGGATTGGACAGCCTGACCGACTTGCTGCGCGAAGCTGCTGAGTTGCGTGAGCAAAATCCCGAGGCCTCTTTGGCGGAGCTGTGTGAGCTGTGCAGCATGCCGGTGACGCGCTCGGGCATGAATCATCGATTGAAAAAACTGGTTGCCATGGCAGCACAGTTATAAAATATTTAAGTTGAAGGGAATTTTGAGATGAAGACACGCAAGATTTTTCTGACCGTTTTGGTCGCCGCAGGCATAGCCTTGCTGCTGGCCGTGGGTGCCATGGCAGCACCCGCCGTGCCGGGGGAACATACGCTGCGCCAGCCGGATGGCCAGCAATTTGCCGCAACGCTGCATGGCGACGCATTCTTTAACTATGCCGTGAGCGAAAGCGGCGCGGTGCTGGAGCAAAGTGACGATGGCATTTGGGTGTTTGCAGGCACAGACGTGGCCTATGCTCGGCAAGCTGCGCCCGAGGACGCACTGAGCGAACATGCGTTGATTGCGCAGCATGACGCCAACGCACGTCCTGAAGCGGGTGAGCCGTTTAGCTTTGCTGCTGCCGCTGCACAGCCGCAGCATAATGGGCTAAAGCGCACACTTGGGCCGTTCATGGGCGTTGAGCAAAACGTGCTGGTGCTGCTGGTGGAATTCAATGACGTGCAAATTGCCTTTGCGGATGACTGGGGCTATCAGATCTTCACGGGTGAACGCTCGGTTGCGGCATGGTACTATGATATTTCGGAAGGTGCCATTGCGTTGGTGCCCGCGCCTGAAAATCAGGCCGCAACATGTGATGGCATTGTGCGCGTGCGGCTCAACCGCCGCCATCCCAACACCGCCGGACAAACCGGCACGACCAACGCGCGCATCACCCACGATGCCTTGCGTGCCGCCACCGCTGCGGGTTATATCAATCCGCGTGATTTTGACCGCAACGGCGATGGTATCATCACCAACGATGAACTGCATATCGTGGTCATCGTTGCGGGCTATGAGTCTGCGTGGGGGCACACGCAACAGGCTATATGGGGCCACCATTGGAACAACGGCTTGCGCAGCATGAGCGCCATTAATGGCGTGCGTTTTACCTCGTATTCTCAGGTGGGCGAGCGCCACGGTGCTTTTGGCCGCGGTCACATGGCCACCATCGGTATTATTGTGCATGAACTTGGCCACAGCTTTGGTGTGCCGGATTTATACGGCACGGGAAGCTTTAGGGGGCTGGGGAATTTCTGCGTGATGGCTGAGGGCACTTGGACGCGGCGGACAACTGCTGAACACCAAGGCGCAACGCCCACAGGTTTTAGTGCCTATGCGTTGTATCGCCTTGGCTTGGTGCAGCCCACGGTAGTGAACTTTGGCGACGATGTTGAGCTTGCCGTGCATAGTCTATGCAGCGGGCAACGCAGCATGGTGCGCATTAACCTGCCCGACAACGACGATCAATTTTTCCTCATTGAAAACCGGCGTTTCACCGGCTGGGATGAACCCATTGCTTGGTTCTATGGTGGCGGTTTGGCGGTTTATCGCGTAGACACGCGCTGGCGGCATAATATACACGAAAGCCAGTGGCGTGTGATGATGCTGGAGGCAGACGACCAAGGTTTTCCTAGCTTGCAAAATGGCCAACGGACTTCGCCACATGCGTTGTTTCGTGCCAATCCCGGCTGGGTCAGCCACGCCATTAGCATTGATCGCCACAGCACCCCCGCATGGGGCGTGCTCGGAAGCTGGATGCGCTTTGAAGTGCTGTGCGAAAGTGCCCCCGAAATGTACATGATGGTGCAGCCGGTGCTCACCGTGTTGCCCGATGGCGACCCGCTGCGCGTGCGGCATCGCACACAGGTGCAACTGCGGGCATACTTCGCCGATAGCCCTGTGACTTGGCAGGCCGACGGAGATGTTGCAGTGAACTGCGCCGGTTTGCTGAGTATTACACAAGGGCGGGGCACTGGCACAGTGACCGCCACGGACGCTGATGGCAACACGCACACCGTGCAGGTGCAGAGCTATTTGAACTGGTGGCAGTGGTTCATTTGGATATTCCTGCTGGGCTTCCTTTGGTATTAATAGAATAGGGGGAACGACACATGCTTAATCCACAAGAGATTCTGCGCGATGAATTTGCTCGCCGCGGCGTGGCCTGCCCGGTTGATGTGACGTTCGCCACCGACGAAACCATGCCGAAAGATCACTACCGCATTGCGCAAGACTTCACCATCACGGCGAGTGGGTTGCGTGGGCATATCTTTGGCATTGGCAGGCTGTTGCGCAAGATTGAAATCAAGGATGGCAAGGCAACGCTTGTGTGCGACATTTCGGGTGAATATGCACCGCAAAAGCGCATTCGAGGGCACCAGCTGGGCTATCGCGGCAACAATAACACCTATGATGCTTGGACGCCCAAGCAATTTCATCGCTACCACCTAGACATGATGCTGTTTGGCACAAACATTGCCGAGCATGTGCCTGACGAAGGCGGCAACACCAGCGCGTTGATGCCGATGCCGCCCAACGAGCTGCTGGTGGAGGTATCAAAATTTTGCCAAGCGCTTGACATGGACTTTGGCTTATGGTATCCTATTGATGACAAGCAGCCTGTGCATGAGGCATTGGCCGAGCGCGAGCGTGTGTTCGCCAGCCTGCCCAAGTTGGACTATTTGTTCATCCCCGGCAGCGACCCCGGTGAGCTTGCGCCCGATGAGTTATTCCAACGCGGCGAGGCTTACAGTGCTGCCATGCGTGCGATTCATCCGCAGGCAACGATGTGGATTAGCGCACAAATGCCGCACAATAGTCCGCAGTGGCCGGCGCAGTTCAAGGCTGAGTTGGATAAGCTGCCCACATGGCTGGACGGCGTGATCATGGGGCCAAACCATGCCTTCACCACGCAGGAGATTCGCCGCGCGGTGCCCATGCAGTACGACGTGCGGCTGTATCCAGATATTACGCACAACCTGCGCTGCGAGTACCCTGTGCGCTACACGCGTGATGACTGGCATTTTGCGCTGGCAAGCACGCTATCACGCGAGAGTGTGAACCCGCGCCCGCAGGAATTCGCCACGCTGCACCGCCAAACGCGCGGCTTTGTGAGCGGCTCGGTGAGTTATTCTGAGGGTGTGCATGATGATTTGAACAAGACGCTGTGGACAGACATGGACTGGTTTGGTGATGCCATCAGTGTGCGTGAGAGCGTGGAAGATTATTGCCGCTTGTTTTTGTGGAATGCGCCTGTTCATGCGATGACAGATGCGTTGTTGCAGCTCGAATTAAACTGGGAGGGCGACCCTGCGCTGAATATGAGCATTGATGCTTGCTTGGATGCGTTTGAGCAGCATGCCTTGATTGATAACTGGCGGTTTAACTTGCATTATTTTCGTGCGCTGTGTGATTATTACGTGCGGCACAAGCGCATTGCCGAGCTCGATGCCACTGCGCGCGGCGATTTTGATTACGAGCATCCAGCGCACAACTTGTTCCCCCTAGCCAAAACGCTGTTTGAGCAAATTGGTATTCAGCTGGACGTGGAGAACTTTGGCGGCCTGCACTGGGAGCGTGGCTGTACACTGGACACCATTGACAGACCCATCACAGACTTGCCTTGGCTGAAAAAGCAACGAGATAGGGGACTGCTTGCTCAAAGTTTGCAGCGCAATGTGGTGCAAGATGACGAGTTCTACTTCAGCTTTGCGCATCACTCGCGCGAGGTGCTCAATGCACGGCAGCAGGGCGAGTTTTATCTGAACTTTCACGGCGACAGGCCTTGCAACAACGGTGACTACCCCACCAGCACCTTGCAGATTTTTGATAACCATACGTTTTTTGCCAACTTGGGAGGCTTTGCGCCGGGGCAGGATTACACCTTGTGCGTGACATGGTGGCGTAACAAAGCCGGCCTTGAATCACCAGAGTTTTGCATGAAGGCCAATGGGCATGTGATTGGCGAAGGCTGCGAAGATGTTGACTTTGACCTCTCCATGGTTGGCCCGGACCGTGACATGCTGCACACGCGTAGCTATCATCTGCCGGCTGGGTGGTTTGAAAACGGCTGCCTTGCGCTGGAATTCAGCGAGCCGAACACAGGCGTGATGCTTAGCGAATTTTGGGTAATCAAACATAAATAGGAGGCCATGATGAAAAAAGTACTCTCTGTTTTGCTGGTGATTGCGCTGGTGCTGGTTGCGTTGCCCCTAGTGGCGCAGGCCGAAAGCGGCGCGCCGTTCACCATTGGCAATGCTTATGCTGATGTGTGCTGGGACACGTGGAATCAGTTCAAGGCGCAGCTGCATGTGCACACGGATGCCAGCGACGGCTCGGTGCCCAAAAACCAAGTGATTGAGATTCATTATTCGCTTGGTTACGACATTTTGGCTATCACCGACCACATGATTGTTGGTGTGCCTTGGGATCAAGTGCCGCACTCAACACCGCTGATGCGCTTGATGATGCTGGACCGCACCGGCATGCGCCCGCTGCGCCCATTGACCAGCGAACGCCGCGAGCAAATCATCACCGGCGTTGGGCGCTATTGGCCTGACGGCAGCCCGCGACCCATGCTGGAGGTTACTCGTGCAAACGAGCAAAATGGCGCGGTGTTCACCCAAAACCACGTGCAGAGTTTCTTCAGCGATTATGGGCAAGGTGTGCTGGGCGTGACCATGGATTATCTGCGCCCCATTCGCGGTGTGCATGCAGATGGTGGCATCACGGTGATCAATCATCCGGGCGACACCCATCGTGCCCGCCACGACGCCGACCCCATGACCTTCTTTGACCGTTACCCCCATTGGATTGACAAGTTTGCCTATCCGCTGCTGCATTATTATCAAAGTGCCGTGGGCATTGACATCAACAGCGGCTGGGATCAAAACACGCAGTTCGACCGTGTGTTATATGACCTGCTGCTGGAACGGCTGATTCCGCACGGCGTGGTGCCTTGGAGCTTCACTTGGAGTGATGCGCACCACCACGGCGAGTTCGACCGCGCATGGAGCGTGCACCTCATGACCGAGCTGACCGAAGCCGAGTTGCGCCGCAGCATGGAACAGGGCACGCTGTTTGGCTTTTCGCGCTCTGCCCGCTTTGAAACCGGCGACCAATATTGGCGCGGTGAAGGTGAGGCTCCGCGTGTGAACCGCATTACCGTGTGTGAGCAAGAAGGCACGATTGAGATTGAAGCTGAGCTGTATGACGACATTGTTTGGGTGAGCCACCGCACGCGTGAAGTGCACCGCGGCAGCACGCTGAACATTGCAGAGCACTTAGAGGATGACTACTTTTTCGTGCGTGCGTATTTGCTTGGGCCGGGCGGCATTCTGTATGTGCAGCCCTTCACTGTATTGAGGCAGGAGCAAGTGCTTAGCCCGCAGCCCATCGAAAACCCGCAGGATATCTCCACTTGGCTCAACGTAGTGGCGGACATTGGCGAGTTTGCCAAGCGCTGGTTTTTGCCTTGGCGCTTGGTTTGGTGGACGATCACCCAGTTTGACCCGTGGACGATGATGCCGCGCTTGATGGGTGCACTGGGGCAGGTTTATCATCCCACCACGCCCGAGCCGGGCACGATGTTCTGCCCAGTTGAACTGGAATGGATTCCTAGTGAATAGTGATTAGTGGATAGTGAATAGTGAATAAAAACCAACCCCCAGCACGGACGAAACTTTCGTCTGCGCTGGGGGAAAAATCTTAGGTCTAATCACTAATCACTACTTTCGTGCCTTGCGGGGTGTCTTCGATGGTCACGCCCATGGCGGTGAGCTGCGCGCGGATTTCGTCGGCGCGCGCCCAGTTTTTGTCGCGGCGTGCCTGTTCGCGCTCGGCGACAAGGGCGGTGACTTGGTCGTCTGCTTGTGCGGCTTTGCGATTGTAGAGTAGCCCAAGCACGCCGGTGAGTTCGTCGAATAATTCTGCTGCGGCTTGCAGGCTGGCCTTGCTTGCGCTATTCATATGCGTATTCAGCTCGCGCACTAAGTCATACAAATGCCCCATGGCACCGGCGGTGTTCAGGTCGTCGTCCATGGCTGTGATGAAGGCCTCGCGGTAGTGCGAAAGGTCAAGCGATTCGCCGTCGTCAGTTGCGTTTTGCAGCGCAAAGTCGAGGTTTTCGCGGCAGGTGTAGAGCCGTTGCAGGGCAGCTTTGGCTTGCTCGATGACATCGTAGGAATAGTTCAGCGGGCTGCGGTAGTGCGCGGCAATCATCATGAAACGAATCGGTTCATAGCCAAACTTGTCGGCTACTTCACGCACGGTGAAGAAGTTGCCGAGAGACTTTGACATCTTCACGTTGTCCACATTGATGAAGCCGTTGTGCATCCAATAGCGGGCAAAGGGCACGCCATTGCAGCATTCGCTTTGCGCGATTTCGTTTTCGTGGTGCGGAAAAATGAGGTCTTGCCCGCCGCAGTGCAGGTCGATGGTGTCGCCTAAATGGTGTTTTGTCATGGCACTGCACTCAATATGCCAGCCGGGGCGGCCTTGCCCCCAGGGGCTTTCCCATGCGGGTTCGCCGGGTTTTGCGGATTTCCACAGGGCAAAGTCCATGGGCTCGCGCTTTTGCTCGCCAGCCATGATGCGTGCGCCCGCCTGCAGATCTTCAAGCGGCTGGTGCGACAGCTTGCCGTAGCCCGCAAAGCTGCTGGTGGAAAAATACACATCGCCGCCGGATGCATAGGCATGGCCATTGTCAATGAGCTGCTGCACCATGGCGATAATCTCGGGCATGCTTTCGGTCACTTTGGGGTGCATGGTGGCTTCGCGCACGTTCATGCCGCGGGCGTCCGCCCAGTATTCTGCGATGAAGCGCTCAGAAATTTCGAGGGAGCTGACGCCTTCTTCGTTGGCCTTTTTAATGATTTTGTCATCCACGTCGGTGAAGTTTTGCGCGAAAATCACCTTGTGGCCGCGCCACTCTAGATAGCGGCGCAGGGTGTCGAACACGCACAGCGGACGCGCGTTGCCAATGTGGATGTAATTATATACCGTGGGGCCGCAGGCGTAGATGGTGTAGGCCTCGCCGGCAGGGGTGAAGGGCTCTTTTTGGCGGGTGAGGGTGTTGTAGATTTTCATGGGTGTCGGTTCCTTCTATAGGCGTCAAGTTGGATTTTGTCTTTGATTTCTAGGCCGCGTTCGCCAGCTAGGGATTCTAGGTGGTGTGTAAATTCATGTAGTAAAGTATGGCGAAGTTTCGCGTGAAATTGTTCAGGCGGCAGGTAGCCATAAACCTGCATGAATGAGCCGTAGTACATGCGAATGCAGCGGCCGTAATCGCGGCGACTGCTGTAGTCGCCCATCACACAAAGCCCGGGGAATTCGGGGTGGTGCTTTGTTTGGGGCAACACAATAACTCCGCCGTGCAGTTTCTCCCAAAAGGCATCGGGCAGCTCGGCGGCGATGTCGTCGAGCATCGCGTGCATGTCGTCAATGGTATACATATGCTAATCCGTTCGCAAATTATCAATGTGCAGCCGCAGCATGGTTTCATTCAGCGTGCCGATGTGGCGGTGCAGCACCTCGCCTTGGGCGCTGATGAACACCGTGGTGGGGAAGTGCGTGATGGCAAAGGCCTGCGCGGCTTGTTGGTCAAGGTCGAAATATACGGGGAAAGTGTGCCCTGCGTTGTTGATGAACTGCATGGCGCGGTCGCGGGTTTCTCCCACGTTAATGCTCATGATGCGTACATCGCCGCTGGCGGCAAATTCGTTGTACACCGTTTGCCAGGCGGGCATCATGCGGCGGCAACTGGGGCACCAGCTTGCCCAAAAGTTGATGACTAGCGGTTGCCCGGGTTCAAACACAACCTGGTTGCCTTGCAAGTCTTGCACCGCAAATTGCGGGGCGGGGGAGGGTTCCTCTTGTGGCAATGCTGTGCCACAGGCGGCGAAAATCAACAGGCCAATGAGTAAAATTGGCAACAAAAATTTTCTCATAGAATCTCCTGCAGGTCGCGCCGCAATTGGCTTAGCGTGCGGGCACCCAGACGCCAGCGCGTGGCGTATCCAGTGGCGTCGATGAACACGGTAGTCGGCACGGCGGGTGCCTGCATGGCGTTGTAGGCCTCTAAGTCCCAGTCAAAATACACAGGGAAATTAAAGCCGTTTTCGCCGAGATAGGCTATGGCATTTTGGAGGGCTTGCACTTGGTCACCGTCCGTGCGATGGTCTTCGCGGACATTGATGGCCATCACGCGCACTTGGCTGCCGAATTCGTTGTAGATTTCCTGCACGTGGGGCATCATGGTGTTGCAGTGCTGGCACCAGCTGTTCCAAAACACCACCATGGTGGGGGTGCCAAGCAGATCTTCGCGCGTTACGGTGCCGCCTATGACAGAAACCACCGAAAAATCGGGCAGGGGATTGAGATCACGCGGGGGAATCATGGCGAGGATTTGGTCGCAACCGGCTAGAAATATCAGCGAAAACGCGGCAACAGCGAGGAGAATCTTTTTGGTTTTGTTCATCATGTTATCCTTTCCAGTAAACCAAGCATCATGGCAATGCCCAGCAGTATCAACAGCACACCGGCTACTTTGTGGATTTTGTTTTGATGGCGGCGCAAAAACGCTAGCACGCCCTTGAGATGATCCATCAGCATGGCGCAAAGCACCAGTGGCAGCCCTAGGCCAAGGGAGTAGACAAGCAATAGCAGCATGCCTTGCAGTGTGCCGCCTGCCTGTGCCGCTTGCATCAGTGCGATGCCCAGCATGGGCCCTGCGCAGGGCGTGAGTGCTGCCGCGAAGGTTAGCCCAAACACTATGGATTTGCCAAAGCGCATGTTTTGGGTGTTCACGCGGCGCGGTTGCAGTTTGTGCAAAAACGGCAGCTGAAACAGCCCAAGAAAGCTCAGCCCCAGCACTGCCACAACAAGCCCGGTGATGATATTCACCCAAAAGCGGTGGCGTAGCAGCAGCGCACCCAATGTGCCCGCAAACGCACCCAGCGCGGTGAACACCAGCGCAAAGCCCAGCACAAATCCCAACGCATTGAGCAATGTGCGGCGGCGGTTGTGCTGCCCGGCTGCGAAGTAAGCGACATAAAGCGGCAGCAGGGGCAGCAGGCAGGGCGACACAAACGTGAGCACGCCCTCGACAAACAGCAAAGCAATCATACTATATATGATACCCCATTTTGGCTGGTTTGTCAAGGTTTATTGCAATGTGTTGCGGGGTTTGTAGAATTCCCGCCGGAGGGCTTGGAGGATGTAACCGCCACAGTCATGGCTTAATGCGAGATGTGGGCGGATATTCTCGGCAGCGGCACTTCCCCTTCGCCGTTGATGAGCGAAATAATCTCGTGGATGAGGAACATGCGCTCATCGAGCTCAGCGATTTTGCTGGCACAGATGACCAGTTCATCGCACAAATGCTGCGGAATATGATTGTGATATTTGTACCGCGCCTTGTGCTCAAGCGTGGACCAGAAGTTCATGGCCTCGGTGCGCAGTTGCACTTCTACGACCACGTTTTCTGCTTTGCCGGAGTAAAACACTGGGATTTCCATGACGATGTGGTAACTGCGATAGCCGCTGGGCTTTGGCGCGCTGACGTAGTCTTTTTCGGCTAAAATGTTCACGTCAGGCATGCTTCGCAGCAGCTCGGCCAGCTGGTAGATATCTTTGGCAAAGGGGCAAATGATGCGCACGCCCGCGATGTCTTTGAGGTGTTTCTTCGCGTTTTCGGCGGTGAGCGCAACGCCCTTGTTGTGCAGCTTTTGCGCAATGCTCTCCGGCGCTTTGATGCGGCCTTTGATGTGCTCAATGGGATTGTTATCTTGAAAATGCCGGAAATCTTCGTGCATGATGTTGAGCTTGGTCAGCAGGGTTTGCTGCCCCCAGGCGTAAATCCGCAGCAGATTCTTCAGCCGCGCGAACTCTTCTTCGCTGAATCGAATTTTCATGTTTCTCTCCTTCAAAGCGGCAGTGTCATGGTGAATATTGCGCCACCATTGCTCGAATTTTCAGCCGTGACGTGGCCACTGTGTTGCTCTACGATAGACTTGACAATCGACAGCCCAATGCCGTGGTTGCCGCCCGCGCCCTTAAAAAACCGCTCGAACACATGGGGCAATGCCTGCGCTTCGATGCCATCACCGTCATCTGCCACGCGGATTTCAATGGCGTTGCCGCGTTGCTTGCAGCTCAGCGTAATCTCTGATTTCGCATAGCGAACTGCGTTTGAGATTAAGTTGTCTAGCGCACGAGCAATGAGCTCACTGATGCATGTGTAGTGGATTTCATCAAGCTCAAACACGAAGCGCAGTTCGCGTTGTGTGGCGACTGCCTGCTGCCGTGCGGCGGCTTCTTCAATGAGCTGCGCCAAGTCTGTTTTTGACGTTGTATAGGTCGTGGTGATGTTGTCAAGCTTTGCGATGGTGAGCAAATCTGTCACTAAGTCGGCCAAGTTATCCGTCTCTTGCAAAATCGTCTCGCTGGCCTGTTTTGGCTCCATGATGCCGAAGGAGATGCCCTCGGCGTAGCACTTGATGGACATCAGCGGCGTGCGTAGCTCATGTGAGGCATTTTGGAAGAAGGCCTTTTGCTCGCTGTCGTAAACGCCCAACTGCCGCGCAGATTTATTCAGCGCGGTGTTGAGGTCTTCCAGCTCTTCTTCAGCAAAAGCATAGTCGTTGGGCGTGAAATCGCCGTGCCCGAGCTGCCGCGCGAACTTGCCCAGTTTTTCAATGGGCCGAGTGATGGAATTGGCCAGAAAGTAAGTGACAATGGTTGCCACGAGGAACATCATACCCATCAGCACAATTGAGATTAAGCCAACCCGGCCAATCAAGCCAGAAGTTTCGGCATAGCGGTATGCATACAGATTAACCTCACCCCGCACCGCGAACAGCCGGATGGCTAAGTTGAAGATGACGCCTGTGAGCGCAAACGAAAAGAACAACACAAGCGAAAATCCCCATAGGAGCCGCTTGCGGATTTTGATTTTTTTGCGTGTGTTCATGTCAGCCCCCATTCGCTTGGCGTTCAAACTCAATGCGGCGGAAGATGGCCTTCACGCGCATGGTCAGTGCCATGGGGCTGAATGGCTTAACGAGGTAGTCATCGCTGCCAAGGTCAAGGCCGGTGGCGTAGTCGAGGTCGCTGTCGCGCGCGGTGAGCATGATAATCGGCACATGGCTTGTCTTGCGCAGCTCCTTGCAAACCACAAAGCCATTGGAGCCGGGCATCATCACGTCCAGCACGACGAGGTCGGCGGGTGATTCTGCAAAGGCTGCCAGCAGCGCGTCGCCGGTTTCGAAGTCCTGCACGGCGTAGCCCGCGCTTTCAAGAAACGCCTTGATTGCGTGGCGGATGTTCGCTTCGTCGTCCGCGATGTAGATTTTCTTGGGTTCGGTCATGGCACGTCCTCCCTCTGTCATGGGACTATTATATCATTTTGCAGGCGAGTTGTAAAGAAAAATAGTAAACAGCCAGCCCCAAGCCATTGCCGGGTTGCGACTGCGATTCATCTGCCTGATAGAATTTATCAAGGCAACCCAATTTCAAGGAGAACAAAGTTATGTTAAAGAAATCCTTGGCAACACTCATCGCGGCAGAGAAGCGCGGCACGCCTTCTTTGACTGTCACAGTGCCTAACAAAGCACCATCGCGAAACCTGCCGAATACTCCCGCAACATGGCGGCTTTCCAGCCCACTATACCAAACGAGCCACCCAAACCGGGCAGCTCGCTTGGTATTAAATTTTAGCATTTAATATGTAAGCATTGAACAAAAAAGATGCATTTAGCTTCATGGGTTTTCCGTCACGTTTGTTATGGTGACACAAATCACAGCCTGACGCACGCCTTGCAGGTGCACGGTTAGTTTGGTGTAGCCGTGGTTTTCGCCTGCGTTGCGCCGCGCGCGTGATTGCGGCAACGGCTCGGCATCCATCACCGTGAAC
>WRBQ01000021.1 GCA_009784445.1 Oscillospiraceae bacterium
AGGAACTTTGACAGGCTGGAAGCAAACTAACAATCGACTAAAATTTTTGCTTGACAAATCCGTCGCAATGGTGTATAATAATACCCGCGCCGGTGTGATGGAATTGGCAGACGTGCTGGATTCAAAATCCAGTGGTGGCAACACCGTGTCGGTTCGACCCCGACCACCGGCACCACCTGCGGTGGGGCTCGCTCGCGCATTTAAGCTATTAAATGCGTGAGCAAGCAGCCCGCGATAGAATTTTTTGCGTTGTCCTACGCCAGGTTGCGCGTAGGACACCTTTTTTACTAATCACACACGCGCTTGTAGCTCAGGTGGATAGAGCAACTGCCTTCTAAGCAGTGGGTCCGGGGTTCGAGTCCCTGCAAGCGTGCCACCTGCGGTGCGGCTTTGTCGCTTCGCTGTGTCCTATGCCAGCCAGTGCTAGCATAGGACTCTTTTTTGTGCAGTATTGAGCTTTTGGCGATATAGCGAGCACTTTACCCTTGCTAAGTTGCCTCAGGTGTGGTAAACTATAGCTATGAACATATCTGCAAACACAATTCTTAAGCAATATTTCGGCTATGACGAGTTCCGTCATGGCCAATTTGCGCTGGTCGAAACTCTCGCCGGCGGCCGTGACGCGCTGGGTATCATGCCCACCGGTGCAGGCAAATCGCTGTGCTACCAAGTGCCTGCGTTACTGCTGCCGGGCATCACGCTAGTGGTGTCGCCGCTCATTTCGCTCATGCGTGACCAAGTGCAGGCACTGGTGCAAAACGGCGTGGCAGCGGCGTTCATCAACAGCTCGCTGACTGACGCACAACTGCAGCGCGTGATGCAAAACGCCCATACCGGGCAGTATAAACTCATCTACATCGCGCCCGAGCGGCTGCTAGCCCCCAGCATGCTTGAGCTTGCGCATGCGCTGCCCATTTCACTGCTTGCGGTGGACGAAGCGCACTGCATTTCCCAGTGGGGGCAAGATTTCCGCCCAGCCTATCTGGACATTCCCGCGTTTGTGCAGCAGTTGCCTGCGCGGCCAGTGCTGGCGGCATTCACCGCAACGGCTACACCGCGTGTGCGCGATGACATTCTAGCCACGCTTGGGCTGCAAAACCCGCTGAGCGTCGTTACTGGTTTTGACCGTCCGAACTTGTACTTTGAAGTCAAACAGCCCAAGGATAAATATGCAGCGTTGGTGGATTACCTGCGCGAGAACAGCGGCTGCGGCATTGTATATTGCTCCACCCGCAAGCATGTGGAAAAGGTTGCTGCGCAGCTGGTGGAAGACGGCTATTCGGCAGCGGGTTATCACGCGGGCATGCCGGGCGACCAGCGCAGCCATGTGCAAGATGATTTTTTGCATGACCGCGTGCAGATTATCGTGGCGACAAATGCGTTTGGCATGGGTATTGACAAGTCTAACGTGCGTTTTGTGCTGCACTACAACATGCCGCAAAACGTGGAAAGTTACTACCAAGAAGCAGGCCGCGCCGGGCGCGACAGCTTGCCCGCAGATTGCCTGTTGCTGTTTGGCCGCCAAGACATCACCACGGCATTGTTTCTCATCAACCAAAGCGAAAACCCCGATGAAATTCCCCGCAAAAAGCAGCGGCTGAATGAAATGGAACGCTATTGTGAAGGTAACGGCTGCCTGCGTGGTTTTATGCTGCGTTACTTTGGCGAACAAGACACGCCCGAAAACTGCGGTAATTGCGGCAACTGCACCGGCAATTTCGATGAAATCGACGCCACTGTGGACGCACAAAAACTGCTTTCGCACATCACGCGACTCAACAACTTGGGCAAGCACTATGGCTTTGTGCGTGCGATGGATATTCTGCAAGCCAAAACGCCTGAACTGCGTGACCTGCCCACCTTTGGGCTGATGAAAGGCTTGCCGCGCACCTATTTGCGCCGTTTAGTCAGCCGCTTAACTGCCCTTGATTATCTGCACGCCGACGATTTATTGCGCGTTACGCCAAAAGCGCGAGAAGTGTTGGTTGGCGGCGCCACCGTGATGCTACGCGGGCAAAGAAGCAGTGCACAGCCGGGGCAGTTTGCGTTTTCGCAGCAGCTTTATGCCGCGCTCAAGCAGCTGCGCTTGGCCGTTGCTCAAGAAGAAAAAGTGCCTGCCTACGTGGTGTTTTCGGACGCCACGCTGGTGGACATGTGCAAGAAACTCCCGCGCACGCCCGAGCAATTTCTGCAAGTAAGCGGCGTTGGGCAGGTGAAGCTGGAGCGCTATGGCGCACGCTTTTTGCCGCTGCTGGTGCAACACCAAGGCAGTGCAGAAGAACAACCCGCACCGCCGCTCACCGAAGAAACCCTGCTGCAACAAATGGCGTTTGATGATAGTCCGCAGCCGATTACACGCGTGGCAGATTCCCTCAACGCGGTGCTGTTGCTGCATGGTATGCCAACCATCACCGGCGCGAAGCTTAACGCATTGTTGGTGCAAGCTGGCTACCTGCAAAACACCGACGACGGCAAACGCCCCACCCCGCAGGGTGAGGCGTTGGGCATTAGCACCGTGCAGCGCAGCAATGCTCGCGGCAACTTTGTGCAATGCCTGTTCAACGCAGCGGCACAGCGTGTTTGCGCAGCATTAGCTATTGCCCATCATCATACGTGATGCTAAGCGTGGGGTCATGCTTTCGGCCCATGTGATGGCGCGCTTTTCGGTGCTCCACGCTGTCAAAGATAATGGAAAAATCGTAATCTGGTGGATACAGCTGCGAAGCGGGCACGTTGAGCTTGAGCCGGTTGTGCTTGAAGCTTCGCTTTTCGCCTTTTACCTGCACGATGACATCACCCAGTTCGTTGGCAGGGCGATAAACAATGCCGATTTCCTCGCTTTGCAGCACGGTTACGCTGTCACCCATGCTAAATTTTTCTGAGAGATCGATGGTTGGCTTCTCAATCTGCGTGCGCTCAAGGCGGCTTTTCGGCGCTTTGATTGGCGCATGTTTCGGTGCTTCACCACCGTAGACTTCGTGGTGCGCCCGTGCCAACAAATGCGCTGGCAGTCCCAACCGCTGCGCAATGTGTAGCGCGCAGCTTTCTCCACTCATGCCCATTTCTAATTTATATAGCGGGCGTAAATTCTCGCGGTCAAAGGCCATGCGTGCGCTTTGCACGCCCTGCGATTGCTCCGCATAGGTTTTCACCTGCGCATAGTGCGTGGTAACGAGGAACATGCAACCGCGTTGCCGCAGTTCCTCCAACACAGCCACGGCGATGCCCATGCCTTCAGCGGGGTCAGTGCCGCTGCCCAGTTCATCCAGCAGCACAAGGCTGTCGCGGCTGGCACGCTGCAAAATGCCAATCACATTCGTCATGTGCCCAGAAAACGTGGACAGGTTTTGCGAAATATTCTGGCTGTCGCCAATGTCGCACCAATAGCTGTCCTGCATGGCAATATAGCTGCCCGCATCACAGGGAATGTGTAGCCCGCACTGCGCCATCAGCGATAGCAAGCCTACGGTTTTCACCGCAACGGTTTTGCCGCCAGTGTTTGGCCCGGTGATAATCACACCGCTGGTGTGTTCGTCCATGGCAAAATCTAGCGCGACGCATTCGTTTGCGGCCAGCAACGGGTGGCGCCCTTGCCGGATGTTCAGCCTTCGTGCGCCGCCGATTTCCACGGGCACGGCCTTCATGGCGGCACTGAGCTTGGCTTTGGCAAACAGCACATCTAGGGCTTCCATAGCTTCCATGTTGCGGCGCAACAGGGGAGCATAATCTACCACCGTGGCGGTGAGTGTATACAAAATACGTCTTTCTTCGCTGTCTTGCTCAATGGCTAGCTCAGCGCGTTGAGCTTGAAATTTTGATATGGCAGTTGGCTCCATGAATACGGTGGAGCCTTTGCCGGAAGCTTCAATCACCGTGCCGCCAAACTGCGTTTGATATTTTCGCTGAACAGGCAGCACATAATGTCCCTGCCGGATTGCGATATACCCGTCTGACAGGTATTGCTTGCGGCTTTTAAGAATGTGGTCCAGCTTTTCTTTGATCTGAGCTTCCACGTGCTCTTTTTTGCGGCGAATGTTGCGCAGGGCAGGGCTGGCGTCGTCGCGCAGCGTGTCGTAATCAATGCACAGCTCAATTTCGGTTCGCAGGTCTTTCAAGTTCTCAATGCTTTTGCCATACACCGCAACGGCCTCGCCCGTAACCTCGCCTTTAGACAAGTACGTCGCCAAATATTTGCAAGATTGCGCGAAGCTCGAAACACTCCGAAGCTGCTCGGGCACCAGCATGCTGCCTGCCTGTGCAAGGGTGATGATTTCGTCTAGGTTTTCCATCATAGAAAGCGGCGGTGTGCCGGTGGTGTCCAGCAAATTTCTGGCGGAGGTGGTTTCCGCCATCTTGCGCACGCACATGTCCTCGTTCAAATAAGGCGTCAAATTGGCTAGCGCATCTTTCGCCTTTTGAGACAAGGCGTGTTCTTTCAGTTTGTCGATAATTAGATTAAATTCGACTGCGATATGGTGGTTGTTCATTGTGATTCCTTTCACAACCCAAATGCCTTTGTAGCAATAAAAAAACACAGCTCCCCGCTGCGCAATAAAACGAACAAGAATGTGCTAACAAAAACACTTCTTCGGTCATTCTGAAAGGCACTTGGGTACACAAAATAAGCAGGGTTCTCCCGCTGTTAATGAGTACATTACCTGTTCATTTAGACCGACATTGACATACCTCTCATCATTCGTTAGAGTTATCATACCACAACGCAAGCAGTTTGTCAAGGGTAATTTTTTGTTGCCAGCAATAACCGCCTGCATTGACACGTAAACAAGTTTGTGGTATACTATCTTCAACCGTTATGTTGAGTAAAGAAGGGGTATGTGATGAAGAAAAAGATGCTTTCCATTTTGCTGGCAGTTGCGCTGCTAGCCACAATGCTGGTGATGCTGGCCGCTTGCACGGCATCCACCGGCCTAGACGAAGCCGAAACCGAAGCTGAAACCACGCAAGAACTTGAAACTTACACGTCATACGATGAAGAAAACGAAGACCTGAATGATGAGACCGACAACGACAATGAGAATGACAATGATGATGTGATCCCCATTGCTTGGACTCCAACCAGCACAAGCGGCCTGCCGTCACTGCATATTCGAGCAAATGGCACGCCCTTTGTGAACCGTGAACTGTGGATCGACTCGACATTTGAACTTGCCGGTGGTGGCAACGCCGCCCACCACTTTGCTGATGCAACGGGCCGTATTCGTGGCCGTGGAAACTCCACTTGGTGGGATTTGCCGGGCAAGCGACCACTGCGCTTTACGTTGACCAGCGCGCAGCCCATGCTAGGTTCCGCTAACGCGCATCGCAATTGGATACTGCTTGCCGACCATGCCGACATGAGCTTGCTGCGCAACTACATCACGCTGCACATTGGTAGGCAGCTTAACGGGCTATATTGGACGCCCTCTGCACGCAGTGTGCATCTGTATGTGAACGGGCAATATCAGGGCGTGTATCTTCTGACCGAGGAGCGCGAAGTGGGGCCAGGCCGCGCGCGGCTCTCCGCCCACGCAGATCCTACCATCAGCGAGTATTTCTTGGAGCTGGACTGGCGGTTATTCCGCAATGGCACAGAGGGGGAGGATTTCTTCCGCATCAACACCAGCCGCGCAGGCTATTCTGGCAGCAGCATTGCCAACGTTCCAAACCGCGATTCGTTGTACGAAATCCGCTGGCCGGATGCCACGCCCGAGCGCATGGAATATGCTCGCGCGTTCATTGAGCGAGTCAGTCGTGCCATCCGCTCGCGTGATTTTGCTGCGATTTCGGCGGTGCTGGATATCAACTCGATGGCCGACTTCATGATTATGCAGGAGCTTACCCGCAACCCCGACGCCGGATTTTCCAGCTGGTTCATGCAAATTCGTGGTCAAGGCGATAATCGTAGGCTTTATATGGGCCCCTTGTGGGATTTTGATATCACCTACGGAAATTGGTACGCAGATAGGTCGCCTTATGGCTTGTTTTTGTCAGGGCAGCACTATTGGTTTCAAAATCTCATGCAAGTACGGCAATTTCGCACTGTATTGTCGCAACGATTCGACACCATGGCACACCCGGCGATTACCGCCTCGACCAACCATGTGCGTCAACTTGCCACGCGCTACCAAAGCTGTTTCGCGCGCAACTTCACGCGGCACCCAATTTTGGGCACCGCCGTGTGGCCAAACCGCACTCCACCGCAGATGGTTGCGCTAAATAGCCACGCAGCACACGTAGACTTTCTGCTAGACTTCATTACTCGCCGCGCAAACTATATGAGACGGGCGCTTTAGGCAGCACGCAAAAACGTCGAACAATTAAGTTCGACGTTTCTTTTATTTGGTTAGGCAAGCGTTAGGCCGACAAGCCAAAGTAGACGCCGATGTATCTCACTGCGATGCCACCCACCAAGCCGATGAAGGGGTTCTTGGTTAGCGCCGTCAGTGCCATGGCGACGGTAGCTGCTGCAGTGTTGCCGGTGCCGAAAGAACGCTCTAGGTTCGGCACAAGCGTGGAGAAAAAGCCAATGATGAACAAAAAGCCCGCAATGGCCTGCACGGGAATATACTTCACCGCTTTGGTCATCAGACCCAGCAACAGCAGCAATGCGCACAGCAGCATCATAATCACACCTGCTGCGACCGGCCAAGGCGCCGCTGCCGTGGCGGAGATAATCGCGCCAACCGGAGCGCCGCCGAAGATTACGCTAGGCACGTCTGCCAAGCTGTTGATGACGGTGAGGTGATCCATGTTTTGCGTCACGCCCGCAAAGCCTGCGGTGATATTGCCAAAGGCGATGTTCGTGCCAATGTTCAAGCTGATGAACGCCAAGGCAAAGTAGATGGCATAAAGGCTGAACTTGGGTTTAATCACCTTGAAATCGGCCCAGTATGCTTTTGTCCAAAACTTGGGGTTGTCGTTTTGCGCCATGTCGCCAACATAGCCATCTTTCTGGGCGGTGGCGAACAGGTCAACGCGGCGCTTTTGCAAGAACACAAAGTCCACAGTGGCCAATGTGACCGAAACGCCGATGACATACACGAGTGCGTTGGGGTTGCCAAGGAAAATCACATGCGTGGCAAGGGCGCTGACAAACGCGATGATGCCAGTGCGTTTTTCTTGCTTGACCATTTGAAAGCTGATGCCCGCAACCATAATGCCCACGCCGGCCATCATGCCGCCCACAACCGCCGGGCCTGCAAAATCCGCAATGCGGGTAACCGTGCCGGTTAGCCCCAGCGGAATCATCACCAGCACCGCCAGCAACAGTGCGCCGATGCGCTCATTGATGTTCTTCATGAAGTGCGAAACGGTGAGGATGGACGACTGCCCCGAAATGGGTGTGATGGATCCTGTGAGCAGGTTGCCCACTGCGCCCACAATGAAAGCGAACGCCGTGGGCTTCATTTTGTAACCCTGCGCGGCGGCCCACGCCAGCATGGTTAGGCCATTGATGGCGACAAACACCACCGCAATGGCAAGTACCGACAAATCTGAAAACATAAATTCTCCTCGCATTCAGCATTTTTTGAGTTTTTTCTACCAACTCCCATTATACACCAACGCGCGAGAAAAAACAAGCTCTAATTTAATAAAAATTTCATCTTTTGAACATACGGCATTGGGGAAATCACGGGTCTTCACCTCAAGGGTCGCCGCGCGGTGAGGGCATTTTGGGCGGAATTATCGCAATGTTCTGCACAGCAAACATAAAACGCGCAGCCTTTCGACACCGACGAATTTCATGCGCTTGAGCAGAAGATACGTTAAAACGCAGTCATCACCCAATAAACGCCACCCGCCACCACATAAGCCACCCCGCACTGCCAGCCTACTGCCAAGGCCGTGCGCTTGGTACTGCCCAGCTCGCGCCGCAAGGCAGCCACGGCAGCCACGCACGGCATGCTCAGCAGGTTGAACAGCAAAAACGACATCCCCTGTGCGGGAGTGAACATCGCCGCAGCACCCAGCACACCTAGGGTTGCCACGGCGTTTTCCTTGGCGATGAAAGCAGTCAGCGTTGCGATGGCTGCTTGCCAAAAGCCAAAACCAAGCGGCACAAACAGCCAGGCGATCGCGCCGCCAACCGGCTGCAGCACGCCGCTTAACAACCACACAAACACGCCCGACAGCACAATGACGCTGCCGGCTTTTTTCATGAACTCAGCCGTGCGCCGCCACGCGCTGCGTGCAATATCTCGCCCGCTCGGCATCCTATACTGCGGCATCTCCAGCAGGAACTCCGCCGTAGGGGCGCGCATTGCGCGTCCGTCAATCCATAACATCACTCGCGTACTCCCCAACATCGCCGCCGCGCCAATGAAGTACATCAGCGGCGCAAGCCACCAAGCCCCGCCGAACACGCCGTTGGCCACCAGCGCGATGATGGGCAGCTTTGCGCTGCATGGCAGAAAACTACAAGTGGCGGCAACAACGCTGCGCTGGCGCGGGCAGTCTATGGCGCGGGTGGCCAAAATCGCGGGCACGCTGCAACCTGTCGCCAGCAGCATGGGCATGAAGCACTTACCCGAAAGCCCGAACTTGCGCAACGCCGCATCCAGCAAAAAAGCCACGCGAGATAGATATCCGCTGGCCTCCAGCACGCTTAGGCACAGGAAAACCATCATCAGTTGCGGCACAAAACCCAGCAGCATACCCGCACCACCCAATACGCCTTCTTGCAGCAGCGCGCCCAGCCACAGCGAGGGCATCACCTGCCCAAGCGAAGTGCCCAAACCCGCAATTGCTTGTTCAACCAAGCCGCCGAGCCAAGCGCCGGGCCCAGCCGCCGCCAGATAATACACGCCCGTCATCACCAGCACAAACAGCGGCAGGGCAAGCCACTTGTGCAGCACAATGTTGTCAATACGCTCGGTCATATTCGGTTTACCGCTTGGGCGCATGCAGCTGCGTGTGATGCGCTCAATATGCGCATAAGTTTCGGCGATGCTTTCATGTTTTTGCGCCTGTAGGGGCGGATGCAAATCCGCCCGTAACATTTCGACAAGCCTATCCAGCCCGCTGTCCCGCAGCGCGCTGATTTCCACCACCGGGCAGCTTAGTTTGCGCGCCAGCACCGCCGCACTGAACACATCGCCGCGCTTGCGCAGCACATCGGCGCAGTTCACCGCCACAATCATGGGAATTCCCAGTGCCAGCAGCCGCATGGTGAGATAAAGATTGCGCTGCAAGTTTGTGCCGTCCACAATGTTGAGGATAATGTCCGGCGGGTGATTGGTCAGCAAGTCGCAGGCCACGGCTTCTTCGGGAGCAAGCGGGGCGAGTGAATACAAGCCGGGCAAGTCCAGCAGCAGGGTATTATGTTGCCCGCGCAGTTTGCCCTGTTTCACCTGCACGGTCACGCCCGGCCAGTTGCCCACAAACTGCCGCTGGCCCGTGAGCGCGTTAAACAGCGTGGTTTTACCGCTGTTGGGGTTGCCGACCAATGCAATTGTTTTCATGGGACATATGTATGCGCGAGCGGCCGCGAAAAACACCCCTCCGAAGAGGGGTGTTTGGTTTATTGCAAGATTACATATTAAACAGAATGCGCACAAAGCCAAAGATGGCGAAGACGTTCACAATCACCAGCAAAACAATGCCTGCGATGCTTACCCAATCAATCGTGGTCAAGCTGCGTTCAGCGGGAGCTTCGGTGGTGGTTTCGCCGTTGCCAGTTGTTTCGCTCGTGGTCTCGGTGGTGGTTGTAGTAGCTTCCGTGGTCGCCTCAGTTGTTGATTCACTGGTTGTAGTTTCGGTGGTAGTTTCAGTCGTGGTTTCGGTTGTTGTCGTTGTTTCTTCCGCGGTTGTCGTAGTTTCAGTCGTGGTTTCCGTGGTTGCCTCCGTCGTCGCTTCGGTGGTCGGCTCTGTCACTTCTTCACACAGGCATACGTCTGCATTGGGGTCTTCGGGGCAAACTGGTGTTGCAGCCGGTGTGCGGCGCAACCATTCGCGCACTTCAACGCCTTGGTCGGCCAAATATTGAAACATCGCATCATTTAAGGCAATTAATTGCTCTTCCGCTTCTGTCCAATGTCCTTCTTCCATAAGATTCCCAAGATTATTAAAATCCAGAGATAAACCAACGATGTCTAGAAAATCATCAATAAAATCATAAACAATAGAATCAACATAAACGCTATAGAAGCCAAAAAGAAGGTGCATTCGCTGTGATTCAATGGCAAACGCAATTGCACATGGCAAAAAGTATTGTTCTGCAAGTGCGGCGGTAAGTCTGTAAAAATCAAAACCGCTCAATTCACCATTAACAACACCAGCATGAATAGCAACACGGGCGTCAAAATATTGAATTATATCAACATCGACACCATCAATAAATGCGGAAGCGTATTCGTCAAGCTCAATCGCATTGATGGCTGGATAATAGGTAAACGCAAACCTTTCATAGTCAAGCCAGTTGCTGCAAGCAAAGCAAAGACCGCACTCCGGGAAGAAGGAATACTCAGGTTCGTTTGCCGCCACGCCGCTTAGCGCAACCGCTGCGCCGGTGGCCAACATCAGCACTACCAGCAAAGTCGCCAATAGTTTTTTCATGTTCATGTGTAACAAATCCTCTCAACTTTGTAATAATAAGTACGCCATATACATTGTACTCGACTTTTTCTGCAAAGTCAATCCTTTTTTGAATTTTTTGCGAATTGCGCGGGACATAGCTCGCACGCAACTTTTTCTTGCAATTGCCCCAAAAATGCGCTATACTATAGACAACAAATAAGGGAGGGTTACCCATGAAACGATTTTCCGCCATCGCGCTTGCCGCAACGCTGCTGCTTGCGCTGTTCGCACTACCCGCCTGCAATGGCGACGACACTCTCATCACCATACCCGTCGGCGAACCCACACCACACCCGTGGATCTTCGTGCATGGCCTCAACGGCCATGGCGAAGACAGCGGCATTCCTGTGCCCTACTGGGGCGGCACAGCGGGCGACATGCTAGCTGAACTGCGCACCGAAGGTTTCACCATTCACGCGCCAACGGTTAGCCCCTCCGGCTCTGCGCGTGACCGCGCCGCCGAGCTGTTTGCCCAGCTCACCGGCACACAAGTAGACTACGGTCACGCACACGCCTACCGCCATGGCATCGACCGCTTTGGCGCGATACATTACCCTGCCATGGTGCCCGACTGGGGTGAGCCCGACAGCAACAGCCACGTGCAAAGAGTCAACCTCATCGGCCACAGCTTTGGCGGCAATACAATACGCGCACTGGCGGGTCTGCTGCGCGATGGCTGCCCAGCAGAACGCGCCCACGCTGCTGCCACCGGCGAGGAAATCTCCCCGCTGTTTGTGGGTGGCAAGGCAGATTGGGTGCACAGCATCACCACCATTGCTACCCCGCACAACGGCGTAAGCCTGCTTGTGATGCTGGACGTTGACCCGCTGCTTTCCACCGTGGCAGCCGCATTGCCGCAAGCACAAATCGATGCCGCCATGCGTGCACTGGGCATCAATATCCCCGGCGTCACCAGCTTTGTGGACTTCTTGGACGCATCTGAGGACGCCAATAACGCCTTTGCAGACTTAACTTTGCCCGGCGCACAGGCGCTGAACGAAATCACCATGCCTGCGCCCAACACCTTCTATTTTTCCTTTGCTGTGGACGGCACCGACAATGGGCGCCCCGTTGCGGCAGACATGGCACTGCCCTCGCGTTTGTTGGCGATGCAAATCGGTAACTTCACCTATCCCGCAGGCGGCATCACCGCAGCATGGCGTGCGAATGATGGCTTGGTCAACACCATTTCGGCCACGCGGCCGTTTAATCAGCAGCATGTGCAAGTGCCAAGTTTCGGCTTCCCGGCGCCGCCCCTGCCCGGGCAGTGGTATGTGATGCCCACCGTGCGTGGCGACCACGGCTCGATCATCGGCCTTGGCCGCACGATGGACGACATTCTGCCGATGTATCTTGAGCACATGCGCCTGGTGGATGGATTGGTGGCGTGATAAACGCTTCCGATGCATGCCTTAAGCCTAAAAACAAGAAGGAGTATAACCCATGCAAGCTTCTGATTATCCCGTGATTAGCGTTAATGCTTGCCCTTGGAACATGGCTGGCTGGTTCCATGAAAAATCAGACAACGTTCTCGATTATTTAAGCGATCTATGTGATAATATTTCAAAACTTAAAAAGGGCGAAGAGGTAGATTTTGACTTTATCGAAAGTTTGCTTACTTGGTCGATTAATGACGCGCTAAAACTAGTTGAAATGAGCACTGGTAGCGAGCAATTATATTGCCATAAGAATGTTGAATACATCTTTGAGAATGGACATGCTGGTTATCGAAAACTAATGAAAGACTTTGGGATGCCCCATCAAATTGATATACACGAAGAAGCCAAGCAAGAGCAAGAACGAGAGCGCACTGAAAGGTGGCGCACACATCTGCAACCGTATATAACAGGAGATCGCAGTAATGCAACCAAGGTTCACGAAATGCTTAATCTCATCGAAAAGCTAACTTCTTTGGAAGAACAACTAGCAAAGGATTTGCAAAAAGTTACTATGCATGGCGAGTATGAGTGGGAATGGTTCGTAGAAAAATATGGAGCCAAAACATAGCCCCATTCAACTTAAAGGAACTAACATGACCGACTTCACTCAACTCACCCTAACCACCCCCGCCCAACACATCAACACCGCCGCCGACATCGCCCACATGGTGGTGTCGCACGGCATTTTCGTTGAGGACTACCGCGACATGGAGGCCGACGTGCAAGCCATCACCGGCATGCAAATGATTGACGAAACCCTGCTGGCGCAAGACCGCACGCAGGGCTTTGTGCATGTATATCTGCCTGCGCAGGTCAACCCCACTGAGGCCGCCGCTTGGCTGAGCGAACGCTGCAGCGCCGCGGGCATCCAGCATGAAATCACGCTGCAGGATTGCCGCAACGAAGACTGGGAGAACAACTGGAAAGCCTACTTTCATCCCCTGCCCATTGGCGAGAGATTGCTCATTCAACCCACTTGGCAAGAGCAAGTCAATCCCGAAGGCCGTGCCGTGCTGCTGCTGGACCCCGGCGTGGCCTTTGGCTCGGGTAGCCATGCCACCACGCGCCTATGTCTGCAAGCCTTGGAGCAACACATCACCCCCGGCTGCACCGTGCTAGACATCGGTTGCGGCTCGGGGATACTTTCGATTGCTGCAGCTCTGTTGGGTGCGCAGTCTGCCATCGGGGTAGACATCGACCCCGCCGCTGTGCAAAACGCGCAGGAAAACGCCGCCCGCAACGGTCTTGCGCCGCCGCAGCTGCAGTTTTTGCAAGGCGATTTAGCCCAGCACATCACCGGCCGCTTTGATGTCATCGTCAGCAACATTGTCGCCGATGCCATTATCTCGCTTGCCCCGCAGGTGAGTGACCTGCTTGCGCCCGGCGGTGTGTGGCTCAGCAGTGGTATCATCGACACCCGAGCGGGCGATGTGCAGGCCGCGCTGGCCGCTGCGGGCTTCACCGTCACCGCGCAACACGAGGAAGAGGGCTGGGTGTGTTTGGCGGCGATGGCGATGGAGTCGCCCTCTCGGTTAATGATAGCTATAGATGATGCTCATAGCAATGAAAGAACACTAATCCACTATAAAGAATTGGTGTTTTCTACAATAAAAGAGGCCTCAAATAACCCTGATTTCTGTCTACTCGAAAGTGATTTATATTTTACCTATCCTTTTACAAATCAAGCATTAGCTCTTGCCGCAGGCATTGAATCGACTTGGAGCGAAGGAAACTTTTTGTGCGCGGCCAATCTTACACGCTCTCTCCTCGATTGTATGCTTTCATTATCCTACACAATCCATGTTTGCAAAAACGACCAGCAAGCGTTTGTCGAAGAATTTCAGAAAACTGGAGAGTTAACAAAGCCATCACCAAAAGGTAAGCGCAACCGCCTTGCAGGAAAAGATTTAGTGTTTGCTTTCAAGAAACGTACAGGTTTTGATATGGGTAATTCTTACATACAGTTGTCCAAGCTTGTTCATCCCACCCTGCTTCACCTACATGCTGGCATAGAAGACCTAGGCGATTATAAACTTGGCTTTAAGCTTTATGGCGAAAAAACTACATTTCCCTCGCACTTGCATGTTGAACTGAAAAGCATTTTTGACTTATGCATAATTCAAATTGTAGCGTATTGGGATTCAAGATGCGTAAATCCGCGTTTTTCCCATATTCATACTCGAGGCACTCGGCTAGAAAAAGAGGAATAAACCATGCAACTGATCATCTCCCTCATCGCCATGTTGTTTCAACTCATCCCTTGGACAACCCAGCCAACGCATGACCTCGGCGTGCAGCTGGCGCGCGAAACAACCTACATCGCTGCCACGCTGCCCTGTGGCCATGCCACGGTGTTCATGGCCGTTGACTTCGGCGACCCGCGATTTATCCAGCTATATTCCCCGGCTGTGCTGCGTGCGTTCTCGCGTGAGGCCGAGCAACTGCAACGCGAATTTCTGCCCTACGGCGAACCGTACTGGATTATGTGTGCACGACACATTGCGGGCGAAACCAAGCTGCATCTTTGGGGCTACACCTTCACCACCGTGCTTGGCGGCGAGTGCGGCCCACTGGCCAGTTATCACCTGCGCCTGCGCGTGGCCGACCTCAACGTGGACGAAGACCGCATTCCGCCGTGGCTCATGCGCGGCGTGGGCTGGGCGATCGTGGGATAAATTTCCGGAAAATTTTCATCAAACCCCCTTGACAATTTTGCGATCGCATGCTATAATAACTCCATCAACCATCCATTTGGATGGCGTTAGGAGGCTAAAATGACAAACGAAACCGAAAAAATCACCATCAATTTGGGTGTGGTAGAACTGGCTCAAGTAGACGCGCTGGTGGAGCAAGGCTTGTATGCCAATCGGTCTGACTTAATCAGAACCGCGATCAGAAAGCAACTGGAAACGCACAAGGAGGATATCGAGCGTTCACTCATCCCCATGGGCAGCAAAAAGGATTGGCAATGGATGGTGGGCATTGGCGGCGTTGAAAAAAGCGTGCTTGAAGAATGGACTGAGCAAAACGAAAAAATGAATATCAGCGCAGTCGGCGTGTTTATCGTGCCCAAAAATATTAGCGCAGAGCTTTTTGAAAAATCCATTGCGAAGTGCATCGTGCGCGGCAAACTGGTCGCCTCAGATGAAATCAAAGAGGTAATTGCAAAAATGAATGCCTAAGAAAACTTGACAAGCACCCCCGCAATATGCTACAATATTCACCAGAAAGCGAGATATCTCAATGCTTAACGAAACCGCGCAAAAGTTAGTGCAAGGCGCATTCAAAGATAAACCGAACCTAAAAATGACCATCGGCGTGCTGCAAGAGGGCAAAACCGCCTTCAAGCTGCTGGACGCCTCCGGCGAAATCTCCTACGAAAGCTATGCGTATGAAATCGGCTCGGTGGGCAAAACGCTCACCACGTCGCTGCTGGCTAAGTATGTGCAATCCGGCGCCATGTTGCTTGATGATTCCGCCGCCAAGCATATTACTGAGCTGGGCGACGACAAGTATTACCCCACACTGCAACGCCTTGCCCTGCACACCGCAGGCTATCGCAGCACATTGCCAATGACCAAAAAAGAAATTCGTGGCGTGGTTTGGGCACAGCTGCGTTCAAAGCAATACTCAGCCTTGCGCCTGCTTGAAATGGACTTTGACAAGCTCATCGCCATCGCAACAGCGCAGGAGCTTGAGGACAAAGACTACAAATGGGCGTATTCCAACTTTGGCATGAGCTTACTGGGCTGCGCAGTGGGCCGTGCGGCAGGCATGAGCTACGCCGACGCCATGACAAAGTTCATCGCCGAAGACTTAAAGCTGCCCAACACCATCGTGGGACCGGGTGCGCAAAACAGGCTCACAGGCTATGACGTGCACCACCGCGACGTTGGCAAATGGGAGTTACACCGCGACAATTACGTTTCGCCGGCCGGGAATTTCACCTCAACGGCAGAAGACATGCTGGAGTTCGCACGGCTGAATATTGAAGAAGAAGTGTCGTGCCTAGCGCTTTGCCACAAGCGTTATGACATGAAGAACAAGCACAGCGACATGGGCTTGGGCTGGTGGATTGACTTCAAGCAGCCGTCGATATACTATCACGGTGGCAACACCGATGGCTTTGCCAGCATGCTTGCCTTTGACAAACAGGCCAAAACGGCCGTGGTCATCCTCACCAATGTGCAGCATTACAAGCAGCGCGAAAAGCTGTTTATGGAGATTTTGAAAGCCATATAAGTTCAGCCACAAATCGTATCCCACAGCTCATCCAGAAAATCATCTGCGATATAAGCCAGCAGCCGAATGTCAGCAATATCGATGTCCTCTAGCGTGATGCATTTTACCATGATTTTTGCTTTTTCATGTATGAGTCCCAACGCATCTATTTCTGCAAGATTAAGTGGCATGTGCACTCTCCTTTACCATTATGTAATCATTATACAGCATTCGAGTTCAAATGTCAAGCGTTTTCTAAACGAAAGGGAAGTTTTTTTCATGACGATGGAGCAAAAAATCAAAATGGCTGCTGCATATAAAGGGATGAGCCAAGCTGCGCTTGCGCGAGCAATTGGAATGACACCATCAAACTTTAACCAGAAAGTCAAACGCGCTACCTTTACGGAAGATGAACTTCACGCCATTGCACAGGCACTTGGCGGCATTTATGTCGCCGCCTTTGAATTTCCCGACGGCACGAAAATTTAATCAATACACTAAATTTTAGGAGGACAACCCATGCCCCTCATCATCGCCCACCGCGGCGCCAACCTCGAAGCCCCCGAAAACACCCTGCCCGCATTTGAACGCGCACTCGCCCATGGCGTGCACGGCTTTGAGAACGACGTGCACATCACCGCCGACGGCGTGCTGGTCGTCATCCACGACGACACCATCGACCGCACCTCAAACGGCACAGGCCTAGTGTGCGAAATGACCTACGACCAGCTCAATGCCTACGACTACGGCAGCTGGTTTTCGCCCGAGTTCGCTGGCACGAAAATCCCCACCCTGCGCGAGTTTTTCGCCCTGTGCCACGGCCTGCCCCTCATCAACGTGGAAATCAAGGAAGAGCCCAACGGCTCCAAGGCGGCCGCCACGGCTGTGGTCAAGCTTGCCAAAGAGTGCGGCGTGTTCGACAACCTGCTGGTGTCGTCGTTCGATATGGACATGCTGCAAGGCTGCTTGGCCGAAGACCCAGCTACCCGCGTGGCCTATCTCTACGCCGCAGACGACCTTGACCTGTGCGAGGAAATCGACAACTGCCCTGCCACCTTCGCCAAAAAGTTCAATCTTGCGGCACTGCATCCCTTTGTTGCGCTGTGCAACGCCGATTACGTTGCCGCTTGCAATGCAGCGGGCATCATGATTAACCCGTGGACGGTGAACCAACCGCATGCCATCACAGCCCTGCGTGACTGGGGCACCCACGCCATCATCACCGACGAACCTGCGCTTGCCTTGGGCATTTGCAACCAATAATCCCATTTCGAGGAGAATCAATATGGCAAACGCCATCTTCCACTGCACCTTCAAGCTCAAAAAATCCGCCGATGTGGCCGAGTTTTTGCAAGCCGCCAAAACCCTCCACGACGAATATATCTCCAAGCTGCCGGGTTTCATCTCGTGGCAGCAGCTGCGCGACGGCGACACATGGCTAGACATCGCAACCTTCGACAGCATGGAAAACATGCAAGCTTTTGCCACCGCTGAGCCAAACGAGCTTGCCCTGCATTTTTATTCCTTCCTCAACATGCCCAGCTGCGTGGTGCGTTACTACAGCGTGGAAGTTAGCCACTAACACGCCCGTTCGCAACTGTTGGTTGCACAATTGCCGCCCAAAATCGCTGGTGCGGCCACCTGCGGTGTGCTATACTAAGCACATCAAAATCGAAAAGAGAACATTTCATATGGAAAACCAAACCCCCACAATCCAGCCCAAGCACGACCTGAAGAAAATCTATAATATTATCGACTGGATTGACCTTGGCCTAGTGGGCGCAATCATTTGGTATTACTCGCGCCTGTTTAGCCGCATTGATCTTTCCGGCATGACGGAGTTCGACTACACAGCGTTCATGCGCCTTTCGGTGGAAAACGTCACCCCGCTGGGCGTGATTTTGCTATTGGTCTCGCTTGCGGTTTGCGTCACGTTCATTGTGCTCACGGTGAAGATGCGCCGCGCCGGGCAAATCAGTGCTACCCGCGCGGTATTGCGCATGGCATGGAATCTCATCTGGATTCCGCTTGACCTATACTACCTGTTTTTGATTTTCTTCACGCGGTAGCTTCGCGGCCTTTGCGCAAGGTTCGTGCCACACACACCAGCAGCGCAAGTTCCTCGCTGGTGCAGGTTTCCAGCCATTCGTTGAGGGCCTCGTTTGTGCATTGCGCAAGCATTTCGTCCAGTTCTTCCTTGGTGATGTCAATAAGCATGTCGTTCTCCTTTTCACCGTCATTTGCTAGTGCTATTATATCACTTTCTTTTGCTAGTGTCAAGTGTTTTTTAAACTTTTCTGAAAGGTCTCTTTATGCACGCACAACGCCTCAGACAACTGCGCCAAGAACGTGGCCTTACACAACGTAATGTAGCAGACGGCTTGAATATCGCAGAAAGTTCTTATCAGATTTATGAATATGGCCGAAAGAAGCCAGGTTTTGACAAACTCGTCGCCCTTGCTGACTTTTTCGACGTGTCCATCGATTACCTCGTTGGCCGCACGGACAACCCTTCGGTGAATCAATGAAGCATAAACAATCCTCCGGCAATTTCGGCGAAGACATCGCCGCCGCGCATCTAACCCAGCATGGCTACGCCATCATCGCCCGCAATTTTCGCACCCGCTTGGGCGAGATTGACCTCATCGCACAACGCGAGCACTGTCTGGTGTTTGTGGAGGTCAAGCTGCGCAAGGTTGGCGCACGCGTGGGCGGCGCGGAGTCCGTCACGCCCGCCAAGCAAGCCAAGCTGCATGCCGCCGCCGAGGCATATTTGCAACGCAACCCGGTTAACTTGCCATGCAGGTTTGACGTGATTGCCATTGAAACTGCCGCCAATGGCCAAGTTGCGGCCATACAATGGATTGAGCACGCGTTTTAAGCACGGCCTTTATGCATTGTCCGCGCCACGCACACCAGCAGCGCAAGTTCTTCGTTGGTGCAGGTTTCCAGCCATTCGTTGAGCGCCTCATTTGTGCATTGCGCAAGCATCCTTTTGCAACTCTTTGGTTTCTTTTCTCTCTCATTATACTACAACCACTTGGTTTCTGTCAAGTGTTTTTCAAAATTTTTTTGAGGTATTCAACATGGTTGCACAACGGCTGCGCGAGCTGCGCAAACAACACACGTTAACCCAGCAAGCTGCAGCGGACGGCTTGGGCATGCTAGTGCAGCAGTACCAAGCCTATGAGTTTGGCCGAAAAACACCCTCTTGTCCCACGCTCATCGCCCTTGCAGATTTTTTCGACGTATCCATCGACTACTTGGTTGGCCGCACGGACAACCCAAGTGTCAATATATAGTAGCTTGGGCATACGTTCTAATCGGCCTTTGGCCGCATTTCCCGTAGGGGCGAGCTTTGCTCGTCCGCACCTCTTCAACATATGCAAATCCGCCCGCCATTTTACACATACTATCCCTATATAATCCCATCAAAGGAGCCCCCATGAAAAAGTTACTTCTTGCCATATTGGCCGGCCTTGCAGCACTGTTGGTCGCACTCACGCTAGTGTTCGTGCTCAACACCAACAACGATGATACACCGCGCAACTACGTGCCGCATGCCACCACCGAACCTGCCACCGAGCCGCCCGCAGAGCCGGTGAACATCCGCATTCAATTCGCGGGCGACGCCCTCATGCACAGCGGACCCATTGGCGCCGCACGCACCGGACAAAATACTGCCGGCTACAACACCTACGACTTCCGGCCTTTCCTGCGTGACATTGCGCCCTTCATCCGCGCGGGCGACCTCAACATCATCAACATGGAAACCCCTGTGGACGCCTATGGCAACAACACACGCATCACCACTTGGCCGCGCTTTAACGTACCCTTTGAAGTGCTCGAAGCTCTTGATTACGCTGGCTTTGACCACCTCATCTTCGCCAACAACCACACGGTTGACCGCGGATTCTCCGGCATGGTGGCCACCATTGAGAACTTCCGCCGCGCAGGTCTTGCGCACACCGGCGCATATGAAAGCGAAGCAGCCTTCAACACGCCCACTGTGATTGACGTCAACGGCATTCAAGTGGGTATTGTGGCCTACACCGAAAGCCTTAACGGCTTGGATAGCTTGCTTACCCCACACCAGCACACCTTCGCCGTGCGCCGCTTTAACTTCTACGATGTCACCAACGGCATCCCCGCCATGGTGGCCGACATGAACAACCTGCGTGCCCACGGTGCCGAGATCGTGATTGTTTCCATCCACTGGGGCGCGGAGTACGTGAACCAACCCACCGTGGCGCAGGTGCGCTTTGCCCGCGCCTTGGCCGAAGCCGGTGCAGACATCATCATGGGTCACCATTCGCACACACCCATGCCCATTGAATGGCACTACCGCGAAGATGGCACACGCGGGTTGATCATCTACTCCCTCGGTAACTTCCTTGCAGATCAAACCCGCCTGAACCCGCCCGACTCCCGCACGCAATACACCAAGTTGGTCACCGCCAACATCCGCCGCTATCCCGATGGCACCACCGTGATGGGCGAAGCCGAAGTGCTGCCCGCCTACATCATGCGCGACCGCACCGGCAACACCCTCGGCGCACCAGACCGCATCGCCATCCTGCCCATCATTGGCGGCGAACTGCCCGATTTCGTGCAAGCGGGCTATTTGCGCCAGCGCGGCCGCAATGCCCACGCGCACCTGTTGCGCATCACTGGCGGCTTCGACGGCCAGCCCTTTGCGCCCGTCATTCCTCGATAGGTGAAATCACAAAAACAAGCCCCGCCACGATTGTGACGGGGTTTTACTTAATCATTTCTTCTTTGGGTATGGCGTTACCACATCAGTTCGCTCAAGCAAATAATCCGTTGAGGTATTGTAATAATCAGCCAAAAACTCGAAAACATCCAGCGGGATGGCACGTACTCCTCGCTCGTATTGGCTATACGTAGTCTGGTGACAACAAAGAAGCTCCGCAAGTTTTTCTTGCGAAAGGTCTGCATCTTCCCGCAAATCGCGGATTCTTCTATATACTTTCATGTAGAAAATTTTACAATATTTTAGCTCAGGCATTGACTTTTAAGTCAATTTGAATTATAATGTTTATGATAACCAAACATGAAAGGATGATACACATGGATAACATATACGAGGAACTTGTACAAACACATCAAAGTATTTGAGGAGCGCTTGAGAGAAGAACCAGACGGCTGGAGCGATTTCATTTCGGGCATCAAAAAAGATATTCTTAGTGAGCAAATTGCCAGCTATAAAAAGAACACGAAAAAATCAACGGCAGAGCTTTAGTGCCCTGCCGCCTCGGACTCACAATCATTAGAAAATCAATCTGCCCACAATCGCATCCACCAGCCACATCACGCCACCACCCAGCAGCGGCCACAGCAGCCGCAAGCCAAGGCGAACCACCAGCACGTCCACCAGCCAAAGCACAGGCCGCAGCGCCGTGCGCGAAAACGTGCACCAAGGCGACAGCGGAATCTCCGTTTGCGTGCCCAAGTAGGCATCATCAAGCACCTGGGTAATCACACGGTGCCCGCGCACGTTGGGATGAATCAAGTCCAATTGCGCCACGCCAACGCGCCCGGCAAAGGCTGTGTGCACACAAGCAATGACAAAAGCGTCTGGGTCAAGCGCGTGCTGGTTGCGAATCACGTTATTGAGCGCAGCAATGGCCACACCCGCTGCGTCATAAAGCGAAGGCAATGCCGGCGCAGGATTAAACATCGTCTGCACAATCACCACGGCATCGGGGTTCAGCTCACGCACTTGTGTGATAATCGCCGCGAAGTTTTCTTCAAGGGCAGCCAACATCGGTTGCATAAAGCTAAAGTCGTCTTGCAGCATGGCGTCCATCACATGGCCAACCAAGTCGCCGTAGCTGCCTGCCAGCATGAAATCGTTGCCGCCAATGCTGATGAGAATCACCTCGGCGCGGCTCACATAGTCTTGCATGGTTTCGTTGGTAGTCACGGCATTGCGCAACCTGTGCGACATGTTGCCCGCATAGGCAAAGTTCACGCGCCGGTAGCCATGCCGCTGCGCGAACATTGCTGCTGCGCTTTCGTGCTGCGCCACGCCCCAGCCGGCGGCAATGCTGTCGCCCAGCACCACCATCAGCGGGCGAGCGTAATAGTCTTCCTCAGGCGTGCAAGGGCAATTGCTGCTGAATGCCGCAACGGCAAACGTGCCGCACAACAACCCCACGCATAAAATGATGCTAAGTAATTTCTTCATCAAGGCACTCCTTGAACATAGATTTAGCCTGCAATTGTGCACAGCGAAGCGGCCGAGCCCCACCGCAGGTGGTTAGTCCGCCCGCAGGTAAACGAAAGACATATCTTCCGCCTGCATGCTGGTTAGTATCATTTGATTGTTAATCAGCAGCACCACCCATCGTTCCTCTGCCACGCCAAACTGCAACGGGTCGCCGTCAACGCTATTGATGAACAACACGCCGCCTTCCACGTCCCACGAGAACTCTTCCACGGCAGCACCGCCGCCGCCGCGCGTGCCCACGCCATTTGGCGCAAAGAAATACTGCCATGTGGGGCGTTCATCCCAGTTCCACGTGCCTTGCAGTTGCTCGGGTGACACGCTGATGTCAATGGCGTTGTCCCGGTCCGCGGGAATCGTCGTTGGCTCAACGTCAATCACCCCGCCGCCGCCGTCCGTGCGTATGTATCGATAGGTTGTGCCCTGCAAGCTTAGCGAAAGCGTGCCATTGTTATAGCGCATGGTCCAGCGCTCAATGCGCATGCCCCACTGCAAGTTGCGGTTGGTTTGCGACTCAATGCGCAGCGTGCGGCCACTCACGCTCCAGTAAAACTGCTCGCGGCCAAAGTTGTCTGTGCTGCGCGAGCCCGTGCCATCTTCATTGAAGATATAGTGCCATCTGGTGTTTTCATCCCAGCCCCAGCGGCCCACGAGTTCTTGTTCGCTCAAACCTTCGCCGCCGCCTGCGGCAAAAAAGCCAATGACGAAAAACACGCCGAACACCACAAGCAACCAAAACCACCACCGTGCATAAAACGGGCGGCGTGCAGGTTGCGGCACCGGCTGCCAGGCAGGTTGTTGCGCGGGCTGTTGTTGCCAAGCGGGTTGCTGTGGCGCAAAGCCGGGTTGTGGATTCACGTTCACGTTGCGTGGGTCGTTGTTCCACGCGGGCGGTTGCTCAGGTTGAGCAGGCGGTGGTGGTGCCGCAGCGGCAGCCGCGCCGCAGCTGGGGCAAAACTTTCCGTTGCCCATTGGGGTCAAGCAATACTGACAGTTCATGTGGTTCTCCTTCACAGCGAGTTTTTTCACCTTTTCATTATACACTATTTGCGCCAACAATGCAACGCTAATTTTCCCCTGTGGGAGCGAACCGCTTCGCCGTTAAGAAAGCACAGTGATTTTTATGAATTCTGCAAGAAAAGTCTTGCTTTTTTTGTGCGATATGTGCTATAATGAATTAGCCGAAATATGACGCAAAGGAGTGGACGCCATGGCAACTTACTGCCCCAATCCAGCGTGCAACTTAAAACTAGAGATCAGCGACTGGAAACCCGCCTGCCCCAAATGCGGTGTCAACATCCAGTTCTATCGCATTGAAGAACGCCTGACCAACGAGGCCGACCACGTGGAGCTGGCCAGTTCAGCCTTCAGCCTTCGCTTGGACCGCGCAAAGTCCGCCTTGTTCAGTACGCCTCTTGCCAAACTACGCATGTTTTTAGAAATCTTTGCCCCCTTGGTGTTTTTGGGCATCCCCATTGCGGTGCATGCCATTTTGTCTGCCGTTGCAGACGGCGACTTCATGGAATACTTCGTGCCCGCCATGCTGCGCTATGTAGATTTCGACAACCCCGCCTCGCTGCTTTCCGGCAACATATGGGTGCTATTGTTTGTGCTGGGGCTAGCCTTGGCATTCCCCTTGCTGTGGCTGGCGGTGAACATCTGCAAGCC
Source organism: Oscillospiraceae bacterium (assembly GCA_009784445.1). GTDB lineage: Bacteria > Bacillota > Clostridia > Oscillospirales > Acutalibacteraceae > WRMQ01. The sequence continues at coordinate 24,154 of WRBQ01000021.1, forward strand.
CTTTGCCTGTGGCCGCAAATGGTTTGGCCGCTCGTTGATCATCAACGGCATGGGCATTGCCTGTGCCGCTTTGGCTTTGGTTGCCCTGTTGCAGTTTAATCTTGTGCAACCACTTAGCCTGCGCCAACACAACCCTGAAACCTTCAACGTCGTCCTCACCCAAGCTGCCGAAGAACACGACAACGGCCTTGCGGCACAAACCACCGTCACTGTGCCTGTGCGACGCAGTCGTTATCAATACCATGCCATTGAACTCACCAACACCGGCGACGACGCCCTGCAAAACATCACCTTCAACCAACCAGTGCCCGAAGGCACCACCCTCGCCCGCGGCACCGTCAGCACAGCCTATAACGCCCGCCCCACGCTAGCCTACATCGAACAAGAAGGCGAAGACAACATATACACCCACATCACCTGGGCTATCGGCGAGCTGGCGCCCGGCAACTTGCTCACGCTTTCTTTCCGTGTGCACACCGAAGATTACGCTGTGCAAGGCAACATTGACGCCGACGCCTTTGGTTATCCCAGCCGACGCAATGTGCGCCCCGGCGATGCTGTGACTTACGACATTACATTCACCAACCTTGCCCTGCCCGCCGCCGACCGCGCCGTGCTGCATCTGCAACCCGAAGGCGTTGAAGTGAATAGCGTGGAGCGGGAAATCACCGCCCTTGCCGCCGGCGACAACACCGAGTTTAGCTTTGAAACCACCAGCACCGAGCAACCCGTGGCGCAGCCCTTTGTCATCGCCGGGCTGATTGGACTAATGCTGGCTTACCTGCTGATTATGCTGGTGAACATCGTCATTCGCAAGCAGGGCGGCCTGCCGGTGAAGCATTCGCCCAGCTGGGTGGCCTTCATGCCTGCGGAAGAGGTTTACGCATACATCGCCCGCACCGGCAACACCGTGAAAGATCTACGCGAAGAAAAAGCCGCCGAAGCCGGTGAGTCCGTGCCCGCGCGCGGCGAAACCGCCTGCCCGGCCTGTGGCTGTTGCATGCTCAACCGCGAACGCTGCGAATATTGCAAGCTGCACGCCGCCGCGCTGAAGAAATACGAAAAACAGCTGGCCGTCACGGCCCTGTTAGCGCAACGCCGCACGGGTGGCAATTGGCACAAGTTGGAGGGGTAGGCGTTGCTCAAACACACGGGGCGTAGTACGCCCCGCCTTTACGGAATATGTTTATGGGTGCGCGTAATACGCGCACGACAATATGGGAGGTTTGCATGCACAATGGCGTGTATTTCATCACCGTTTGCGTGAAAGATAAACATCCCATGCTGGGCAAAATTCTGCAAGGTGAAATGGCGCTTTCGGAACATGGCCAGCTTGTGCAACGTTGTATCGAGCACATTGAAACCGCCTACCCATCCGTTGCATTGGATTGTTATGTCATTATGCCAAATCACGTGCACTTGCTGTTGCATTTCATGGACTTTCAACACAATCCGCAGCCCAGCCGCGTCGTGCTGCAACTGAAATCAGCCGTTACAAAAGCCATCAAATTTTCGTTGTGGCAAGATGGCGCATATATCAGCGCAATCACTACGGCGAAATATTTGCACACCGCAAGACGTTATGTGCAAGCAAACCCTAAACGTTGGCAAACAGATAAATTTTATGTGTGAACGTGCGCGTATTACGCGTACCCTACCGCACATACCGTAAAGGCGGCGCGTAGCACGCGCCGCAGCTCAAAAAACAAGCCAAGCCCACTCCTCCCAATATTTCCCCCGCGAAATTTTCCTGCATTAAATCACTGGCTGGACATATTGCACAAACAAAATGATTTTTTTTGTAAAAAAGGCTTGCATTTTGTGTCGCGATAGTGTATAATGATAGATACTAATGACATGAGGAGAGTTTGCACCAATGTCAAACCGACTTTATCAAGGCATGTTGCCCAGATTGGCCGACACCGCAAAACGCTGCATCGGCACCGTGGACGAAGAAGGCAACGTCTTCGCTTGCAGTGAAGCTGCCCGCGTGGGCGAAACACGCAAAGAGGATATCTCTGGCGTGTTCCTCACCAACGAGCCGCTCATCATTGGCGCAAACGCCTTTTGCCGTGTGGACAACCAAAGCGGCACCTCCATGGCCTTGTTTGTGCAGGGTGATGACGACCATGCTCTGCAAAGCGCGGCTTTTTGTGCCGCGGCGCTCAGCTGTGTGGAGGAATTCGCCGGCGAACGCTACGATCGGCTGAACTTCATCAAAAATGTTATCCTCGATAACATCCTGCCCGGCGACATCTATCTGCGCACGCGTGAGCTGCACTTCAACAACGAAGTGCCCCGTGCCGTGCTGCTTATTCGCAGCGTGGACGGCAACACCGAAGGCGTGTTCTCCGCCACGCAAACGCTGTTTCCCGACAAAGCCAAGGATTTTGTTGTCAACATCAGCGAAACCGACATTGCTTTGGTGAAAGAGCTGCGCAGCGGCACGATGGAAGGCCGCGACTTGGAAAAACTCGCCCGCTCCATCGCCGACGCCGTTAGCCCGCAGTATGAAACCCAGCCGCACATCGGTATTGGCACCACCGTGTCCACCATCCAAGACCTCGCTGCTTCCTTCAAAGAAGCCCAAGTGAGCCTTGAAGTGGGCAAGGTGTTCGACACCGAAAAGAAAATCATCAGCTACGATTACTTGGGCATTGCTCGTTTGATTTATCAGCTGCCCAAACGGTTGTGCGGCATGTTCCTGCAAGAGGTGTTCAAGCGCGGCACGATTGACAGCTTGGACGAAGAAACGCTGTTCACCATCCAAAAATTCTTCGAGAACAACCTCAATGTCAGCGAAACCTCGCGCCGCCTGTTTGTGCACCGCAACACTCTGGTATATCGTCTAGAGAAAATCAAAAAGCTCACCGGCCTTGACCTGCGTGAGTTTGACGACGCCATCGTGTTCAAAGTGGCCCTGATGGTGAAGAAATACCTCGACGCACGGCCCATTCGCTATTAATGTAGGGACGCGCATTGCGCGCCCGCCTACCGCTCTAAACATCACGGACGGCCAATGGCCGCCCCTACCGTAACCTGGAGGAGATTGCCATGTTAATCACCAACACTGATTTCGTGCCCGGCCGCGACATCGACGAAGCGCTGGGCCTCGTCACTGGCGTGGGCGTGCCGCCCTTCAAGCTGCGTTTTAGCACCGAGCAAATCGGCAAAGTCATTGAAGAAGGCGTGGAACGCGCTAACAACAGCATGATCGCCAAAGCACAAGCGCTTGGCGCCGATGCCATCATCCGCGTGTACTACGACAAAGAGGCCTCCGAAACCGGCGTGCAAATCATGGTTTGGGGCACTGCCGTGCGATTACGATGATTTTTATGAACCCCGAATAGGACACAGCGAAGCGACTTGCTCGCCGCAGGCGCGCGCACTGCGCGTCCGCTGCAACCATATGCACGGACGGCCAATGGCCGCCCTTACCAACCAAATATCCGATTTTTTCGAAAGACGCAGAGATGCGTCTTTCGCCCATTTTAGGGATTCGGTAAATTTTGCCGCGCTTTTTCCCTTTATCTTGCAAAAGTTGTATAGTTTTACCGCGTTATTGCATAGCAGTTTAGCATAGGAGTGTTTACCCATGATTGAGTTTCGCGACGTCACAAAAGAATATCCCAACGGCACCAAGGCACTGCGTGGGGTCAACCTTAAAATTACCCCGCGTGAGTTTGTGTTTGTGGTGGGTTCCTCGGGTGCCGGCAAAAGCACCTTTCTCAAGCTGTTGCTGCACGAGGAAATCTCCAGCAGCGGCACCGTGCGTGTGGGTCGCTATGAACTCAACAACCTCACCCGCAAGCAAATTCCGCACTATCGCCGTCAGCTGGGCATGGTGTTTCAAGATTTCCGCCTCATCGCCAACATGAATGTGTACGACAACATTGCCTTTGCCATGCGCGTGGTGGGCCGCCGCGAGCGCGCCATTCGCGAACGCGTGGCCTATTTGCTGCAGCTGGTTGGGCTTAGCCACAAGGCACAAAGCAAACCCAGCGAGCTATCCGGCGGCGAGCAACAGCGCGTGGCCATTGCCCGAGCCTTGGCCAACAACCCCGACCTCATCATCGCCGACGAACCAACCGGCAACATCGACCCCCGCATGAGCCGCGAACTGCTGGATCTCTTCGTGCAGCTTAACGAGCAAGGCACCACCATTGTGATGGTCACTCACGCCCACGAGCTCGTGCGGCAATACAACAAACGCATCATCATTCTGGATAACGGCATTGTTACCGCTGACGGCGGCCTGCGCCAAGCACCAACCCTCGTGCCGCCGCAGCCCATCCAGCGTAATCACACCGCGCCGTTGCCGATTCCCGCAACCTACACCCAACGCCGGGTAGGGTGATGATTTTCTTGTTCTTTTTTTGCAAAAAAAGAACCAAAAAAACCTAGCCGCCTCCGGCGATGGATTTTTATAGGGTTGGAATAGAACACAGCGAAGCGACCGAGTCCCACCGCAGACCGCAGGTGGCAAGCCCCAAGCTCCTTCCTCGGGAAGGAGCTCCCCGAGCCGCGAGGGGTGAGGAAGGCTCGCGGAACGATCGCAGCTCAAACATTCAATTCAGAAGGAGATTCCCAACATGAATAAAAAAATCGGAAAACTCATCGCAATCGCAGCCATCATTGTCATTATACTTATCGTTGGATTGAGTTCCATGCGTTCCATCCCCACTGGGCATGTCGGTGTGGTGGTGCAGCTTGGCGCGCCCACTGGCAGAGTGGTACCAAACGGTCTGCAATTCAGCGCACCGCTTGTCCAACATTTCCAAGTGGTAGACACTCGCGTGCAAACGGTGGAAGCCTATGCCACGGCGGTGTCCAGCGACCTTCAGTCCGTGGATGCCATCATCGTTTTAAACTACCAGATAACGTCCGCCGGAGCACTGTATGTGGTGCAAAACATCGGCACAGCATTCCTTCAAGGTGACATTATCGTGCCCGCGCTGCAGCAAGCAGTGAAAGACGTAACCGCTCGCTACACCTCATCGCAATTGGTGCACTACCGCGCAAGAATTGCAACCGACATGTTATCACAGCTTGAAGAAGAACTAGCTGAGTTCGGGGTTATTGTTCGCGCATTCAACATTGTAGACTTCCAATTTAGCGATATTTTTGACGAGGCGATTGAGCAAGCCCAAGCCGCAGAGCAAGACTTGGTGCGCATTGAGGCCGAAGAACGCGCCCGCGTGGTTCGTGCGCAAGCTCGTTTGGCAGCAGCGGAGTATGACGCAGCCGCAATTCTTGTGGCAGCAGAAGCGGAAGCCGCCGCCAACCGCCTCATCGCAGATTCCATCACAGATCGGCTCGTTGACTGGGAAATCGCCCAAAGCTGGGATGGACAATTGCCGCAAGTGCAAGGCGGCGGAACGCCAATCATCGACCTGAGACCGTAAGGAAAAACGACCTCCCCCCGCAAAAGACAGGAGATTCATCATGGCAAAACACGGCCGCGGGTATCTCACCCGCATGGGCTTTCGCAATATTTCGTCCAACCGCACCATGAGCATGGCCTCGGTGCTGGTGTTGGTCAGTTGTCTCATGCTCATTGGCTTGGTGTTTCTCACTGCCAGCGACTTCAATCGTGCCTTTCAAGACTTCGGCGCGCGCAACGTCATTCGCGTGTTTCTCGTGCCGGGGTTGGATGATGCCCAACGCGATAATCTGCAACAGCGCATTGCCGCCCTAGATAACGTACGCGACGTGCGCTATGTGTCGCAGGCCGAGGCCCTTGAGCATATGCGCACCACCTATGCCGACGATTTTCGCCTGCTAGACGGTGCTCGCGAAGACTTTCTGCCCCCTAGCTTTGAAGTTAGCCCCACCAGCCAACAACTGGAGGTTTTCGACGCCGCTGTACGCCAGCTGGAAGGTTTCGACCCAGCCATCACCTCCGTGGGGCACATGCAGGGCGTGGCGCAACAGCTTGCCACCATCGAGCGCGCGTTCCTCATTGTTGGCGGCGCATTGATTATCGTGCTGCTGTTGGTGTCGATTTTCATCATTTCCAGCACGGTGCAAACCACCATGTTCACCCGCCAGCAAGAAATTAAGGTGATGAAAAGCGTGGGCGCAGCCCCGGCATTCATTCGCTGGCCTTTCTTGGTGGAGGGCCTTATCATCGGCTTTGTTGGCTCAGCCATTTCGCTAGTCATTGTTTGTTTGGTCTATTTCTTCGGCGTGGCCCGCTTGCTGGGCTCTTTGCTGGGCGTGTTGCTGCCCTCATTCACGCCGCTTTCCCTTGCGCAGCAATTACCGCTGCTGCTCATTGTATTCTTTGGCCTTGGCCTGCTCACCGGTGGTGGTGGCTCCATGCTGTCCATCACGCGTTACCTCAAGGAGAATGTGTATGAAACTGAAACTCAAGCGTAGTTTTTCGCTTATCATAGCGGTGGTAGTGTTATTTGCAGCTGCCGTGTTGCCCTCTGCCCGCACCGAGGCGGAGATCCGCGCCGACATGCAACAAATTCAACAACGCATCGACGCCCAACGCGCCGAGGTGAACCAGCTGCGTGCCCAACAAGCCAGCCAACAAGCGCTGCTGCCTGCCTTGGACGCCGAAGTGCAAGCCGTGCAGGAAAAAATCAACCTCATTCAAGTGGAAGTCAACGCGCTCACCGCACAAATTGATGAACTCAACGCCCGCATTCGCGAGCTTAACACCGGCATTGAAGAAAGCCAAGTGCAAATCGAGCTCATGTATGCCGAAACGCAAGAGCGCGACGAGCAAATTCAAGCCATGCAAGAGCTGCTGATGCAGCGCCTTCGCCAGCAATACATCAACGGCCCTGTCAGCAACCTGCAACTGTTGCTGGCCAGCGACGATCTTTCCGGCGTACTCACCGTCACGGAGTTCATCTCCCGCCAAGCCGAGGCCGACGCCCAACTGCGCGAAGACCTAGAAGAAGAAATGGCGCACATGGCTATTTTGCAGCAGCAACTGCGCACCGAACAACAACACCTAGAAGAACAGCGCGAACAACTGCAAACCGACACCTTTGCCGTCACCCAAGCCCTGCTGCGTCAACGCCAAGAGCAATCTCTGTTGGACGAAGAAATCCAACGCATTGATGAAGTCCGCAGCGAAATTCAAGGCATCATCAACGCCATCGGCCAAGACGCTAGGCGCATCGAAACCAGCATCAGCCGCGGCCAAGGTGAGTACGAAGCTGCCCAGCGCGAAATCAACGCCATCATCAATCAGCGCATCCAAGCCGGTGAAATTGGCAACGTGAGCAATACCGGGCAAATGGTTTGGCCATTCCCGCACCACGGCGCGCGCATCACCAGCCGTTTTGGTGCAAGCGAGCCTTTCCGCGGCGGCCGGGTTCACCGCGGGGTAGACGTCTCCATCGCCAACAACTGGTATCCCAACTGGACCATTCACGCGGCATTGTGCGGTGTGGTGGCAGCCTTCGGTTTCAATTCCAGCATGGGCAACTATGTTGTCATCTACCACGGCCACTTCGGGCCTGCCAATGGCCGCATCCAAACGGTATATATGCACCTGCGTACTTTTGCACCGGAACTTCGCCGCGACATGCCCATTTCCGCCGGCCAGCACATTGGTATGATGGGCAACACCGGCAATTCCACCGGTCCGCACCTGCACTTCCAAGTCGACCGCTTCAACGCCGACGGCTCGCGCACAGCCATCAACCCCATGCAGTTTGTGTCCGGCGCGCCGTATTTGATTAACTAACCTGCTGCCAAATGTTTGGCTAGCGTTATCCTCTTAAGCCTTGGCTCCTTCCTCGGGAAGGAGCTGGCCGACCTCGGGTCGGACTGAGGAAGGCTCGCGGAGCGACGTAATTTTTCCGCTTTCGTTTGCATCAATCTCAATGGCGGCTACATCCTGTAGCCGCCCGTTTTTTATTATAAATTTTGCTCCCCTCACGAGGAATTTCTTCCAAACGCGCGACAAACTAGTAACACATTGGTCACACGCTCGTAATATTACATGGAAAGGAGGTCAGACATCGACATGGAATTTCTCTACTTGCTTCTCTTGGCCATGTTTCCCATTGGCCTCGGCCTGATGATCTACGGTCATTTTTCTATCGGTAACATCGTTGCTGGCGGGTTTTTTTCCGTTGTCACCGCCTTGCTATTGTCGGTAGTGGTACCCATGCTTTTTTAGGAGGAAGAATATGATTTGGATTACGATTGGTTCGTTCATGGCAGCCATTGGTTCGTTTTTTCTAGGTTTAGTCTTTGGCGGCGGTGGTATGTCACTGGGTATGTTTGGACTACTGGTTCTTTGGCCGCTTTCTCTTTTTTTCGCTGTTTATGGCATCTTCAGCTTCGTGCGCATTTTCCGCTAACCAACCCAACAACAACACAGGCGGCTACATCAGCCGCCTGTTTTTTATGTCCCGCAACCGCTAGTTGCAAAATTTCCACCCAAAATCGCTGGCAACACCCTGCCGTTTACGTTATACTATGTGTACATTCTACAACCGAAAGGAATAAACCGACATGTTCAAGCTCAACGCAAATCAACTCAAAATCATGGCCGTCATCGGCATGATCACCAGCCACATGGTCATCGCTTGGTGGGAAATCATTCCCATTTGGCTCGCTTATCCCATGTATATCGCCGGTGGGCTCACCTTCCCTATCATGGCCTATTTCGTCGCCGAAGGCTACAAACACACCTCAAACCACAAGCGATATATCCTGCGTGTGCTGGCGTTTGGCGCGCTTGCGCTGCCCCTGCACATTCTCGTGCTCACCTTGCCCTTGGGCGGCGGCAACCCGATTGTATACCCCTTCCTCAACATCATGTTTACCATTGTCGCAAGCTTGCTTGTGCTGATGATGTACGACAGAATGAAATCTAAGTTGCTGTTTTGGATTTTATTCGCGCTCATGATTCCCTTCTCCGTTGTTCTGCTGGAATGGTACTTCGTGGGCATGGCTATGGTATTGATGGCACACATCATCAAAAACGAAACCGCCCGCCGTGTGGTGCCGCCGGTGTTTGCCGCCGTGGTGTTTTTGCTCATTGGTCTGATGCTCAGCGCACAAACCACGCCGGAACTAGCTGCACAATTTGCCGAAGCCGGCGTCAACCTTCCCCTGCTGATGAACTACCAGTTTGCGCCAGTGCAGGCATCGTTCCAAGCTGGTATCGTGCTCGCTGCCTTCTTGCTCACCCGTTATAGCGGCGAGCGCGGCAAGCGCAGCAAAGTCATGAAGTGGCTGTTCTACGTCATTTACCCAGTGCATTTTGCGGTGTTGTTTGCGGGCATGCTGCTTATCAGAGCCTTCATCTAACCAGAAAGGGAAAGCTATGTTCAAACGCAAACTCATCGCACTCGTTGGCATCATCAGTATCCTCTTGCTGCTGGTTGGCTGCGCAAGTCTCAGCTCAACGCAACCCCACGAGGTCATCCACGGCAGCGGCCCGGTTGTTTCGCGCACCTTTCCGATGGATGATTTCTCTCAGCTGCAACTCAGCTCCTCGTTCATCGTAAGCTTTCGGCAATCGCAAGATTTCGCTGTCACCCTAGCCATGCAAGAAAACCTCTTCAACTTCCACGAGGTCTCGGTGCAGGGCAGCACACTATCTCTTGCCGCAACTGGCGAAAACAGAACGATCTATCACATCACCCAACCCAGAGCTTATATCTACGCCCCTTACCTCACCGCAATTGATGTCACTGGCGCACTGCACATCGCAGCTTTAGACACCATTCGCGCGCCAAGCTTCTCCATCACCTCAAATGGTGCCCTCAACATGGTCGTCCCCCTAGCAGTTGAGCAGCTTGACCTAACCCTAAACGGTGCATCAACCCTGTATCTTTCGGGCAATGCAACCCATGCAAATATCACCCTCAATGGCAGTGGGCATATCGTTGCTGGCAACCTGCAAACCGCCACGGCTGTCGTCACGCTCAATGGCACAGGCGAAGTCACAATCGCTGTTTCAGACCATTTAGATGCCACCCTAGAAGGCGTTGGCGATATCCTCTATCTCGGCAATCCAGCTGTGGTGCAATATATCGGCCGAACTGCCCGCGGCACAATTAGCAGAAAGGACATTCCTTATGTTTAAATTCAACGCACACCAGCTCAAGTGGATTGCCATGATCGGCATGTTCCTGCACCACGCGCTCTACCCTTGGCAAGACGTGTTGCCCCTGTGGCTGCTCATTCCCATGTATGCCGCCGGCGGTTTGGCCTTCCCCATCTTGGGCTACTTCATCGTCGAGGGCTACAAGCACACCTCCAACCTCAAGCGATATATCCTGCGGCTTGGCCTCTTCGGCGCAATCGCCATCCCCTTCTATATGCTATCGCTGGGGTTGTTCCGCTTCAACATCATGTTCTCCATCATCGTCAGCCTGCTGTTGCTGCTCATCTACGATAAACTCAAACACAGAGCAGTGCTCAAAGTGGTCTATGCTCTCATCTTTGTGCTGGTGTCCATCCCCATGATATTGATTTTCGACTGGCTGTTCTTCGGCCCGCTGGTGGTGCTGTTATATCACATCATCAAACAGGAAAACGCGCGGCGCCTCATTCCCGGCATCGTGGCAGGGCTGTTGTGGCTGGCACTCTCCGCCTTTTCCATGTGGGGATTGCTGCAAGTTGGGCCATATCTCTACGCCGACGGCCCCATGATGACCGCCGAGTTCGCCCAAGCACAGCGCGACATGATCTACGGCATGATGGGCAACACCAATGTGGTGATTTCCTCGCTGTTCTTCCCGGTGTTTTGTTTCATTGGCGCATTTCTCATCAAAAACTTCAACGGCGAGCGCGGCAAACGCGCCAAGTGGCTATTCTATGGTTTCTACCCGGCCCACCTCGCTGCGATTGCCATTGTTGCGCTCATCACCGGCTTCACCAGCTTCAGCGTGTTTGGCTTCTAGTTTCCGCAACAGAATAAGCTAAGGCGGCTACATAATGTAGCCGCCTGTTTTATGATTTAACAATCTATCCGAGAGCACAGCGAAGCGACCGAGCCCACCGCAGGTGGTTACTCACTCTTCAATCGCACCGGCAACACCATGTACAAGAACGCCTCGCCGTCGGTCGGCAGCATCACCACTGGCTGCACCGGGCCGTTAAAGTTCACGCGCACTTGGTCAGTGTCGCAAGCCTTCAGCGCATCAAGCAAAAAGCGGTTGTTAAAGCCCACTTCAAAGGCTTCACCAGTGATGCTGGCCGCCACGCTGTCACGCGCAGTACCTACGCCAGTGGCACAGCTGAACTCCAAGCGCCCCTGCGCGGGTTGAATCTCACAGCGAATTGGGCTACGGATTTTTTCGGTAATAATCAGCGAAATACGCTCCACCACGCCAATCAGTTCGCGCACATCGGTGGTGGTTTCGGTTTTCGCGCTGGTGGGAATCGCCGCTTGATACTGCATGAACTCACCATCCAACAAGCGCGACACCATGTGAATGCTGCCCACATCAAACAC
>WRBQ01000022.1 GCA_009784445.1 Oscillospiraceae bacterium
AGCAGTGGCCCGCCCCGCCGTGATGGCGACCGCCGCCCGCCCAGACGCTAAAGCATGATAAAAAACAGCGGCAGAGTCACTTTGACTCTGCCGTTGATTTTATGTGCTTTTGGGGTAGCTGGCGATTTGCTGCGCGAGTATTCTCTTTTTGATGTCGGCCACGAATTCATCCCAGCCGTCAATTTTGGTTGTGAGGCGCGCCTCAAATGCTTTGATGTGTTCATACAGTTCTTCGTATACGTTGCTCATGTTGTCATTCCTTTCTTATTTGGCTAGAGTTCATTGCGAAATCAATGCACTGCATAATAAATTCGTTGCGGCTTATGTCAACTTTTCCAGATAGTTCATCAATTTCGCTCAGCAAATCCGCCTTAATTCTAAGGGTAATTACCGTCTTTTCGGTTTTGGATGGATAAAATTTATTCATTACACATCTCCTCCGATATGACTATCATACACTATTTTTCACGGCTTGAATAGACTTGATATTCGATATCCGATTTAGCTATCAAAATGTGCAATTTCGCGCAAGTCTTTTGCCTTTATTATTATACACGATTTCGGCACTGAGCATGGAGTTTCACCTCAATTTGAGCCATACATGAATAAATCGCTTGACAATTCACGCGCATTCGTGTATAATGAGTAGTATCATTTTTATTGTTGGAGGAAAAACACACATGGCAAAACGTACACTAGCAATCATTCTGGCACTGGCATTGGCAGCATTCATGGGCGTCGCATTCGCAGGTTGCGGCGGCGGCGCAGACGTAAGCGAACACGCACTGGTCGGCACTTGGGCTTGGAACACCAACGCAGGCTTTACTTACGTATTCAACGCAGACGGCACTGGCGTGCGCGGTGGCGCAGGCATGCCTCGCCAAGGTTTTTCGTGGTCAATCCCCAGTGATGGCCGCTTGAACATCGACATTGACCGCGCTGATGTGGTGCAAGGCACTCGCCGCGCTGAGCGCTGGGATTACAGCATCACCAACAATGTTGTCACCATCGAAAGCCGCCAAGAATCCGGCGTGCGCTTTAGCTACACCAGAGTGCAAGCCGAAGAACCCGCAACCACTACCACTGCACCCGCACAAGTGCAAGACACAGCCGCAAGCGTTGCAGGCAACTGGTATTGGCAGGGCGCTGTTTTCTATACCTTCAATGAAGACGGCACTGGTGTGCGCGACGTCAGCGGCATCACCGAAGAGCCCCAAATGCCCATCAATTGGACAACTGCGAATGGCACGTTGTATATCTGCACTACTCCGGATTTCTGCGACAGCGCGGAAGCCTGCATTGAGCCTGAACTGTGGAGCTACGTGCTCGCGGCCAACAGCCTCACCATCACCAGCCAGCAAGTGACCGGCATACAGTTCACCTACACTCGTTAACTACAATATTATTATAACACTTGGGACACTCAATTGATACACGCGAGTTTTACACTTGTTTTTTGAGTGCACTTCATTTAAGCGGCAGGGCTAATCAGCTCTACCGCTGATTTTATTTGTCTTTATAGATTGTACCACAAATAGGCTAAGAATATAATCCCCCAACTGCTAGTGCATCTAGTGTTTGACTACTTGCGGCGCGTAATACGCGCCGCCTAAAACGATGTGCGGTTGGGTGCACGTAATACGCGCACTCACTCACCGAGAACACGCGGGCGTATCACGCACGCCCTGCGGCTCATTCGTTATAGGCGGGGAGTATCACTCCCCGCAACCCTCCACCACCACCCGCAAAAATTTTTCACGTTCTTGCAGGAACTTGCACGATTCGCGCGTATATCTATGTAGAGGTGATGTTATGCATATTCGCCAACGCTTGGAACAAGCCGAGCAACAGCTTTCGCCACACGCGGCGCAGGCCGCGCACACGCGTGGCCGCCAGCATACCGAGGCCGAGTGCCCCCTGCGCACCGCTTTTCAGCGCGACCGCGACCGCATTTTGCACTCCAGCGCGTTTCGGCGGCTCAAGCACAAAACGCAGGTATTCCTGTCGCCCGAGGGTGACCACTACCGCACACGCTTGACCCATACCTTAGAAGTAGCGCAAATTGCTCGCACCATCGCGCGTTGCCTGCAACTGAACGAAGACCTCACCGAGGCTATCGCACTTGGGCATGATTTAGGGCACACACCCTTTGGTCACGCCGGCGAACGCGCCCTGCGCGAGGTGTATCCGCCCGGCTTCAATCACTACGAACAAAGCCTGCGCGTGGTGGACAAGCTCGAAGACCGCGGCCACGGACTTAACCTCACTTGGGAGCTGCGCAACGGCATCGAACGCCACACAACCGGGCCGCAGCCTACCACGCTTGAGGGCCAATGCGTGCGCCTAGCCGATCGCATTGCCTACATCAACCACGACATTGACGACGCCCGCCGCGCCGGTGTGCTGCACCCGCAAGACATCCCGAAATCCATCTTAGGCACAGGCAAACGCGAGCGCATTCACAGCCTTGTGCTTTCTGCAGTGGAAAACAGCACTAACGCCATCGCGCTTGACGGCGCCACTCAGGCTGCGTTTGATACCCTGCACAAATTCATGTTTGACCACGTATATTTCAATCCCCTATGCAAAAGCGAGGAAAGCAAGGTCATCGACATCATCACCTGGCTGTATGAACACTTCACCCAACACGCCGAAAAGCTGCCGGAGGACTTCCAGCGCATTTGCGCCGACGAAGGCAATGAGCGTGCGGCCGTAGACTACATCGCCGGCATGACAGACCGCTTTGCCGTGCACGTGTTTGAAAGCTGCTTTGTGCCGCGCGCTTGGACGATGCGGTGAATATATATAAGCATTTCGAGAAAATAGCGTGAAGGAGAAAATAAATCGTGTTAAACTACTTAGGCAACTGGGCGAGTATCTTGGGCTTGATTATCACCGTGCTTACCCTACTGATGATGCTCAATATCCGCGGAAAAATCGACCGTAGCTTGGGCAAACAACGCTTTTTGCAGCAGCGCGAAGGCCTGCTGGCAGAGCTGACCGAAATCCGCACTTGTGTGCGTGAAAATGCCGACTGCGACTTGGACGAACACCTGTTGCACCTGCGCGAGCTGCTGCTGCAACTGGTGAACTACCGCATTTGGCGCATTGGTGATCGCCTCAAGCTGCGGCAAATCATCAGCTCGCTGACCAAAACATACAACGGGCAAAAACGCACTGGCCGCAAGGCCTATGTCATGTACATCGATGAAGTGATTGCCATGGTGAAGGCGCAAGCGGAAGTGTAGTGCAATAACGTGCAGCTTAGTGGTGCGGGGAGTGATACTCCCCGCCTATAACGCATAAGAGGAAGGGCGTGCGTGATACGCACGCGTGTTCTCGGCGAGCAAGGAGGCTTTTTATGATTGAGTGGATTGGTTTAGGGCTAGCAGCTTTAGCCATCGGCGCAACAGTTTTAGGTAGCATTTTTGCGTTATGTCAATGGCGCAAACAATTATGTATTCGTCGAACTGAGTTTACGCATAAAATTATGCACAACATGATGAACGATCTTGAAATCAATACCGTTCGTCATGAGATTGAACACGGAAAATTTCAATATGACGAATTTTTCCATCATCTTCCTCTCCACGAAAGCAGAAAATATGAAAAGCTTTTCTCTTTATACAATTATATTTGTTATCTCAAACACACGCGTGCCATCGGCGAAAATGAATTCAGCATTTTTTACCACAAAATCACTTGGACCTTGAAAAATTTTGCTGTTCAAGAATATCTATGGAATCTATATCACTTTTGTAACGAATGTAAAAATTGCGATAAGCACGGCATATGTAATTTTTCAGACAAGTGCCAGAATTACTTGCCTTGTGCCTATCAATATCTCATTGAATTTGGATTGAAGTCTGGCAAATTCCTAGAAGGCTTTCACGATGTAAATTGTAAGTTTTTCAAACGGCGCTTAGGCATTGAATCTTCAGAAACATGTAACGAAACGCATTGATGACGGAGGTTTCTATGGCCATTCCCGACAGTTACCTGCAAGAACTGCGTAGCCGCGCAGACATCGAGCAGATCATTTCGCCATATGTCAAACTCAAGCGCAGCGGGCGACTGCTCATGGGCCTATGCCCGTTTCACAACGAAAAAACGCCCTCATTTGCGGTGTACCCCGACACCAGCTCGTTTTACTGCTTTGGCTGCAGCGCAGGCGGCGACGCTGTGTCCTTCCTCATGCGCATGGAACGTCTGGACTACATCGAGGCCGTGAAAGCACTCAGCCAGCGCATGGGCATGCAACTGCCCGAGGATAACTACGACGACGGGCTGAGCAAACGCCGCCTGCGCATTTTGTCCGCCAACCGCGAAGCCGCCAAGTTTTTTCACCAGCAGCTCAAAGAACCCGCAGGCCGAGTTGGCCTTGACTACTGGCTGGGCGGGCGCAATCTTTCGCCGCAAATTGTGCGGCAGTTTGGGCTGGGCTATGCCCCACCCGGCTGGAGCGCACTGCTCGACCACATGCGGGCGCTGGGCTACAAACCCGAAGAGCTGGTAGAGGCCAACTTGGTTAGCCGCAGCGAAAAAAGCGGCAAAATCAACTATTATGACCGTTTTCGTGGCCGCGTGATGGTGCCGATTATCGACCTGCGCGGCAACGTGGTGGCCTTTGGTGGCCGCGTGCTGGGCGACGAAAAGCCCAAATACATCAACACTTCCGACACTCTGGCCTACAAAAAAGGCCGTGATATCTACGCCCTGAACGTGGCCAAAAACACCGCCAATGGCAGGCTGATTTTGGTCGAGGGCTACATGGATGTCATCGCGCTGCACCAAGCGGGTTTCACCCAGGCGGTGGCCTGTTTAGGCACGGCGCTCACCCGTGATCAAGCACAGCTGCTGGCGCGTTACGCCGACGAAGTGGTGCTCAGCTACGACGCCGATGAAGCCGGGCAACGCGCTGCCACCAGAGCACTTGAGGTGCTGGGGCACACGAATCTCAAGCTGCGGGTGATTCAACTCACCGGCGGCAAAGACCCCGACGACGTGCTGCGCACCTACGGCGCGGAACGTTACCGCCAGCTGCTGGAGGACGCGGCGAATGACATTGAATTCGCGCTGCTGGGCGCACGCGGCGACCTTGACCTCACCACACCCGCCGGCAAAGCGGATTACCTGCGCGAGGCGGTGCGGGTCCTAGCACGCTGCACAGCCACCGAGCGCGATATCTACGCCGCACGGCTGGCCGAAGAACTCACGGTGGACAAGCAGGCAATTCTCAGCCAAGTGGAGCAAACCCGCAAACGCGACATGCGAAAAAACGAACGCGAACAGCATCGCAAGCTCATGCAGTCGCACAGCAACCTGCAAACCGCAATCGATCCCCAGCGGGGCATTCACCCGCAAGCAGCTAAGGCTGAGGAAGGCCTGCTGGGCCTGTTGTTGCAGCATCCTGATTTTTATGCCAAGCTGCGGGACAAAATAAGCGCAGAGCAGTTCATCACCCGCGTGAACCGCGAGCTTGCCTTCAAGCTCTTTGCCAGACTGGAAAACGGCCAGGGTGTCGAGCCAGAACTGCTCAGCGGCGTGCTCACGCCCGAGGAACTCAACGAGGCCATGCGCATGAAAATCACCTGCGAAAACGTGGATAACCCTTGGGCAAATGCCGAGGGCTGGGCAGCAAAACTGCTTGCCGAACAACCGCAAACCAAACCAAACCTGAAGGACAACGATGCGTTTTTAAGCGCGTTTAATCAAATGAAAGGCTCATAAATGCGCTACACTACCGACTGGAAAGACTATGCCCTGCTTGACTGCGCCGACGGCCACCGCTTGGAGCGCTGGGGCGACATCGTGCTCATTCGCCCAGACCCACAAGTGATTTGGCAAGGCCGCAATCACCCGCTGTGGGCCAAAGCACACGCACGCTATCAACGCAGCAAAAGCGGCGGCGGCGCCTGGGAAACCCTGCGGCCCATGCCCGAGCAATGGCAAATCAGCTATGGCGAGCTGCGTTTTCACATCAAGCCCATGGGCTTCAAACACACGGGGCTTTTCCCCGAACAAGCCATCAACTGGACTTTTTTGCAGCAACATGCCGAAGACAAAAAAGTGCTGAATTTATTCGCTTATACAGGTGGCGCTACCGTGGCATGTTTGGCCGCCGGTGCGCACGTCACCCATGTTGATGCCTCCAAGGGCATGGTGCAGCGCGCCAAAGAAAACGCCGCACTCAGCAACCTAGCCGACAAGCCCGTGCGTTGGATGGTAGACGACTGCGTGAAGTTCGCACAGCGCGAAATCCGCCGCGGCAATGTTTACGACGTGATTTTGCTTGACCCGCCTTCTTACGGCCGCGGCCCCGGCGGCGAAGTGTGGCAACTGGCCGACGAACTGCAAGGCTTTTTACAGTTGTGCGCGCAATTGCTTAGCCCGCAAGGCATGCTGCTGCTCAACAGCTATAGCGCAGAATTTTCACCCGGCGTGATGGAATATCTGCTGGGGCAAAGCTTGGTGCCACAACTGGGCGGCACCGTCAGCTGCACGGAAATCGGCCTGCCGGTGGAAAGCACCGGGCATGTGCTCCCCTGTGGCAGCACCGCCATTTGGCAAGGAGGCAGCACATGCTAGAGTTTCACAATGTCAGCTTCGCTTACCCAGCTTTAGATGAAAACACACAAGTCTCACCTGCCGTGCAAAATTTGAGTTTCAACATCGCACAAGGCGAGTTCGTGGCCATGTTGGGGCACAACGGCAGCGGAAAATCCACCGTGGCCAAGCTCTGCAACGGCCTGCTTGCGCCCGATAGCGGCCAAGTGCTGCTCAACGGCTTGGACACTTCGATTGAAGATAATTTATTCGACATTCGCCGCCAAATCGGCATGGTCTTTCAAAACCCCGACAACCAGATTATCGCCGCCATTGTGGAAGATGACGTGGCCTTTGGCCCCGAAAACCTCTGCGTGCCGCCGGCGGAAATCCGCACACGCGTGGACGACGCACTGGCTCAAGTGGGCATGAGCGACTTCGCCACCGCCGAGCCGCACAAGCTCAGTGGCGGGCAAAAACAACGCGTGGCCATCGCAGGCGTGCTCGCCATGCAAACGCAAATGATTGTCCTAGACGAATCCACTGCCATGCTCGACCCACGCGGCCGACAGGAGGTCATGGACACCGTCATCCAGTTGCACCGGCAGGGCAAAACCGTGCTGCTCATTACCCACTTCATGGAAGAAGCCATGCAGGCCGACCGTGTACTGGTGATGCACAACGGCAGCCTCATTGCCCAAGGCAGCCCTCGCGAGGTCTTTGCCCAGCGCGATGTGCTGCTACAAGCGGGACTCACCTTGCCAGCCGCAGCGCGCTTTGCACAAGCCGCCGGGCTCGGCGATGATATCCTCACCGAAGACGAATGCGTCAACGCAATTTTAACCAAATACACTAATCACTAACCACTATCCACTAATCACTAGGAGAAACACCATGGAAGAGAAAACCTTCACCTTCAGCCCGTCCATCCAAGCGCTCATCAACAAAGGGCTGGCCAGCGGCAAGCTCACCATGCAAGAAATCGACTTGATTTTTGCAGAGCCAGGCATCGACATCGATGACCTCGACCGCCTGTATGAAACCCTAGAAAAACAGGGCGTGGAAATCATCGACGATTTTGCGGAGCTGACCGCCGACCTCACGCTTGGCATTGACCTTGAGCTGGACGATTTCGACCTCGAAACGCCCAAAGACATCGAGTTAGGGCTTGTTACCGAAGACAAAAGCCTGCTGCTGGATGACCCGGTGAAGGTCTATCTCAAGGAAATTGGTAGCGTGCCGCTGCTGACCCCCGAGGAAGAAATTGAGCTGGCCATCCGCATCAACGACGACGACGCCTATGCCAAAAAGCGTCTGGCTGAAGCAAACCTGCGCTTAGTGGTCAGCATCGCCAAGCGTTACGTTGGCCGCGGCATGCAGTTTCTCGACCTCATTCAAGAAGGTAATCTGGGGCTAATTAAAGCCGTGGACAAGTTTGACTACAGCAAGGGCTTCAAGTTCAGCACCTACGCCACCTGGTGGATTCGCCAAGCCATCACTCGTGCCATTGCCGACCAAGCCCGCACCATCCGCATCCCCGTGCATATGGTCGAAACCATCAATAAAGTGAAGAAAGCCAACACGCAGCTGCTTCACGAAATTGGCCGCGACCCCACCGTGGAGGAAATCGCTGTGCGGCTGGAAATGGAAGTGGCGCGCGTGCGCGAAATTCTGCGTGTGGCGCAGGAGCCAGTGAGTCTCGAAACCCCCATTGGCGAAGAAGAGGACAGCCTGCTGGGCGATTTCATCCCCGACGAAGACGCCCCCGCCCCCGCCGACAAAGCCAGCATGATGCTGCTGAAAGAGCAACTGGCCGATGTGCTCAAAACCCTCACCCCGCGTGAGGCGAAGGTTCTGGCCATGCGCTTTGGCCTTGAAGACGGCCACCCGCACACCTTGGAGGAAGTTGGCCGCGAGTTCGAGGTTACGCGTGAGCGCATTCGCCAAATTGAGGCCAAGGCCCTGCGCAAGCTGCGCCACCCCAGCCGCAGCAAACGGTTGAAGGATTTCTTGGGTTGAGAAATAGCGTAATCGCCATCCCTGCACTCCGCATATACCTAGCATAAAAAGGAGGGATACCATGCCCGAACTTCGCCAACCCACCCAACGCCGCCTCGAGCGCATCATCGACACCGCCTACTATCTACTGATACTGGTAGCGTTTTATCTGTTCATGCGCTACGCCTTTTGGCTGGTTTTTCCGTTTATGTTTGCGTTTTTCTTGGCCACCTGCATGCAACGCCCCATGAACTTCGCCAACCGCAAGTTCAAAATGAAGAAAAAGTTCACCGCCGTGATGCTCGTGCTGCTGTTTTATTTGGTCATTGTCAGCATCATCGCGGCCCTTGGCATGCGGCTGTGGGCAAGCGCCACCAACTTCGCAAGCTTTCTGACCGAGCAAGTGCAGAACCTGCCCGAGCTGGTCATCGGCTTGGCCGAGCGAGTGAGCGAACTCACACGCTGGTTGCCCGCCGGCATGCAAGAAAGCCTCAACACCTGGTTACAATATAACGTCACCGACCCGTTCGCCTATGGTGAGGGCGGCGCAGTCATGGGCTTGGTGTCTAACATCGATTTCGCGTGGTTCCGCGCACCGGTCAGTGGTGTGCTTAGTTTTGCCGGGCGCATTCCCGCCGTGGCTGTGGCCGTGGTCATCACCGTCATCACCAGCTTTTTCATGACCATCGGCTACGACGACATCGTGCGGTTCATCAAGCGCCAATTGCCGCAAAAGCGCCAAGACGCGCTGTCGGCCGCCAAGCGTATTCTGTTTTCTTCACTGGGCAAGCTGCTCAAGGCCTACACCATCATCATGGTTTCCACCGCCGCGCAAGTGGCAATCGGCCTCACCATCATGCGCCTGCTTGGCATCTACAGCGGCAATTACCTGTGGACAATCGTCGCCGTGGTTGCCGTGCTGGACTTCCTGCCCGCCGTGGGCGCAGGCTTTGTGCTCACCCCTTGGGCGCTGTACAGCTTGATCATGGGGCAATTCTGGCTGGCACTTGGACTTATCCTCATCTACGTCACCATCACCATCGTGCACCAAATTGTGGAGCCAAAAGTCATGGCCGCCAACCTTGGCTTGCCGCCCGTGGTTACCATTGCGGCGATGTATATGGGCTTGCAGCTGTTCGGCATCATCGGCATTTTGCTCGCGCCCATCCTCATGACTCTGCTCAAGGTGCTCAACGACGAAGGCGTCATCAAAATCTGGAGATAGCACCTGCGGTGCGGCTCCGTCGCTTCGCTGTGCCCCTGCGGGGAGCAGGCGCTTCGCGGCAACACCTGCAGCTCATGCAAACCCCCACTCTCTGCCACGCAGAAAGTGGGGGTTTGCTTTTTCTTATTATTCTTCTGTCGTCGGCGTAAGGTGCCGAATCGCACCCTGCAACTGCGACGCATCGCTATATGGGTTGTATTGCAGCGTGTCGCTGGGCGGGCTGGGCTGCACGCCATCCACGTTCCAGTTGGCATCGCCACCAACGGGAACAATGGTACCCACGCTGAGAATAATCCCACCACCCACTTGCGACAGTGGAAAATGTCCCTGCACCGTATTAATACCACGCGTGGGACGCCCCACCAGCACTACTTCTGCCGGGCGCGCAACCGCAAGCGCGTGCGCAAACAGCTCTGCCGGCCCTGCGGTGTTTTCATCAATCAACACCACCATGCCCTGCGTTACAATGCCATCAAAAATATTGAACGCATCCGAAGTGAACGACTGCGGTTCGCGCTCGCCACGAAAATGAATGGTGGCAATCGCATCACCCGGCTGAGAAAGCGGCATCAGCAGGTTAAGCGCCTGCGCGGCAAACTCCAAAGTGCCATCATAAGTGCCGCGCAAGTCAAGTATAAACGCATTGGCCCCGGCGGCTTCCATGGCTCGGATAGCCGTGTCTAGGTCGCTTGCGGTGTCACGAAAGAACGAGAAAATACGGATATACCCAATGGTGTCGCTGCCGTTGGCATCGGCCATCATCTCCCTAGCCACGGTGGAGACCCCCGCCCCCAGCCTCACATTCGCTTCCAAGCGCTCATTATCACGCAAAAAAGTAAAGTCCACGGCCACCATGGGTTCAACCTGTGCCACGCCAACATTGAGAATAGCAGACATCAAGCTATCTGCGTTATAGGTGGTGAGGTCGTCCTCGTCAAACAACACTAGGGTGAGCGTTTCCACGCGCAGTAGCTGGTCGCCACTGCGCAAACCTGCCCGGTCAGCAGGGCTATCACGCGCAACCTGTGCAATCACCAGCACGCCGGGTTCGGTTGCAGGCACTTCCTCTTCGTCATCATTTTCAATCACATCGCCCGGCACATAGCGCAATTCCAGCCCAAGGTCGGGTTGTTGACCTTCTAGCCGTTGCAAAAACGCGTTCCACTGCTCCGGCGGTAAATAGCGGCTATGTTCGTCACCCAAACCCAGCACAAAGCCACTCACCATTTCGGCAATGATGTCATCCTCGTTAAAGCTGCGGTAAAATTCGCTTTGCACCACACCGCGAATTTCCTCTAGGGCATGTGCCTGCGCCACGCGGTGATGCAGGTCACCCATCAGGGTATTCAAACGGTTTTCGGCAAACAAAAACGTTAGCGGAATGGCCACCGCAACCATAATCAACGCAAGCGCCAACGCCGCGCCAATTGTAATTTTTTTACTCATATGTGTATACCTCCTTGCTAGGCCCCATCTCTATTATACCACACCTGCGGTGAGCTCCGTCGCTTCGCTGTGCATTAATCACGTTGCATCTAGACGAAACGCTCTGTGTCTATTATATCATACATTGCGCAAAAAAGCAAGCAGCAAATCCTCTCAACCACGCAACATTATCATTTCCAGCAGCATTGCATCCTCCCGCCGCAACGCAAGCGAATAGCCCCGCAGGCGCAGCAGCAGTGGATCGCCCAACGGTGCAGTGCATTGCAGCGTAATTTCGGTGCCGGGGGTTAGCCCAAGCTCTTGCAGGCGCAGTGCAACCACACCCGCACCATGCACCTGTTTAATTATTGCGCTTTGCCCGCGCTTCAATTGTGTCATGTTCATGCTACATTATACAACGAAAAAACCCCCGGCGTTAACCGAGGGTTTGATTTGAGAAAATTGGGCTTATTTCTCTTCTTTTTTCTTCAGCACTACAAATGCGCCTGCGCCTGCAACTGCAACGATAGCAGCAGCTGCAATAGCAATCACGTTGCTGTCGCCAGTAGGCACGTCAACGGGATTTTCCCAGCAGGGGATATACAGACGAGCCAAAAAGTTCATGAAATCGCTGCTGAACATGTTGTTCAGGCTGCTTACCAAGCGGCCGTCTTCATCATGGCCATTAGCAATCAGGTGAGCAGTGATGGTGTTGTTGAGGGCTTCGTCAGCACCTTCAGGCATTTCGCCTTCAACATCAATGCCAGCGCTTACGAAGAAGTCGTTCACGATAGCAGCAAGCACGTCCAGACCGCCGACGGCTTCAGCCACTTCAGCAACCAAGTCACGCATGTTGTCGATGGCATCGGTGCCGGCTGTGTTTGCAGCAGCGCCAACCATCAGGGAAAGAGCCATAATAAGGGCAATTGCGATAGTCAGAATTTTTTTCATGGGGTTTAGGTTCCTTTCATAATAAATGGGTTGAGTTCAAAGTTTATTGCAATGGTGTTTGAGCTTTGCCCAAGCCAAACCCATTTGCACTTACAATGATATCAGATATTCTCGCGTTTGTCAAGTCTTTTTCACAAACTTTTTTCTAAAAAGTCACAAAAGTCCTAATTAGGGCGTCCAAAGCGGTGGCTAGGCACGTCTTGGTCCATATATTGCCAACTGAAGTGGATGCTGTTGCCGCGCCGCGTGAGCGTTTCAGGGTTGAGATGCGTGGGAATGCCGTTGATTTCCCGGAAACCTGCGCGCACCCATGCGTCGGCCACCAAGTTCATCATTTGCGGGCTGGGGAAGGTCAGTGTGCCCACGGTGATTACTTCGCTTTTGCCGCGATTGTTGGCATAGGGGTTGTGGAACGCGCCGGGCACAAAGCCGGTGATCCACCAAGTGGGGTGCGGGCCACGGCGGAACAAATGCTGCGTGCGGCCGCTTTGGAAGTCGTGCTGATACACACTAATGGTCATGATGACGTATTCTTGCTCAACGGCCGAGAAAAAGTGCTGTGCAGCCTGCGTGCTGGGTTTGGTATACACGCCAATTTCAGCGCCCAGCATGGCCAAGCCATAGCGGCCTGCCCACATTTGAATCAGCCAGTCTTTGGGAATGCGGTTGCCGCGTTCGTCCAGCAGGAACATGGGGTTGCCGTTGGCGTCGTGGCGCACGCGGTTGCGGTTGGGACCTTCTTGGTAAATGTCATACATGTACCCATAGCGGAAGTTCAGGCGAATGGTGCCATACACCATTTGCAAAAAGGGCGAAGCCATGTCAAACAGCGCGTTAAAGCCAAATTGCTTTTGCCAAGGGTCGCGCTCGGTGTAGAACACGCCGTTGCCGTCCATGCGATAGCTAAGCATACGGAACGCGCGCTGGCGTTCTTGCTCGGTCATGTCGCTGTTAAGAATTTCCCGACGCGCAGCCTCAATGGGATCAACCGTGGCGGTGGTGCGCGCCGTGGTGGGCACAGTGGCAATGGTAGCCACAGCGCGGGTGGTGAGTGGCGCATTGAGGTCAACACGCACCGTGTAGGGATCATTTTCGCTGCCTGCAATCCAGCCACGACCATACAGCGTGCGCACGCCGTCGCTTTCCTGCACACTAACAAGCACTTCTTGCCCTTGTGCCGTTATACTCAGTATACGCTCGTCGCCCCGCAGGGGACATTCGCCGCGGTTAACCGTCACTTCGCTGCGGTCATTTAGGGTAATGCGTTGCCCGCGCGTGCTAAACAGGTCTACCAAGCCAAGCACAGTGGCGTTGTCGTTGTCATCTAGGGTTGCAAAGGGTATGAGCGTGGCGTTGCCGGCGGTGCCCATGGCCGCCACGTCATCGCCGCCCACGCCCACGTTGGGGAAGTCCGCCAAGGCGACTTCGTTGCCGCCGTTGCCGCAAGCGACAAACACAGTGGCTACGCCTGCGGTCAGCAGCAGGCAAAGAATGATAGCTAATGCACGTTTCATGGTTAGTGTTTCCTCCATTGTTAGACTTTAGACATGTGATTAGTAAATTTTAGTTAAAAATTTCGGTTTCGCTAATTTGTCGCTGGGTTTGTGTGAAATTCCTCACCGGGGTTACGGATATTTTGCATTCGATTTACTAAGTTCCACCACAGATGGTCACTGTGCATTGGGAATCATCAGCGGCACATTTTCGCCGGCAAGACGCGCAGCGATTTGCGTCACCGCCTGCGTCACCAAACCAGCCTCCAGCACATTGGCGTTGCTGGTTTGAAAGAACAGCTGGCTTTGCCGCGGCACCACGCCAATCAATTGCAACTCAGTTTCGTCAATGATTTCGTCAATGGCTAGATGACGGCGTTGCAGCGCAACCTTGCGGTCAAAGCGGTTGATCACCAGCCGCACCTCTTGCACACCCATGCTCAGCGCCTTTGTGCCTGCCAGTGCCGCCGAGCGCGCACACACCAGGTCTGCCGTGCAAACCACCAGTGCGCGGTTGGCTGCTTGCACTGCTGCGCGGTAGCCAAAGCCAATGCCCGCCGGTGCATCCAAAATCACCGCATCATAATCGCCACAGGTGGTCACCAGCTGCGCAAGTGCATCTTCTTCAAGGGCGGTTTCGGTGGCCAAGGGCGCACACAGCAGATGAATGCCGCCAAAGGGCAGCACCGCCTGCTTTACTGTGCAGCGGCCAAGGGCAGCGTCGGCCCAGCTGAACAGCACGTGTTCGTCCACGCCCAAAATCATGTCCAAGCTGCGCAGGCCGATGTCGCAATCCACCAGCAGCACACGTTTGCCCCGCGCGGCCATTTCCACCGCAAGGCATGCGCTAATGGTGCTTTTGCCGACTCCGCCTTTGCCTGAGATTACGGCGATGCGTTGTTGCATGGGAACCTCCTATGTTGGTCATTGTAGGGGCACGCATTGCGCGTCCGCGCCTGTTCTTCGCTGTGCACTATGATAATATCTCGGACGGCCAATGGCCCGCCCCTACACTAGCCCGTAATAAACTTCGCAATCTTCTTCGCCTGCGCCGCAGGGTTCAATTCCAGCACCCGCTGCTCAATGATCTCAGCAGCCTCGTCGGCATCAAGCGCAGCCGCCCGCTCAAACACGTCCGTGCCGTCCCAGAATAGCTCCGTGGTGCAAAACACCGTGCTGGGCCATGTGCCAATTTGCTGCTGCCCCTGCATGGTAAGATACATACGCATTTGCAGCTCGGTCAATGCGCTGTCGAACTTTGATTTTTCGTCCCGTGTGAAGCCCGCCTCGCGCTTGATGTTGTCCGTCGCCAAGCAGCCGAACTCGGCCACCACGTCGTAGATTCGCTTGGCATAGTGCGAAATCGTGCCGCTTTCATACGCTTCATAGAAGCTCATGCCGCCGCGCCGTGCCGCCAAAAAGCACGGATAAAACTCCTGTGTGATGAAACCAGACTTCTTGAAAAACAGCTTGCCATAGGCGATGTCGCTGCGCTCTTGCAGCACACGCATGCGCCACTCCCATGGGTCGGTGTCGGGGTTGCCGGTGTGCCATTGCTGCGGGCCGTCTTCGTTCCAGCTGTTCACCAGCAAACTGAAGATGTGCGCGTCTTTGTCGCCCAGGCTGAACCCGGCATCCAGCAGGGCTGCGCAAAAGTCATCGTAGTGTTGTATCAATGTGTGCTCCTATACTTGTTTGTGGGCAGTGTGTAGCCATGGTGAAAGCAAAGGAGCCGGCCACGTCGCTCCGCGAGCCTTCCTCACCCGCTGCGGCGGGAGCTCCTTCCCAAGGAAGGAGCCGAAGCTTGTTTCTTCAAGTTTTGATGTCAATATGCTTTTAAGCCCCTTGGCTCCTTCCTCGGGAAGGAGCTGGCCGCCTCGGGCGGACTGAGGAAGGTTCGCGGAGCGAGGCAAATTCGTCGAAGAAAGTCATAGGTTTTTCCTTATTTGAAGTGAATCGCGACCTGTAGGGGCGGATGTAAATCCGCCCAAGATTTTTTACTGACTCGGCGGCCTTTGGCCGAAAGCTCGTAGGGGCGAGCTTCGCTCGTCCGTCCTCTTCACCCCACCCGCATCAGCACTAAATCTCCTTGCGATAAATACAATACCGCTGGCGCAGTTGCCGAGCCGCGCAAATTCGTCGAAGAAGGTCATCGTAATTTCTCCAGCTCGCGCCGCAACAACGCGATCATTTCGGTTCTATCTTCATCGCCAAGCTTAGTGCTTTCGGCGCACATTTCCTCCCAAGGCAACCACCACACCGGGCCGGGTTGCGGGGTGTCGCCCGCTCGGCGAGGGAAGATGTGCCAATGCAAGTGCGTGTCGCCATTGCCCAGCAATTCATAGTTGAGTTTATCTGGCGCAAAGGCATGGTAGACCGCTTCGGCCACCTGTGTCATTTCTTCAAGAAAACGCAGTTTAAAGCTATGTTCAAGTTCGTGCAGTTCATTGACGTGCTGTTTGCACAAAAACAGCGTGTAGCCACGAAATCGCTGGTGGTCACCCAGCACAACATAACCGGTGTCCAGTTCCGCAACAAAATGCGGATTAGCGCCGCCGCGAATCATGGCAATGCGCTCACAAACTAGGCAAGACATCATCTCTCACCCACCCAGCTCAATCATTTTGTCCACGCATTTGCGCGCACTGGCAATCATCTCATCGTCCATGTCAATCACCGTGCCGCCCTCGCCGCGCAGTGCAAGCAGAACATCCGGCAAAGTCGTCAACTTCATGTTCGGGCAAACCAGCTTCGTACCCAGCGCGAAAAACCGCTTGTCGGGGCAGTCATACTGCAAATGCTCGGCAATGGTCGCCTCTGTGCCAATGATAAACTCCCGCGCCGCAGACTGCTTGGCATACTGCATAATCCCCGTCGTCGAGCCAACGTAATCCGCAAGGGCAACAACACTGGGCACACACTCCGGGTGCACCAGCAACAAAGCCTCCGGGTTCGCCGCACGAGCCGCCTGTACATCCGCAACCGTGACGGCCGCATGAATGGGGCAACCGCCTTCGAGGAGCTTGATGTTCTTTTCCGGGCATTGGTCCGCCACCCACGCACCCAAGTTTTTGTCGGGAATGAACAGGATATTCGGGTTGTCAATGCGCTGCACAATCTGCACCGCACTGGAGCTCGTCACGCACACATCGCACACGGTTTTGAGCGAGGCCGTAGTGTTGATGTACGCCACCACGGTGTAGTCCGGCAAGCTTTGCTTCACTGCGCTGATGATATCTTTGTCCATTTGCTCGGCCATAGGGCAGCCGGCGAGTGGATTCGCCAACCGCACGGTTTTTTCGGGCGCGAGGAGCTTGACGCTTTCAGCCATGAAGTGCACGCCACACATCAGCATGTTGCGGTGCGGTTGCTGCACTGCCGCTAAAGCCAATGTGAACGAGTCCCCGCACACGTCAGCGACTTCCAAAATCTCACGCGCTTGGTAGCTGTGCGCAAGAATGCAGGTGTCGGTTTCGCGCTTCAGGCGCAGAATTTCTTGTTGTAGTTCGTGTATGGTCATCGTTTATTCCTCATCCTCTGCTGCGCTATTTTATTAACCCACACGTCCAATGCGCACAGGAGCAGTTTCGTTGTGGTCGTCAATCAATTCATAGTGATAAAAATCGTAATCATCTTCCGGCGCAATCAACTCAAACACATTGGCGTGGCCGGTGCCCAGCTGACCAAATTGGTTATCTCCCCAAGCATAAAGATAAAAGTCACGCGTGATCAACAGTCGATGCCTCGTCATGTTGCCGTGTGCGGTTAGCACGTTTTCCATCAGCTGTTGCGGCGTGCCGTATTCCACAATTACGTCCAGTACCGATCCACCCCACGGCCCCGTGAAGCTGCCGCTCACTTCTCCCCAAATCCAAAGGCTATCGTCATTGCGCAACGCCATGCTGCCGGGAAACACTTCTTGCACATCATCCAAAACCAGCGTGGGTATATATACCCAAAACGCAGTGGTGTCAACACCCGAGTCTCTGCTTGGACCCCAACTATATAGTCTATCCTCAACCGTCAGCGCAAACACAGCTTGCCCGCTCACCACAACGCTGCGCACATCTGCTTTGATGAACCGCGGCGTGCGATAAATTGCATTCGGGTCTGAAAACACTTCACCCATATAGCGCGCCGAGCCCATGCCATACAAACGACCGTCGTTGGTTAGCATCATCATGTGCCAGTTGCCTAACGCAGCAACCGCAACGTTATCCATAACATGAGCCGGCGTTAGCGAATAAACATCCCAGCCCAGTTGTGTAATGTCAATTCCCCAAGTCCAAAGCCTGCCATCGCTGGTGATGGCAACCGTGGTATACCAGCCGCTTTCCACAAACACAACATCATCCATAATTTTCACTGGCGTCAAGCGATTTTCACGCGTGCCATCGCCCAGCTCGCCGCGCTGGTTGCTTCCCCACGCAAACAGCTCGCCGTCTGCATTGATGGCAAAACTGGAATCACTGCCCGCCGCGATGTATACAGCGTTTTCCATCACCCGAATAGGGCTGTGCTGGCTGTGGTCTTCATCAATGTGAACATGGTCACGATAGATCGTTATGCTTCCATTGCCCAACTGACCAAAGCAGTTGCCGCCCCAGGTCCACACGCTGCCATCGGCATGCAACGCCATGGAGTGCGCACCACCCGCCGCAACTTGCACCGCAACATCTCGCACATGCTGTGTTTCTTGCTCATGCCCGGGGGCCCGCGCCGTTGTGATTTCATTTTGCTGCTCTTCGGTCACAAAGCAGCCGGCAAGCACCAGCAACATCGTAACGCTCATCGCCAAACCAAGTAATTTTCTCATCAGTTAATCCTCCAGAAAATTAGAATAGGACACGGCGAAGCGACTTACTCCTCCACCAAATCCCCATTTCCATGGTCGTGCGCATCGTTGCCAAGCTTGGCAAACAGCGCAGCATCATACTCAATGCCGTTGTTGTCGTAGTACATCTTGATGGCGGCCTTCACCGCTTGCTCCGCCAGCAGGCTGCAATGCATCTTCACCGGCGGCAGGCCGTCGAGCGCGTTAGCCACAGCCTTGTTGGTCAGCTCCAGAGCCTCTGCCACCGCCTTGCCCTTAATCATCTCGGTGGCCATGGAGCTGCTTGCAATCGCCGACGCACAGCCGAAGGTCTTGAACTTCACATCAACAATCACATCATCTTCAATTTTCAGGTATACGCGCATGATATCGCCGCATTGGGCGTTGCCCACTTCGCCCACACCGCTGGGGTTTGCGATTTCGCCCACATTGCGCGGGTTGGTGAAGTGTTCGATTACTTTTTCGCTATACATATTATTTTCACTCCTTAGTGTTAACGTATTATCCGGTTTATGATGTTTCTCTCCTAAGATCGAAGTAGAAATCTGGGTTAGTGTCACTTAAGAAACCACTGCGCGCATCAAAAAAGTGCAAATTCGGAAGATATGAAACTGCGCTGGCATCTGTCAATGGATTTTCGCGTGCCATAAGACGCGTAAGATTAACAAGATTGCGCACATCGTCTAAATTTGTTAATTGATTATGATTTGCCGCAAGATTCGTAAGATTGACGAGATTACGCACATCGCTTAAATTTGTAAGCTGATTTTGACTAACATCAAGATTCTCTAGATTTTTCAAATGCGCAACAGCACTGATATCCGCTAATTGGTTGTTGCTTACCCATAGGCTAGTAAGGTTAACTAAATATCGCACTTCATCTAAATTTGTCAGCTGGCCTCTACTTACATTCAGGTCCCTTAGGTTAGTTAAATGCTCAATTCCTCGCAAATTTACAAGGACACCAGTTACATTAACGTTCGTGGTTCGAACACTTAAGTACTCTAAGTTTGTCAAATTTTGTATGCCGTCCAAGCTTGTTAGACCGTCAACGTACATATTCAAACGCGTTAGTTGTGTTAGGTTTTGCAATGGCCTTAAGTCTCGCAGAAATTCTGGCGGGTTGTCTGGAGAATAGTACAGAGATAACAA
This sequence comes from Oscillospiraceae bacterium, assembly GCA_009784445.1. Lineage (GTDB taxonomy): Bacteria > Bacillota > Clostridia > Oscillospirales > Acutalibacteraceae > WRMQ01. The sequence goes on from WRBQ01000022.1 coordinate 19,625, forward strand.
ATCAACAAAAATCAATGTTCGCAAGTAAGGCAAGTGTTCTAGTCGTTTCAACTCATTGTAATTATCAAGTCCTCCGCGAAGGCCACGTTCCTGTTCAAGAGACAATCGCAGTTCTTCCAGATTCCTCAAATGTTCTACCCCTCTTAAGTTGCGCGGGGGTTGCCAGCGAAGGTCACTTGAATCAAGATCAGGATGAGTGCTACCGTGAACATTGATACGTATGCTGGTTACCGCTGCTGCCTCGCCAGCGGTGAAGGTGCCTTCGCCTGTCCGCCCGAAGTGCGATGCGCGTCCCCCCTCTATCGCACTCAACACTGCAATGTACAACGCCACATCGGGTATACCGATTTCATCATTTAGTATGATAGCGTCGTCGGGAAGGCGGGCGGCGGGTGTCCAGTTAGGCGGGAGGTCAACATAGTAATCATCACCACTTGCCGTGCATGACGGCAACAAAACCATGCCGCACAACAGCAGAAAACAGACGGCGAAAGTTAGTGCTTTTTTCACGCAAACCCTCCTCCTACCCAAACACCTCGCAAGCAGCAACCACACGCAACATGTTTTCGTCTATGTTATCACGCCCATAGGCATCGATGAACCGCTGGTTATATTGCGGCGTTTGCAGGTTGTACTCAAGCGACCACAGTGCCCAAAACAGGTCCACGTGGCGGTCGCCCACGCCACCGCTATCCAAGTCGATAAACCCGGAAAACGCCCAATCCTTCAGGATGATATTCGGCAGGCAATAGTCGCCGTGCAACAGCGTGTTGTTTTGCAGCAAGTGCCCTTGTGCCTGCACCACGGCATAGGCCTCCTCCGCGCTGGCGTAGCCATAACTATCCGGGAATTTGCTCTTGTCGTACTCGCCTGTGCGGTAATTCCGCTCCACCGTGGCCAGATATTCTTGCGTGTGGTTTTGCACCGGGCAATCGGCGTAATCTAACGCATGCAACATGGCCAGCCGTTCCGCCAAGATATCACAAAGCCGCTCGGGCTGCGCAAGATGTTTTTCGGCAATGCAGTCATCGCCCTGCACGCTTGTTGTCAGCAGCCAATCTTGCTCAGCCGAAATGTAAGCAAGCACTTCGCCGCTCAATCCCTTGCCATGAAAATAGCGTGTCATGTCGGCTTGGCGTTGCAGCTTGCCTTTGCCTGCAATTTTAAGGTAATATCCATCATCCTTGTCGATAAAAATCACCGTTGCATTGGGCGAGTAGCTATTGTCGTGGCAGGTTGCGCCGCGCAGCAGTACGTGAAATTCCTGCGGATAGGCATTCAAATCAATGTGCAAAATTACCCCTCCCAAATTGCAATAACAGGTTCGCCGTTCACATAGCACCATCGGCGCACCAACGTAACTTCTACTTTCACCAACACTTGATTGGGCAACGCCGACCAGCGTTTGGCGTACTGCGGATGCTTAGCTTGATATTTCTCAATAAAAAAGCGGTTGAGTTCATCCAGCGGATGCCCAATCAACGTTGCCACGCCCTCCAGTTCATATCCGCCAACGCTCATCGCTACATTGGGGTTGGCTTTGATTTGTTGGATTTTGAGGTAATGCGCTCCTGTTTGGAAATACACCGCTAGCCCCTCATTTACATGGCTCATTTGTCGGGTAGTCACACGGTTGTCTGCAGATGTGGCAAGGGTAAGCGTTTTTTCTTTTTCCAGCACTGCTATCACATCGTCAGCGTTCAATTGGCATACGCCAATACCGTCATTCTCATACATATTACCCCTCCCACATCGGCGACATCTCACGCAACCGCGCCACCACACCCGGTATCACCCGCAGCGCATGGTCAACTTCCGCCTGCGTGGTGTAGCGGCTCAGGCTCAGCCGCAGCGAGCCATGCGCAATTTCGTGTGGCAAACCAAGCGCCAGCAGCACATGACTGGGGTCAAGCGAGCCGCTCGTGCAGGCCGAACCCGACGACGCCGCAATGCCCTGCATGTCCAGCAGCAGCAGCAACGCCTCGCCCTCAATGCCATGAAAACACAGGTTCACATTCCCCGGCAAGCGATTGCTCGCACAGCCGTTGAGCTGGCTCTTTTCTATCTTTAATAGACCGTCAATCAGCTGGTCACGATAATTCGCAATGCGTGTGGCGGTTTCGTCAAGGTGGGCGACTTCCTCCACCAACGCGGCAGCCATACCCACAATGGCCGGCATGTTCTCTGTGCCCGCACGGCGATTCCGCTCTTGTGCGCCGCCACGCAGCAATGGCCGCAACGGCACGCCACGGCGGCAATATAGCGCACCCACACCCTTTGGCCCATGGAATTTATGCCCCGACAGGCTCAGCATGTCCACATTGAGCGCATTCACGTCAACGGGGATGTGCCCCGCCGCCTGCACCGCATCTGTGTGAAAAGTCACCCCGCGCGCCCGGCAAATCTCGCCAATTTCGCGCACAGGTTGAATGCTGCCAATCTCGTTGTTGGCCATCATGATGGTGACCAAGCAAGTGTCATCACGCAGCGCGGCCTCAAAATCCGTCAAGCGCACAATGCCGGTTTCTTCATCCACCGACAAGAGTGTCAGCGTAAAGCCCTGTTCTTTTTCCAACATTTCCAAGCAGTGTAGCACGGCATGGTGCTCAATCTGCGTGCTGATGATGTGCTTCTTGCCGGCTTTGTCGCCCAGTCGAGCAGCACTAATAATCGCCTGGTTATTTGCTTCAGTGCCGCCTGCGGTGAAGGTAATTTCACGCGGCTGCGCACCAATGCAGCGAGCAATGGCCTCACGCGCATGTTGCAGCTGCCGCGCAGCAGCTTGCCCGTGGCTGTGCAGCGACGATGGGTTACCGTATAGTTCATCCAGCATGGGCAACATGGCTTCGCGCGCGGCCTGGCTGAGCTTAGTGGTTGCAGCGTTGTCCAAATATGCGTTCAAACGTGGTTCTCCTTGAAAAAATTATCCTCATAATAGCCTCCACCGCTTGCGGGGAAGGTGGCATCGCGCACGCGATGACGGTGGGGGCTACAATTCCTCATTCTTTAGTATAACACGAACGCCACACAATTGCAAGAGTTTACAGAGATTTTTTGCTTGACAGCCGCGCACAAACATGTTAGAATATACAAATCAATATTGGAGGGAAAAGAGAATGGCTAAAATTAAAGTGAACTGCCACGTTTGCGCCAGCAAAAGCAAAGTGGAGGTCGCCCCCGAGTTCTGCCCTTGCTGCGGCACAAACATCGTTGCTCTGGTTGAAACGCTGTGCTTGCGCGTAGACAGCACCATGTTCGGCAACGTGGAAAAATTCAAGGTTGGCGCACTCGGCGCACAAAACGGCGACTTGCTGCTCACCACACATCGCCTCATCGCGCTGAAAGAAAAAGTCACCGCAGCCGGGGTTGCCGGCGCAATGGGCGGTTTGGTTGGCGGGATAATCGCCGCCGCGGTTGACGGCAAGTATGAGTTTGAGTTCGAGATCCCCCGCGCAAACATCGTTGCCGTGAACGAAGACAAAATCGGCCTGTTCAAAGCCATTGTGGTGCACACCAACGACGGCCAATCCTACAAAATGAAAGTGCCCAAGCGCGAAATTCCCCAATGGACGCACCTGCTGATGCAACGATAACACAAAACCACCCCAAATGGGGTGGTTCATTTATGTTTTGTGCTACAATTTATAAGAAGATAATCGAAAACACGCCAAAGGCAATCAGCGCCAAACCACTAAAAAAGCCAGCAAAGGCCACCCAGTTATCCATCGAGTTTTCTCCTTTCTGAGAAATGAGGGCTTGTGCTTTAGATAAAAATGCGAACGAAGGGCACGAGCGTTGCAATAGCCAAAATGCCGCCAAACACAATGCTCACCACGCCAAAGAAAATACCCATGGTTGTTTCTCCTTTCTGTTTTATTTTAATCCCCCGCATTATAACATATTATCCGTGAAATGTCAACAAAAAACTTGCAAAAACCACCCCGCAAGCGAGATGGTTCATTTATGTTATGTGCGCATCACTTACCAAAAGATAATCGAAAACACGCCTAGGGCAATCAACGACAACCCGCCAAAAAAGCCCAAAAAGGCCGAAACATTACTCATCAATATATTCTCCTTTCTGAGGAATGAAGTTCGTCCGAAAATGCACTTAGCGGAAAATGCGCAGGAAGGGTCTGAGTGTCACAATTGTCAAGATTCCGCCAAACACGATGCTCATTACGCCTAAGAAAGTACCCATGTTTTAATTCTCCTTTCTGCTTCAATCCCCCACATTATAGCACAATATCCGAGAATTGTCAACAAAAACTTCACACCCCGCCCCGCAGCAGCTCCGCGTGGCGGCAGGCCCGCGCCTGCACCAAATACGGCAGCACAAACGGCAGCGGCACCACCAGCACGCACAGCGCATACCACGGCAAAAAGCTCAACTTATAGCGCAATAGTGCCGCACATTGATCATTTGTGCGCGCGCAACTTAGTTGCACAGCATTGCGCAGTTTGCAGCGCGGCTGCTTGGCCAAAATAGACAGCACAAGTGCGTAACGTTGCACCGTGGCGGCGTAAAACCCTGCACCAACCAGCAGCAATAGCGCACCGCCCACCGCAGCAGCAGCAAACAGCGCAACATCCAGATTGCTTTGCTGCGCCTGCCAAAGAGTGCCACCAAACAAGAACCCACCCGGCACGAAAAACAATACCGCCCACAGCAACTTGCGCACACGCAGGCTAATCACAAACCACGCCGCCTTGAAGGCCCAGCGCGGTTGCAGCCAAAACATCACACGCTTGCGGCTACGTTTGCGTGCATCTGCGCCGCCGAAGTACCACGCCTCGCGGCCAACGCGCAGCGGCGCAACCAGCAGTGCAACCAGCATCACCAGCAGCAGCGCAACCCCAAGTTGAATCCCCTGCGCCGCCCAAGGTGTGAAGTCATTGTGCGGGTAGGGCAGCACGGCAACGGCCTGCGCAGCCGTGAAATCATGCAAAAAAGGCAGCAAACCCGCCGCCGCCGCAACCGCAAAACTGATAGCCAACAGCGCAAAGCCCGCGCCGCGGTGCCCCTTGGTTAGTTGCTTGGCCTGCAATTTGGTTTGCTTGTTGTTGAAGGTCATGTCCAGCTCCTCATATGTGTATGTGATACACATAGTATGGAGCGGTTTTGGTGTGGCTATGCGAAAAAGAACAAGTCCTCAAACTTCTTGTCCAAGGCGATACACAAAATCAGCGCCAATTTTGCCGTGGGGCAAAACTGCCCCGTTTCAATAGAGCTAATCGTGTTACGCGACACCCCAACCATGGCAGCCAGTTGCGCTTGCGAAAGGTCTTTTTCCGCTCTCGCTACTTTTAGTTTGTTTTTTAGTACGATTTCATCCGTCATATTAGCCCCACCACCCTTGAGTAACTCCCAAGTCTCGCAGAAGCAAAGCCGCGGCGCCAATTCCCAACACAGCAAAACAAACTGCGGCAATCAAGTATCTTTTCTGCTTCAAGATGCGATATTTAGCGAGAAAATCCCCAAAGCATATGGCACATAGCAGCGTAAACACAGCGTACGCAGCAAGCCACTGCCCAAACAGCACACACACCATCAACAAAAGAAAGCCAACTGCTTCAGCATGCCAAGTGTGCTTGTCAAGTGTTTTTTGCAAATTCCATTATTTCATTGCAAAACATCAAAACAGGCAGCCCAACCGGCCGCCTGTTTGCTTATTTATTGCCAAGTCACTGCGCAATCAGTTGCACCAGCCATTGCACAATGCGAAAAACCACATAGCCAAGGCCTATCACCGCCGCTGGTGCCGCGACCAACGCCACAAGCCCCAGCAAAAAGCCCAGCCCAAGCGTCACAAAGCCGCCCACCACGGGAATCAGCACAAAAAAGATGAACTCCATAGCATTTTCCTTTCAGGAAATTCGCAAACACTGAATAGGCGACGCTTTCGCAAAACCGACATAGGACACAGCAAAGCGACGGAGCTCCACCGCAGGTGGTGGAGCGGGCGGCGGGAATCGAACCCGCAACCGCAGCTTGGGAAGCTGCTGTTTTGCCACTAAACTACGCCCGCACAACTGCGGCGAGTAGGCGCTTCGCGGTATTTTCTGCAAGGCTCTGCATCAAGAAAACACCCAGCAACCATTCACCCTAAATCATTATAGCGCATACGGGCAAGTTTGTCAAGAGGTATTCATAGGGCGCGCGCCGCTCTCATAAGATTTTCCTCCCATTGGGCTTGATTTTTCGCGGAAAATATGCTATAATGGAGTTATCTGTAGCTTGAAGGGAGGACCGCGACATTGCATTATTTATTTTGGCGCACACAAATCGTGTTGCTACGCAAGTGCCCACCGCTATATGGCGTGGTGTGCAACTTCGGGCTTAACGCAGCAAACTCCAAGCGGCTTTGGCTAAAAGCCTTGTTTTGGCTTGCGCTGCATACTCCCGCTGCGCTGCTGCGGCACCTGCGCAATAAACTTCGCGGCCGCGTGGTGCTGTCACGCGTTACTTTGCCCATTACCACGCGTTGCACGCTCAACTGCACCAAATGCATTGCCCGCACCCCGCACCTGCAAAGCCATGCAGACATCCCGCTTCACACACTCACGCAAGACATTGCATCGCTGTTCGCCTGCGTGGATGAAGTTTATGCGCTGGTCATTTCTGGCGGCGAAGCACTATTGCACCCGCAGCTGGCCGAAGTCCTGCGCCTGTGCGCAAGCTACGGCAAAGCCGGGCAAATCAGCCTGCAAACCAATGGCACCGTCATGCCCAGCAGCGAGGTGTTGGCCGCACTCAAAGATACCAACACCACCGTCAAAATCAGCCGCTACCCCGCTGCCTTGCAGCCCAACGTTGAACAACTTAAAGCCTTGTTGGCAGAACACGGCATCGTCCATTTGCACGACAACGGCACCCACTGGCTGGATTTCGGCCTCTTTGGACAGCCGCAGCCCGGCAATGTCAAAAAGCGATTTCGTGTATGCGTGCAGCAGATTTCCGCACCACTGTATCACGGGAAATATCACCTGTGCTGCGAATCCGCCATTTTGATGGACCAAAGCCGCATTGCCGATTTCCCGCAGGACTATATTGACCTGCGCAGCATCGCCCCGCATGAGTTCGCCGCACAATGGAAGAACCTGCAAAAACGCCGTTGCCTTTCTGCCTGCACTCACTGCCAAGGCCACACTTACCTTTCGCCCAAAATCCCCATGGCAAAACAGGAGGATCACGCATGAAGTATCTGTTTTGGCGCATGCAAATTGTGTTGCTGCGCAAGTGCCCGCCATTGTCTGGCGCAATTGCCAAAGTTAGCTTGGGTGCCGCAAATTCGCGTCGCGTGTGGCTAAAAACGCTGGGGTTGGTTGCTTTGCAACTGCCGCGAGTGTTTGTGCAGCATCTGCGCAATCAGCTCGCTGGCCGCGTTGTGCTGCCCCGAGTAACCATGCCAACCACCACCTTGTGCACATTGCACTGCGACAAATGCGTGGGCCACATCCCAGATCTAACCAACCGCAGGCATTTTTCTGCCGAAGAAATCATTTCCAACATGCAAGCGTTGTTTGCTCGCGTCGATTATATCTACAGCACCATCTTCACTGGCGGCGAATTGTTTTTGCACCCACAATTAGACGAAATTCTTTGGGCCTGCGCAAGCATTGGCAAAACCGATGAAATCAGCGTGCAAAGCAACGCCACCGTCATGCCCAACGCAAAGGTCCTTGACGCGCTTAAAGAAACCAATACCGCGGTGAAAATCACCCAATACTCCCCTACGCTACAACCACGCGTCGAAGAGTTCAAACAACTGTTGCAAGCGCACAGCATACGCTACACCCACGAAAGCGCGCAATACTGGGCAGACATGGGCGCGTTTGGGCAGCAACAGCCCGGCGACGCAGAAAAACGTTACCGCGTGTGCACACAATCCATGTGCATGTTGTATGCCCAAGGCAAGTTTCACCCTTGCACAAAATCGTTCGTTTATGTATTAGAGGACAAAGTGTCTATCCCTAACGATGACTTCATTCACGTGCCCGAAACCACGCGCGAAACATTTGCGCCGCAATGGAATGCTTTGATGAAAAAACGCCGCCTAACCGCCTGCAGCTATTGTTTGGGCAATTCTTATGAAAGCCCGCGCATTCCCGTGGGCGTGCAACGCAAGCGAGAGGAGACTTAAGCCATGCATGCCATGTTGCCCAACTGGTTTCAGTACGCTTTTTCTGAGCACGAACCTTTCGTTTTCATACTGGTTTCGTTTGCGTTCATGCTGCTGCTGGCGTTACCTTTGGCCTCTTCACGCCGCATAAATGCTCGTTTGCTGCCTGCAACAAAGCCGCACTTTTTGCAACAGCTGGCGCAAGGCATTGCCCCACCAATACTTTCCGGCAAGCGCCGGCAAATTCAACCCGGCAAAAAGCTCGCGCGCGGCCAGCACAATGTTTCACTGCGCAGCCGCGCCCGACGCGAAAAACTTTCCCGTGCTGTGCTGTGGTTGCACTGGCTGTTGTGCGATAAATTGCGTCTGCTGCCAAGTGTCGAGAGCAATCGTTCCATCAACAGGCTTTTTTTGCTGTTCATGGCTTGGCTCATTTCCGCAACCATACGATGGTTTTTTGCCAACGAATTTCGCGTTGCCATGGTGCAAGTGCGTTTCGGCGCCACCTATGCCACCCTTCAAGAACAGCTTCAATTTTTTTTCAGCATTTTCCTCATGCCGTTGCTGGCCGTAGCTATTGTATCTCCATTTTTCTTGATGAAAAAAAACCGCGAAGCCTACCTTGACTTTTTTGCGCTGTTCATGTTGTGGCAAGTCACCTACCAAAAACTACGTTGCTTCTACTGGAACTGTTGCTTTGGCTTGCCTTGGGCAAGCGGTATTTTCCACGGCGCTTTAGGCATTTATGTTTTCCCCATACAACTTGTTGAATTTGCTGTGGGCGTGTTGTTAACGATTCTATGCGTGTTGTTCATCACTCGTTCACGATTTTATAAACCCGGGCGCGGGCTTTCTCTGGCGCTAATTTCCTTCGCCTTGCCACGCTTCTTCGTGGAGTTTTGGCGCTATCGCAGCGAATTCTACCGCAGCATTGCTGTGGATGGCTTTATCTTTGGGCTCACCATTGAACAGGTGGTGTGCATCATTGCCATCATCATGGCCATCGTCTGGTGGTTTTCTCTGCCGCTGGCAAAGAAAACCTTGGACTGGATCAGCGATATCCCGCGCCGTGTGCTGGCTTGGTTCTATTTGCGCCCACGTGTGCACGCAAGGCTGTCGAAATATTTTAACTGGCACAGTGCCGTGGCAAAGCTTGAGGAGGAGCATCTGACGTGAAAACTGTCTATTTTGTGCAAGCAGGCAATTTATATGGCCATAACGCGCACCTGCCGTATGCCGCAGGTTGCGTGGCCGCCAATGCCTTTTCCATGCCCGAAATTCGCCGTCACTACCAACTGGGCGAGTTCATCTTTTTGCGCACACCCATTGAGGAAGTGCTAGCCAAGCTGGACGAGCCGTACATGGTGGCGTTCTCGTGCTACATTTGGAATATGGAATACCACAAAGCTCTCGCTAGCGCAATTAAAGCGCGCTGGCCGGGTTGTTATATTTTATTCGGCGGGCACCAGGTGAACAACGACAACGCTAGCCAACTGCACGAACTGCCTGATATTAATTTTCTCATTCACCGCGCCGGCGAAGAAGCCTTTGCCGCGCTGCTGCTTGCCTTGCAAAACGGCGATGATCTCGCCGGCGTGCCTTCGCTTTCCTATCGCAACGCGCAAGGCGAAATCATTCGCACCGCAGCCGCGCCCTGCACCCGCTGTGATTACCCCTCGCCATATTTAGAAGGCTTGTTTGACAGCTTGTTCGCGCAATATCCTCATCTGCTGTTTTCCATGACCTTGGAAACCAACCGCGGCTGCCCAAATTACTGTGCATTTTGTGACTGGGGTGCCGACCGCCAGCACCTCAAGCTCATGCCTATGCAGCGCGTGCAGGCAGAAATCGACTGGGCGGCGCAACGCAAACTGGAATTCGTGCTGTGCGCCGACGCCAACTTTGGCCTATTGCCGCGTGACACCGAGGTGGTGCAATATCTTGCCAACAGCAAACGCCGCTGCGGCTACCCGCAAAAACTGCGCGCCTTTTTAGACAAAAGCTACAACGACACCGTGTTTAGCCTTAACGAAACCCTTGCGCGCGAGGGCCTGAGCAATGGCGCGGCACTTTCGCTGCAATCCATTTCGTCGCAAGCGCTTGAAGCCATTGGCCGCAAAAACCTCAATTTCGCGCAAATCGCTGCCATGATTGCCCGCTACAACGCCGCCGACATTCCTGTGTATTGCGAGCTGATTTTGGGCTTGCCCGGCGAAACCCTGCAAAGTTTTGCCCATGGTGTAGGCGAGCTGCTTGCCGCCGGCATGCACGGCGCGCTGGAGATTTTTCGCTGCGAGGTGCTGCCCAACGCCCGGCTGGCCGAGCCCGCCTACCAAGCGCAGCACGGCATCAAAACCGTGCGGGTGCAGCAATATCACCGCCATGAATCGCCCGAAAACCACGACAGCATCCCCGAATATTCCGAGCTGGTGACCGCAACCACTACCATGCCCGTGCAAGCTTGGGTGGCGGCCAACGTGTTCGCCGACGTGGTGCAGGGGCTACACGCGCTGGGCTTGCTGCCGCACATTGCCGAGCATCTGCACCGCACACAGCAGCTGCGCTATGAACAGTTTTACTTAGATTTAATCGCTCAGGCGCAAGCACAGCCGGCCAGCCTGTTGGGCGAGCTAGTTGCCTTCACCCAAGCGCGTTATGAAGCCTTGGCCGCAGGCGATGGCTCTGCCATTGTGTGGCACGATGCCAAGTTTGGCAACATCACCTGGCCCCTCGGCAGCGCGATATTCCTGCGCTGCGCCTACGAAAGCACGCGGTTTTATGCCGAGCTGCCTGCCTTGTTGGCGCAGTATGACTTACCGCAGAGCTTCATTGATCAACAACAAGTACAGCTAAACCTGCCAAGCCAAGATGAAAACTGGCCCGATTTTGCACGTGTGAGCGTTTGGTACAACCGCCGCCGCGGTGCGCTGAGCAAGAAAGCAGGCGGCGCATGAGCAACTTTCGCGGCGCGGTGATTGTGATACCCACTTACAACGAAGTTACATCGCTGCGTGAAACCGTGCTGGCACTGCAAACTGCTTGCGACCCAACCAAGGTGTTACGTCTTTGGCTGGTGTTTCCTGCGCATGCTTCGCAGGCCTGCCGCGACGAAGCCGCGCGCCTTGCCGCGCAACATTTCACTATCCCCATTGTTGCACAGTTGGAGGTGATGGACGGCCACTTGGCGCACGAAGCGCAGTATATTGCGGCCCAGCAAAGCGACGCCAGCCACTGCCTAATTTGGACAGCCGACCAAGACGCCCCCGCCGCCCTTGCCGCACAAATGATTGAACAAGCCGCACAGCATCCCGCCGCGGTGGTGAAGCTTTCGCGGTTTCTGCCCGGTGGCAGCCTGCCCGCTAGCAAGCGTGGTTTCATTAACTGGCGCGATGCCACCTTCCGTAAGCTGGTTGTGGTGCTTTATCGCTCCAAGCAAACGGACCCACACTTTGGGCTAACGCTGTTCCCCATTGCGCCGTTTTTGCGCTTTGATTTGCGCGAAACTTTCATGGCCTTCACCATGGAATACGTGCTGTGCTTTGAGCGCATGGGTGCACAGTTTATCGAATTGCCGCTGCACCAGCAAGACCGCCCCGAGGGCAAATCAAACCTAAAGATCAAGCACAAGCTGCGCTATTTTGTGCCGCTGTTGCGCCTGCGGGTTTGCCGCAAACAAAAGATTTTCAAGAAGGGTGAGACCCATGACTAAACGCAACATCACCTTGGTGCAGGTGGATATTCTGCGCAAAACGCCCATGTTCACCACCACCTATTTGCCTTATGGCGTGGCGGCACTGTGGGCTTTTGCCAAGCAGTCACCCGCTGTGCACGAGCATTTTGCCCTGCAAGAACTGGTATTCATGCGGGAACCCATCGCCGATGTGCTTGCACGCATGCACGAGCCTTTTTTGGTGGGGTTTTCGTGCTACATTTGGAACACCGAGTATAACAAAGCACTGGCCAAAGCGATCAAGCAACGCTGGCCGCAGTGCTTGATTTTGTTTGGCGGGCACAATGTGCCGCCCGGCGCCACCATGCTGCAAGAGGAAGCGTACATCGATTTTCTCATCCACGGCGAGGGGGAAATCCCCCTGCAACGCCTGCTTGAGGAATTGGCGCAGTTCAAGCCCAACTATGCCACCGTGCCGGGTTTGGTTTATCGCAATGGCGATGACTGTGCAGAGAATGCACCGCAGGCTGCGCAGTCGGTGGAAGAGTTTCCTTCGCCGTATTTGACGGGCGTGTTTGATGACATCGTTGCCAAGCACCCGGAAATCCAGTGGTGCACCGTGTGGGAAACCAACCGCGGCTGCCCAAACCACTGTGCCTTCTGTGATTGGGGTCAGCACAACGCCCGCGTGCGCCAGTTCACCATGCAGCGTTTGCTGGATGAAATTGCGTGGTTTAGCCAAAACAAAGTGGAGTACATTTGGTGCGCCGACGCCAACTTTGGCATGTTGGAGCGCGACGAAGAAATCATCAACGTGATGGCTGCCACCAAGGCCGAAACGGGTTATCCCATGGTGTTTTTGTGCCAGTCTACCAAGCAACTTAATGAGCGCCTGTTTCGCATTGCGCAAACACTCAACGAAAGCGGCCTAGACAAACTTGGCCCCAACTTTGCCGTGCAAAGCCTGAACCCCGAGGTGCTGCACAATATCGGCCGCCGCAACATGCCCAACGATGAGCTGGCCTATTGGCTGCGCCGCTACCGCAACGCGGGTTATCGCACCCACACTGACTTGATTTTAGGGCTGCCCGGCGAAACGCTGCAAAGTTTTTGCGCCGGCGTGGAAACACTGTTCGAGCTGGGGCAACACGCGGGAATTTACTATTTCCCTTGCAGCCTGCTGCCCAATGCCGCCATGGCCGCGCCTGCCTACCGCGAAAAACATGGCCTGCGCACACTGCGCAAAATCTATCGGCCATCGCTTGGCTATTTCCAAAAAGAAGAACAAATTGATGAATACATTGACGTGATTGATCAAACTGCATGCATGCCGCAAGCAGACCTATTGACTGCCAGCTTTTTTATGTTTTTGGCGCAGGGGCTGCACAGCTTTGGCATGATTCGGCTGGTGGCCATGCATTTGCATACGCAAAAAATCGCCAATTACGCTGATTTTTACCGGCAGCTGCTTGACTTTTGCGAGGCACAACCACACAGCCTGCCGGGCGAAATCATGGCGCACATCATTTCGGAATTTACGCAAGCCAACGACAACGAGTCGCTGGAAATCGCGGGCTTTAACGTTGGCCGCATGGCAGAAGATCAATACGTTTTTGGCCGCACAGCATTAGAACCTGAGCGATTTTATACAGACATCGCAGCGTTTTTGCAGCAATTCGGTCTAGACGCGCATTTGCTGGCACAGCTGCTGAGCTACCAGCGTGAGTGCATGTTATTGCCCGGCTCGCCACCCGAAAAGCTCCTCGATTTCGACTATGATTTCCCCGCTTATTTCGCTGCGATCTACGATGGCACGCCGATTGCGTTGCAGAAAAAACCAACGCGCGTGCGTTTTTCGCACAGCCATGACTTAACCAGCCACGATCAATACTTTGATGCCGTGGTGCGGCTGGCACGCATGAGCGACAACGCGTTTTATCGCGTGGAGGTTGCATGATGCGCCGCTGGCTTTCGCGCATCAACCTGTTTCACCTGATTCTCATTGCCGTGATTGCAGCGCTGGGCATTGCGATCAAACCGGTGGTGGTGCCCTTGGCACAGCTGATTACCGGGTCGTTTATTCCCGGCGGCGCTGCCATGGGCGGTATCTACATGTTGTTTTTGGTGCTGGCGGTTTCGCTCACCCGCGTGCGTGGGGCAGGCTTGCTTTGCGGACTGGTGCAGGCGCTGCTGGTGATGGCCCTTGGCGTGGCCGGTTCGCACGGCGCGGCAAGTTTGATTACCTACACCCTGCCGGGGCTGGCGGTTGACCTAGTCTTTCTGCCGCTAACACTGCGCCGCCGCCCACCCAATATCCTAGTCTGCGTGCTTGCCTGCATGCTGGCGAACATCACCGGCACCATGGCTGTGGCCTTTGCGCTGTTTCAGGTGGAGCTTATCATGGCCATGCTAATGCTGAGCCTTGCGGCGCTCAGCGGTGCGTTGGGCGGCGTGGCTGCTTGGGCCATTACCAAGCAGATGAGGAACCACCTGCGGTGGGGCTAGGTCGCTTCGCTGTGCGTTAATATAGCAGGATAAAGAGTCCGGACGCGCAATGCGCGCCCCTACAGGGGATGCATTATTCAATTTTCAAGGTGCATGTGATCGG